>NZ_CP009248.1:648699-1297399 GCF_001941505.1 Corynebacterium sphenisci DSM 44792 | reverse complement strand
GAAGATGACGCCGCCGTGATCGCGGCGGCGGGCCACCCATCCGGTGAGGGTGACGGTCTGTCCGGCCTGCTCCGCGCGGAGCTCTCCGGCGAGATGGGTACGCAGCACTGCGTGGTCCTTCCAGGGGTCGGGATGGGACGGTTCCTTGGGTCGCCGGCGGGCCCCGCCGGGCGTACGGTGCCCGAAGTCTACCCCCATCCGCCCGCGCCGCCCCGCCCGGGGCGGCGTCGCCGCGGCGCCGGCCGGCGGCCGTGGGATACTGGCGGCCATGACCTTCAAGTCGGATTTCCGGAAGAGCGGCGCCCGGGTGCGCCGCGCCGGCGGCGGCCCCCGCCGCGGCGGGATCGCCGTCGGCGGCGGCCTCGGCGGGCTGCTCCTGGTCGGCCTGTTCATCATGCTCGGCGGGGATCCCGCGATGCTCGCCGGGGACGGCGGCGGGCCGGCGCCGGCGCCGGAGGCCCGGCAGGAGGCCGGGGCGGATCCCTGCGAGACCGGGGCGGACGCCAACCGGCGGGCCGACTGCCGGGTGGAGTTCACCGGGATCTCCCTGGACCGGGTGTGGGCCGAGCAGCTGCCCGCCCAGGCCGGGATCGAGTACCAGGCCCCGGAGCTGGCGCTGTTCCAGGGCAGCGTGTCCACCGGCTGCGGGGCCGCGGAGGCGGCGACCGGGCCGTTCTACTGCCCCGCCGACCGCACCGGCTACTTCGACACCTCCTTCTTCGACACCCTGGTCCGGCTCGGCGGCAGCGACGGGCCGCTGGCCCAGCAGTACGTGGTGGCCCATGAGGTGGGCCACCACATCCAGAACCTGGAGGGCACCCTGGGCCGCTCCGACTACGGCAACCCCGGCGCGGACTCCGATGCGGTGAAGATCGAGCTGCAGGCCGACTGCTACGCCGGGATCTGGGCGCATTACGCGGACAAGGGCCCGGAGGCGATCCTGGAGCCGCTCACCGACGCCCAGGTCGCGCAGGCCGTGGAGACCGCCCGGGCGATCGGGGACGACTCCATCCAGCGCCACTCCGGCCGCGGGGTCAACCCGGACGCCTGGACGCACGGTTCCTCGGAGCAGCGCCGGGAGGCCTTCCTCGCCGGCTACCGCAGCGGCCGGATGGCCTCCTGCGACACCCTGGGCCGCGGCGCCTACCGCTGAGCGGCGCCTACTATGGCGGCCATGACCACGCAGGAGCAGCCCGGGGACCGCGCCACCGCCTTCCTGGCGGCCTTCAACGAGATCGAGCGGCATCTGCGCCGCGAACTCGACGGGAAGCGCCATGTCGGCTTCACCTGGATGGTCAACGAGCTGCATGAGCGGGGCCGGCTGCCGGAGCGCCAGCAACGCGCCCTGGTCGCCTTCGCCCGGCTGCGCAACGCCATCGCGCACGGCGAGTACCGGGACGGCCGCCCGATCGCGGACCCGCTGCCGGAGACCGTCGCCGAGATCCGCCGGCTGGCCGGGATCCTCGTCGATCCGCCGACCGTGCTGGGGGTGCTGGAGCGCCGGGACCCGGTGACCGTCGCCCCGGACGACCCGGTGGACCGGATCCACGCCCTGCTCCGGGAGACCACCTACTCCCAGTTCCCGGTGTACGAGGACGGCTCCTGCGTGGGCCTGCTCACCACCGACGCGGTGGCCCGCTGGGTGGCCGCCGACCTCGGCGCGGACGGCAGGCTCGGCGCGCGCACCGTCGCCGAGGTGCTCGGCCACGCCGGGCACGAGGAGATCCCGGTGCTGGTGCCCCGGGACATCACCGTCGCCGAGGCCGCCCGGCTGCTCACCCGGCCCGGCGCCGACGGCCGGCTGCCCCGGGCGCTGGTGGTCACCGAGCACGGCCGGGCCGGGCAGAAGCCGCTGCGGGTGGTCGGCGGCGGGGATCTGCCCGCGATGTACGAGGCGCTCAGCCTGACCGCCGGCTGAGCCGCGGGGCGCCGGCGCCGCGGCCACCCCCGGGGGGAGCGCCGGGATCGGCCCGGGCCCGGCGGGCGGGCCCGCCGGGCGGATACGATGCCCGGGTGAGCACCATGACCCGCGCCCCGGAGGGCCCAGACCATCCCGTCAACGAATACCCGGGCCACGGCAGGCTGCTGCTGCTCGGCTTCCAGCATGTCCTGGCCGCCTACGCCGGCGCGGTGGCGGTGCCGCTCTTCGTCGGCTGGGCGCTGGTCGAGGCCGGCCGGATGCAGCCCTCGGACATCCCGCACCTCATCGCCGCGGACCTCTTCGTCGCCGGCATCGCCACCGTCGTGCAGTCGGTGGGCATCTGGCGCTTCGGGGTGCGGCTGCCGCTGATCCAGGGCTGCACCTTCTCCGCCGCGATCCCGATGGTCGCCATCGGCGGCACCTACGGGGTGCCCGCCATCTACGGCGCGGTGATCGCCTCCGGGCTGTTCATGATGGCCTTCGCCCCGCTGTTCGCCTCCCTGCTGCGGCTGTTCCCGCCCCTGGTCACCGGCACCGTGCTGCTCATCATCGGCACCACCCTGATGCCGGTGGCCGCCGACTGGGTCGGCGGCGGGGCCGCGGTGAAGGGCACCGCCGAGTACGGCGCCCCCCGCAATCTCGCCATCGCCGCCTTCGTGCTGGCGCTCATCATCGTCATCGAGCGCTGGGGGCCGGCCTGGCTGTCCCGGATCGCGGTGCTGGTGGGCATGCTCACCGGCCTGGCGCTGTGCATCCCGCTGGGCATGGTGGACTGGACCGAGACCCAGGACTCCCCCGTGTTCGGCCTGACCACCCCCTTCTTCTTCGGGCTGCCCCAGTTCGTGCCCGCCGCCGTGTTCGCCATGTGCATCGTCAGCCTGGTCACCATGGTGGAGGCCACCGGGGACGTGCTCGCCATCGGCGAAATCACCGGCGCCGAGGTCGACGACCGCCGGATCGCGGACACCCTGCGCGCCGATGGCGCGGCCACCGTGCTCGGCGGGGTGTTCAACACCTTCCAGTACACCGCCTTCGCGCAGAACATCGGGGTGCTGTCGATCACGGGCGTGAAATCGCGCTGGGTGACCGCCGCCGCCGGCGGGATGCTGGTGGTGCTCGGCCTCATCCCGAAGACCGCCGCCCTGGTCGCCGCGATCCCGGCCCCGGTGCTCGGCGGGGCGGGCCTGGCCCTGTTCGGCATGGTCGCCGCCTCCGGGGTGCGCACCCTGTCCACGGTGCGCTTCACCGAATCCAACATCATCGTCGTCGCCGTGCCCCTGGCGCTGGGCCTGCTGCCCGCGGTGAGCCCGGGGCTCTTCGCCGGCACCCCGGACTGGGCGCAGACCTTCCTGTCCTCCGGCATCGTGATCGGCTCCGTGGCCGCCATCGTGCTCAACCTGGTGTTCAACACCGGCTCCCGGGCGCCGCTGGTGGCCAAGCCCACCGCGCACGACTCCTTCCGCGGCAAGCTCAACCTCAGCGACGACGACCACGACGGTTTCGGGGACACCCCCGCGGAGCGCTCCCGGCGGGCGGCCGGGCCGGGGGCGGGCGCCTAGCCCAGCACCACCCGGAACCCCGCCGCCGCGGCGGCCGGGCCGGCGAGGAGCTCGGCGAAGGACAGCGCCGGGCCCTCCTCGGAGACCCCGGAGAGCAGCCCCACCGCCGCCGGGGCCCGCCCGGGCCGCTCCAGGTACACCGGGGAGCCGGAGTCGCCGCGGATCGCCGCCGCGGCGAAGGCGACGTCGGAGCCCTCCCGCCCGACCAGGGCGGTCATCGGCCCGCAGCTGCGCCCGGAACGCTGCCCGGTGAAGCACAGCCGGGGCCGCCGCGCGGCCAGCTCCGCCGGGGCGAGCACCCGCCCGGGCGCGGCGCCGGCCTCCCCCGGCCCCGCCGGGTCCGCGATCCCGGGCTCGCCGCCGGCGGGGTCGTCGAGGGCGATGAAGCCGAGGTCGAGCTCATCGGCCCACTGCGAGCCGCCCGCGGCGAAGGTGAACTCCCCGATCCTGGTCCAGCCGCCGAGGCGGCCGGGCACCAGGGCGGCGTCGCCGACCGATCCGCAGTGCCCGGCGGTGAGGAAACCGCGCCGGCCGGCGGGGTCCTCGGCGAGGAAGCCGAGGGTGCAGGTGCCGTCCGCGGCCGGGTTGACGTAGCCGGCGCCGGGCCGCGGCGGCTCCGCGGGGGCGTCCAGGAGCTGCGGCAGCAGCGCCCCGGCGGCGGCCATCGCCGCGACCGTGCCGGCCGCGATCGCGGCCAGCCCGGCGAGGATCCGCGCCCGGCCGGCGCCCACGGTGGCCATGGCCCCCATCCTGCCACCCGCCCCCGGCGAGCCGGGCGGCGGCACCACTGGTGCGCCGCGGGGGTTTCACGCTCCCGAAACACGGGGGAAACCCACGGGGTGACCTGCGGGAATATCCTGCGGCCATGACCGTCTGCCTGGAGGACATCTACCGCATCGGGCCGGGCCCGCACCTGCTCGACGCGGTCGCCCCGATGGCGGCGGCGGCCCGCTTCGCCGCCGCGGCCCGCCCCGGGCCCGGAGACCTGGTGGAGGTGGCGCTGCGCGGCCGGCTGGCCCGGGTGCCGCTCGGCCGGGGGCCGGGGCGGGCGGTGCTGCTGGGCCTGGCCGGCCGGGATCCGCGCACGGTCACCGCCGCCGAGGCCCCGGTGCTCGGCGCCCCGATCCCCGCCGAGGGCTCGGTCGCCGGGGTGCGCTACCGGATCCGGCGCGACCCCGCGGAGCTGCCGGTGGTGCCCGACGGGCTGGTCCTCCGGCTGCCCCTGGCCCGCGGCGACGCCCCGGCGCCGGGGATCGTGCTGCACTGCCGCGCCGATGGCCGGGTGCTCTCCGCCGGGGAGCTCGCGGGACGCCGGCCCACCGCCCCGCCGACCGCGCTCCCCGACGCCGGGGAGCTGCTGGACCGGGCCCGGCTGGCCGGCTCCCTGGCCGGGGCGGTGGCCGCCGCGCATGCCGCGCGCACCGGGGACCCCGATTCCGCGGCGGCGCATCTCGACGACGTGTGGGCGGTGATGCGCGAATCGGTGGCGGCGGGGCTGAGCCGCCGGGTGGGCCCGGCCGGGGTCAGCCCCCGGGCGCCGGGGCTGCTCGACGGGCTGCTCCGCGGGGCCGGGGCCGGCGGGGCCGGGCTGGACTGGGTGCGGCTCTACGCCCTGGCGGTCAGCGAGGAGAACGCCGCCGGCGGCCGGGTGGTGGCCTGCGGGGGCAACTCCTGCTGCGGGGTGCTGCCCGCGGTGCTGCACCACGGCCTGGGCGGGCCGGCCGGGCCGCGCCGGGCGGCCGCGCACGAGTTCCTGCTCGCCGCCGCCGGCGCGGGCGCGGTGTGGGCCACGGCCCCGGAGCCGGAGCGGGCCGCCGCGATGGCGGCGGCCGGCCTGGCCACGGTGCACGGGGCGGAGCCGGCGGCGGCGCTGGCCGCCGCCCGGCGGGCCGCGGCGGGGCTGCCCGCCGGGGCGGACGCCGGGGATGTCGCGGTGCGCGCGATCCGCGCGGTCGCCGCGCCCCGGGCGGCCTGAGCGCTACACCGGCGGGGCGCCGCCGAGGATGGCGATGAGGTCATTGGCCGCGCCGAGGTACCAGCCCTGCAGATAGCCCACCGCCGCGCGCACCGGCTCGGGGGCGTGCAGGGCGCCGAGGAGGTCATCGGAGCCGGTGAGCGAGCCGTCCACGGCGGCGCGCACCGCATCGGCGATCATCGGCCCACCCGCCCGGCGAGCAGGGCGACGACCTCATCGAGGGGCACCGGCCGCTGGCCGTGCTCGGCGAGGTCCTTCAGCTGCACCTCCGCGCGGTCCAGCTCCGCGTCGCCGAGCACCAGGGCGTAGCGGGCGCCGGCCCGGTCCGCGGCCTTCATCGCGCCCTTGAGCCCCCGGCCGCCGTAGGCCATGTCCGCGCGCACCCCGGCATCGCGCAGCCGGTTGACCAGGACCGCCATCCGGGCGGCGGCGGCCGCGCCCAGCGGCACCCCGAACACGTCCACCCGGGAGGCCTCCCCGGCGGTGACGCCCTCGGCGGCCAGGGCCAGCACCGCCCGGTCCACGCCCAGGCCGAAGCCCACCCCGGAGACCTCCTGGCCGCCGAGCTGCGCCATCAGCCCGTCGTAGCGGCCGCCGCCGCCGATCCCGGACTGGGCGCCGAGCCCGTCGTGCACGAACTCGAAGCAGGTCTTGGTGTAGTAGTCCAGGCCCCGGACCATCCGGGAGTTGATGGTGTAGGCGATGCCCATGTCCTCGAGCAGCCCGGTGACGGTCTCGAAATGGGCCCGGCAGTCCGCGGAGAGGTGGTCCAGCATCAGCGGCGCCTCGGCGAGCATCTCCTGCACCTCCGGGCGCTTGTCGTCGAGCACCCGCAGCGGGTTGAGCTGCGCCCGCCGCCGGGTCTCCTCGTCCAGGGGCAACCGCAGCAGGAACTCCTGCAGCTTCGCCCGGTAGGCGGGCCGGCAGCCCTCGTCGCCGAGGCTGGTCAGCTCCAGGCGGTAGCCGGTGAGCCCGATGCTGCGGAAGCAGGCCTCCGCCAGGGCGACCACCTCCGCGTCCAGGGCCGGGTCGTCGACCCCGACGGCCTCCACGCCGACCTGCTGCAGCTGCCGGTAGCGGCCCGCCTGGGGCCGCTCGTAGCGGAAGAAGGGCCCGGCGTAGGACAGCTTCACGGGCAGCTGGCCGCGGTCCAGGTTGTGCTCGATCACCGCCCGGATCACCCCGGCGGTGCCCTCCGGGCGCAGGGTGACGGAGCGGCCCCCGCGGTCGGCGAAGGTGTACATCTCCTTGCTCACCACGTCCGTGGACTCGCCCACCCCCCGGGCGAACAGGCCGGTGTCCTCGAACACGGGCAGCTCCACCGGCGAGTAGCCGGCCAGCCGGGCGCGGCGCACCCAGGTGTCGCGCACCGCCTCGAACTCGGCCGAGGCCGGGGGCACGTAGTCGGGCACCCCCTTGGGGGCGTGGAAGGGCCGGAACCGCTGCGTCGTCTGCTCGCTCACCCGGGCAAGACTACCCGGCTAGCGCACCTGGGCCAGGAAGGGGTTGCCCGCCCGCTCCGCCCCGATCGTCGAGCCGGGGCCGTGCCCGGGCAGGATGGGCAGCCCGTCGGGCAGCGGCAGCACCCGATCCCGCAGGCTGGCCAGCATCGCCGCCGGATCCGAGGCGGGCAGGTCGGTGCGCCCGATGGAGCCGGCGAAGAGCACGTCCCCGGTGAAGAGCACCTCCTCGGCCCCGTCGGCCACGCGCAGCATGACGCTGCCCGGGGAGTGCCCGGGGGCGTGGCTGACCCGCACGGTGAGCCCGGCGAGGGCCAGCTCCGCCCCGTCGGGCAGGTCCCCCGGGTCCTCGGGCGGATCCATCGCGGCGACGTTGAACATGGCGCCCAGGTTCAGCCCCGCCCCGATGACGGGGTTGGCCACCATGAAGCGGTCGTGGGCGTTGATCCGCACCGGCGCGCCGTGCTCGCGCTGCACCTCGGTGCTGTCCCGGGTGTGGTCGATGTGCCCGTGGGTGAGCAGCACCGCCTCCGGGGCCAGGCCGTGCTCGGCGCACAGCTCGCGCACCCGCGCCGCGGCGCCCATGCCCGGGTCGATCACGATGCAGGGCCGGGCGGGGGCCCCGGCGCCGGCCTCCGGGTCGGCGGCGACCCCGGTGACGAGGTAGCAGTTGGTCTGCAGCGGCCCGGCCGCGAATCCGATGATCTCGATGCTCATGGGGGCCATTGTCCACGAAAGGGGCGCGCCGGGTCCGCCCCGGCGGCCGCGCCGGGCATAATGGGCGCGGTACCGGACCGGTATTCTTCAGCGACACACCGACGATCGGAAGGCGGGCACCACGTGGCCGGGAACGAGCAACGGCGCCGCGAGGCGATGAGGAACCTCGAGCGCGAACTGCGCAAGCGCGAGCGGGCCGAGAAGACCAAGCCGCTGGGCGTGGTGGCCGCCACCCTGGCGATCCTGGTGGTCATCGTCGGCGGGATCTGGTTCCTCACCACCATCGGCGGGGAGGACGAGGAGGTCGAGGCGGAGTCCACCACCCCGGTGACCGACCCGGCCGACGAGGGCGTCGAACCGCTGTCCCTGGTCCGCGCCGAGGCGCTGCCGGACACCGTCACCTGCGATTACGTCGAGGACGGGGCCGCGGCCAAGGAGGTCGCCGCCCCCGACGGCGCCGAGGTGCCCGCCACCGGGGAGGTCACCGTCACCCTGGCCACCTCCGCCGGGGAGATCCCGATGGTGCTGGACCGGTCCCTGTCGCCCTGCGCGGTGCACGCCATCGAGCACCTGGCGCGATCCGGCTACTTCGATGACACGGTCTGCCACCGGCTGACCACCGGCGGACTCAACGTGCTGCAGTGCGGGGACCCCACCGGCAGCGGCACCGGCGGGCCGGGCTTCCGCTTCGCCGACGAGTACCCGGTGGACGGCTCCGAGGCCGGGGCCGGGCAGACCGTGGTGTACCCGGAGGGCTCCATCGCGATGGCGAACAGCGGCCCGGACACCAACGGCAGCCAGTTCTTCCTCAACTACGCCGACGGCACCCTGCCGCCGAACTACTCGGTGATCGGCCGGATGGACGACACCGGCCTGGCCACGGTGCGGGCCGTGGGCGACAAGGGCGTCGCCGACGGCGGCGGCGACGGGGCCCCGGCCGAGGAGGTCCGCATCCGCGAGGCCACCGTCTCCTAGGGCCGCGCCCGCCCGGAACGCCGGCGGCCCCGGGGGGTGCTCCCCCGGGGCCGCCGGCGTTCCCCGGTGCCGGGGGCTCAGCCGCCGCTGGTGACCCGGAAGACGTCGTAGACGCCCTCGATCCCGCGCAGCACCGAGATCACGTAGCCCAGCTGCTTGGTGTCGGAGACCTCGAAGGTGAAGCGCATCGTGGCCACCCGGTCCGCCGAGGCGTGCGAGGAGGTCGACAGGATCGACACCTTCTGGTCGGAGATGGTGCGGGTGATCTCGGAGAGCAGCCCGTGCCGATCCAGGGCCTCGATCTGGATGGTCACCGTGAACACCGCGCCCGGGGCCTCCGCGGCCCATTCCACGCCGATGATCCGCTGCGGCTCGGCCCGCAGCTTCGCCGCGTTGGTGCAGTCGGTGCGGTGCACCGACACTCCCCCGCCGCGGGTGACGAACCCGAAGATCCGGTCCCCGGGCACCGGGGTGCAGCATTTCGCCAGCTTGGCCATCATGTCCGCGCTGCCCTCGACGAGCACCCCGGCGCCGTCGGCGCGGGCCCGCTTGGCGGGGGCCTGCATCTTGGACAGCGGGGTGCGCGCGGCGAGCTGGTCCTCGGCGTCGTCGCGGGAGCCGAACTGGGCCATCAGCCGGTTCGTGACGTGGCCGGGGCGCACCGTGCCCTCGCCGATCGCGGTGTAGAGGGCGTCGATGTCCGGGTAGTTCAGCTCGGCGGCGATCTGCTGCATGGACTGCGGGGTGAACAGGCGGTGCAGCGGCAGCCCGCCGCGCTGCACCTCCGCGGCCAGGGCGTCCCGGCCGGCCTCCAGGGCCTCCTCGCGGCGCTCCTTGGCGAACCACTGCCGGATCTTCGCCTTCGCCCGGGGGGTGCGCACGAAGGACTGCCAGTCCCGGGAGGGCCCGGCGTGGGTGTCCTTGGAGGTGAACACCTCCACCCGGTCCCCGGTCTTCAGCGGGGACTCCAGGGCGACCAGCTTCCCGTTGACCTTCGCCCCGATGCAGCGGTGCCCGACCTCGGTGTGCACCGCGTAGGCGAAGTCCACCGGGGTGGCCTCCGCGGGCAGGGTGATCACGTCCCCCTTGGGGGTGAACACGAAGATCTCGTTGGTGGCCAGGTCGTAGCGCAGGGAGTCGAGGAACTCGTTGGGGTCGGCGGCCTCGCGCTGCCAGTCCAGCAGCTGGCGCATCCAGGCCATCTGCTCCACCTCGTGGGAGTCCCCGGAGTGGGAGCCCTTGGTCTCCTTGTACCGCCAGTGCGCGGCGATCCCGTACTCGGCGTTGAAGTGCATCTCCCGGGTGCGGATCTGCACCTCGAGGGGTTTGCCCGAGGAGCCGATGACGGTGGTGTGCAGTGACTGGTACACCCCGAACCGGGGCGCGGAGATGTAGTCCTTGAACCGGCCCGGCATCGGCTGGTACAGGGTGTGCACCGCGCCGACCGCGGAATAGCAGTCCGCGTCAGTGTCCACCAGGATCCGGATGCCCACCAGGTCGAAGATCTCGTCGAACTGGTGCCCGCGCACCATCATCTTCTGGTAAATCGACCAGTAGTGCTTGGGCCGGCCCTGCACCTCGGCGGCTATATGCGATTTGCGCAGGAAGGCGGTGACCTCCTCGCAGACCTCGGCGAGGTACTTGTCGCGCTGCGGGGCCCGGTCGGCGACCAGGCGCACCAGCTCCTGGTACTTCTTCGGGTGCAGGATGGCGAAGGAGAGGTCCTCCAGCTCCCATTTCACGCTGGCCATGCCCAGCCGGTGCGCCAGCGGGGCGATCACCTCGAGGGTCTCCCGGGCCTTCTTCGCCTGCTTCTCCGGGGGCAGGAAGCGCATGGTGCGCATATTGTGCAGCCGGTCGCAGACCTTGATCACGAGCACCCGCGGGTCGCGGCTCATCGCCACGATCATCTTGCGCACCGTCTCCGCCTCCGCCGCGGAGCCCAGCGCCACCTTGTCCAGCTTGGTCACCCCGTCCACCAGCCGGGCCACCTCGGGGCCGAAGTCGGCGGTGAGCTGCTCCAGGGAGTAGTCGGTGTCCTCCACGGTGTCGTGCAGCAGCGCCGCGATGAGCGTGGTGGTGTCCATGCCGATTTCGGCGGCGATGGTGGCCACCGCCAGCGGGTGGGTGATGTAGGGCTCCCCCGATTTGCGGGTCACCCCCTCGTGCAGGCGCTCCGCGGTGTCGTAGGCGCGCTGCAGCTCCGCCAGATCCGCCCGCGGGTGCACCTCCCGGTGGATCGCCACCAGCGGCTCCAGCACCGGGCGCACCCGGCCCCGGGCCCCGGTGAGGCTGCGGGCCAGGCGGGCGCCGTAGCGCCGGGCGGAACGATCCTGGTTCACCTGGCGGCCGCCTCGCGCACCGGCTTGACCACATGCACCGGCAGATCCGGGAAGCGCCCCCGGCCACCGAGGTCGGGCACCTCCAGCACCGCGGCGACCCCGACCACCTCCGCCCCGCAGGCCTCCAGCAGCGCCCGGGCGGCGCCCATGGTGCCGCCGGTGGCGAGCACGTCGTCGACGAGGGCGACCCGGCGGCCGGCCAGCGGGATCCCGCCGGCGGGCACCTCCAGGGCGGCGGTGCCGTACTCCAGCTGGTAGTCCTCCCGGTGCACCGGCGGGGGCAGCTTGCCCTCCTTGCGGACCGCGAGCACGCCCAGGCCCATGGAGTAGGCCACCGCGGAGCCGAGCAGGAAGCCGCGGGCGTCCAGGCCGGCGATGAGCTCCGCGTCGACCGCCGCGCAGGCCGCGGCGAGGTCCTCGATGATGAGCCGGAAGGCCCCCGCGTCGGCCAGGGCCGGGGTGAGGTCCTCGAAGAGGATTCCCTCCTCGGGGAAGTCGGGCACGAGCCGGATCAGATCCGACAAGGCCTGCTGGGCGGTGGCGTGGGTCACGGGTGCCTCCATGGGTCGAGTTCCCGGGGCCCGGGGGTGCCCCCCGGGGCCGCGGGGGGCCGGGCCGGTGCTCACCTTCACGTTACCCCGGCGTCAGCGCCCGCCCGGCCGCCAGGTCAGGGGTCCGGACTCGCCCGCGCCCGGGGCCGGGTCGATGCCGGCGCGCGGCGCCCCGGCGGCGGGCGCGGCCTCGGCCGCCGCGGCGGATTCCGCGGCGTCCGGGTCCTCCCCGGCGCGGGCGGCCGCCACCCGGGTGGCGTGCTCGCGGTACTTGCGCTGCCGGGACTTCAGGGCCACCAGGATCGGCGCGGCGAGGAAGATCGAGGAGAAGGTGCCCTCGATGATGCCGATGAACTGGATCACCGCCAGGTCCGCCAGGGTGGACACGCCCAGCGCCCACACCGCGATGAGCAGCAGCGCGGCCACCGGCAGCAAGGTGGACACGGTGGTGTTGATGGAGCGCATGATGGACTGGTTGACCGCCAGGTTCACCAGCTCCGGGTAGGAGCGGCGGGTGGACCCGGCGAAGCCGGCGGTGTTCTCCTCCACCTTGTCGAAGACCACCACGGTGTCGTAGAGGGAGAAGGACAGCACGGTGAGCAGGCCGATCACCGTGGCCGGGGAGACCTGCAGCCCGGTGAGCGAGTAGCAGCCCAGGATCACCACCCCGTCGACGAGCAGGCCCGCGATCGCCGCGATCGCCATATCCCGCTCGAAGCGCAGGGTGATGTAGCCGAAGACCAGGACCAGGAAGACCACCGCGGCGATGAGCATCCGCTCGGTGATGGAGCTGCCCCAGGATTCGGAGACGGTGGAGTCGCCGATGGTGTCCGGGCTGGGCGCGCCGGTGGCGTCGACGGGGGAGAACTCCTCGAACAGGGCCTCCCGGGCGTCGCCGATCTCGGCCTCGCTGAGCCGGGTGGAGGTGATCTCCAGCACCCGGCCCTCCCCGGAGCCGATGATCTGCACCTGCTCCGGGACCACCCCGGTGGCGTCGGTGAACACCTCCTCGGCGGCCTCCTCGGCGACCTGCCCGGCGGGCATGGTCATCCGGGTGCCGCCCTCGAAGTCGATGCCCAGGCTGAAGCCGCGGATCGCGATCGCGGCGAGGGCGATCACGATCACCGCGGCGGCGATGGTGAACCAGCGCCGCGAGCGGCCGACGATGTCGACCCCGCCGGCGCCGGTGTAGAGGCGGGTGAGCACGCCGCCGGCCTGCCGGCCGCGCAACGAGTCCTGCGGGGCGACCGCCCCGGTCCCGGTGGTGGTGGGCTCGGCCATGTCAGCTCTCCTTCCGGGAGGCGGTTCGGGGGGCGTCGACGTCGCCGGGCAGGGTCTCCCCCGCCCCGCGCCGGGTGCGCGCCAGGGCCATCACCGACCCGAAGCCGTTCATCGACGGCTTCGCCAGCCAGGGTTTCCGGGAGGCCAGGATGACCAGCGGCGCGGTGACCAGGAAGGCGGTGATGATGTCGAAGGCGGTGGACAGGCCCAGGGTGAAGGCGAAGCCCTTGACGTCGCCGACGGCGAGCACGTAGAGCACCACCGCGGCGATGATGGAGACGAAGTTGCCGGACCAGATGGTGCGCTTGGCGCGGCGCCAGGCGTGCGGCACCGCGGAGCGGAAGGTCCGGCCGTCGCGGATCTCGTCCTTGATCCGCTCGAAGAAGACGATGAAGGAGTCCGCGGTGGTGCCGATCGAGATCACGATCCCGGCGATGCCGGCGAGATCCAGGCTGTAGCCGATCCACCGGCCGAGCAGGATGAGCACCCCGTAGACCATCGCCCCGGAGGCGGCGAGGGAGACCAGGGAGATCGCGCCCAGGCCCCGGTAGAGCACCAGGGCGTAGACCACGATGAGCAGCACGCCGATGAGCCCGGCGACCAGGCCGGCGGTCAGCGAGGCCGCGCCGAGGCTGGCCGGGATGGTGGTGGCGGTGCCCCCGGATTCGCCGTCCTCGCCGGCGAAGCTCAGCGGCAGCGCGCCGTAGCGCAGGTTGTTCGCCAGCGCCTGCGCCTCCTCCAGGGTGAAGTCTCCGGTGATCGAGGTCGCCGAGCCCACCGGGGTGGCCTCGCGGATCACCGGGGCGGAGAGCACCTGGGAGTCCAGCACGATGGCGACCTGCTGCTGCAGGTACTCGGTGGTCAGCTTCGTCCAGGTGGCCGCGCCGGTGGCGCCCCCGGCGGAGCGGAAGCGGAAGGAGACCTCCACCTCCCCGGTCTGCTGGTTGTAGCCGCCGTTGATCGGCGAGGAGGTGTCGATGGCGTCGCCGGAGAGGCGCTTGCCGCCCTCGTCCTCGCCCTCCAGCAGCGGCGCCGGGCCCAGCAGCAGGGTCTGCCCCGGGTTCGAGGGATCGCAGGTGACCAGCGGCTTGGCCGGGTCATCGGCCCCGCCGAGCGGATCCGCGGCGGCGGGGTCGGCGCACTGCAGCAGGGCCGCGGCGGCCATCAGGGTGGTGGGGTCCTCGGCCTGCCGGGCGGCCAGCAGCACCTCGCGGACCCGCTCCCGGCGCTCGGCGCGTTCGATGGAGTTCGCCGGCTCCGCGGGGGCCTGCGCCTCCACCGGCGGCACCGGCTCCGGGTCCTCGGCCATCCCCGGCGGCAGCGGCTCATCCGGGTTGGCCTCCTCGAAGGCCGCGCGCTGCTGCTGCACGGTCTCCGCCAGACGCTCGTTGAGCCCGTCGACGGCCTCGGTGGCCTGCTCCGGGGTGATCACCCCGGCCTCCACCCAGTCCACGGCGACCTCGTGGGTGCGCTCGCCGAGGACGGTGATGTCCGGGTTCTCCGGCTGGCTCACCGGGCGAAAGAACAGCTGGGAGGTCTGGCCCAGGGCCCGGGCCTCCTGGGAGTCCTCCCCGGGCACGGTGATCACCAGGGTGTCGCCGTCGGTGACCACCTCGGCGCCGGTGACGCCCATCCCGTTGACGCGGTTCTCCAGGATCCGCCGGGCCTGGTCGAGCTGCTCCGGGGTGGGCTGGTCGCCCTGCGGCACCAGGGTCACCCGGGTGCCGCCCTGCAGGTCGATGCCGAGTTTCGGGGTGGCGTTGCGATCCCCGGTGAACAGCACCAGGGCGTAGGTGAGGAGGAGGATGACGACGAACAGCGCCAGCGCCAGCATGGGGCGGGCGCCGCGCCGGTCGCGTGCGGTGGCGCGGCGGCGTCGGGTGGAGGTGGCCAAGACGGGACTCCTGCCGGGGTCGGGGATGATTCGGGCGGCCGCACCGGGTGCGCGCGGCCGCGGGGGCGGGGGCGGGGCGGGCGGCTCAGGCGCCGTCGGCGGGCGCCTCGGGCGCCTCGGGCGCCTCGGGCGCCTCCGGGGCGGGCCGCGCCGGCCCCTCGGCGGCCTCGGCCTCCCGGGTGAGGTTGCGCAGGATGGCAGCGCGCTCCCAGGTGGTCACCACGCCGTCCGCGATCTCCAGGTCCACGGTGGTCTCGCCGACCGCCACGATCCGGCCGTGCACGCCGGCGCCGGTCTGCACCCGCTCACCGGGGGCGACCCGATCCTGCATCGCCCGGATTTCCCGGATCTTCTTGTTCTGCCGGAAGGTCTGCCACAGGGGCACCGCCAGCAGCACGACCATGAGGAGCAAGAGCAGCATCGGTTCCATGGCGCATGAGTCTAACCTGCCCCGTCCCGGGCGCACCCCCCAGGGCGCGGCGTGGCGCTCAGAACAGGCCCGGGGCGCCCTCCGGCGGCTCCAGGCCGAGATGCCGCCAGGCGGTGGCGGTGGCCACCCGGCCGCGGGCGGTGCGCGCCACCATCCCGGCGCGCACGAGGTAGGGCTCGCAGACCTCCTCCACGGTGCCCGGGTCCTCGCCGACGGCCAGGGCCAGGGAGCCCACCCCCACCGGGCCGCCGCCGTGGCCGCGGATGAGCGCGTCGAGCACCGCCCGGTCCAGCCGGTCCAGGCCCATCTCGTCGACGTCGAAGACGATGAGCGCCGCCCGGGCGGCGCCGAGATCGATCACCCCGGAGCCGTGCACCTCGGCGAAGTCGCGCACCCGGCGCAGCAGCCGGTTCGCGATCCGGGGGGTGCCCCGGGAGCGGGAGGCGATCTCCACCGCGGCGTCGGGGTCGATGGCCACGCCCAGGATCCCGGCGGCGCGGGTGACCACCTCGGTGAGATCCTCGACCTCGTAGTACTCCATCTGGGCGGTGTAGCCGAAGCGGTCCCGCAGCGGCCCGGTGAGCATCCCGGAGCGGGTGGTCGCCGCCGCCAGGGTGAACGGCGGGATCTCCAGGGGGATGGAGGTCGCCCCCGGGCCCTTGCCGACGATCACGTCGATCCGGAAATCCTCCATCGCCATGTAGAGCATCTCCTCCGCCGGCCGCGCGATCCGGTGGATCTCGTCGATGAAGAGCACGTCGCCCTCCATCAGGTTCGACAGCATCGCGGCGAGATCCCCGGCCCGCTCCAGGGCCGGCCCGGAGGTCATCCGCAGCGAGGTGCCCAACTCCTGGGCGATGATCATCGCCATGGTGGTCTTGCCCAGCCCGGGCGGCCCGGAGAGCAGGATGTGGTCGGGGGTGACCCCGCGCCGGCGGGCCCCGGAGAGGATCAGGTCGAGCTGGCCGCGCACCTTGGGCTGGCCGATGAACTCGTCGAGGGATTTCGGCCGCAGGGTGACCTCGGCGGCGCGCTCGGCCTCCAGCGGGCCCGGGTCCACCGGGCGCTCGCGGCCGGCCCCGCCGCCGCCGGCGAGGTTGAATTCGGTGCTCTCGATATCGCCCATGTCCGCCCAGCCTAGTTCCGGCCCAGTTCCGCCAGCGCCGCGCGCAGCGCCGCGGGGACGTCCAGCTCCGGGTCCGCGGCGAGCACCCGCTCGGCGGCGGCGGCCGCCTCCGGGCGGGCGAAGCCCAGCCCCAGCAGCGCCTCCACCACGGTCTCCCCCGCCGCGCCGGCCGCGGCGGCCGGGGCCGGCCCGGCGGCGCCGCCGGCGGGTTCGCCGGTCGGGGCGGCGAAGGGGGCGACCTTCTCGCCGAGCTCCACGATCATCCGGGCGGCCATCCGGGTGCCCACTCCGTTGGCCCGGGCCAGCGCCTTGGCGTCCTCGGCGGCCACCGCGGCGGCGATCTCCGCCGGGGTGAGCGCCTCGAGCACCGCCAGGGCGAGCTTCGGGCCCAGCTTGGAGACGGTCTGCAGCACCTCGAACATGCGCCGCTCCTCGTCATCGGCGAAGCCGTAGAGGGTCATCGAGTCCTCGCGCACCACCAGGGTGGTGAGCAGCCGGGCGGCCTCCCCGCGGCGCAGGGTGGCCAGGGTGCGGGCGGTGGCGGTGACCAGGTGGCCCACCCCGGCGCATTCCACCACCGCGAACCCGGCGCCGAGGTCGACGACCTCGCCGCGCACCGAGGCGATCATCGGCCGGCCCCCGCCCGGGCGGCGAGGTCGGCGGCGGCGCGCTCCCGGGCCAGCTGCGGGGCCCGCCAGCAGTGGCACACCGCCAGCGCCAGGGCGTCGGCGGCGTCCGCCGGCTGCGGCGGCTCGGCCAGGCCCAGCACC
Source organism: Corynebacterium sphenisci DSM 44792 (assembly GCF_001941505.1). Classification (NCBI taxonomy): domain Bacteria; kingdom Bacillati; phylum Actinomycetota; class Actinomycetes; order Mycobacteriales; family Corynebacteriaceae; genus Corynebacterium; species Corynebacterium sphenisci. The sequence continues at coordinate 1,280,398 of NZ_CP009248.1, read as the reverse complement.
CGGGTGACCATGGCGGTCATCTGCGCCTTGTCCGCCCGTCCGTTGCCGGTGACCGCCTTCTTCACCTCGGAGGGGGTGTACTCGTGGATGTCCAGGCCGCGGCGGGCCGCGGCGAGCATGATCACGCCCACCCCGTGCGCGGTGTGGATCACGGTGGAGACGTTGCCGCGCTCGAAGACCCGCTCCAGGGCCACCACATCGGGCTGGTAGCGGTCCAGCCACTCCTCGGCGGCGTTGGACAGCCGCAGCAGCCGCTCGGCCAACGGCAGGTCGGCGGGGGTGCGGGCGACGCCCACGGCGACCGGGGTGACCCGGCGGCCGGCCGCCCCGTCGGCGATGGAGAGGCCGCAGCGGGTCAGCCCGGGGTCGACGCCCATGACGCGGATGGGGGTGGCGTTGATTCTCACGCGTCCATTCCTACCAGATCCCCCGAACAGATGTTTGCACCCGGCGTCGGACGGGGCCCGGCCGCGCGGCGGCGGCCGGGCGGCGCGCCTACTCCTCCTCGAGCTCGGCGAGCACCTCATCGGGGATGGACATGTTGGTCCACACGTTCTGCACGTCATCGGAGTCGTCGAGGGCGTCGATGAGCCGGACCATCTTCCGGGCCCCGGCCAGGTCCAGGGGCACCTCCACATCGGCCCGGTAGTCCGGGTCCGCGGAGTCGTACTCCACCCCGGCGTCCTTCAGGGCGTTGCGCACGTTCATCAGGTCGTTGATCCCGGAGACGATCTCGAAGGAGTCGCCGAGGTCGTTGACCTCCTCGGCGCCGGCGTCGATGACCAGCATGAGCAGATCATCCTCCTCCTGCCCGTCCTTGGGCAGCACCACGACGCCCTTGCGCTCGAACATGTACGCCACCGACCCGGGGTCGCCCATGTTGCCGCCGGCCTTGGTCACCCGGGAGCGCACCTCGCTGGCCGCCCGGTTGCGGTTGTCGGTGAGGCACTCGATGAGCATGGCCACCCCGCCGGGGCCGTAGCCCTCGTAGAGGTTGAGCTCCCAGTCCGCGCCGCCGGCCTCCTCGCCGGAGCCGCGCTTGCGGGCCCGCTCGATGTTGTCGTTGGGGACGGAGAGCTTCTTCGCCTTCTGGATCGCGTCGTAGAGCGTCGGGTTGGCGGCCGGATCCCCGCCGCCGGTGCGCGCCGCCACCTCGATGTTCTTCACCAGGCGGGCGAACTGCTTGCCCCGCTTGGCGTCGTTGGCGGCCTTCTTGTGCTTGGTGGTCGCCCATTTCGAGTGGCCTGCCATAAGCGAAATCAACTCCCTCGTCGAAGCCGGTCAAATCCGGCCCCACTATAGCCGGGGGGTGTTACCGCCCGGTTTCGCCCGCGGCCGCCGGCAGGTCGATCCCGGCGCATCCGGTGAGGAAGAGCCGGTGCAGCCGGTCCTCCCCCGGCGCGCACTCCGGGTGGAAGCTGGTCGCCAGCACCGCGCCATGGCGCACCGCGACCACCGCCCCGGAATGCGGGCCATGGCCGGCCGGCACCCGGGCGAGCACCTCCACCCCCGGGCCGACCGCGGTGACCTGCGGGGCCCGGATGAACACGGCGTGCACCTCCCCGGCCACCCCGCGGACGGCGAGATCGGCCTCGAAGGACTGGGCCTGGCGCCCGAAGGCGTTGCGGCGCACGGTCACCGGCAGCGCGCCCAGGCGCACCGCGTCCGGGCGGGTGTCGAGGACCTCCTCGGCCAGCAGGATCATCCCGGCGCAGGTGCCGAAGGCGGGCAGACCCCCGGCCAGCGCCGCGGCCAGGGGCCCGGCCAGGCCCTCGGTGCGCAGCAGCCGGGAGATGGTGGTGGATTCGCCCCCGGGCAGGATGATCCCGGCGAGATCGGCCAGATCCGCCGGCCGGCGCACCCGGCGATGCGCCACGCCGAGCCGGTCGAGTACCCGCTGGTGCTCGGCGACGCCGCCCTGCAGGGCGAGCACCCCGATGACCGGGGCGCTCACCCGGCCGCGCCCGGGTCGTGCGGCACCGGGTCCACCCCCGGCGCCAGGTGCCGGGTGAGCCCCTCCTGGGTGACCACCGCGACGAGATCCCCGGCCCGGTTGAAGATCCGGCCGTGGGTCAACGCCCGGCCGGCGTGCGCCGAGGGCGAGACCTGGTCGTAGAGCAGCCACTCATCGGCCCGGAAGGGCCGCAGGAACCACATCGCGTGGTCCAGGCTGGCCTCCTGCACCTCCACCCCGGGATGCGGCACCAGGGCCGAGGACAGCAGGGTCATGTCCGACATGTACGCCAGGGTGCACACGTGGAAGGTGGGGTCGTCCGGCAGCGCCGCCTTGGAGCGGAACCACACCACCTGCTGGGAGGCGGTGTACGGGTTGTGCCGGTAGTCGTCGGCGTCGACCACCCGGATGTCCCAGTCCGACCATTCCCGCAGCAGCAGCCGGCGGGTCCGGGTCATCCCGGAGGTGTCCATCACCACGTCCTCCGGGTCCGGCACGGCGCGCATCTGGTCGGAGTGCTCGATCCCGGTGTCGCCCTCCCGGTGGAAGCTGGCCTGCATGGCGAAGATGGTGCGCCCGTCCTGCACCGCCTTAACGTGCCGGGCGATGAAGGAGCGGCCGTCGCGGATCCGGTCCACCACGAACACGGTGGGGATATGCGGCCGGCCGGGGCCGACGAAGTAGGCGTGCAGGGAGTGCACCGCGAAGCCCTCGCCGACGGTGCGGGTGGCCGCGACCAGCGCCTGCCCGGCGACCTGGCCGCCGAAGGTGCGCTGCAGCACCGACTCGATCACCGGGCCGCGGAAGATGTCCCGGTCGATGCGCTCCAGGTCGAGCACGCGCTGGATATCGGCCATGGTCGCCTACCAGCCCCGCTCGGCGAGGCGGTGCGGGGCGGGGATGTCGTCGACGTTGATGCCGACCATCGCCTCGCCCAGGCCCCGGGAGACCTCGGCGACGACCTCCGGGTCGTCGTAGTTCTGGGTGGCCCGGACGATGGCCTTGGCCCGGCGCTCGGGGTCGCCGGACTTGAAGATCCCGGAGCCGACGAAGACGCCCTCGGCGCCGAGCTGCATCATCATCGCGGCATCGGCGGGGGTGGCGATCCCGCCGGCGGTGAACAGCACCACCGGCAGCCGGCCGGCCTCGGCGACCTCCCGGACCAGCTCGTAGGGGGCCTGCAGCTCCTTGGCGGCGACGTAGAGCTCATCGGGGGCCATGGAGCGCAGCCGGTTGATCTCGGCGCGGATGGTGCGCATGTGGGTCACCGCATTGGACACGTCGCCGGTGCCGGCCTCGCCCTTGGAGCGGATCATCGCCGCGCCCTCGTTGATCCGGCGCAGCGCCTCGCCGAGGTTGGTGGCCCCGCAGACGAAGGGCACCTCGAAGGCGAACTTGTCGATGTGGTTGGCGTAGTCGGCGGGGGTGAGCACCTCGGACTCGTCGATGAAGTCCACCCCCAGCGAGGCCAGCACCTGGGCCTCCACGAAGTGGCCGATCCGGGCCTTGGCCATCACCGGGATGGACACCGCCTCGATGATCCCGTCGATCATGTCCGGGTCGGACATCCGGGACACGCCGCCCTGGGCGCGGATGTCGGCGGGCACCCGCTCCAGGGCCATCACCGCGGTGGCCCCGGCGTCCTCGGCGATCCGCGCCTGCTCCGGGGTGACGACGTCCATGATGACGCCGCCCTTGAGCATCTCGGCGAGTCCGCGCTTGACGCGGGCGGTGCCCTGGCCGGTGGTGTTTTCGGAGGTGGTCAACGCAGGCTTCTCCCATGTCTCGGGTGTGTCGGCGGACCCGGGCGGCGGCGTGGCCGGCGCCCGGGCCCCGGTGGTCACCGACAATAGTAGACCGCCCGGTACAAGTCCCTAGGAGCCGGGGCGGGCGACGATGTCGAAGTACTCCGGGCTGGGCGCGGTGCCCGCCAGGCGCAGGGCGCGCACCAGCCGCCGCCGGCGCAGCGCCCGGGTGTCGGTGACCGCGTCATTGTAGAAGCGGCGGGCCAGGTCCACCCGGGTGCGCGCGTCGTTGACCTCCAGGGCCACCGGGGCGGGCACCGCCGCCCCGGCCTCGTCCAGGGCGGCGGAGAGCGCCGCGGCGAGCCGGTTCTCCGCATCGGCGCGCGGGCCGGGCTCCGCGGCGGTCAGCGGCAGCGCCTCCGCGGCCCCGGCGAGCCCGGCCAGCTCCGGGAAGGCCGCCCGGGTCACCGCGGCCCGCCGGCCCAGGGCGGCCTCCAGGGAGGCCCGGGCCAGATCGCAGCGCACGTGCATGCGGTTGAGCCGCTGCGCCATGGAGGACGCCAGCAGCGCCAGGATGGCCAGGGCGACCACCAGGATCGCGGCCAGCAGGGCCCATACCGGGATATGCACCATCGTCAACCCACCCGCACCTTCTCCCCGTCCCCGCGGACGGTGTCGTAGACCTGCAGCACCCGGTCCGCGATCGCGGACCAGTCGTAGTCGCGCGCCCGGGCGTGCCCGGCGGCGACCAGCGCCGCCCGGCGGTCCGGATCGTCGAGCACCCCGCGCACCGCCCGGGCCAGATCCGCGGCGTCGCCGTTGCGGAACAGCTCCCCGTGCGCCCCCTCGCCGAGCACCAGCCGGAAGGCGTCCAGATCGCTGGCGACCACCGCGGCGCCGGCGGCCATCGCCTCCACCAGCACGATGCCGAAGCTCTCCCCGCCGCGCTGCGGGGCGACGTAGACGTCCGCGGAGGCCAGCACCGCGGCCTTGGCCCGTTCCGGGACCCGGCCGACGAAGCGCAGCGCCTCGGCATGCCGGCCGGCGCGGCGCACCGCCGCCTCCAGCTCCCCGTCGCCGACGACGACCACCTCCACCCCGGGATGCGCCGCCCGGATCCCCGGCAGCGCGTCGAGCAGCACGCCGAGGCCCTTGCGGGGCTCGTCGAAGCGGCCGAGGAAGACCAGCCGGGGCCGGCCCGGCTCGGCCGGGCCGATTCCGGCCTCGGCGGCCACCGCCGGGTCCGCCAGGCCGGGGGCGCGCTCGTAGTCGGCGACGCGCACCCCGTTGGGGATGAGCACCGGGTCGCCGCCGAGCTGCTCGACCTGCCAGCGCCGGGCCACGTCGGAGACCGCGATCCCGCCGCGGATCCGCTCCAGCAGCGGCCGCAGCGCCGGCAGCGCCAGGCGCAGCAGCCGGGAGCGCTCCGCGGCGGAGTGGTAGGTCGCCACCACCGGGCCGGTGGCCTGGGCCAGGGCGAGCATGGACCAGGAGGGCGAATTGGGCTCGTGGATGTGCAGCACGTCGAAGTCGCCGCGCCGGATCCAGCGGCGCACCCGGTACGCGGTGCGCGGGCCGAAGGCGAGCCGGGCCACCGAGCCGTTGTAGGGGATCGGCACCGCCGCGCCGCCGCGCACCACGAACCCCGGCACCTCGGCGTCCCGGCCGGCGGGGCCGATGAGGGAGACCTCGTGGCCGCGGCGGCGCAGTTCCGCGCACAGGTCGATGGCGTGGGCCTGCACCCCGCCGGGGTAGTCGAAGCTGTAGGGGCACACCATGCCGATCCGCATCTCAGCGCCCCCCGCGCCGGTCGGCGGGCCAGAAGGGCTGCAGCAGATGCCAGTCCTCGGGGTGGGCGGCAATCGCCTCCTGCATCTGCGCCGCCTGCTCGGCGACGATCTCGGGGACCGGGCGGCCGGCGACGGCGATTTCCGGCCGGATCCGGATCCCCCAGCGGCCGGGGCCGTCGAAGAACAGGTCCACCACGTGCAGCGCCGCCCCGGTCTCCCGGGCCAGCGCCGCCGCCCCGGCGGGGATGGTCGCGGCCTCGCCGAAAAACTCCACCGGCACCCCGTCGCCGGCGAGGTCCCGGTCCCCGAGCAGGCAGACCACCCCGCCGCCGGCGAGGGTCTCGCGCAGCCCGGCGATCGGCGGCTCACCCCCGGTGAGCGGCAGCACCCGCATGCCCAGGGACTCCCGGAAGTCCACGAAGGCGTCGTAGAGCGCCTCCGGGCGCAGCCGCTCGGCGACGGTGGTGAACCCGCCGACCCGGTCGATGAGCCAGGTGCCGGCCATGTCCCAGTTGCCGGAGTGGGTGGTCACCAGCACCACCCCGCGGCCCCGGGCGTGCGAGGCGTCGAAGTGGCCGGCCCCGGTGAGCCCGGCGCCGATCCGGGCGGTCAGATCCGGGGAGGCCATCCGGGGCAGCCGGAAGGCCTCCACCCAGTAGCGCAGGTAGGAGCGCAGCGAAGCGCGCACCAGCCGGTCGGGCACCGCCCCGGGGGCGCGCCCGGTGACCCGGGCGAGGTTGCGGCGCAGCTGGGCCGGGCCGCCGTCGCGCGCCGCCATCCGGTCGGCGATGGCGTAGCCGGCGCGCAGCACCGGGGCCTCCGGCAGCAGGCCCAGCACCCGCCAGCCGGCGAGGTAGCCCAGGGCGGCCAGCTCCTCGCGGCCCCGGGCCGGCCGGGCCCTCATCCCGCGGCGCCCTTCGGCGCGGCGATCGGGTCCCCGGCATGGGGGTCGCGGGCGGCGATGACCATGCGCTGCACCACGGTGGCCGCCGAGCCGAGGGCCAGCGCCACCAGGGCCACGTCGAGGGCGTGCGGCACCCCCAGGCCGCTCAGGCCCAGGCCGACCAGGGCGAGGATGAGCCGCTCGGCGCGCTCCACCAGGCCCCCGTCCACGGCGATCCCGGAGGCCTCGGCCCGGGCCTTGACGTAGGACACCACCTGGGAGGCGACCAGGGTGACCAGGCAGGCCGCCTGGATCGCGGGATGGCCGTGCCCGTCATGGGCCAGCCACCACAGGATCGCGCCGAACAGGGCGCCGTCGGTGATCCGGTCGCAGCCGGCGTCGAGCACCGCGCCGAAGCGGGTGCCGCCGCCGCGCAGCCGGGCCATGGTGCCGTCGAGCAGGTCGAAGAAGGTGAACACGGCGGTGAGCACCGCGGCGGCGAAGAGGTGCCCGGCCGGGATCAGGGCCACCGCGATCCCGGAGGCGGCGGCGGTGCCGGCCACGGTGAGCGCGTTCGGGCTCACCCCGGCGCGGTTGAGCGCCGCGGCCACCGGCTCCACCACCACCGCCACCGGGCGGCGGCCCCTGGCGCTGAGCATCTAGTCCTCCCCCCACGCCGCGGCGAGCAGCCGGCGGGTCTCCCGCAGCAGCTGCGGGAGCACCTTGGTGCCGTCGAGGACGGTCATGAAGTTCGCGTCGCCCACCCAGCGCGGCACGATGTGCATGTGCAGGTGCTGGCCCACCGAGCCCCCGGCGGCCCGGCCCAGGTTGAAGCCCACGTTGACCGCATGCGGCCGGGAGACCCGCTTCAGCGCCCGGATCGCGCGCTGCGCGAAGGCCATCAGCTCCGCGGCCTCCGCCGGGTCCAGGTCCTCCAGGTCGGCGACCTCCCGGTAGGGCAGCACCATCATGTGCCCGGCGTTGTAGGGGTACAGGTTGAGCAGGCAGTACACCCGCTCCCCGCGGGCGACGATGAGCGCCTCCTCGTCAGCGCGCCGGGGCAGCTCGGTGAAGGGGTTCGCCCGGGTGCCGTCGCCGGCCGCCGCGGCGTCATCGGCGATGTAGCCCATCCGGTAGGGCGCCCACAGCCGCTCCAGGCGGTCCGGGGCGCCCAGCCCCGAATCCACCACCCGGCCGGGCTCAGCGGCGGGCGTCAAGGCGCTCCCCGTTCGGCTGCTCGTTGATCCGCTCGGCGATCCAGGAGGTCACCAGCGCGGCGGCCTCGGCCACCGGCACCCCGTTGACCTGGGAGCCGTCCAGGAAGCGGAAGCTCACCGCGTCGGCCTCGACGTCGCGGGCCCCGGCGAGCACCATGAAGGGCACCTTCTGGGTGGTGTGGTTGCGGATCTTCTTCTGCATCCGGTCATCGGAGGAGTCCACCCGGGCGCGCACCCCGGCGCCGCGCAGGCGGTCCATGAAGGCCTCCAGGTGCGGCACGCAGTCCTCGGCGACCGGGATTCCGACGACCTGCTCGGGGGCCAGCCAGGCCGGGAAGGCCCCGGCGTAGTGCTCCAGGAGCACCCCGAAGAAGCGCTCGATGGAGCCGAACAGGGCCCGGTGGATCATGATCGGGCGGTGCTTGGCGCCGTCGGCGGCGGTGTACTCCAGCGCGAAGCGCTCCGGCAGGTTGAAGTCCAGCTGCACCGTGGACATCTGCCAGGTGCGCCCGATCGCGTCGCGGGCCTGCACCGAGATCTTCGGCCCGTAGAAGGCCGCCCCGCCCGGGTCGGGCACCAGGTCCAGCCCGGAGGCGTCGGCGACCCGGCGCAGGATCTCCGTGGAGCGCTCCCAGATTTCGTCGGTGCCGACGAACTTGCCCTCGTCCTTGGTGGACAGCTCCAGGTAGAAGTCGTCCAGGCCGTAGTCGCGCAGCAGGGAGATGATGAAGTCCAGCACATCGGTCAGCTCCGCCTCGAGCTGCTCCTCGGTGCAGTAGATGTGCGCATCGTCCTGGGTGAACCCGCGGGCCCGGGTGAGGCCGTGGATCACCCCGGACTTCTCGTAGCGGTAGACCGTGCCGAACTCGAACATCCGGATCGGCAGTTCCCGGTAGGACCGGCCCCGGGAGGCGAAGATCAGGTTGTGCATCGGGCAGTTCATCGGCTTGACGTAGTAGTCCTGCGGGGCCCGGATGCAGGTGCCGTCGGGGGCGTACTCGCCGTCGAGCTGCATCGGGGGGAACATGCCCTCGGCGTAGAAGTCCAGGTGCCCGGAGCGCTCGAAGAGCTCCCCCTTGGTGACGTGCGGGGTGTTCACGAAGTCGTAGCCGGCCTCGATGTGCCGGCGCCGGGAGTGCTGCTCCATCTCATTGCGCACGATCCCGCCCTTGACGTGGAACACCGGGAACCCGGAGCCGATCTCGTCGGGGAAGCTGAACAGGTCCAGTTCCGCGCCGAGCCGGCGGTGGTCGCGCTTCTCCGCCTCGGCGAGCATGTCCAGGTAGGCGTCCATGGCCTCCCGGGACTCCCAGGCGGTGCCGTAGATGCGCTGCAGCCCGGCGTTGGCCTGGTCGCCGCGCCAGTACGCCGCCGAGGAGCGGGTCAGCGTGAACGCCGGGATGTACCGGGTGGTGGGCACATGCGGGCCGCGGCAGAGGTCGAACCAGACGGTGTCGCCGGTGCGCGGGTTGACGTTGCGGTAGCCGGTGAGCTCCGCGCCGCCGACGTCGACGTTGGCGTCCTCCTCGGCGCCGACCGCGCCCCGGGACTTGTCGGCGATGAGCTCCAGCTTGTAGGGCTCCCCCTTGAGCGAGTCGGCGGCGGAGTCGGCGGAGTCGAAGACGAAGCGCTCGAAGCGCTGCCCGGACTTGATGATCTTGCGCATGCGGCGCTCGATGCGCTTGAGGTCCTCGGGGGTGAAGGGCTCGGCGACGTCGAAGTCGTAGTAGAAGCCGCCCTCGATGGCCGGGCCGATGCCCAGCCGGGTGCCGGGGAACTCGGCCTGCACGGCCTGGGCGAGCACATGGGCGCAGGAGTGCCGGATGACCGAGCGGCCGTCCTCGGTGTCGGCGGGCACCGCCTGCACGGTCTCCTCCGCGGCCGGGGCGTAGGCCAGGTCGCGCAGCGCCCCGGCGGAGTCGCGGACGCAGACGATGGCCTCGGGGCCCTTGTTCGGCAGTTCCAGGTCGCGCATCGCGGCCCCGGCGGCGACCCCGGCGGGGACGGTGAACGAGACGGCGGGGCGGGCGGGGGTGGTCACTTCGGATCTGCTCCTTCATGCTCGGGCGGGTGCCGCATACCGGGCGACTCCCGCGGACCGGGCCAACCTTACCCGGTGCCCGCGCGCGCCCGGGCGGCGGCGAGGCCCGGCCCGCTAGTCGGCGAGCAGATCCGCGGCCCAGTCCTCCCCCGGCCGGGTGCCCCGGGGCACCGCGAACACCGCGGAGGTGGTGGCGGTGGCGTAGCCGCCGAAGAGATCCGCCCGGCCCAGCCGGCGCCGGATCGGATCGAACTGGGCCAGCGGATCGCGCTGGAAGGCGATGAAGAGCAGCCCCGCCCGCTCCGGCCCGGCCACCCCCGGCCCGGCGGCCGGGTCGGCGGCGATGAGCTCCTCGAAGGGGTAGCTGCGCCGCAGCAGCCGCCGGCCCGGGTCCTGCCGGGGCGCCGCCGCCCGGGCGACGTGCGCCAGCGGGGAGACCCCGGTCTCCGGCGGGGCCCCGTCGGCGAGCCGGCGGCCCACCGCCCGCTCCCGGGCCGGGCGGTCCAGCCGGGACCAGGCGGGCAGGTCCAGCTCGATCCGGCGCACCACCATGGCGGTGCCGCCGCGCAGCCAGTCCGGGCCGGAGTCGATCCACACCAGCCGGTCCAGCTCCTCCTCCCCGCGCGGGTTGCCCACCCCCAGCAGATGCCCGCTGTGCCCGCGCGGGTGCTCCCCGGCGGCCCGGCCCCGGGCGTCCGGGATGGCTCCGTCGGCGGACCAGCGCAGCCGGGCGGCGGTGGCGTCGCGCAGCAGCAGCCGGGTGGCGTGCGCCAGGGTCATCGGGTCATCGGCGCACAGCTGCAGCAGCAGATCCCCGCCGGAGCGGGCCGGGTCGATCCGGTCGCCGGGGTACTCCGGCAGCGGGGCCAGCCACGCCGGGCGCTGCCCGGCCCGGCCGGCGGCCTCCAGGAAGCCCGGGCCCAGGCCCAGGGTGACGGTGAGGTTCGCCGGGGCCCGGCCCAGTTCCGCGGCGAGATCCCCGGGCACCGGCTCCCCGGCGGTGAGCCGGCGGGCGTCGTCGGTGAGCAGGGCCAGCATCCGGCGCAGCGCCGGCCGGTCGGCGCCGTCGACGAGGTCGAGGGCGAGCAGCCGGGCCAGGGACTGCCGGGGGGTGGCCACCCCGGCCTGGTGCGGCCCGTCGAAGGCGACGGTGGCCGCCTGCAGCTCCGGTACCGGCTCCGGCTCCTCCGGGGTGGGCCAGTTCAGCAGCGCGGAGCCGGGCACCAGGCCCAGCCCGGCGAGGAAGCCCCGCCTGTCCAGGATCATGCTCCGTCCCTCCTGCCCGGCCGCGATCGCCGCGGACCCCCACCAAGATAGCGGGGACCGCCGGGCCCGTGCGGGCGCCGGCGGTCCTGCGCTGGCCGGGGGCGGCGGGGGTTACTTGTCCCCGTCGTGCTCCATGTCCCCGTGGTCCATGTCGCCATGGTCGATGTCACCGTGGTCCATGCCCTCCTCGTAGCCCTCGTGGCCCTCGATGTCGCCGTAGTTCTCCTCGCCGGAGGGCTGCACGCGCACCGGCAGGTCGATGGTGAGCTCGGAGCCGTCGGAGAGCTCGATGACGACGGTGTACTCGGCACCGGGCTCCAGGGCCTCGTCATTGTTCATGATCATGAGGTGATCGCCGCCGGGGACGAGCTCATGGGAGCCGCCGGCGGGGATCGTGTGCCCGCCGTCGATCTTGCGCATCACGCCGTCGGCGACCTCGTGCTGCTCGAAGACGGTGCCCTCGGCGAGGCCCTCGACCCGGAAGCCGGTGATCTCCACATCGGCGTCGGTGTTGTTGACCAGGGTGCCGAAGATGGCGGTCATCGGCTTGTCGGCCGGCTTCTCCTTGATGTAGCCGTCCTCCAGGGTGACCCCGGCGGCGGCCTCCTCGGACTCACCGGCGGAGGTGGCGGTGGCGGTGGTGGCCTCGGTGGCGCCGGTGGCGTCATCGGCGCCGTCGTCGGTGGAGCAGCCGGCCAGGGCCAGCGCGGCGGCGGCGCCGGCGGCGGCCAGGATGCGGGTGCGGCGGTGCAGTGACATGGGGGTTCCTTTCGGGTGGCGCCTGCCCGCCCGGCCGCCTGCGGCGGGCCGGGCGCGTCGGGCGCGTCGGGTGGGATATCCGGTTATCGGATGGTCGGGGCTGCTGAACCCGCGCGGGATCAGCCCTCCAGCAGCGACTGCGCCCAGTACTCGTCCTCCCGGGTTCCCCCCGGGATGGCGAACACGGCGGAGCCGATATGCACGATCCACTCGTTGAGCCGGTCCTCCTCGTCCAGCCTGCGCTGGATGGGATCGAACTGCTCGAGCGGATCCTTCTGGAAGCATATGAACATCAACCCGGTGTCCTCGGACTCCGCGGAGCCGGGCTGCGGCGGGTGATCGTACTGGTAGACCCGGCGGCGGATCTGCAGGCCGGGTTTGCCGTCGGCGGGCATGGAGCGGGCCATGTGGCTCTTCGGGTCGACCACGGGCAGACCGAACTCGTCGCGCAGCTCCAGATCGGCCGGGTCGTGCTCCTTCTCCTTGCCCAGCGGGGCGCCGGTGTCCAGGGTGCGGCCGACGACCTCCTCGCGGCCCTTGCGGTCGAGCAGCTCCCACAGGTCGATGAGCATGTCGATCCGCCGGATCACCATGGAAGTGCCGCCGCGCAGCCACTCGGGGCCGGAGTCGATCCAGACGATCTCATCGAACTCCTCCTCGGTGCGCGGGTTGACGGTGCCGTCGAGCTGGCCGAAGCGGTTGCGCGGGGTCTCCCCCGGCGCCCGGGTGCCGTTGGCGTTGAGGAAGCCGTCCTGGATCCAGCGCAGGTCCAGGTAGGTCCCGGCGTTGCGGATCATGTACCGGGTGGCGTGCGAGAGGGTCATCGGATCATCGCAGCACACCTGCAGCATGACGTCCCCGCCGCACCAGCGCTCCTCCAGCCGGTCCCGGGAGTACGCGGGCAGCGGGCCCAGCCAGTCCGGCTTCTGGTCCCGGCGATCGATGGCGTCGAAGAAGCCCTCGCCGAAGCCGACCGTGAAGCTGAGGTTGGCGGGCTTGGCCACCATCTCCGGCTCCAGCTCGGTGATCGAGGGCTCGCCCCGGCTCATCCGGCGGGCGTCCTCGGTCCAGGTGCGCATCAGCCGGCGCATCTGCTCCCGGCCGGCGCCCTCCTTCACGTCGAAGGCGATGACCCAGGCCACGGCCTGCGACTGGGTGTCGATGCCGGCCTGGTGCGGGCCGTCGAAGGGGACGATCTCCCGGGCGACGGGGGTGTCCTCGGCGGACCGCTCCGCCGGTTGGCGGGAGCCCGCGGCCGCCGGGGTGGCGGCGGTGGCGGCCAGGGCGGATGCCCCGGCGCCGACCCCGATGCCGGTGAGGAACCTGCGGCGGGGGAATGTGCTGCTCATGTGTCCTTCCACTGCATAGCCGAAACCGACCGTCACCCGTCCCGCCGGCTGCGGCGGGTGATGACGGAGACGCCGGCGATGACACCGCCGACGAGGACCGCCAGTGCGACGCCCGCGCCGATGGCCCAGCCGGGCAGTGCGTCCCGGCCGTTGCCGGCCTCGCCCGCGGCCGGCGCCTGGGCCGCCGCGGGGTCGCCGACGCTGAAGGTCACCTTGCCCCGGGTGGAGTGCCCGTCCGAGGAGGTGATCTGGAAGCCGACCATGTAGTCGCCGTCGCCGGGCCGGACATCGTCCGGCACCGCGACGGTGACGTAGCGACCGTCCAGCTCCGGTTCCGCGGTGAAGAGCACCTCGCCGGTGCCGGTGTCGCTGACCGCGACGGTGTTGAAGTTCAGCTTGGGCTCCCCGGAGAAGGTCAGCGTGATCTCCCGGGGGAACTCCTCGACCGTGCCGCCCATCGGGGGGTCGGCGTCGATGACGGAGTCGTGCGCGGCGGCCGGGGTGGCCGAGGCGGCCAGCAGCGCCGCGGCGGCGAGACCGCCGGCGAGCATGCGCCCCCGGCGGATCGGCGAGTCGATCATCGTGCTCCTCCCTCGGCGGACGGCGGGTACCGCACCATCGTACGGCCACCCGCGCGGGCGGGGGCGGCGCCGCCGGGGTTTCCGGCGGTCTCCGAGTAGTCGGGCCGCGGGGCCGGAAAGTTCCCGGCCGGGGCCCCGCGGGGCCCCGGGATCGGCGAAACCCGCCCGGCGGCTGCCGGACGGGTCTCGTCCTCGGTAGCTCCAGCTGGGATTGAACCAGCGACCTTTCCGGTGTGAACGGAACGCTCTCCCACTGAGCTATGGAGCTTCGGCTCCGGGCTTCCCCGGCGCTGGGGGATAAGTTAGCACAGGACCGCGCCGCCGGGAAAACCCGGTGCTCAGCGGCCGTTTCGACCCGATCCCCGGGGACGTGCCGCGACGGCCGGCGCCGCCCCGGGGGTGCGGGCCGGCACCGGGGAACCGGGCCGCCGGGGCGCTCCCGGCGGAGGCCCGCCGGGGTGGGAGACGCGGTGACGCACCGCCCCACCTGGGGATTTGTGCCCGCGGATCGAATGCCGCTATTGTTCTTCACGCACCGCGAGCGGCACGGCAGGCCCGCGCCGACCACGGTGCGATGCGGATGTAGCGCAGTTGGTAGCGCATCACCTTGCCAAGGTGAGGGTCGCGGGTTCGAGTCCCGTCATCCGCTCGGATTTCCCGGGGCATCCGCCGTCTGGTATATCTCTTGGGGAATCACGAGGCGGAGCACGCCACGGTGGAATGGCCGAGTGGTTAGGCAACGGTCTGCAAAACCGTGCACACGGGTTCGATTCCCGTTTCCACCTCGAAGTACGCAGGTACTGTCCCGCGCGATTAGCTCAGCGGGAGAGCGCTTCCCTGACACGGAAGAGGTCACTGGTTCAATCCCAGTATCGCGCACGAGTACCCGGGTCTTTCGCCCGGGGACTTGCGGATGTAGCGCAGTTGGTAGCGCATCACCTTGCCAAGGTGAGGGTCGCGGGTTCGAGTCCCGTCATCCGCTCCACCGGAAGCCGCCGCCCCCCCCCCGGGGGCGGCGGTTTTCGCATGGTCCCGCCGGGCCTGCGGCGGGGCCCTCCCCCGGCGGCCGGCCGCGGGTCCGCGGGCGGCCACGGAGCACGCCGGCGCCCGGTGGGCGCACCGGGGGCCGACGGCGCCGCGCCGCCCCGGGTGGCGGGGCGGCGGGGCGCGGACGCGGCGAAAGCCGGCGGCGGACCCTGGGTGGGGGTCCGGCGCCGGCCTTCGACCGGGGCTGGTGTCATCCGGCGAGCTCGTCGCCGGGCGTCGGGGCCTGATTCATCCGACTCATCCTGCGGGGATCCCGCGGCCGGGTGGGGCCGTGGGGGTCCTGCATCCGGGGCCGTGCGGCCCCGGGTGGGCGGGGGCGGGCAGCCCCCGGGTCACCTGGTTCAGCGGTGGCCGAGCTGGTCGTCGATGCGCAGCAGGCCGGAGCCCTCGTCGCCGACGATGGTGAGGCGGCCGATGATGGTGCGGACGGTGTCCTCCTCCTCGATCTGCTCCACGAGGAACTCGTCGAGCAGCGGGCGGGAGTCGACGTCGCCCTCGTCGTCGGCGAGCTTGCGCAGCGCGCGGATGGAGGCGGAGACCTTCTGCTCATGCTCGAGGGCGAGGCGGAAGGCGTCGATGGCCGCGGAGATCTTCACCTCGGGCTTCTCGACGGTGCCGATCTGGGCGCGGTTGTCGCGGGAGTCGAGGTGCTCGATGAACTTCTCGGCGTGCTCGATCTCCTCCTCGGCCTGGGCGCGCATCCACGCGGCCATCCCGGTGAGGTCCATCTGGTCGAGCTCGATGGCGAGCTGGCGGTACACGGCGGAGGCGGTGAGCTCCATCGTGATCTGGTCGTTGAAGGCCTTTTCGAGTGTGTCGTTGAGTCGCATGCCTCGAGGATAGAGCGCGCCTTTCAAAAACGGCAAGCATGTTCGACGTTACGATAATTGCGTGTCCTGGCCTTTTAGGATTAGGGTCCCCGCACATATAGGCCCTGACCAGGGCCCGACCGTGCCCGGTTTCCGCCCGGATGGGTCCGGAATCCCCGGCGGCCCGGGACGGCCCGGGAAAACGGGGGTGCCCCGGGGGTAATCTGGGGCCCGCGGGGCCGGGCCGGGAGGCTCCCGGCGCCTCGGGCCCCGGGCGAGGAGCGCGCGATGGACTGGTACGGCCGGATCGACGGCGGCGGGGGCGACCTCGCCGGGTTCATCGGGGCCCGGGCCCCCGGCACGGTCACCGCGGTGGGCATCTGCTCCCTGGACGGCCGGGCCGCCCTCGACGGGGTCTCCGGGGCGCTGGGCGATCCGGCGGACCGGGCGCTGCTCGCCGGTCTGCGGGAGGGCGCCGACGCCATCCTGGTCACCGCCGGCACCGTCGCCGCCGAGGACTACGGCCCGGCGGCCATCCCGGTGGCGGTGGTCACCGGCTCCCTCTCCCCCGATCCCGCCGCCCGGCTCTTCCGGCCCGGCCCCGGCCAGGCCGCCCCGCTGCTGCTCACCACCGCCCCCGCCGCCGGGGACGGGGCCGCACCGCGGTGGCGGCGCCGGCGCGCCCGGCTCACCGCGGCCGGCGCGGAGGTGCTGGAGCTGCCCGGCACGGCACCGGGCCAGCTCATCGCGGCCCTCGCCGCCCGGGGGCTGCGCCGGGTGCTGCTCGAGGGCGGCCCCTCGTTGTACGCCGCCTTCCTCGCCGCCGACGCCGTCGACGAGCTCTTCCTCACCATCGCCCCGGTCACCGCGGGATCCGGGCCGAGCCTGCTCGGCGCGGCCGAGTCGGCGCCCCGGCGCTTCACGCGCACCGGGCTCGCCGCCTCCGACTCGCATGTTTTCCTCCGCTACGGACGGCGCCGGGCCGGGTAGCCTCGGCGGGGTGAGCCCCACCCGCACCGCCATCGAGCCCCCGCCCCCGGCGGCCCCGGCGCCCCCGGGCGCCGCCGCCGGCCGCGTCAACCGGATCCTGGCCACGCTGGCGTGGCCGCTGGCGATCATCGCGATCCTCCAGCGCGCCGTGTTCCACGCCGCGGACACCTCCACCACCGACGACTTCACCACCGTGTTCTCTGCGGTGCGCCGCTTCGTCGAGGGCGACTTCGTCTACCGGCAGGACTACCAGTCGGTGCTGCCGCACTACCTCTACTCCCCCGGCGGCACCCTCGTGCTGACCCCGCTGCTCGGCTGGACCGATGAGGTCGACGCATCCCGCACCCTCTTCCTGTGGCTGCAGGTCGGCGCCATCATCGCCGCGATCCTGCTGCTGCTGCGCTGGGTGGGCGTGCCGGCGCGCTCCTGGCTCACCCCGGCGGCGATCGGGGCGGCCTTCCTCACCGAGACGGTTACCAACACGGTGGCCTTCACCAACGTCAACGGGCTGCTGCTGCTCGCCGAGGTGGCCTTCCTGATGCTGCTCGGCCGGGGCCGGGGCATCGCCGCCGGCCTCATCCTGGGCCTGGCGATCACGGTGAAGCCGGTGGTGGCGCCGCTGCTCTTCCTGCCCTTCGCCCGCCGCCGCTTCGCCGCGGTGGCCGCCGGGGTGGCGGTGCCGGTGGTCGCCAACCTCGCCGCCTGGCCGCTGATGCGCGCCCCCGGCGAGTACTTCACGCTCACCGTGCCCTATCTGGGCCAGGTCCGCGACTACGCCAACGTCTCCCTGGCCGGCCAGTTCGTCTTCTTCGGCGCCTCCCCGCGGTGGCTGGCGCTGTGGCAGGCGGTGATCGCCGCCATCGTGGTCCTCGGCGTGGCGCTGCTGCTGCGCTGGATGGACCGGGACCCCCGGATGTGGTCCGCCGCCACCGCGGCGCTGCTGCTCACCGGGGTGTTCCTGCTCGGCTCGCTGGGCCAGATGTACTACACGATGCTGCTGTTCCCGCTGGTGGCCACGGTCGCCGGGCCGCTGACCGGGGCGGTCGACGCCCTGGGGGAGCCGGCCCGCTCCCCGATGACCGCCTGGCCGGCGGTGGCCGGCCTGGTGCTCTGCGTCTGGTACGACTCCTTCGCCACCAACGCCTGGCCACTGGGCTCCTACTGGTTCGAGGTCGGCCGCGGCACCATCGGCTGGATCCTGATCGCGGCGGCGATCACCGGCTGCGCGGTGAAGTGGACCATCGAGGACCTCGCCGCGGGCCGGCCGCTGCTGCCGGGGCTGACCCCCGGGGGTGGTCGCCGTGGCTGAGGGCCCGGAGGACCTCCGCGCGCTGGACGACGCCGAATGGCGCCGCCGCCTCGACGCGGCGAGCTACCGGGTGCTGCGCCGCGGCGGCACCGAACCGCCCTTCACCGGGGAGCACACCGACCGCGACGAGCCCGGGGTGTACCGCTGCCGGGGCTGCGGGGCGGAGCTGTTCCGCGCGGAGGCGAAGTTCGACGCCGGCTGCGGCTGGCCGGCGTTCTTCGACCCGGCGGACTCCGGGGCGGTGGTCACCCGCCGCGACGCCTCCCTGGGCATGGTGCGCACCGAGGTGCGCTGCGCCCGCTGCGACGGCCATCTCGGGCACGTCTTCGCCGGGGAGGGCTTCGGCACGCCCACCGATCTGCGCTACTGCATCAACTCGGTGTGCCTGGACTTCGTCCCCGCCCCCGGGCAGGACGATCCGGGCGGCGCCGCGCGCTGACCCGGGCATGCGCGGGGCCCGCCGGCCCCGGGGGCGACCCCGGGGCCGGCGGGCCCTGCGCCGGACGCCCGATCGGGTGGATCAGGGCAGGGTCTCGACCAGCTCGCCGATGTCGGCGACCCGGCGGCCGGTGAAGAAGGGGATCTCCTCGCGCACGTGCAGCCGGGCCTCGGTGTAGCGCATCTTCCACATCAGCTCCACGATGCGGCCCAGGTCCGGGCCCTCGAAGGCGAGGATCCACTCGTAGTCGCCGAGGGCGAAGGACGGCACCGTGTTGGCGCGCACGTCCGGGTAGTCCCGGCCGGCGGCGCCGTGCTCGGCGAGGATCCGGCGGCGGTCCTTGGCGTCCATCAGGTACCAGTCGTAGGAGCGCACGAAGGGGTACACGGCGATGTAGTCGCCGGGCTCCTCGCCCATGATGAAGCTGGGCAGATGGGACTTGTTGAACTCCGCCGGGCGGTGCAGGCAGGCGTTCGACCAGTACGGGGCGGCGGCCCGGCCCAGGGCGGTCTCCCGCTGGAAGCGCTTGTAGAACTCCTGCAGATCCTCGATCCGCTCGGCGTGCACCCAGAACAGGATGTCCGCCTCGGCGCGCAGCCCGGAGATGTCGTAGACGCCGCGGATCTCCAGGTCCTCCTCAGCGTAGGAGTCGAGGAAGGCGCGCGCCTCGGCGACCGCCTCGGCGCGGTCGGCGCCGAGGGCGCCGGGGGTCACCTTGTAGGCGGTGAACATCGCGTAGCGGGTGATTTTGTTGAGCTTGTCGAAGTCGAGCTTCGCCATCGTGGGATCTCTCCTCGGTCGTGCCTGCTGCGGATGCCGGGGCGGCGAATCCGCGTACCCGGTTGAGGGTACCCTCTAACGCCGCGCGAGGACCGCCTCGGCGACCTCGTCGGCGGCGCGGCGGCCGTCGGCGAGGCAGGCCGGGATGCCCGGGCCCCGGTGCCAGGCCCCGGCGGCGGCCACCCCGGCCAGCGCCGGATCGGCCAATGCCGCGTCCGCGACGTCCATCAGCTCGGTGTGGCCCACCCCGTAGCGGGGCAGCCCGCCCCACCAGCGCTGCACCATGGTCTCCACCGGCTCCGCGGTGAAGCCGGTGACCCGGCGCAGATCCCGCAGCGCCAGCTCCACCAGGCGATCATCGTCCTCGTGCACCAGGGAGTCGTCGTCGAAGCGGCCGAAGCTGGCCCGGATCAGCGCCCCGCCGCGCTCGCCGAGATGCGGCCACTTCCGGGAGGAGAAGGTGAAGGCCTTCGCGTCCAGGCCGGCGTCCGCGGCGACCAGGATCCCGGAGTTCTCCGGCAGCCCGGCGTCGGTGTCGAAGCGCAGCGCCACCACCGCGGAGCTGGCCAGGTCCACCCCGGCGATGATCTCCGCGGCATCGGGGGCGAGCCCCGCCAGCAGCCGGCCGGTGGCCGGGGCGGGGGCGGCGAACACCACCGCATCGGCCCGGCCCACCCCGGGCACCTCGTAGCCGCCGTCGGCCCGGGCGACCGGGCCCGGCTCCACGCCCAGCCGCAGCTCCGCGGCCGATTCGCGCACCAGGGCGTCCAGCAGCAGCCGGAAGCCGCCGGCGAAGGTGCGGAACACCGGGGCGGGCTTCTTCGGGGCGGTGGAGGCCACATGGGGCTCCGATTTCGCCCGGCGGGCCTCGAGCACCGCCTTGGCCGCACCGGTGAGGGTCACCGGCTCCCCGGCGCGGGCCAGATCGTCGAGGGCGCCGGCGAGCTGCGGCACCGTGGCGCGCACCCCCAGGTCATCGGCGAGGGTGGAGTACACCCCGCCGAGCAGCGGGGAGACCACGTGGTCGGCGACCTCCTGGCCGAGCCGGGCGGCGACCAGCTGGCCGAGGTTGCAGTCGTCCCCGGGCACCCAGTGCATCGGGGCGACCTCCTCCACGGCGGCCTCGGCCCGGATCCGCTCCGCGCAACCGGCGGAGACCAGGTCGGCGATGTCCTCGGCGGTGGCGGGCACCCCCATCACGGTGTTGCGGGGCATGGCGCGCAGCGCCCCGTCCACGTAGAGCGCCGAGGGCAGGCCCGAGGGGGTGACCAGCTCCCCGCCGAGGCCCAGGGACTCGAAGAAGGCGGTGGCGTCGGCGCGGAAGGCCAGGTACGCCTCCGCGCCGACCTCCACCGGGCCGGCGCCGGAGTCGACGGTGCGCAGTTTGCCGCCCACCCGGCCCGCGGGATCGGCGACGATGATCCGGGCGCCCGCGCCGAGCCGTTCGCGCAGCCGGTGCGCGGCGGCCAGCCCGGTCACCCCGGCGCCGAGGACGATGACGGTGGACGGTTCCTGCATGGGCTTCCTCCAGGTAGGCGGCGGGCGCCGGGATCGGCCGGGGTCCGCCGGGCGGGTGGGGCGGGCGCGCCGGCCCGCGGCGGGCGCCGGCTAGCGCGGCGCCGGGGGCTGGGCGTGCACGAAGTCGACGGTACGCGTGATGGCGTCGGCGTCGGTGTCCGGCAGCACCCCGTGGCCGAGGTTGAAGATGTGCCCGCGGGCGTCGCCGCGGTCGATCGCCCGGTCCGCCTCGGCGAGGATCCGGCGCACCTCGGCCTGCACCGCGGACTCCCCGGCGAAGAGGATCGCCGGGTCCAGGTTGCCCTGCAGCGCCCGGGCGGAGTCGCCGCGGCCGTCGGCGGGATCGTCGTCCTGCAGCGCCGCGGAGATCCGGCGGGCGGCGATGTCCAGCGGCATCCGCCAGTCCACGCCGACGACCTCGGTGCCGGCGGCGGCCATCGCGCCGAGCAGCTCCCCGGTGCCCACCCCGAAATGGATCCGGGGCACCCCGGCGTCGGCGATGGCGCCGAGGATCCGGGCCGAGTGCGGCAGCACATGCCGGCGGTAGTCGCGTTCGGTGAGGAAGCCCGCCCAGGAGTCGAACAGTTGCACCGCGTCCACCCCGGCGTCGATCTGGGCGCGCAGGAAGCCGGTGATGAGCGGGTCGATCCGGCTCATCAGCCGGTCCCACAGCGCCGGCTCGGAGTGCATCAGGGCCTTGGTGCGCTCATGGTTGCGGCTGGGCCCGCCCTCGATGAGGTAGGAGGCCAGGGTGAACGGCGCCCCGGCGAAGCCGATCAGCGCCTGCCGGTCGGTGAGCTCGCCGAGGATGGCGCCGATGCCCTCGACCACCGCGGCGACCTGGTCGGGGTCGAAGCCGGGCAGCGCGTCGATGTCCGCGGCGGTGCGCACCGGGTGCGCCACCACCGGGCCGCGGCCGGGCACGATGTCCAGGTCCACCCCGGCGGCCTTGAGCGGCACCACGATATCGGAGAAGAGGATCGCGGCGTCGACGTCATGCCGGCGCACCGGCTGCATGGTGATCTCGGCGAGCAGATCCGGGCGGAAGCAGGACTCCAGCATCCCGATGTTCGCGCGGATCTCCCGGTACTCGGGCAGGGAGCGGCCCGCCTGGCGCATGAACCACACCGGGCGCCGGGAGGGGGTGCGGCCGGCGGCGGCGTCGAGGAGCGGGGCGTCGGTGAGCACACGGCGATTCGTCATGCGCCTAATCATGCCCCATCGCCGCGGCGGCCCGCGCCCGGGTGCCGGCCCCGGCGCGCCTTCACCGGGCCGGGCCCGGCGGCGGCTATCTTCGGCGATCGTGACCGAGAACGACTCCGCCCCGCAGGCCTTCCGCGATGCCGTGGCGTCGATGCACGACGTGCGGCTGCGGCCCGAAATCTCCCTCGGCGAGATCCGGCCGCCGCGCAGGCTCGCCCCGTTCTCGCATGCCGTGGGCCTGGAGGTGGTGCGCCCCGAACCGGAGGTGATCCCGGAGACCTCCGGGGACGACGCCTTCGGCCGGCTCATCCTGCTCCACGATCCGCGCACCGAGGAGACCTGGGAGGGCACCATGCGCCTGGTGGCCTACATCCAGGCGGACATGGACCCCGACGTCGCCGGGGATCCGCTGCTGCCCCAGGTGGCCTGGCAGTGGCTGCTGGAGGGCCTCGCCGAGGCCGGCGCCGGCTACTCCAACCTGGGCGGCACGGTGACCTCGACGAATTCGGTGCGCCACGGCGACATCTCCGGGCCCCCGCAGGCCTTCCAGCTGGAGCTGCGCTCCTCCTGGACCGCGGTGGAGGAGGATCTGGGCCCCCATGTGGAGGCCTTCGCCCATGTGCTGGCCCATGTCGCGGGCCTGCCCCCGGAGGGCGTCACCCGGCTCGGCGGCTAACCGCTCCCCCGCCGCCGCGGGGTCAGTAGTACACCGCCAGCGGCCCGTCCGGGCCGTCGATGATCCGCACCTCGGTGTCGAACACCGCGGTGAGCAGCCCGGCGTCCATGATCTCCGCGGTGGGCCCGAAGGCGGCGACCCGGCCGTCCTTGACCGCCAGGATCCGGTCGGCGTGCCGGGCGGCGAAGTTGATGTCGTGCAGCACCGCCACCACGGTGCGGCCCAGCTCCCGGACCACCCGGGCGAGATGCCGCATCATCTGCG
The DNA here is from genome assembly GCF_001941505.1 of Corynebacterium sphenisci DSM 44792. Taxonomy (NCBI): domain Bacteria; kingdom Bacillati; phylum Actinomycetota; class Actinomycetes; order Mycobacteriales; family Corynebacteriaceae; genus Corynebacterium; species Corynebacterium sphenisci. Next base: position 1,257,778 of record NZ_CP009248.1, on the reverse strand, counting down.
CGCTGTGCCGCATGTCCAGGTTGTTCAGCGGCTCGTCGAGCAGCAGGTAGTCGGTGTCCTGGGCGAGCACCATGGCCACGTAGGCGCGCTGCCGCTGGCCCCCGGAGAGCTCGTCGAGGTAGCGGCCCTCCAGCTCGGTCAGGCCCAGGAAGTCGATCGCCTCGCTCACCCGCTCCTCGTCGGCGGCGGTGAGCCGGCCCCGGCTGTGCGGGAAGCGGCCGAAGCCGACGAGCTGGCGGACGGTGAGCCGGGTGATGAAGTGGTTCTCCTGGCGCAGGATGGCCAGCACCCGCGCCAGGTCCCGGGAGTCCGCCTCGGCGACGTCCATCCCGGCGACCTCGATCACCCCGGCGTCGGCGCCCATCAGCCGGCCGATCATGGTGAGCAGGGTGGATTTGCCGGCGCCGTTGGGGCCCACCAGGGCGGTCACCCCGCCGGCCGGGATCTCCAGATCCACCGGCCCGATCCGGACCTCCTCGGTGTAGTCCCGGCGCACTCCCTCGAGCGTGATCACAGCCGCCCCTTTCGCATGACGTGGAGGAGGAAGGCGGTGCCGCCGACCACCTCGATGATGATGCCCACCGAGCCCTCGGCGTAGAAGACGTGCCGGAGCAGGAAGTACGCCCCGGCGAGCACGGTGAGGCCGGTGAGCCAGGCCACCGGCAGCACCAGCCGGTGGTCGTGGGTGTCGGCGAGCTGGTAGGCGAGCATCGCCACCAGGAAGCCGAGGAAGGTCATCGGCCCGACCAGGGCGGTGGACACCGCCATCAGCACCGAGACCAGCAGCAGCACGATGATGGTCTCCCGGCGCTCGCGCAGGCCCAGGTTCACCGCCACCGGGGCGCCCAGGGCGAGCGCGTTGAGCCGCCGGGAGCGGGCGTAGAGCGCCATCCCGGCAGCGCCGGCCAGGGCCGCGGACAGCGGCAGATGGGCGATGTCGGCGTTGGCCAGCGACCCGATGAGCCGGGCGGTGAGCACGTCGAAGTCGCTCGGGGTGAGCAGCCGCTGCAGGAAGGTGGCGGTGGCACCGAGTCCGGCGCCGAGGATGATGCCGACCAGCAGCATCACCTGGATGTCGCCGCGGGCGCCGGTGAGCAGCCAGCCGTAGAGCAGCGCGGCGAAGCCCACCATCAGCGCCACCTGGCCGAGGAACTGCCAGCTGCCGCGCACCGCGGTGGCCCCGGCGGCGCCGAGGGCGAATACCGCTGCGGTCTGCACCAGCACGTAGAGCGACTCGAAGCCCATGATGGAGGGGGTGAGGATCCGGTTGCGGGTCACCGTCTGGAAGGCCACCGTGGCGGTGGCCTGGCAGAAGGCGACCAGGGCGATCACCGCCAGGTCGGCGGCGCGCATGCCGGCGATGATCCGCCAGCCGCGGCTGCCCGCGGGCATCGGGTTGTCCCAGGCGAGGATGCCGAATCCGGCGGCGGCGGCGAGCGCCGCGAGCACGAGGACCACGGCGAGGTAGCGCCGGCGGGCGGCGGCGGTGGGCAGCGGCCCGCTGGAGCGCCGGGCCGGGGCGGCCGGGGCGCTCATCCGGCCGGCTCCCGGGTGCGCAGCAGCAGGGTGATGAACACCGCGGCGCCGACCACGGCGAGGATCAGCGACACCGGCACCTCGAAGGGGGCGATGATGGTGCGCCCGATGAGATCGCAGACGATGACGACGGCGATCCCGGCCAGGCACACCCAGGGCAGGTTGGCGCGCAGGTCGTCGCCGCGCACCAGGGAGACCAGGTTGGGCACGATGAGCCCCAGGAAGGGCAGGTTGCCGACCACCACCGTCACCGCCCCGGCGGCCACCGCGACCAGCCCGGTGCCGAGCAGCACCACCGCCCGGTAGTTCAGGCCCACGTTCACCGCCACGTCCTCGCCGAGCCCGGCGACGGTGAACCGGTCGGCGGTGAGGAACACCGCCACCAGGATGGCCAGGGTCAGCCACAGCGGCTCGTACTGGCCGCGCAGCACCGAGGTGAAGGAGCCGGCGAACCAGATGCCCATGGACTGCAGCAGGTTGGCGCGCAGCGCCAGGAAGGTGGACACCCCGCCGACCACGGCGCCGAGCATCATGCCCACGATGGGCACGATCACCGAGGAGCGCAGGGTGACGGTGCGCAGGAAGGCGAAGAAGATCATGGTGCCGGCGAAGGCGGCGGCGATGGCCACCGCCATCTTCACCCAGATCGGCGCCGCGGGCGCGAGGATCATCGTCGCCAGCAGGCCGAGGCCGGCCCATTCGGTGGTGCCGGTGGTGGTCGGCTCCACGAAGCGGTTCTGCGTGATGAGCTGCATCACCAGCCCGGTCATCGCCATGGTGGCCCCCGCCAGCACCAGGGCGATGGTGCGCGGCACCCGGGTGATGGCGAACATCTCGGCGCCGTCCGCGGCGCCGAGGACGTCGTACTGGCCGGTCAGCAGGCTGGCCGCGATGAGCGCGGCCACCCCGGCCAGGCCGAGCAGCAGGGTGGGCGGGAACAGCCGGCCGCGGCCGGGTCCGCCGCGGTCGGCGGCCGGCCGGGGGCGGGCGGGGGCTCGGGTCATGGCGTCTGGGCTCCGCTGCGGCGCTACGCCGAGGCCCGCTCCAGCTGCTCGGCCAGCTGGTTGAGGAACTCGGTGTAGGTCTGGATGGACTCGTCGAGGTAGGTGTATGCGGGCATGTAGGCGATCCGGTCGGCGGTGACCGCGTCCACCCGGGCCAGGGCCGGGGAGGCGGAGATGAGCTCCGCGGCGGGCCGGGACTCGGGGTCGTCGCCCTTGACCGCGGCGTCGCGGTCCATCACCAGCAGCCAGTCCGGGTTCGCCTCGGCGATCGCCTCCACGGAGATGTCATCGCCCATGTGGTCGTGGGTGGCGTCGTCGACCTCGAGCGCCGGGGTGAGATCCAGCATGTCGAAGACGGGGCCTACGGCGCGGCCCACGCCGGGTGCGGAGTAGTTGACGTCCCCGCCGGAGGTGATCACGCCGAGCACGGTCTGCTCCGGGTCGTAGGCGGACCTGGCGCGGTCGATGGCGGCGCGGAACCCGTCGACGAGTTCGGCGGCGCGCTCCTCCTTGCCGAAGATCTCGCCGAGCACCTCGGTCTGCCGGATCAGCTCATCGGCCAGCGGCTCGTCCTCGCGGACGTCGAGGTCGACCAGGGCGGCGTCCGGGGCCAGGCGGGCGAGATCGTCCTTGTACTGGCCGAAGCGCTGGCCGTTGAGGATGAGATCCGGTTCCGCGGCGACCACGGCCTCCAGATCGGGTTCCCGGTGGTTGCCGAGATCGACGACCGAGTCATCGTCGGCGTAGCCGCTGGTGGGCGGCAGCAGCTTCTTCGGGGCGGCAGCCAGCTCCACCCCGAAGTCCTCCAGGGTGCGGAAGAGCCGGTTGTCGGTGGCCACCACATGGGCCGGTTCGGCGGGGACGGTCTTCTCCCCGTCGTTGTCGACGATGGTGCGGGTCTCGCCGCCGGCGGCGGCTCCGGCGTCGTCGGCCCCGGCGGGGTCATCGTCGCCGCAGGCGACGAGGCCGAGGCCGAGGGCCGTCGCGGCGAGCGCGGCGAGCGGGCGGCGCAGGAGGGTGTTCACGGGAAAATCGCTCCTTGGGTCGGTCCGCTACCGCCGGTGTCGGCGGGCGGGTCGGGATATGCGGGCACCGCGTGATGAGATGGATTCACCACGCGGCTCCCGGGCAGGTTAGCAAAGGGTCACCAGAACCCGCTATGGTGCCCCCGCCTATCGCCGATAAGTGTGCTTTGCCCAGCTCAGGCGCGGATGCCCCTCCCCCGGACGCGCCGGTGCAGACGGCGGCGCCGTGCGGAGCGCGCCGCCGCCGTATGATTCCCCCATGTCCACGATGCTGCTGCGCCCGGAGGGGGGCACCCCGCCGGTGCTCGCCACCCCGGAGGAGGTCGCCGGCGCCGCGGCGGCACTGGCCGCCGGCCGCGGCCCCGCCGCCATCGACACCGAGCGCGCCTCCGCGCACGTCTACGACGACCGGGCGCTGCTCATCCAGGTGAAGCGGGAGGGGGCGGGCACCTTCCTGGTGGACCCGGAGACCCACCCCGGGGCGGTCGGCGCACTGCGCCCGGTGCTCAACCGGGTGCCCTGGATCGTGCACGCCGCGGTCTCCGATCTGCCCTGCCTGGCGGAGCTGGGCCTGGCCCCGCCGGCGCTGTTCGACACCGAAATCGCCGGCCGGCTGCTCGGCCTGCCGAAGGTCAACCTGGCGGCCTTGACCGAGGAGTTCCTGGGCGTGTCCCTGGCCAAGGGCCACGGCCGCGAGGACTGGTCCACCCGCCCGCTGCCGGAGGACTGGCTGGACTACGCCGCCCTCGACGTGGAGCTGCTCGCCCCGCTGGCGGAGGCCCTCGGCGACGCCCTGGCGGAGCTGGACCGCACCGACTGGCTGCTCGACGAGACCGCCGCGCTGCTCGCCGAACACCCGCCGGCCGCCGAGCCCCGCCCCGGCGGGCCCGGCCATCTCGCCGAGGCCCCCGACCCCGGGGCCTGGCGGCGGCTGAAGGGGATCTCCGCGCTGCGCCGCCCGGAGCAGCTGGCGGTGGCCCGGGCGCTGTGGCTGGAGCGCGACCGGATCGCCCGCGCCGAGGACCGCTGCCCGGCCCTGGTGCTGCCCCATCCGGTGATCGTGGACGTGGCCAAGGCGCTGCCCGCCGATGAGGCGGAGCTGGGCCGGGTGCGCGGGTTCCCGCGCCGCCGGGCCGGCGCCGCGCGGCGCTGGCAGCAGGTCGTCGACGCCGCCCGGGACACCCCCCGGGCGCAGTGGCCGCAGCCGCCGCGGCGCACCCGCGGCCGGCCGCGGCACCGGGACTGGCCGGAGCGCTTCCCCGGCCCGGCGGCGGCGCTGACCGCCCTGGAGGCCGCGGTCGCCGAGGCCGCGGAGGGCTTCGGCCTGGACCCGGCGACCCTGGTGAGGGGGAAGCTGCTGCGGGAGCTGGCCTGGCTGCTCGGCGGCGGCGACGGCGAGGCCGCCCGCCCCCGGGACATCGCCGCGGTGCGCGCGGTGCTCGCCGCCGGCGGGGCCCGGCCCTGGCAGGTCGACGTGGTCGGCGATCTCGCCGCCGCGGCGGTGCTGCTGCCCGCCCGCGAACCCCTGCCCGGGGCCTAGTCGCCGGGCTCGAGCAGCGCCAGCGCCTCCACATGGCTGGTGCCGGGGAAGGCGTCCACCGCCTCCAGCCGGCGCACCCGGTAGCCGGCCGCCGCCCAGGCGCCCAGATCCCGGGCGAAGGTCGCCGGATCGCAGCCGATGTGCAGCACCCGCCCCGGCCCGGCCGCGGCGATCGCGGCGACGGTGCCCGCGCCGGCCCCGGTGCGCGGCGGGTCCAGCACCACCGCGGCCGGCCGGGGCAGCGCCGGCACGGCCTCCTCCACCAGCCCGGTGCGGAACTCCACCGGCAGATCCGCCAGGGCCCGCGCCCCGGCGGGGCCGGCCGCCGCGGCCGCCTCCACGCTGAGCACCCGGCCGGCCTCGCCGACGCCCCCGGCGAGGGCGGCGGCGAGCACCCCCACCCCGCCGTAGAGATCCCAGGCGACCTCGCCGGGGGCCGGGGCCAGCCAGTCGCGCACCCGGGCGGCGTAATGGGCCGCGGCGGCGCGGTGGGCCTGCCAGAACCCGTCCACGGGCACCTCGAAGACCCGCCCGCCGACCCGCTCCGGGGCGCATGCGGCGCCCTCCAGCACGGTCGCCGCCGGACGGCGGACGCGGCGCCGGCCCCGCACCCCGCGCTCCGGGGCGGCGCGGTGCAGCAGATGCCGCCGCCCCTCGGCGTCGAGCACCGCGTGCAGCTCCCCGCCGGGCGGGCAGGTGCCCGGCTGGCCGAGGCCGGCGGTGAGCCCGGGCGCGTTCTGCGCGCAGTCCACCCCGGTGATCAGCTCCCGGGAGCGGCGCCGGCGCAGCCCGGCCCGGCCCGCGTCGTCCACGCCGAGCCGGGTGCGGGTGCGCCAGCCGGTGGCCGGGGCCAGCGCGGTGGCCGCCGGCGCCGGCGCCTCCGGCAGCCGGCCGATCCGGCGCAGCGCGTCGGCGACCACCGCGGCCTTCAGCTCCGCGGCGTAGCCGGGGTCGATGAAGTCCCAGTCGCAGCAGCCGGCGCCCGCCGCGGCGGCGGGGCAGCCCGGCTCCCGGCGGTGCGGGGAGGCGCCGAGGATCTCCTCGGCGGTGCCCCGCAGCAGTTTCGCGGCCGGGTCGGCCAGCCGCACCCGGGCGGTCTCCCCGGGCAGCGCCCCGCGCACCAGCACCACCCGCCCGGCGAGGCGGGCGATGAACTCGCCGCCCTGGGCGGGCCGGTCGATGCGCAGCTCCACGGTCTCGGGTGCCTCGGTCATGGGGTCCTCCCCTGCTCGGTGGCCGGGGCCCCGGCGGCGCCCCCGGCCTCTGCGGCCTCGGCGGCCTCCTCCAGGGCCCGGGCCAGCCGGATCGCCCACACCGTGATCAGCAGCACCAGCCCGGTGAGCGGCCAGCCCATCAGGATCCGGGCGATGCCCAGCCAGGTGACGTCCCCGGCGTTGTAGAAGCCCTGCTGCACGGCGAAGCGGGCGGCGAAGACCGCGGTCCACGCCCCGGTGGCCACCTGGTAGGCGCCCCGGATCCGGCGTCGGGCGAGCCAGGCCGCGCCCCGGCCGCTGATCCCCTCCCAGATGAGGCCCACCGCCGGGCGGCGCAGCAGCATCGAGGCGGCGAAGGCCACCGCGGCGACCGCGGAGTACCAGATGCCGTAGAGGAAGTAGCCCTTGGCGTCGCCGACCAGGAAGGCGATCCCGGCGCCGATGAGCACGGCGAAGAGCCCGGAGACGGCCGGCTGCAGGGTCTCCCGGCGGCTCAGTCGCCACAGGAACACCCCCAGCGCCACCGCCACCGCGGCGGCCAGCGCCGGGCCCAGGCCCCAGGCGGCGTTGACCGGGACCAGCACCGCCACCGGCACGGTGGAGGCGACCAGCCCGGAGACCCCGCCCATCTGCTCCAGCAGCGGGGCGGGGCCCTCCCCCGCCCCCGGCGCGGCCGCCCCGGGGTCGGGTCGGGTCACTGCTCCGCCGCGCCGGGGGCGGGCGTGTCCCCGGCCTGCTGACGCTGCTGGGCCTCGTAGGCCTCCCGGATCTGGCGGGCCATCTCCGGGGGCAGGGTCACCGGCAGCGGCTGCCCGGCGGGCATCGGGTTGTCGCCGCGGCTGACGAAGGTGCGCGCCACCACGCCACGGCCGATCTCGGCGAGCTCCTCGGCCTTGTCCACCGGGCCGGACAGGGTCATCCGCAGCATCCAGCGGGGCCCGTCGACGCCGATCACGCGCATCGCGATGCCCTCCCGGGTGCCGTAGATCTCGGTGCCCCAGGGCCCGGGGACGTCGGCGACGTCGAGCTGGTCCTCGGCGAGGCCGTCGCGGATCTCCGCGGCGGCCTTCGCCCACTGCCCCCCGGAGGTCGGCGCGGCGAAGGCCACCGGGGTGATCCGGCCGGCGGGGGTGATGAGGTGCAGCATGGTGGGGCCCTTCGGCCCCATCTCCACCTGCACGTCGCCGACCCGGGGCACCGGCAGCAGGATGGAGCCCAGGTTCAGCTTGGCCTTGGCGAAGTCGCTGAAGTCGAAGCCCTCCGGGGAGACCTCGCCGACGTCGAAGGGCCCGGCCGCCGGGGCCTGCGGGGCCGGCTCCGCCGGTTCCGCGGCCGCCGCCTCCTCCGGGGCCCCGGGGGCCCCGGGCGCCTCCGGGGCGGCCGGCTCATCGGGTTCGTCGTTCTTCCTGCCGAAAGGCCACATGCGGGTGGTCTCCTCACCTGGTGGTAGCGGTTGGCGTGCATCGCCCGCGGACATTGCCCCTCCACAGTAGCGCCCGGCGGCGCCCCGGTTCAGCCCACGCCGGTGGATCCGTGCCCGCCGGCGCCCCGGGCGGTGTCCTCGAGGGCGTCGACCTCCACCACCGGGCACAGCTCCACCCGCTGCACCACCAGCTGCGCGATCCGGTCGCCGCGGCGGATCCGGATCGGCTCCGCCGGGTCCAGGTTCACCAGGCAGACCTTGATCTCGCCGCGGTAGCCGGCGTCCACGGTGCCCGGGGCGTTGACGATGGACAGCCCGTGTTTCGCGGCCAGCCCGGAGCGGGGGTGCACCAGGCCGACGGTGCCCGCGGGCAGCGCGATGGCGATGCCGGTGCCGACCAGGGCGCGCCGCCCCGGGGCCAGGGTGACGTCGGCGGCGGCGCGCAGGTCGATTCCGGCGTCGTCGGGGTGCGCCCGCTCGGGCAGCGGCAGATCGGGGTCGAGGCGGCGCACCCGCAGCGCGGCGGGGCCCGGGGTCGTGGCATGGTCCATGGCCGCCAAGGCTACCGGGGCGGCCCGGTAGAGTCGGTGCCGTGAGCGAAACGACGACGAACGCGGGTGCGCCCGCCGCGGCCTACGCCGAGCGGCTGTGGGTGCCCTGGTGGTACTGGCCGGTGGCCTTCGCCGGGGCCGGGGTGTGCACCGCCCAGGTGGGCTTCAACCGCCCCTTCTCCTGGACCCTGGTGGGCGGGGCGATCCTGTTCTCCCTGACCGTGTGGATCCTGCTGACCATGTCGCGCACCCGGCTGCGGGTGGAGGTCGACGGGGCCGGGGAGCGCTGGCTGCACGCCGGGGACGCGATGCTGCCGGCCTCGGTGGTCTCCCGCAGCCTGGCGGTGCCGAAGTCCGCCCAGCGCAACGCCCTGGGCCGGCAGCTCGACCCGGCGGCCTTCCTGGTCACCCACGGCTGGGTGCCGGACATGGTGCTGCTGGTGCTCGACGATCCCGATGACCCCACCCCCTACTGGCTGGTGTCCACCCGCCGGCCGGATCGGCTGCTGGAGGCCTTCCTCGGCCCGGACCGGGCCAGCGCCGACGCGGCCTGAGCCGGCCGCCGGGATCCGCGCCGCCCCCGCACGGGTGACCCGTGCGGGGGCGGCGCGCATGCGGGGGCGGGGCCCGCTCAGGCGCAGTCGCGGCAGATCGGGAACCCGTCGCCCGGGTCGTGCGCGATCATGGAGCGGTGCTGCACCAGGAAGCAGGAGCCGCAGGTGAACTCGTCCTCGCGGCGGGGGATCACGGAGACCTGCAGCTCCTCGCCGGAGAGGTCCGCACCGGGCAGCTCGAAGGGCTCCACGATCTCGCCCTCGTCATCGTCGGCGACCCGCTGCTCCGCGGCGGCGGCCTGGAGGCCCTCCAGGGAGTCGGCCTGGGGCTCCTCCTCCTCACGCGTGCGCGGGGTATCGTAATCGACTGCCATATCCTCGGCCCTCCTCCACGGGTCACGGTGCGGCGGGTGTCCGCCGTGCTTGCGCGGATACTATGACATGGCGTCGCCAATGTCATACCCGCAGGTCGGCGTGTCCCCCGGGACGGTCCCGGGCGGCGGTCGCGGACCGCCGGCGACGCCGCCGACGACGACGAAAGGACCGGCGTGCCCCGCCACCGCAGAATCGAAGCCCGCCGGCCCGGCCGGGGGCCCTACCTCATCATCGTCGGCGTGCTCGCCGCGGCCATGATCGCCGGCTGGACGCTGGTCGCCCTGCGCGGCCCGGACCACGCCCCGGTGGCCTGCGAACGCCCGGAGACCGGCCTGACCGTGGCCTCCACCCGGCTCCTCGGCGAGGCGGTGGCCCCGCCGGCGGAGGTGCCGGTGCGGGTGCTCAACGCCAACGGGGAGGCCGGGGAGGCCACCGCGGTGGCCGAGCAGCTCGCCGAACTGGGCTTCGGCCGGCACCCGGAGGAGGCCGCCGGCAATGACCCGGTGATCGCCGCGCAGGACCTGGACTGCCATGGCCAGCTGCGCTTCGGCGCCGACGCCATCGGCCGGGCGGGCACCCTGCACCTGCTGCTGCCCTGCTTCGAGCTGGTGCAGGACCGCCGGATCGACGGCACCGTGGACGTGGCCCTGGGCCGCGGCTTCGACGGCCTCGACGACTCCGCCCCGGTGCGCGCGGTGCTGGAGGCGCTCAACGCCGGCGAGGAGCCCGACCCGGCGCTGACCCGGGATCTGCCCGCGGCGACCTGCTAGCCGCCGGCCCCGGGCAGCGGCCCGGCCCCGCCGGCGGCGGCCAGCGCCGCCCGGAAGGCGCCGGCCACCGCGGGTGCGGCGGCCACCACCGGGGAGCCGGACCGCGGCAGCGCCACCTCGGCGCCGGCCTCCGCGGCGATGAGCGCCCCGGCGGAGTAGTCCCAGCGGTTCAGCCCGTGCTCGTAGAAGCAGTCCACCGCGCCGGCGGCGAGCAGGCACAGATCCAGCGCCGCCGAGCCCACCCGGCGGATGTCGCGGACCTCGGGCAGCAGCGCGGCGAGCACCGCCGCCTGGGCGGCGCGCCGGTCCGCGGCGTAGCCGAAGCCGGTGGCCACCAGGGAGGTGCCGAGATCCCGGGGGGTGGCGCAGGCCAGCGGGCGGCTGGTGCCATCGGGGAGATCCACCGCCGCCCCGGCGCACCGGGCGGCGTGGAAGACCCGGCCGCCGGCGACGTCGGCCACGGCCCCGGCCACCGCCGCCCCCTCGACCTCCGCGGCGACGCTCACCCCGTAGGCGGGGATCCCGTAGAGGAAGTTCACGGTGCCGTCGATGGGGTCCACCACCCAGGTGACCCCGGCTCCGGCCCCGGCCGGGCCGCCGCCCTCCTCGCCGAGGATCGGCTCCCCGGGGCGCAGCGCCGCCAGCAGCCCCCGGATGAGCCCCTCGGATTCCCGGTCCACGGCGGTGACCGGATCGGAGGCGGTGGACTTGGTGGCCGCCCCGGCGCGCAGGCCGGCCGATCCGAGTTCGGCGCGGCGGCGGCGCACCAGGTCCGCGGCGGCCGCGGCGACCAGCCGCGCGGTCTCGCGCAGCCGGGCCGGATCGGCGCCGCCCGCGCCGGTCGCCGGGACGGGGGATTGAGAGGATGTGCCCATGGCGCCATTGTGCGTGCTCCGTACAATCGACGCCATGAGCGAAAATCACGCATTCGGCGTCGACGTCGGCGGGTCCGGCATCAAGGGCGCCGTGGTCGACCTGGACACCGGGGAGTTCGTCGGCGACCGGATCAAGATCCTCACCCCCCGGCCGGCCACCCCCGACGCGGTTGCGGAGACGATCGTCGAGATCCTCGACCGGGCCGGCTGGGCCGGCCCCGTGGGCGTCACCCTGCCCTCGGTGGTGCGCGATCAGACCGCGCACCTGGCCGCCAACATCGACCCCTCCTGGGTGGACACCGACTGCGCGGGGCTCTTCGCCCGGCACCTGCCCGGCCGGGAGGTGTGCGTGCTCAACGACGCCGACGCCGCGGGCCTGGCCGAGGCCCGCTACGGCGATGAGCGGGCCCGCGCCGGCTCGGTGGTGCTGCTCACCTTCGGCACCGGGATCGGCTCGGCGCTGCTGCATGACGGGGAGCTGTTCCCGAACACCGAGTTCGGCCACCTCATCGTCGACGGGAAGGAGGCCGAGCACCTCGCCTCCGCGGCGGTGAAGGAGCGCAAGGAGCTGTCCTACCCCAAATGGGCGAAGCGGGTGACGAAGGTGCTGCGCGCCTACGAGGACCTGCTCTGGCCCACCCTGTTCATCGTCGGCGGCGGGATCAGCCGCAAGGGCCACAAGTGGGTGCCGCTGCTGGAGAACCGCACCCCGGTGGTGCAGGCGAAGCTGCGCAACACCGCGGGCATCGTCGGCGCCGCGATGGCCGCCGACCAGGGGCTGCGCCCCTGAGCGGGCCGCCCCGGCGGGGCCGGGGGCGTCCCCGGCGGCCCGCTCGTGGTTACAATGGGGACTCGACTCACGGAGGCCTTCGGCACCGCGCACCCCGGTGCGCCGGCGGCCGGGACGTCCCCACCGGCATCCCCGACCCCCGTGGCACCCATATTTCGGCATAGCGGACGCACCCCGATTCGCGCGCCGATCGGACGCCCGTCCGATCGTCGCGCCCGGGGGCGTGCACGCATCCTGATACTCGATTGAAGTGAAAGGGCGTTCGTGGCAGGCAACGATTCCGACCAGCCGGCGGGAGCCGACACCCCGGATTCGGGGGCGGCGCAGAAGACGCCCGTGAAGAAGGCGGTGAAGAAGACCGCCGTGAAGAAGACCGCGGTCAAGCGCACCGCGGTGAAGAAGACGGCGGTGAAGAAGACCGCCGCGAAGAAGGCCCCGGCGAAGAAGGCCGCGGCCGCGAAGGCCACCGCGGCGCAGGCCGCCGACGCCGCCGGGGCACCCGCCGAGGAGGCGGCGGCCCCGGCGAAGAAGACCGCCGCCCGCAAGACCGCGGCGAAGAAGGCGACCGCGCCGAAGAAGACCGCCGCGAAGAAGACGGCCGCGAAGAAGACCGCCGCCCGCGCGTCGGCGAAGGCCAAGGACCGGGACGCCGAGCTCACCACCGGGACCGCCGCGGCCGAGGACGCCGGGGACGACGCCCGGGAGGCCGGCGCCGAGGAGGCCGCCGAGGGCGCCGACGAGGTGGTGACCATGGCCGCCGGCATCGACGAGGCCGAGGACGAGGACGCCGAGGACGACGCCGTGGACTCCACGGGGGACAAGGACGCCGACACCGTCGACGAGGTGTGGAACGAGGACGAGTCCGCCGCGCTGCGCCAGGCCCGCAAGGACGCCGAGCTCACCGCCTCCGCGGACTCGGTGCGCGCCTACCTCAAGCAGATCGGCAAGGTCGCCCTGCTCACCGCCGAGGAGGAGGTCTCCCTCGCCAAGCGGATCGAGTCCGGGCTCTACGCCCAGTACAAGATCGACGAGGCGAAGAAGGCCGGGGAGCGGCTGCCGCATGCGCTGCGCCGGGACCTGCGGGCCATCGCCAAGGACGGCCAGAAGGCGAAGAACCACCTGCTGGAGGCGAACCTGCGCCTGGTGGTCAGCCTGGCCAAGCGCTACACCGGCCGCGGCATGGCCTTCCTGGATCTCATCCAGGAGGGCAACCTGGGCCTCATCCGCGCCGTGGAGAAGTTCGACTACACCAAGGGCTACAAGTTCTCCACCTACGCCACCTGGTGGATCCGGCAGGCGATAACCCGCGCCATGGCCGACCAGGCCCGCACCATCCGGATCCCGGTGCACATGGTGGAGGTCATCAACAAGCTGGGCCGGATCCAGCGCGAGCTGCTGCAGGACCTGGGCCGCGAGCCGACCCCCTTCGAGCTCGCCCGGGAGATGGACATCACCGAGGACAAGGTGCTGGAAATCCAGCAGTACGCCCGGGAGCCGATTTCGCTGGACCAGACCATCGGCGACGAGGGCGACTCCCAGCTCGGCGACTTCATCGAGGACTCCGAGGCGGTCATCGCCGTGGACGCGGTGAGCTTCACCCTGCTGCAGGACCAGCTGCAGGACGTGCTGAAGACCCTCTCCCCCCGGGAGGCCGGGGTGGTGCAGCTGCGCTTCGGGCTCACCGACGGCATGCCGCGCACCCTCGATGAGATCGGGCAGGTCTACGGGGTCACCCGGGAGCGGATCCGCCAGATCGAGTCGAAGACCATGTCCAAGCTGCGGCACCCCTCGCGTTCCCAGGTGCTGCGCGACTACCTGGAGTAGCCGCCGCCCGCGCCGCGCGACGCCCGGGGCCCCGCATCACTCGGATGCGGGGCCCCGGGCGTCTGCCCCTCCCCCGCCCGCCCCGCGCCGGGGCGGGCGGGGCCGGCTAGTAGACGACCTGGAAGACCCAGCCGACCAAGGTCAGCGAGGTGATGGAGATCAGCGCCAGGGCGATCAGGTTCAGCCAGATCCCGGAGCGGATCATGTCGCCCATGGTGACGTAACCGGAGCCGTAGGCGATCGCGTTCGGCGGGGTGGCCACCGGCATCATGAAGGCCGAGGTCGCGGCCAGCGCCACCGGCACGCAGAGGATCATCGGGTCGATGCCGATGGCCATCGCGATACCGCCGATGATCGGCAGGAAGGTCGCCGCGGTGGCGGTGTTCGAGGTGAACTCGGTGAGCACCAGCACCACGAAGGCGACGATGAGCACGATGAGCAGGATCGGCAGCCCGCCGATGCCCTCCAGCTTCTGCCCGATCCACTCGGAGAGCCCGGAGTCGCCGAACTGGCCGGACAGCGCCAGCCCACCGCCGAAGAGCAGCAGCACACCCCAGGGCAGCTCGTACATGTTCTCCCAGGTGAGCAGCTTCACCCCGTCCGGGCCGCCGGGGATGAGGAAGAGCGAGATGCCCACCGCCATCGCGATCACGGCATCGGCGACCATGGTGTCCGGCCAGATGACGGGTACGAACACCCAGCTCAGAGCGGCGATGACGAAGACGGCGAGCACCCTCGCCTCGCCGCGGCCCATGGGGCCGAGCTGCGCGAGCTGGTCGCGCATCATCTCCCGGCCGCCGGGCACGGTCTTCACCTCGGGCCGGTAGAGCACGAAGGTGAGCAGGAACCAGGCGGCGAGCATGAGGACCACCGCCACCGGCACGCCGACCAGCATCCACTGGGCGAAGCCGATGTCGAGGTCATGGGCGTCGGCCATGTAGGCGGCGAGCATCGCGTTCGGCGGGGTGCCGATGATGGTGCCCAGGGAGCCGATGGAGGCGGAGTAGGCGATGCCCAGCATCAGGGCGATGCCGAAGTTGGAGTTGGGCACCGGGTCCTCGTAGAGGCCCTCCTCCTCGACGAGCTCCTCGGCGGCCGCCGAGGCCGCCCCGACCTTCTGCTCGCGGCGGATCACGTCCACGATCATGGACAGCACGGACACCCCGATGGGCAGCATCATCACCGCGGTGGCGGTGTTGGACACCCACATGGACAGGAAGCCGGTGGCGATCATGAAGCCGAGGATGAGCATCTTCGTCGAGGAGCCCATCGCGACGAGCACCCACAGCGCGATCCGGCGGTGCAGGTTCCACCGCTGCATCGCCAGGGCGAGCATGAACCCGCCCATGAAGAGGAAGATGGTGGGCTTGGTGTAGGAGCCGGAGAAGTCGCCGATTTCGGCGAGGCCGAGCATCGGGAAGAGGAACAGCGGCACCAGGGCGGTCGCGGCCAGCGGGATCGCCTCGCTCATCCACCAGGAGGCGATGAGCACGGTGGCGCCGGCGGTGGCGCGCAGCTCATAGGGCAGCTCGGCCGGCATGAGCAGGAACACCGCCAGGCCCAGCACCACGCCGATGAGCAGCCCGCTGCGCTTGCGCAGCAATTCCCGGGGCGAGTCGCCCCTGTCCCTCTGCCCCTCGGAGAGGGGCCGCTCCCCCTCGGCGGTGCGTGGCTGGGTCGACATCTGGCATCTACCCCGTTTCCGGTCTCGGGCGCCCGCGGCCCCCGTGCGGGGGGAGGATTCGCGTGGACGCCGGTCGATAACATCCACGCTAAATCATAATTCACCCGCGGAATGCCCCGCGCAGGGGGGAGTGCTAATCACCTAGCGGTGAATTTTGCTCAAGGCATTCCCGGTAGGCCATCGGATCATCCTCCAGGCCGGCGCAGCGCTCGGCCAGGGCGGATCCGGCCTGGAAGAGCACGATGACCACCACGATGGCGAGCACCCCGGTGGCGATCCCGATCCCAGCAAGGCCCTGGGCCCCGGCGGTGCGCGGGGCGCGGCCGGCGGCGAGCACCCGGCGACGGGCCCCGCGGGCGCGCAGGATGGCGACCACGCCGAGGATGATCGCCACCGCGGCGAACCCGGCGCCGATCAGGAAGGGCGAGGTGAGCAGGCCGCCGATGCCGAGCACCAGGGCGGCCAGGCCGAGGTTGCGGCCCACCCCGGCGCCGTCGATGCCGTCGGGTCCGTAGCCGGCGGGGTCCTGGTCGGCCATGGGGGGCTCCTACTCTTCTCGGTGGTCGGGCTTGCCGGGTTCAGGCTACCCGGCGCCGCGGCGCACCCCCGGCCCGGGTCACCAGCTGCGCAGCACCGAGATCCGCGTGCGCAGCTGCTCGGCGGTGCACATCGCCGTGGGCGGGCCCCCGCAGCGGGCCCGGATCTCGTTGTGGATCTGGCCATGCGGCCGGCCGGTGCGCGCCGCGGTCATCGACACCAGGGTGTTGAGCTCCTTGCGCAGCCGGGGCAGGTCCTCGCTCATCGCGGCGAACCCGCCGGCCGCGCCCGCCGCGGGGGCCGCCGCCCCCGGCGGCGGGGGCACCGCCGGCGACCCGGAGCCGGCCCCGGGCGGCGGCGGCACCGCCGGGGCGTCGGCGCCGGCCCCGGGCCCGGCGGCGGCGCGCTCGGCGGCGTCGAGCTGCTCGGCCTGGCGGCGCTGCAGCAGCAGCCGCATCTGCTCCGGGTCCAGCAGCCCCGGCAGGCCCAGGTAGTCGGCCTCCTCCGGGGAGCCGGCGACGGTGGCGGTGCCGTAGGAGGAGCCGTCGTAGATGAGGTAGTCCAGCTCCGCGTCGGCGCCCAGGGACTCGTAGGCGGGCAGGTCATCGGGCTCGTCGGCGCGCCGGTTGGCCTCCGCGACCAGGTCATCGTCCCAGCCCTCGTCGGCGCGGTGCGGTTTGCCCAGCACATGGTTGCGCTGGGCCTCCATCTGGCTGGCCAGGTCCAGCAGCACCGGCACCGAGGGCAGGAACACCGAGGCGGTCTCCCCCGGCCGCCGGGAGCGCACGAAGCGGCCCACCGCCTGGGCGAAGAACAGCGGGGTGGAGGCGCTGGTGGCGTAGACGCCCACGGCCAGCCGGGGCACGTCCACGCCCTCGGAGACCATCCGCACCGCCACCATCCACTCGTCGGTGGATTCCGCGAAGGCGGCGATCCGCTCGGAGCTGCCCTCCTCGTCGGAGAGCACCAGGGCCACCGGGGTGCCGGACAGCCCCTCCAGGATCCGCCGGTAGGCCCGGGCGCTCTTCGCGTCGGAGGCGATCACCAGCCCGCCGGCGTCGGGCACCTCCCGGCGCATCTGGGTGAGCCGGGTGTGCGCGGCGCGCAGCACCGCCGGGATCCAGTCCCCGGAGGGGTCCAGGGCGGTGCGCCAGGCCCGGGTGGTCTCCTCCGGGCTGAGGATCTCGCCGAGCCGGGCGGCGAACTCCTCCCCGGCGGAGTCCCGCCAGCGGGCCTGGCCGGAGTAGGCGAGGAAGACCACCGGGCGCACCACCCCATCGCGCAGCGCCTCCCGGTAGCCGTAGGTGTAGTCGGCGGCGGAGACCCGGTGGCCCTCGGCGTCCTCGACGTAGCGGACGAAGGGGATCGCGGCGTCGTCGCTGCGGAAGGGGGTGCCGGTGAGGCAGAGCCGACGGGTGACCGCCCCGTAGGCCTCGGCGATGCCGTCGCCCCAGCTGCGCGCGTCCCCGCCGTGGTGCACCTCGTCGAGGATCACCAGGGTGCGCCGGGAGGTGGCGAGCACCCGGTGCTTGGCCGGGTGCACCGCCACCTGGGCGTAGGTGACGACGATGCCGTGGTAGGAGGGGTTGAGCACGCCGCCGGTGTTGCTGAACGCCGGGTCCAGCTGGATCCCGGCGGCCGCGGCGGCCCGGGCCCACTGGGTCTTCAGGTGCTCGGTGGGCACCACCACGAACACCCGGTCCACGGTGCGCGCGGCGAGCAGCTCGGCGGCCAGGCGCAGCGCGAAGGTGGTCTTGCCCGCCCCCGGGGTGGCCACCGCCAGGTAATCCCGCGGCGCGTTCTCCAGGTAGCGGTCGAGGGCCTCCCGCTGCCATGCGCGGAGCCCGCTCACCTCCTGCGCAGGGTCTTGTAGATGCGCTCGCAGTCCGGGCACACCGGCGAGCCCGGCTTGGCGGACTTCTTCACCGGGAAGGTCTCCCCGCACAGCGCGACGACGTGGGTGCCGGCGACGGCGGACTCCACGATCGCGTCCTTCTTGACGTAGTGGAAGAACTTCGGGGTGTCGTCCCGGGTCGACTCGTCGACGTCGACGTCGGTGCGTTCGATGGTCTGGGTGGTCTTCAACGGGGTGGTCACGGCTCCCGATTGTGCCCCATCCCCGGACGCGGGCAAAGGTGCGCCCCGAGCAGCGAGTACGGTACGGGGCATGGCGACGAAACACGGATTCGGCAAGGGGGAAGCGGCGCTCATCACCGATGCGCGCACGTCGCCGCTGCGCAACTACCGCTACCGGCGGCGCACCTACGCGGCCCTGCAGTGGTCCCGGATCCCGCTGCTGCTGCTCGCCGGCGCGGCGTTCATGTGGTGGCACGTGGAGTGGCTGGCGGTGGTGCTCACCATCGCCAGCGTGCCGATGCCCTGGATCGCGGTGGTGATCGCCAACGGCGTCGGCGAACCGGCGGACAAGCGGGCGCCCCGGGTGTACAAGCCGGGCGTGGCCCGGGAGGAGGCCGCCCGCCGGGAGCGCGAGCGGCTCGCCCTGGCCCGGTCCGCGGAGGACCCCGGCGGCACCCCGAACGCGCCGATGCGCCGGGACGCCGAACCCGGCCGGGGCCTCGGCGACGCCCCCATCGTGATCGACATGCCGGAACCGGGGGACCCGGGGGCCGGCCGATGAGCCGGCCCGCGGAGGACGCCGGGGCCGCCCCCGCCGACCCGGCCGCGCTGCGCCTGCTGGTGGACCTCGCCCCGGAGCTGGCCGCGCGGCTGCGCGCCATCGGCTACACCTCGGCCGGCCTGGCCGGGCTGCTCGGCGCCGCCGGGCTGGCCGCCCTGGACCGGGCGGAGCCGGCGGCGGTGGCCCGGGCGGTGGACCGCGCCGCCGCCGGGGGCGCGGCGCCGGAGCTGGTCGCCGCGGTGCGCGGGCTCATCCTGGAGCAGCCCGCCGACCTGGCCGGGGCCCTCGGCGCCGGGCTGCGGGATCGGCTGCTCGACGCCGGCCTGCTCGAGGCGCGCCCCGGCGGCCAGCGGGCCCGGGTGGATCTGCGCCCGGTGCGGATCGCCGGGGCGGAGCGGCTGGTGCTCTCCGACCGGGACGCCTCGATGCGGCCCCGGGTCCCGGGCCGGGAGCACGTCCCCGGGGTGGGCCGGGCCTCCCGCTCCCTGCTGGACATCACCCCGGTCGATCCGGTGGGCTCGGTGCTCGACCTCGGCGCTGGCTGCGGGGTGCAGGCCCTGGGCCAGCTCGGCGCGGGCACGCTCACCCTCACCGACGTCAGCGAGCGGGCGAACCTGCTGGCCCGGGCCACCATGGCCGCCAACGGGCGGGCCGATGCGGAGGTGCTCGCCGGCGGCTGGTTCGACCCCGTCGCCGGCCGGCGCTTCGACCGGATCGTGGCCAACCCGCCCTTCGTGGTGGGCCCGGCCACCGTCGGCCACGTCTACCGGGACTCCGGGCTGGACCTGGACGGGGCCACCGAGACCCTGCTCTCCGGGGTCGCCGGGCACCTCACCGACTCCGGCTCCGCGCATCTGCTGGGCTCCTGGGTGCACCCCGCCGAGGGCGACTGGGCGGCCCGGGTGGCCTCCTGGGTGCCCGCCGAGGGGGCGGCGGCCTGGGTGGTGCAGCGCGATGCGGTGGATCCGGCGGCCTACGTGGGCACCTGGTTGCGCGACGAGGGCGTGGACCCGCGCTCGGCGGAGGGCCGCCGGCGCAGCCGGGAATGGCTGGATCACCTGGCCGGGGCCGGGGTGGCGGCGGTGGGCTTCGGCTACGTCACCGTGCACCGGATCGACGGGCCCTCCACGGTGACCTGCGAGGAGGCCGCCCAGCCGATGGCCGGGGCCTTCCGGGGCGAGGCCGTGGAGCACCGGCTGCGGGAGCGCTGGCTGGCCGAGGCCGGGGCCGAGGGCGTCGCCGCGGCCCGGTTCCGGCTGCGCCCCGGGGTGGCCCTGGAGCGGGTCGGCCTCGCCGACGCCGAGGCCGGCCAGGGCTTCGCGCCGGCGGCGCTGCGGCTCACCCGCACCGACGGACCCCGGTGGAGCCATGACATCGACGAGCCGGTGGCCGCCCTGCTCGGCGCGCTGCACCCGCAGGCGCCGCTGCGGCTCACCGTGGAGCTGCTGCACGGCTTCGGCGCCTTCGGGGAGGCCGATCCCGAGGCGGTGCTCGCCGCGGCGGTGCCGGTGGTGGCCGATCTGGTGCGCCATGGCATGGTGCTGCCCGAGGAGCTGCTGGCCCCGGCCGCGGGGCCGCCGACGAGGGAGGAGTGAGCCGATGCGGGCGGTGCTGACCCGGGTGAGCCGGGCGAGCGTGACGGTCGACGGGGAGGTCGTCGGTGCGATCGACGGCGGGGCCACCGGCGGGATCCTCGCCCTGGTCGGGGTGGGCCGGGACGATGCCCCGGAGGCCTGGCGGACCATGGCCCGCAAAATCGCGGAACTGCGCATCCTCGAGGGCGAGGCCTCCGCGGTGGAGGCCGGCGCCCCGGTGCTCGTGGTGAGCCAGTTCACCCTGCTCGGCGCCACCGCCCGGGGCCGGCGGCCCTCCTGGTCGGCCGCGGCCCCCGCGGAGCGGGCGGAGCCGGTGATCGAGCGGATCGTGGCGGAGCTGCGCGATCGCGGGCTCACCGTGGCCACCGGCCGCTTCGGGGCGATGATGCGGGTGGACAGCGCCAACGAGGGCCCCTTCACCGTGCTCGTGGAGTGCTGAGGCCGCTCCCCCGCCGGGCGGCCGCGGGGGCGGGATCCGGGGGGGTTTCGCGTTTATTCCCGGAACTACCTTTTATTGCGGCTCACCGCGGGTTAGACTAACAGCGCTAGCCGGCGAATCCCCAGGTGGGGACGATTCCGGAAAATCGGGAACGACAGTCGGGAACAACCGCGGCCGGATGCGCGTTGTACCGGGTGAGACCGTCGACCCCCTCAGGAGGACCGATCATATGACCAGTGCCGATGTCCGTCAGAGCAGCGCCAAGGGGGCGACGGCGGATCGGGGCCGGCGCTCGGGGAACAACAACAACCCCTCGCAGGATCTCGTCCGCGTCTACCTCAACGGCATCGGCAAAACCGCCCTGCTGTCCGCCGAGGAGGAGGTCGAGCTCTCCAAGCGGATCGAGGTCGGCGTCTACGCCCAGCACCTCCTCGACTCCGGGGCGAAGGTCACCCGGGCGAAGAAGCGGGACATGAAGGTCCTGGTCAAGGAGGGCAAGGCCGCCCGAGCGCATCTGCTCGAGGCGAACCTGCGGCTGGTGGTCAGCCTGGCCAAGCGCTACACCGGCCGGGGCATGCCGCTGCTGGATCTCATCCAGGAGGGCAACCTGGGCCTCATCCGGGCGATGGAGAAGTTCGACTACACCAAGGGCTTCAAGTTCTCCACCTACGCCACCTGGTGGATCCGGCAGGCGATCACCCGCGGCATGGCGGACCAGTCGCGCACCATCCGGCTGCCCGTGCACCTGGTGGAGCAGGTCAACAAGATCTCCCGGATCAAGCGGGAGCTCTACCAGCAGCTCGGCCGGGAGGCCACCAACGAGGAGCTCGCCGAGGAGACCGGCATCCCGGAGGCCAAGATCGAGATGCTGCTGCGCCAGTCCCGGGACCCGGTGAGCCTGGACATGCCGGTGGGCACCGACGAGGAGGCCCCGCTGGGCGACTTCATCGAGGACTCCGAGGCCACCGACGCCGAGGAGGCCGTGGTCGCCGCGCTGCGCCACCATGACGTGCGCCGGGTGCTGGCCACCCTGGAGATCCGGGAGCGCGAGGTGATCAAGCTGCGCTACGGCCTCGATGACGGGCTGCCGCGCACCCTGGATCAGATCGGCCGGCATTTCGGGCTCTCCCGGGAGCGGGTCCGCCAGATCGAGCGCGAGGTCATGGCCAAGCTGCGCGATGGCGAACGCGCCGACAAGCTGCGCGCCTACGCCACCTAGCGCGCGGCGCCGCGGCGCCCCGGGCGGGTGGAGCCAGTCCGCCCGGGTGCGCCGAACCACCGGCGCGGCCGGTGCCGACCCCGATTCCGGGTTTCGGTTATCCTGGCTCTACGGAACACGCTGCGGATGCGCTTATCGGGCAATCCCGCAGGTGAGCCGACGACCGACCCGGGCTCCGGGCCCCGGCCGCCGGCGAAGGACGAAACCGGAGGACCTTACGTGAGAGACCTGGTAGACACCACGGAGATGTACCTGCGCACCATCTTCGAGCTCGAGGAGGAGGGCATCATCCCCCTCCGGGCCCGCATCGCCGAGCGCCTGGAGCAGTCCGGCCCCACGGTCTCCCAGACCGTGGCCCGGATGGAGCGCGACGGGCTGCTCACCGTGTCCGCGGACCGCAGCCTGAAGCTCTCCGAGGAGGGCCGCCGCCGCGCCACCGCGGTGATGCGCAAGCACCGGCTCGCCGAGCGGCTGCTCACCGACGTCATCGGCCTGGACTGGGACAAGGTGCACGACGAGGCCTGCCGCTGGGAGCACGTCATGTCCGATGAGGTCGAGGTGCGCCTGCTGGAGGTCCTGGGCGAGCACGAGTACTCCCCCTTCGGCAACCCGATCCCGGGCCTGGAGGCCCTCGGCGCCGAGCCGGCGCCGGGCATGCCCGAGGAGGCGGTGCGGCTCTCCGAGATTCCCGAGGGTGGCCCCTACCCCGTCGAGATCCAGCAGATCAACGAGATCCTGCAGGTGGAGCACACCTACATGCGCCGGCTGTACACCGCCGGCATCCGCCCCGGCGCGGACGCCGAGGTGGAGGTGCACTCCGGGCGGGTCACCCTGATCCGCGGCGGGCACTCCCTGGATCTGCCCGATGAGCTGACGCATGCGGTGATGGTGATCAAGAAGTGAGGCTGCTCGTCACTGGCGGCGCCGGCTACGTCGGCGGGGTCACCGCGGCGGTGCTCGCCGAGGGCGGTCACGAGGTGACCGTCATCGACGATCTCAGCACCGGCAACCGCGACGGGGTGCACCCCGCCGCGCGCTTCATCGAGGCCCCCGTGGCCGAGGTCGCCGGCGACGTGCTCGCCGAGGGCGACTTCGACGGGGTGCTGCATTTCGCGGCCCGGTCCCTGGTGGGCGAGTCCTGCGAGGACCCGGCCGCCTACTGGCACGGCAACGTGGGCACCTCCCTGGCGCTGCTCGACGCGATGCGCGCCACCGGCACCACGAACCTGGTCTTCTCCTCCACCGCGGCGACCTACGGGGAGCCGGAGCGGGTGCCGATCACCGAGGACATGCCCAAGGCGCCGACCAACCCCTACGGCGCCACGAAGCTGGCCATCGACCACGCGATCACCTCCTACGCGGAGGCCTACGGGCTCGCCGCGACCAGCCTGCGCTACTTCAACGTCGCCGGCGCCTGGGGCGGGTTCGGGGAGAACCGGGTGGTGGAGACCCACCTCATCCCCCTGGTGCTGCAGGTCGCGCTCGGCCACCGGGACAAGATCCTGGTCTTCGGCGACGACTGGCCCACCGCGGACGGCACCTGCGTGCGCGACTACATCCACGTCAAGGATCTCGCCGACGCGCATCTGCTGGCCCTGGAGTCCAACGAGGCCGGCCGGCACCGGATTTACAACCTCGGCTCCGGGGACGGCTACTCGGTGCGCCAGGTCATCGACACCTGCCGGGAGGTCACCGGCCGGGAGATCCCGGAGCAGCTGGCCCCGCGCCGCGCCGGCGACCCGGCCACCCTGATCGCCTCCTCCGCCAAGGCCGTCGAGGAGCTGGGCTGGCGCCCGGAGCGCACCGATCTGCGCACCATCGTCGCCGACGCCTGGGAGTTCACCGAGGCCCTCGGCGACCGGGCGCACTCCGCCCCGGCCTGAGCCGGCCGGCGCACGCCCCGACGGCGGGCGGCGGGACCCCCGGGTCCCCGCCGCCCGCCGTCGCCGATCCGGGGCGCGCCGTTAGCCCGGGCCGCGCAGCGCCTCGGCGAGCTCCCGGGAGGTCGCGGTCATCGAACGCACCGCCATCGAGCCCCGCCCCGCGTCGATCGCCCGGCGCAGCAGCCCGCTGAGGCTGTGCCCCGGATCCGCCTCCTCCGCGGCGGCCAGGGCCGCGTCCGCCACCGCCGGGCAGCCCCGGGCGTAGCGGTCCAGCCCGTAGATGGCCAGCGCATGGGCCCGCGGCTCCCCCTCGAAGGCCCCGGCGGCGGCCAGCCACAGCGCCCGGGCCACCGGCTCCCGCTCATCGCCGATGGCGCACATGGTGGTGTCGCGCACCGTGAGATCGACCAGCGCCCGGGCCAGCACCCGCAGCCGGTCGACCTCGCCGAGCACCTCGCCGATGCCCAGCCGGCCGGCGGCGACCTCGGCGACGAGCCCCTCCCAGTCCGCCAACCAGGCCCGCCGCCGGCGCAGGGTCTGCGCCGGGCGCTCCGCGGCGAGCAGCCCCGCCCATTCCGCGCGCACCTGCGCCAGCGCCGCCGCCCCGGCCGCCGCGGCCGCCGGGTCCGGGGCGAAGCGCTCCGCCAGCGCCCCCGGGTTCGCGGCGATCGCCTCCCCGGCGGCGGCCAGGTGCCGGGCCGCGGCGCTGGCCGCCGGGTCGCCCAGCACGCCGAGCACCGCGCCCCGGTCATCGCGCAGCGGCACCCCGGCGGCGACCCGGGTCGCGCCCGCCCAGGTGCGCAGCCGGTGCCCGGCCAGCCGGGCGGCCGCGGCCACCTCCGCCCGGCGGGCGGCCCCGGCCGGCCAGGACCGGTCCACCAGGAACACGTCCACCCAGGGGCGCGCCCCCTCCCCGCCGCGGACCTCGGCCAGTCCCGCGGCCAGGTGCATGGGCACCCGCCCCGGCGGCGGCGCCGGCCGGGTGAGGATCGGCCCGGCGTCGCGGCCGCCGCCGTGCACCACGGCGATGAGCCGCCCCCGGGGGTGGAAGCCGAGCAGGCCCGGCAGATTGGTCAGGCAGCTCGCCGGGTCGGTGAGGTCGATGGGCGGCGGGCCCTCCCCCGGCGCGGGGGTGCGGTCGTTGTCCATGGCCGGCATCCTGCCCGCCCCCGCCGGGGTGCGCCCCCGGCGGCGGCGCACCCGGCCGGCGATTGTGGACCGGCCCCGGATGGTGGACGGCCGGGGAATAGCGCGGCGAATCACCGCGTTGTGAGGAACACGAGGTCCACCGCGACGGGGCACTAGACTGGCCCCTCACGCTGAATCGAACCGAAGGGAGGGCCCCGAGCATGGCCGAGGAGGCACGCGAGCACCGCATGTACGACATGGAGTTCCCCGCGCCCGAGGTCCGCCCCGCCGAGGGCCGGCTGACCATGGTGGTGGCCCTGCAGGGCTACGCCGACGCCGGGATGGCCGTGGGCGGCTCCGCGGAGCACCTGGTCGGCGCCCTGGAGCACCGCGCGGTGGTGAGCTTCCACAATGACGAGCTGATCGACTACCGCTCGCGGCGGCCGGCGGTGACCATGGCCGGCGACGAGATCGCGGCGATGAAGGAGCTCAGCCTGACCCTGCAGGTGCTCCGGGACGACTCCGGCAAGCCCTTCCTGCTGCTCTCCGGCCCCGAGCCGGATTTCCGCTGGGACGGGTTCTCCGAGGCGGTCGCCGATCTGGCGGAGCGCTTCGACGTGGGCCGCACGGTCAGCCTCTACGCCGCCCCGATGACGGTGCCGCACACCCGGCCGCTGGGGCTCATCTGCCACGGCAATGACCCGGAGGTGCTGGCCCGCAACCGCACCTGGGGCCAGCGGGTCACCGTGCCCGGGGCGGCCAGCCTGCGCCTGGAGCTGGAGCTGTCCCGTCGCGGCCGATCCAGCTGCGGATTCACCGCCCAGGTGCCGCACTACATCGCCCAGTCGGAGTACCCGGAGGCGATCCTGGCGCTGCTGCGCGCGGTCGCCGACACCGGGGGCCTGGATCTGCCGCTGGCCGCCCTGGAGCGGGAGGCCGGGCGGGTGCGCGGGATGCTCGACGAGCAGGTCCGCGACTCCGCGGAGGTCGCCCGGATCGTGGAGCTGCTGGAGCAGCAGTACGACGAGGAGGCGCGCCGCCGGGAGCTGCTGGAGTCCAGTCCCCTGGTCCGCCCGGACGGCTCCACGCCCACCGCCGATGAGCTGGGCGCCGAATTCGAGCGCTTCCTCGCCGACCGGCTCGACGAGGACGCCGCCGGGGCCGGGGAGGATCCGCTGCCGCCGGGCATCCCCGCCGCCGGGGTGATCGACGACCTGGTGCGCCGGGTCACCGAGCGCGACGGCCGCGGGGGCGACGAGGGGGCCGATCCGGCGCCGGCGGAGGACGGGGATCCGGACGACCGCCCCGCCGAACCGGGACCCGCCGCGGGCGGGGATCCGGCGGAGGGCTCCCCCGGGCCCGGGGACGGCGACGGCGACGGGGACCGCGGGGGCCGGGACGGTTCCGGCGGCCCGGGCCGGCGCGGCTGGCGCGGCTGGTTCGGGCGCCCCTGAGCCGCACCGCCGGGGGCGCGGCGGCGGCTCCGTTACCCTGGGGCTCGTGAAGCTCTCCCAGATGCTGCCCGATCTCGCCGATGTGCCGGAGCCGCTGCTGCCCGATGCGGTGCTCGACTCCTTCGGCCGGTGGACCGCCGAGCAGGGGATCACCCCCTACCCGGCGCAGGAGGAGGCGGCCCTGGCGCTGGCCGCCGGCGACCACGTCATCCTGGCCACACCCACCGGATCCGGCAAATCCCTGGTCGCGGTGGCGGCCCATTTCGCGGCCCTGGCCGGCGGCAAACGCTCCTTCTACACCGCCCCGATCAAGGCCCTGGTCAGCGAGAAGTTCTTCTCCCTGTGCGAGATCTTCGGCGCCGAGAACGTCGGCATGATGACCGGCGACGCCACCGTCAACGGCTCCGCCCCGATCATCTGCGCCACCGCCGAGATCGTGGCCAACATCGCGCTGCGCGACGGGGTGGACGCGGACATCGACCAGGTGGTGATGGACGAGTTCCACTTCTACGCCGAACCCGACCGGGGCTGGGCCTGGCAGGTGCCGCTGCTGCTGCTGCACCGGGCCCAGTTCCTGCTCATGTCCGCCACCCTCGGCGACGTCGGCATGTTCCGGGAGGATCTGCGCCGGCGCACCGGCCGGGACGTGGAGCTGGTCACCGGCGCCGAACGCCCGGTGCCGCTGGAGTTCCGCTACGTGCACACCCCGGTGCACGAGACCATCGCGGAGCTGCTGGAGGAGGGCGCCGCCCCCATCTACGTGGTGCACTTCTCCCAGCGGGAGGCCGCCGAACGGGCCCAGGCGCTCACCGGGCTGAAGCTGCTCGACGCGACGGAGAAGGAGCGGATCCGCGCCGAGATCGGCGATTTCCGGTTCAGCACCGCCTTCGGCCGGGACCTGTCCAAGCTGGTGCGCCGCGGTATCGGGGTGCACCACGCCGGGATGCTGCCGAAGTACCGGCGCCTGGTGGAGCGGCTCAGCCAGACCGGGCTGCTGAAGGTGATCTGCGGCACCGACACCCTGGGGGTGGGCATCAACGTGCCGATCCGCACCGTGCTGATGACCGGGCTGGTGAAGTACGACGGGGTGCGCAGCCGCACCCTGAAATCCCGGGAGTTCCACCAGATCGCGGGCCGGGCGGGCCGGGCCGGCTACGACACCGAGGGCACCGTGGTGGTGCAGGCCCCGGAGCACGAGATCGAGAACGCCCGGCTGCGCCGCCGCGCCGGCGGGGACGAGGCGAAGCTGCGCAAACTGCGCAAGAAGTCCGCGCCCAAGGGCGAGGTGACCTGGTCGCAGAGCACCTACGAGCGCCTGGTGGAGCAGCCCCCGGAGCAGCTGACCAGCCGGTTCCGGGTGTCCAACGCGATGCTCATCAACGTGATCGCCCGCGGCGGGGACACCTTCGCGCATATGCGGGAGCTGCTGCGGGACAACCACGACACCCGCCATCAGCAGAACGAGTCCATCCTCACCGCGATCGAGCACCTCCGGGGCCTGCTCGCCGCCGGGATCGTCGGCATGGCGGACACCCGCTACGGCCCGCAGCCGCGGCTGATGATCGAGCTGCAGCGCGATTTCGCCCTCGACCAGCCGCTGGCCCCCTTCGCCCTGGCCGCCCTGGAGCTGCTGGACCCGGACTCGGAGTCCTACACCCTGGACGTGCTCAGCGTCTTCGAGGCGATCCTCGACGATCCGCGGCCACTGCTGGCCGCCCAGCAGCGCGCCGCCCGGGGCGCCGAGATCGCGGCGCTGAAGGCGGAGGGGGTGGACTACACCGAGCGGATGGCGCTCATCGAGGACGTCACCCACCCCAAGCCCCTGGAGGAGGAGCTGGAGGCGGCCTACCGCACCTACGCCGCCGGCCACCCGTGGGTGCGCGAGTTCCGGCTCTCCCCGAAGTCGGTGGTCCGGGAGATGGTGGAGAAGGCGATGACCTTCTCCGACGTGATCGCCGAATACGGGCTGGCCCGGGCGGAGGGGGTGCTGCTGCGCTACCTCACCGACGCCTGGCGCACCCTGTCGCGCACCCTGCCCCCGGAGGCGGCCAACGAGGAGCTCGCGGACATCATCGCCTGGCTCGGCGAGCTGGTCCGGCAGGTGGACTCCTCGCTGGTGGACGAGTGGGCGGCGATGGCCGACCCGGAGGCCCCGATCGACGAGTCGGTGCTGGCGGAGACCGCCTTCGGCCAGGATGAGGCGCATCCGGTCACCGGCAACCGGCGGGCCTTCCTGCGCATGATCCGCAACCTGATGTTCCGCCACGTCAGCCTCTTCGCCCTGGAGCGGGAGGAGGAGCTGGCCCGCCTGGACGCCGGGCTCGCCGATCCCCCGGACTGGCCGGCGGCGATGGACGACTACTTCGCGGAGTACGACGAGGTGCTCCTCGACGCCGACGCCCGCGGCCCGGGGGCCTTCCGGGTCGACGAGTCCACCGGCGCCGAGGGCTACTGGCGGGTCACCCAGACCATCCACGACCCGGCCGGGGACCACGGCTGGCGGCTGCTCGCCGAGGTGGACCTGGCCGGCTCCGACGAGGACGGGGAGGTGCGGCTGCGCGCCCTGGAGATCCGCGCCGGATAGCCGGGCGCCGCCCGCCCCGGGTGGGGCGGGTGGCGCCCGCGGGGGCGGCCGGCGGTTATCCGGCGGCGCCGGCCGCGGCGTGCTCGGCGGCGCCGATGTCCTCGGCCCCGGTGGCCAGGTAGGCGCGCAGCACCAGCTCCCCGATCCGCTCGAACTCCGGCCCGCGCACCGAGCTGGTGCGGTGCACCATGCCCACGGTGCGCCCGGGCCGCACCGGCCCGGCGAAGCGGGCGGTGGTCAGCCCCGGCCGGGTGGCCTCCACGTCGATCGCGGAGGCGGGGATGAGGGTCTCCCCCAGCCCGCCGGCGACGCACTGCACCACCGTGGACAGCGAGGCCGCCCGGGTCTCCATCCCGGAGTCGTCGGTGCGGTGCGCGTCCACGCTGCGGCAGAGATCCAGCACCTGGTCGCGCATGCAGTGCCCGTCGTCGAGCAGCAGCAGGTCGAGATCCTCCAGGGCGGTCAACGGCACATCCTCCCGGCCGGCCAGCGGATGGCCCTCCGGCAGCACCAGCTGGAACTCCTCGTCGTAGAGGCGGTGGTCCTCGAACACCGCCGTGCCCGAGGGCAGCGCCATGATCGCGATGTCGATGGTGCCCGAGCGCAGCGCCTCCACCAGGTAGGTGGTCGGCTCCTCGTGGATCCGCGGCTCCAGATCCGGCAGCTCCTCGCGCACCAGGCGCAGGAAGTTCGGCAGCACATAGGGCGCGATGGTGGGGATGAACCCGATGGACAGCGGCCCGGAGAGCCCCTCGGAGCGGCCCGCGGCGCGGTCGACGACCTCGTCGACGAGCTCGGAGACCTGCCGGGCCAGCGGCAGC
This sequence comes from Corynebacterium sphenisci DSM 44792, assembly GCF_001941505.1. Lineage (NCBI taxonomy): Bacteria > Bacillati > Actinomycetota > Actinomycetes > Mycobacteriales > Corynebacteriaceae > Corynebacterium > Corynebacterium sphenisci. The sequence goes on along the minus strand of NZ_CP009248.1, from coordinate 1,228,315 downwards.
AGGCCGCGGCCCAGCGGGGTGACCAGCACCCGGCGGGTGGAGCGCTCCACGAGCTGCACCTCCAGGCCCTGCTCGAGCGTCGCCAGCGCCTGCGAGAGGGAGGGCTGGGAGATGCCGAGGCGGCGGGCGGCCTGGCCGAAGTGGCCGGTGTCGGCGATGGCCACGAAGGCGCGGAGCTGGGGCAGCGTCGGCCGGTATTCACGATTACGCATACCTATAACCGTACACCACACTGTTCGCCGTATCCTCTTGACGATGCGGGCGGGTGCGGGCATACTCGGAAACGCCCCCGTAACAGGCGCCCACCGGGCGCCGGGCGGGGCCAGCCCCACCCGCACCCACTCAGCAACACCTAGGAGGACCCCATGGCTCTGCTCACCGTCGGTGACCAGTTCCCGCAGTTCAACGTTACCGCCCTGAAGGGCGGCAACCTCCGCGAGGCCAACGCCCAGTCTCCGGACGACTACTTCGAGGAGATCTCCAACGACTCCTACGAGGGCAAGTGGAAGGTGGTCTTCTTCTACCCGAAGGACTTCACCTTCGTCTGCCCCACCGAGATCGCCGCCTTCGGCAAGCTCTACGAGGAGTTCGAGGACCGCGACACCGTCGTGCTCGGCGGCTCCGGCGACAACGAGTTCTCGCACTTCAACTGGCGGGCCACGCACCCCGAGCTCACCGAGGTGCCCTACCCCATGTTCGCCGACACCCGGCATGACCTGATGCGCGCCCTCGGCGTGGAGAACGCGGACGGCGTCGCCGACCGCGCCACCTTCATCGTCGACCCGGACGGCGTCATCCAGTTCGTGTCCGTCACCCCGGACGCCGTCGGCCGCAACGTCGACGAGGTGCTCCGCGTCCTCGACGCGCTGCAGTCCGAGGAGGTCTGCGCCTGCAACTGGCAGAAGAACGACCCGACCAAGACCATCGACAAGATGGACGTGCTGAAGCAGGAGCTGAAGTAAGACCATGAGCATCGACAACCTGCGCTCCGGTCTTCCGGAGTACGCCAAGGACCTGAAGCTGAACCTCGGCTCGCTGACCCGCTCCACCGAGCTCAACGAGCAGCAGCTGTGGGGTGCGCTGCTGGCCTGCGCCGCGGCGACCCGCAACGACACCGTCTTCTCCGAGATCGCCGACGAGGCGAAGGAGCACCTGTCCGAGGAGGCCGTCGAGGCCGCCCTGGGCGCGGCGTCCATCATGGCGATGAACAACGTCGCCTACCGGACCCGGCACATGCTCGGCGACGACTACGCCCAGGTCAAGTTCGGCCTGCGGATGAACATCATCGCCAAGCCCGGCGTGGAGAAGGCCGACTTCGAGCTCTGGGCCCTGGCCGTGTCCTCCATGAACGGCTGCGAGGCCTGCGTCACCTCCCACGACAAGGTCGTGCGCGAGGAGGGCCTGACCAAGGAGCAGGTCTGGGAGGCCGTCAAGGTCGCCGGCACCGTCGCCGGCGTCGCCCAGGCCGTGATGATCGAGGACGCCCGCTAGACCGGCGCCCGAACCGCACCCGCCCGGCGGGTCGCGGCGCGCACCGCCCCGGAGGGATCCCCTCCGGGGCGGTCCGCTATGCCCCTCCCCCGGCGGCCGGCCCCGGACGGCGGCGCCCCCGCCACCCGCGGTATGCGGGCGCGGGGGCGCGGCGCCGGCCGGCTCAGGCGACCACCGGGCGCCGGCCGCCGACGATCTGCCGGTAGGCGTGCGCGGAGGCGACCACGGTCACCGGGACGAAGTAGAGCATGCCGACCAGGCAGAGCATCGCGCCGAGCAGCACCAGCAGGCCGTTGACGATGATCAGGCCGATCAGCGGCAGGAGCACCGGCTTGATCGCGGTGATGTTCGCGCGGATCGCCTCCACCGGGCCGCGGCGATCGTCGAGCACGAAATGCTGGGCGAACATGGTGCACAGGCCCACCGCGACGCTGAGCACCAGCAGCAGCACCAGGCCGGTGAGGGAGAGCACCAGATCCCCGTCCGCCACGCCCTTGACGCCCAGCGGCATGGCGATCAGCGTCGCCACCACCCCCAGCGCGGTGACCAGCAGCCAGGTCAGGATGGCCGCGCCCCAGGTGTCCACCCGGAAGAAGTCCCCGAAGTGCAGCCGGCGGCCGTCGAGGTACTCGAAGGCCCCGCGCAGGCCGAGCACCTGCAGCAGCAGCCCGGCCATGCCGGTGATCACCTGGCCCGCGAAGGCGGCCGGGGTCGCCAGCTGGTCGATGACCTCCGGGAGGGTCTCCGGGTCCGGGTCCAGGCCCGGGGCGGGCAGGCCCAGCAGGGACACCGTGACGTTCACCGCGAACACCGCGAAACCGGCCAGCGCCGCCCCGCCCAGCCAGACGCCCAGGTTCGCGTTGACCCCGCGGAACCCGGCCTTCACCGCGGCGCCGACCCGCAGCCCCGGTGCGGCGACGGCCACCGGCGCCTGCGGCGGCTCCTCTCCCCCGGGCTGGCGCACCCCCCGGCCGATCGACGCCCCCGCCGCACCGGGGCTCCCCGCCCAGTACCCCGCATCGGCCCCGTGGCCGGCTGCCCCGCCGTCCGGGGTGGGCCGGAGGTAGGGGTCCTCGCCGTAGGGGCGGTGGTCGTCGGCGTCCCACCCGCCGGGGCCGGGATTGTCGCTCATCTGCGCTCGTCACCTTTCATGTATCCGGATCACGGCCCCGGGCGGGGCCTCACCCCCGCACCGTAGGCGCCGCCGGTGGGCCATGCCACCTCCGCCGGCGCCGGCGCCCGGCCCCGCCGGACCCGGGATCAGATGAGCTCCACCTCGGCGACCCCGGTGAAGGGGCGCAGCCGGCCGGCGGCGTCGCGGGCGGAGCCGGCGTAGCGGATCCGGTGCACCCCGGGGGCGGCGTGCGCGGTGTCCCAGCGCACCGTGGCCACGGTGCGGGCGCCCTCCCTCCGGAACAGCAGCCGGGTGTCCTCATGGGAGTCGTCGGCGACCACCGCCCCGGAGGGATCCTCCACCACGTGGTACCCGGCCTCGTGGCGCAGGTCCGCGTTCGGGTTGGCCGCGGCGAACTCCACGGTCACCGGCTCCCCGCGGCGCACCGGGGCGCCCGGGGCGGCGAGCACGTCGCCGAAGTCCCCGCCCGCCGGCGGCAGATCCACCGGGGGCCCGCCCTTCGGCGAGGGCGGGATCATCCCGGTGAGGTCCCCGGCCGGGCTGCCCGGGTCGACCGCCTCCCCGGCGGCGAGGCCGGCGGCGAGACCGTGCAGGGACTGCATCGCCGCGCCGAGGGTGTCCCGGCCGAAGATCGTCGCCCCGCCCTCGTAGTCCTGCTGGTCGTACTCCTGCGGGGTGGCGATGTAGTGGCCGTAGCCGGAGACGTAGCCCTGCACGATCACGGTCGCCGGGTCCGCGCCGAGGGCCTCGGCGACGACGGCGCGGATCCGCGCCCCGGCGACCGTGGTCGGCTCGAAGGGCAGGGAGGCGATGGTCACGCCGCCGAGGCGGTGCACGTGGAAGAGGTGGGTCTGCTGCACCATCCCGGGCAGGTAGCCCACCGGCAGCAGCAGCTCCTTGGCCCCGTGGATCTCCTTCGCCGCCGGGGGCACCGCCACCGCGTTGACCCGGCGCACCCAGGGGGTGCCGCCGCGGGAGCCCTCGTTGAAGCCCAGCGCCGGATCCCCGCCGCCGTCCTCCTGGCTGGAGGCGGCGAAGGCGGCGCCGAGGATGGCCGGGCCGGTGCGCCCGGGCCGGCCGTGGTCGGTGAACCGGGGCGCCACGGCGACGTCGCTCATGTCCACCCACCGGTGCCGGCCCTCGATGCCCCCGCCGGCCAGCGGGATCGCCCGGCCGCGCACCCCGTCGGCCTGCCGGCGGCCGAGGATCCGGGCGGAGTCGTACTCGTCGACGCCCGGGCCGGAGCCGGGGACGAGCCCCTGGTTCGGGGACACGTCGCCGGGGGTGGACATGGCGAAGGCGGCGACGAAGGGCGCCTCCGCCGGGGCCCGGTGATCCACCCCGGCGGCGTGCTCGGTGAGCCAGGCGGCGTAGCCCTTGGAGTCGCCGGAGATGAGCGTGTGCTCCGGTCCGAAGGTGGTGGGGTGGATCCCGAACCAGTTGATGAAGCCCGCGGACCGGCCCCCGCGCAGCACGTGCAGGGTGGTGGAGTCGGGGTTGACGCCCCCGGGGAACAGGGCGCGTTCCGCGGCGGGGTTGCGCTCGAAGGCGGCCCGGGAGCGGTTCACCCCGGCGTCGCCGACGGTGCCGACGGTGAGCGCGATGGCGCCGGGGGCGAGATCGGCGTGCGCCCGCTCGATCGCGGAGACGATCCCGGCGACCGTGGCCTCGAAGGTCACCGGCCGGAAGCCCATGGTGGTGATGTCCACCATCAGGTGGCCGGAGGTCCCGCCCGGGGCGACGTGGGTGTGCGAGGCCCCGATCAGCACATTGCCCTCGTGGTAGAGCGCGCCGTACCGGGCGGCCAGCCGGCGCAGCACCTCCTGCTGGATGGACTGGAACATCAGCCCCATGTCCGCGGTGACGTGCACCAGCCGCCGGTCCGCGGCATCGGCGAAGACGAAGGCCCGGGCGAACTGGCGCTGGTGCAGCCCGGCGGAGGTCTGCTCCGGCACCGCGTAGCCGTTGAACCCGGCGCCGAGGGGCTCCCCGGTCATGTCCGCGAGGCCCCGGCCCACCGTCATCGGGGCGGCCGCGGCGGCGCGGTCGGCGGCGCCGGCGGTCATCCGGGACAGCAGGATCGCCCCCGCGGCGGCCGCGGAGCCGCCGAGGAAGCCGCGTCGGGTGGTGCGGGGCCCGGATCCCGCGCACCGGGTCGCCGTGGTGGTGTGTCGCCGCATCGCCGCTCCCGCATGCTCCGGCCCCGGGGCGTCCACCCCGGGGCGTGCTGTCGTTTACGAGGGGAAACCTACCGGGTGCGCCCCGGCGGCGGGGCCGAACCGGCCCGGGAGCCCCCGGCGGGGGTGGCGGGGCCGGGGGCGGCCTCAGAGCACCATCGTGGCCAGCCAGCCGGCGAGCAGCAGCGGGATGTTGAAGTGGATGAAGGTGGGGATCACCGAGTCCCGGATGTGGTCGTGCTGGCCGTCGGCGTTGAGCCCGGAGGTCGGGCCCAGGGTGGAGTCCGAGGCCGGGGAGCCGGCGTCGCCGAGGGCCCCGGCGGTGCCGATGAGCGCCACCGTGGCCACCGGGGAGAAGCCCATGGTCGCGCACAGCGGCACGTAGATGGCGGTGATGATGGGCAGCGTGGAGAAGGAGGAGCCGATGCCCATGGTGACCACCAGGCCGACCACCAGCATCGCCAGCGCCGCGATCGCGCGGTTGCCGGCGAAGATCTCCGCGGTGGTGGTGACCAGGGACTCCACCTCGCCGGTGGCGGTCATCACCGCGGCGAAGCCCTGGGCGGTGATCATGATGAAGCCGATCAGGGCCATCATCTTCATGCCCGAGGTGAACACGTCATCGGCCTGGCGCCATTTCACCGCCCCGGTGCCCATGAACACCGCCAGCCCGGCCAGGGCGCCCACCAGCAGCGAATCCGCCTCGGCGTCGCGGGCCTGCATCACCACCTGGATGAGGAAGGTGACCAGGATGGCGACCAGGGCGACGCTGACCCGGTAGCGCGAAATCGGCTCCTCCCCGTCCCCGGTGTCCGCGATCGGCCGATCCTCGTAGTCCCGGGGCCGCCGGTAGGAGACGAGCACCGCGATCGCCAGGCCGGCGAGCATGCCCAGGGCCGGGATGCCCATGGCGTGCATGATCGCGATCCCGGAGGTGTCCAGCCCCGCCTTGCGGATGTTGCCGAGCAGGATGTCGTTGAGGAAGATGTTGCCGAAGCCCACCGGGATGTACATGTAGGTGGTGGTCAGGCCGAAGGTCATGATGCAGGCCACCAGCCGGCGGTCCAGGCGCATCCGGTTGAACACGGTCAGCAACGGCGGGATGATCAGCGGGATGAAGGCGATGTGCACCGGGATCAGGTTCTGGCTCATCACCGACATGGCCAGGATCCCGGCGAGCATCCCCCATTTCGTGGCCGCCACCGCGGCGCGCCGCGCCCCCGGGGATTCCACGCCGAGCCGGCCGATCAGCCATTCGGCGAGCAGCCGGGGCAGCCCGGAGCTGGCCACCGCCATCGCGAAGGCGCCGAGCAGGGCGTAGCTGAGCGCGATTTTCGCGCCCCCGGACAGGCCCTCCTGGAAGGCGACCATGGTGCCGTCCAGGCCCAGGCCGCCGAGCAGCCCGCCGACCAGGGCCCCGGTGAACAGGGCGAGCACCACGTGCACGCGGGCGACGGCGAGGATGAGCATCACCAGGACGGCGACCAGCACGGCGTTCATGCGTCAACCCTAAAACACGCCGGCGCGACCCAGGGGAGAATCCCCGCCCGCGCGGGGCGGATGAGGCCGGGATCACCTCGGGGGCTCCCCCGCCGGCTAGCCGCCGAGGGCGTCGCGCAGCCCCCGGGCCGCCGCCCGCGGGTCGGCGGCCTGGGTGATGGCGCGCACCACCACCACCCGCTCCGCGCCCCGGGCGCGCAGCCCGGCCACCCGCCCGGCGTCGACGCCGCCGATCGCGAACCAGGGTTTGCCGGCGGCCGCGGCCAGCTCCGCGGCCCGGGCTACCATCGCCGGGCCGACCGGGGCCCGTCCGGGTTTGGTGGGGGTGGCCCACACCGGGCCGATCACCGCGTAGTCGATCCCCGGGTCGGCGAGGGATTCGGCGAACATCGCCTCGGTGCGGTTGGAGCGGCCGAGCAGCACATCCGGGCCGAGCAGCGCCCGGGCCTGGGCGGTGGTGAGATCGCCCTGGCCCACGTGGAAGACGTCCGCGCCGGTGAGCGCGGCGACGTCGGCGCGATCGTTGACCGCGAAGAGCCGGCCGTGCTCGGCGGCGACGGCGCCGAGCAGCCGCACCGCCTCGATTTCGGCGCGGGCCTCGATGGCCTTGTCGCGCAGCTGGATGATGTCCACGCCCCCGGCGTAGGCGGCGTGCAGGAAATCCTCCAGGTCCCCGGTGGCGGTGCGCGCATCGGTGCACAGGTACAGGCGGGCCCCGGCGAGCAGGCGTTCGCGGCGGGCGCGCAGCTCCGGGTCCGGGGCGGGCGGGGACCAGATGCTACTCATGTTGCCTATAGTAGGGGCCGATATCCGCGGGAGCCCGGTACCGGGCTGAGAGGGCCCCGGGGGCCGACCGCAGAACCTGACGCGGGTCATGCCGCCGGAGGAAGGATGACCATGGTCGACCATGCCGCAACCAGCCGCACCGCCGCCGCAGCCGGCGGGCCCGACCATGACGTGATCGTGGTCGGCGCCGGGATCATCGGCCTGGCCACCGCCCGGGAGCTGCTCCGCCGCGGCCGGGGGGTCACCGTCGTCGACCCGGATCCGGTCTCCGGGGCGTCCCGGGCGGCCGCCGGGATGCTCGCGCCGGTCGCCGAGGTGGTCTGGGACCAGCCGGCGCTCTACCCGCTGATGGTCGAATCCGGGCGCCGCTGGCCGGGGCTGGCCGCCGCCGTGGCCGCCGAATCCGGCCGGGAGGTCGGCTACCTGGCGAACGCCACCCTGGTCTGCGCCGGGGACGCCGCGGATCGCCGGCACCTCACCGAGCTCGCCGGGCTGCAGCGGGATCTCGGCATGGCGGCGGAGCCGATCCCCGCCGCCGAGGCGCGCCGGCGGGAACCCGCCCTGGGCCCGGGCTGCGTCGGCGCGGTGCACCTGCCCGGCGACCACCAGGTCGACCCCCGCCGCTTCTGCGCCGCCCTGCTCGAGCTCCTCGGCCCCCGGGTGCGCCGGGCCCGGGTGGCCGGGGTGACCTTCGCCGGGGACCGGGCCACCGGGGTGCGCCTGGCCGACGGAACCGAACTGCGCGGCGCCGAGGTGCTGCTCGCCGCGGGCCTGGGCATCGGGGACATCGCCGGGGCGCCGCCGGAGGTGGCCGCCGCGCTGCGCCCGGTGCACGGCGAGGTGCTCCGGCTGCAGGTCCCGGAGCGGCTGCGTCCGCTGCTCACCCGCACCATCCGCGGGGTGGTGCACGGTCGCCCGGTGTACCTGGTGCCCAGGGCCGACGGCACCGTGGTGCTCGGCGCCACCTCCCGCGAGGACGCCCTGCCCGGGGTGCTCGCAGGCGGGGTGGAGCAGCTGCTCCGCGACGCCCGCCGGCTGGTGCCCGCGGTGGCCGAGCTGGAGCTGGTGGAGACGATCGCCCGGGCCCGGCCCGGCTCCCCCGACGACGCCCCGCTGATCGGCCGGATCGGCCCGGGGCTGAGCGTCTCCGCCGGCTACTTCCGGCACGGCATCCTGCTCACCGCGCTCGGCGCCGCCCTCGGCGCGGACGCGGTGACCGGCGCCCCGCCGGATCCCCGGTTCGCCGCCGCCATCGACCCCACCCGCTTCCCGACAAGGAGGAACGAGACCCCATGACCCTCACCGTCAACGGGCGGCCGCATCCGGCGGCGCCCGGAGAGACCCTGCTCGACCTGGTGGCCGGCTGGACCGGCCGCGACCTCGGCTCCGACGGGGCGCCCGCCGACGGCCGGCCGCTGGGCGTCGCCGTCGCCGTGGACGGCGCGGTGGTGCCGCGCGCCCGCTGGGCGGCGACCCCGGCCGCCGGCGCGGTGGACATCGTCACCGCGGTGCAGGGGGGCTGACATGGCGCACGTCGACGAACCCCTGCGGATCGGGGATCTGGAGCTGGGCTCCCGGCTCATCATGGGCACCGGCGGGGCGACCAGCCTGGAGGTGCTCGGCCGGGCCCTGGTCGCCTCCGGCACTCAGCTGACCACCGTGGCGATGCGCCGGGTCGACGCCGGCGGGCGCGGCGGCGTCTTCGAGCTGCTGCACGGGCTCGGCATCGCGGTGCTGCCGAACACCGCCGGCTGCTACACCGCCCGGGACGCGGTGCTCACCGCCCAGCTGGCCCGGGAGGCCCTGGAGACGGACCTGGTGAAGCTGGAGGTGATCGCCGACGAGGACACCCTGCTGCCGGACCCGGTGGAGCTGGTCGACGCCGCCGACCGGCTGGTCGCCGACGGGTTCACCGTGCTGGCCTACACCAACGACGACCCCGCGCTGGCGAAGCGCCTGGAGGAGCTCGGCTGCGCCGCGGTGATGCCCGCGGGGGCCCCGATCGGCACCGGGCTGGGCATCCTCAACCCGCACAACATCGAGCTCATCGCCGACCGCGCCGGGGTGCCGGTGATCCTGGACGCCGGGATCGGCACCGCCAGCGAGGCGGCCACCGCGATGGAGCTGGGCTGCGACGCGGTGCTGCTGGCCTCCGCGGTGACCCGCGCCCAGGCCCCGGAGACCATGGCCGAGGCCTTCCGGCACGCCGTCGCCGCCGGCCGGCTGGCCCGGCTGTCCGGGCGGATCCCGCGGCGCCGGCTGGCCCGGGCCTCCTCCACCTTCGAGGGCCTGGTCACCGGGGGCCGGGAGGACGAGTCGCTGTGAGGGCCCTGGTCGAGCCGGGCCCGCCGCTCACCGACGCCGAGGCCGCCCGCTACGCCCGGCACCTCAGCCTGCCCGGGCTGGGCCCGCTCGGCCAGCGCCGGCTGCGCGCGGCCCGGGTGCTGGTGGTCGGCGCCGGGGGCCTGGGCTCGCCGATCCTGGCCTACCTCGGCGCCGCCGGGGTCGGCCGGCTCACCGTCATCGACGATGACGTGGTCGAGGAGTCGAACCTGCAGCGCCAGGTGCTGCACCGCGCCGCCGACCTCGGCCGGCCGAAGGCGGAGTCCGCCGCCGACGCGGTGCGCCGGCTGGATCCGGCGGCGCGGGTCACCCCGGTGGTGGGCCGGCTCACCGCGGACAACGCCGCGGCGCTGTTCGCCGACCATGATCTGGTGCTCGACGGGGCGGACAACTTCGCCACCCGCTACCTCGTCGCCGACGCCGGCGAGCTCACCGGCACCCCGGTGGTGTGGGGCACCATCGACCGCTACGCCGGGCAGGTGTCGGTGTTCTGGCCCGGGGAGGGCCCGCTGCTGCGGGATCTCTACCCGGAGCAGCCGGATCCGGATTCGGTGCCCTCCTGCGCCGCCGGCGGGGTGCTCGGCGCCCTGGTCGGCCTGGTCGGCTCCACCATGGCGGTGGAGGCCCTGAAGGTGCTCGCCGGAGTCGGGGAACCAGCGGTGGGCCGGCTGCTGCTCATCGACGCCCTCGCCGCGCGCACCCGGGAACTGGCCTTCGCCCCGGACCCGGACCGGACGCCGGCGACCGCGCTCGCGGAGGTCGGCGCCGCCTGCCCCGCCACGGCGGCCCCCGCACCGGAGCCGGCGCCGGCCGCGGTGGGCGCCACGGCGCTGGCGGCGGAGCTGGCCGGCCCCGCCGCGCCCGTCGTGGTCGATGTGCGGGATCCGGGGGAACGGGCGGAGCTGCCCATTCCCCCGGCGCGCCCGGTTCCGCTGGCGACGATCCTGGTCGAGGGCTGGGCGGCGCTGGCGGGCCTGCCCGGCTGCGCCGGGGACCGGCCGGCCCCGGTGGTGCTGGCCTGCCGCTCCGGGGCGCGATCGGCCCGTGCGCTCGCGGCGCTGGCCGCGGACCCGGCGACCCCCGCGGCGGCGGCGCCACGGGTGCTCGCCGGGGGCGCGCTGGCCTGGGCCGCCGGACCGGGCGCCGGCTGAGCGTTCAGCGCCGCCCGGCCCGCGCCGCGTCGATCAGGGCGCGCGCCCGGGCGGCGATCCCGGCGGCGTCCAGGCCGTGGGCGGCCAGGATCGGGCCCCGCCCGCCCTGGTCGAGGAAGGCGGTGGGCAGGCCCAGGCAGGCCACCGCCGCACCCGGGCGCCGGGTGGCGATCCCGGCGGCCAGGGCCGCCCCCGCCCCGCCGCGGGCCAGCCCGTCCTCCACGGTGACCGTGGCCGGGGCGGCGGCGCAGACGGCGACCAGCTCCGGCGGGGTGGGCAGCACCCACCGCGGATGCAGCACCGCGACCGCCCGGCCCTCCGCGGCCAGCCGCCGCCCGGCCGCGAGGGCCTCCCCGGCCAGCGCCCCGATCCCGATCAGCAGCACCTCGGCGGCGCCTGGATCGCCCAGCAGCACCTCCACCCCGCCGGCGCCGGGCAGCGCGGCCCGCGCCGGGATCGGCTCCGGCACCGGGCCCTTGGGGTAGCGCACCAGGGCGGGTCCGGGGGCGGCCAGGGCCTCGTCCAGGGCCCGGCGCAGATCCGCGCCATCGCGGGGGGCCGCGGCGCGCAGGCCGGGGGTCGCCGCGGCGAGCACCAGATCCCAGGCCCCGTTGTGGCTGGGCCCGTCCGCCCCGGTGACCCCGGCCCGATCCACGGCGAGCAGCGCCGGCCGGGCGGTGAGCGCCAGATCCATCAGCAGCTGATCCATCCCGCGCTGCAGGAAGGTGGAGTACATCGCCACCACCGGCCGGGCCCCGCCGAGGCTGAGTCCGGCGGCCAGGCCCAGCGCGGCCTGCTCGGCGATGCCGACGTCGTGCAGCCGGCCCGGGTGCCGCTCGGCGAATCCGGCCAGCCCGCAGGGCCCGGCCATCGCCGCGGTGACCGCGTGCACCCGGGGATCCCTGGCCGCGGCCGCCTCCGCCCAGTCGCCGAAGACCGCGGTCCAGGTCTCGGCCGGCTCCGCGGGCGCCCCCGGGTCGGCGGGGGCGACGGTGTGCATCGCCTCGGCGGCGTCGGCCAGCGCCGGGGCGTGGCCCCGGCCCTTCACCGTGCGGGCGTGCACCAGGCGCAGTCCCCCGGCGTCCCGGGCGGCGGCGAGCGCCGCCTCCACCGCGGCGATGTCGTGCCCGTCCACCGGCCCCGCGTAGCCGATGCCCAGGGCCGCGGCGACCTCGGCGAGCCGGGCGGGCACCGCGCCGACGGTGGGCGCGTAGGATCTGCCGTTGTCGTTGAGCACCAGCACCAGATTCGGCGGCGGGTCCTCGGCCGCGGCGACGTTGAGCGCCTCCAGGGCCATCCCCCCGGTGAGCGCGCCATCGCCGAGCACGCAGTACACGGTGGCGTCGGGGGTGCGCCCGCGCAGCGCCCGGGCCAGGCCGAGGGCCACCGCGGGGGCGGCGGAGGCGTGCGAGGACTCCAGCCAGTCGTGGGCGGATTCGGCGCGGGCGGGGTAGCCGGAGAGCCCGCCCGCGGCGCGCAGCCGCCGGAACCCGGCGGCCCGGCCGGTGAGCATTTTGTGCACATAGGCCTGGTGGCCGATGTCGAAGAGCACCGGGTCCGCCGGGGAGTCGGCGACCCGGTGCAGCGCGATGGTCAGCTCCACCACCCCCAGGTTGGAGCCCAGGTGCCCGCCGCAGCGGGCCGTGGCCGCCACCAGCGCGGCCCGGATCTCGGCGGCGAGCCGGGTGAGCGCGGCGCGGTCGAGCCCGCGCAGATCCGCCGGGGATCTGATGGATTCCAGGATGCCCATGATGCCTCCCACCCTACGTAGCCGCCACCGCGGCGGCGGCCGGTGCCCGCCCCCTCGCGGTGAGCCGATAATGTGGGCGGCGATCATGACCGAGAGCAGCAGCGCGAGCCCCTCCCCCGCCCCCGACCCCGAGGACCGCGGATCCGCCCGCCCCGGCGCGCCCCGCCGCCGGGGCCGGCACCGCCGCGGCCGATCCGGCCGCGGCGGCGGAGGCGGCCGCGCCGGCCACGGCGACCGGGGCGCGGTGGCCGTGGACAAGCGGGCCCTGCACGAGCGCCTCGACGGGGTCACCATCGCCGAGGCGCGCACCTTCCGCCGCCGGATCAAGCGGGCCGGCACCCCGCAGGCGCTCTCCGCCATCGGCGCCGACATCGAGCTGGCCCGGGAGCGGCTCGCCGAACGGGCCACCGGGATTCCCGAGATCCGCTACCCCGCGGAGCTGCCGGTCTCCGGCCGCCGCGACGACATCGCCGAGGCGATCGAGAACCACCAGGTGGTGGTGATCGCCGGGGAGACCGGCTCCGGCAAGACCACCCAGATCCCGAAGATCCTGCTGGAGCTGGGCCGCGGGGTGCGCGGCCGGATCGGGCACACCCAGCCCCGCCGGCTGGCCGCGCGCACCGTCGCCGAGCGGATCGCCGAGGAGCTCGGCGAGGACCTCGGCGAGCACGTCGGCTACGCGATCCGCTTCGACGACCGGGTGGGCCCGCGCACCGCGGTGAAGCTGATGACCGACGGCATCCTGCTCGCCGAGATCCAGCGCGACCGGATGCTGCTCGATTACGACACGATCATCATCGACGAGGCCCACGAGCGCAGCCTGAACATCGACTTCCTGCTCGGCTACCTGCGCCGGCTGCTGCCCAAGCGCCCGGATCTCAAGCTGGTGATCACCTCGGCGACCATCGACCCGGAGCGCTTCGCCCGGCATTTCGCCGACGCCGCCGGTGAACCCGCCCCGGTAATCGAGGTCTCCGGGCGCACCTGGCCGGTGGAGATCCGCTACCGGCCGCTGCAGCAGGAGTACACCGCGAAGAACGGGGAGACCCGGGTACGCGACCTGGACCCGGTCGACGGGGTGATCGCCGCCTGCGAGGAGCTCTTCGCCGCCGGCGAGGGCGACATCCTCTGCTTCTTCGCCGGGGAGCGCGACATCCGCGAGGCCGCGGAGGCGATCGAGGGCCGGCGCTGGCGGGGCGTGGAGGTGCTGCCCCTCTACGGGCGGCTGTCCAACGCCGAGCAGCACCGGGTGTTCCGCCCGCACGCCGGGCGCCGGATCGTGCTGGCCACCAATATCGCGGAGACCTCCCTGACCGTGCCCGGGATCCGCTACGTGGTGGACCTCGGCGACGCCCGGATCTCGCGGTACTCCACGCGCACCAAGGTGCAGCGGCTGCCCATCGAGCCGGTGAGCCGGGCCAGCGCCAACCAGCGCTCCGGGCGCTGCGGCCGCGTCGCCGAGGGCATCGCGATCCGCCTGTACTCGGAGGAGGACTTCCTCTCCCGGCCCGAGTTCACCGACCCGGAGATCCTGCGCACCAACCTCGCCAGCGTGATCCTGCAGATGGCCTCCCTGGGACTGGGCGACATCGCGAAGTTCCCCTTCGTGGAGGCCCCGGACGGCAAATCCATCCGGGACGGGGTGAACCTGCTCGACGAGCTCGGCGCCATCGAACCCGGCACCCGCGACGCCCCCGAGGGGCCGACCCTGACCCGGATCGGCCGGGAGCTGGCCCGGCTGCCGGTGGACCCGCGGCTGGCCCGGATGCTGGTGGAGGCCCGGGACAACGGGGTGCTGCCCGCGGTGACCGTGATCGTCGCCGCGCTGAGCCTGCAGGACGTGCGCGAGCGCCCCGCCGAGAAACGGGCCCAGGCCGACCAGGCCCATGCCCGCTTCCAGGACCGGGAATCGGACTTCCTCACCTACCTGGCGCTGTGGGAGCATCTGCGGGACAGGCGCCGCGAGCTCTCCGGCAACCAGTTCCGCAAGCTCTGCCTGCGCGAGTACCTGCACTACATGCGGGTGCGGGAATGGCAGGACCTGGTGCGCCAGCTCACCCGGATCACCGCGGAGCTGGGCTGGAACCCGGTCTCCGGCGGGAAGGCCGACCCGGAGCGGATCCACCGGTCACTGCTGGCCGGGCTGCTCTCCCGGATCGGGGTGCGCGAGGGCGAGGGCCGGGAGTTCACCGGCAGCCGCAACACCCGCTTCCTGGTGCACCCCTCCTCCCCGGTGTCGAAGAAGCCGCCGCGGTGGGTGATGGCCGCCGAGATCGTGGAGACCTCCCGGCTCTTCGCCCGCGACGTCGGCCGGATCGAGCCGGAGTGGGTGGAGCGGCTGGCCGCGCACCTGCTCAAGCACCAGTACTCCGATCCGCACTGGTCGGCCAAGCGGGGCTCGGCGATGGTGGCGCAGCGCTCCACCCTCTACGGGGTGCCGGTGGTCGCCGGCCGCCAGGTGCCCTACCACCGGGTGGATCCGGAGGCGGCCCGGGACATGCTCATCCGGCATGGCCTGGTCGCCGGCGAATGGGGCTCCCGGCACGATTTCCAGGAGCGCAACCGGGAGCTGCTCGCCGAGGCCGCCGCGGTGGAGGACAAGGCGCGCCGCCGGGGCCTGGTCGTCGACGACGAGACCCTGCACGCCTTCTACGACGCCCGGGTGCCCCGGGAGGTCACCACCGCCGCGCATTTCGACCGCTGGTGGCGCGATGCCCGGGCGGAGGATCCGGGGCTGCTGGACTTCGACCCGGAGCAGCTGCTGGACCCGGAGGCCGGCTCCGTCGACGGCGCCGCCTTCCCGGATCTCTGGCGGCAGGGCTCCCTGGAGTTCGCCCTGGAGTACCGCTTCGAACCGGGCGCGGCCGATGACGGGGTGAGCCTGCGGATCCCGATGCCGCTGCTGGCCGGGGTGCGCCCCGAGGGCTTCGACTGGCTGGTGCCGGGGCTGCGCGCGGAGCTGGTGGAGGCGCTCATCCGCACCCTGCCGAAACCGCTGCGCAAGACCGTGGTGCCCGCCCCCGATTTCGCGGCCAAGGCCCTGGAGCGGCTCACCCCCTATGCGGCGCCGCTGACCGAGGCGCTGGCCGATGCGCTGCGCGCCCTCGGCGGCACCGGGATCTCCGCCGGGGATTTCCGCCCCGCCCTGCTGCCGGCGCATCTGCGGATGAACTTCGCGGCGGTGGATCGCCGCGGCAAGGTCGTCGACCAGGACCGGGATCTGGCGGCGCTGCAGCACCGGCAGGCCGGGCAGGTCACCGCCGCGGTGTCCAAGGCCGCCGGCCGCGCCGCCCGGGGCGCGGCCAATGCCGGCGGCGCCCCCGCCGCGGCCGCGGGCGGGGCCGGTTCCGCGGTGCTGCTGCGCGGGCCGGTGCCGGAATGGACCGCGGAGGACCTCGGCGAAATCCCCGAGGAGGTCACCACCATGGTCGACGGGCAGCGGGTCACCGCCTACCCGGCCCTGGTCACCACCGCCGAGGGGGTGGCGGTGCAGGTGATGCCCACCCGGGCGCAGGCCGATGCGGCGATGGTGACCTCCACGCTGACCCTGCTGCTGCGCGGGATCCCGGTCAACCGGGCGCAGATGGTCAAGGGACTGCCGCTGCAGCAGCGCGTGGCCGTGGACGCCTGGCCGCACGGCGGTGCCGCCGGCCTGGTGGA
This sequence comes from Corynebacterium sphenisci DSM 44792, assembly GCF_001941505.1. Classification (NCBI taxonomy): domain Bacteria; kingdom Bacillati; phylum Actinomycetota; class Actinomycetes; order Mycobacteriales; family Corynebacteriaceae; genus Corynebacterium; species Corynebacterium sphenisci. The sequence continues at coordinate 1,212,322 of NZ_CP009248.1, read as the reverse complement.
GGACTGCCGGGTCACCGTGGTGCGCGACGCGATGCTCGCCGCCGGGGGCCCGGTGCGCGACCCGGCGGCCTATGCGGCGCTGCGCGAGGCGATCGCCCCGGAGGTGCCCGGCGGGGTGCGCCGGCTGGTGGTGGGCATCGCCGGGTTCATGCCGGAGTACCTGCGGATCCGGGATCAGCTCGACGGCTGGACCGGGGAGGCGGTCGACGACATGCGCGGGCAGCTGGAGTTCATGCTGCCCCGCGGGGCGGTGGCCCGGCACGGCTGGGCGCATCTGCGGCATATGCCCCGTTACCTGGAGGCGATGCGGATCCGGATCGAGGAGATGGACCTGGACCCGGATCGGGACGCGGAGCTGGAGGACCGGGTGCGCGGGGTGCGCGAGCAGCTGGCGGCGAAGCTGAAGACGCTGCCGGAGGGCCGGCGGGCGGCGCCGGCGGTGCGCGACATCGGGTGGCGGATCCAGGAGCTGCGGGTGAGCCTGTTCGCCCAGCGGCTGGGCACCGCCGGATCGGTGTCCCCGCAGCGGATCGGCCGGGAGATCGCGAAACTGCGCTAGCGGCGGGCGCCCTCAGCGGCCCGCGGCGTCGCGGGCCTCGGCGGCGTGCAGCCGCCGGATCTCCTCGAGGAAGTCCTCCGCGGAGGAGAAGGACTTGTAGACCGAGGCGAAGCGCAGGTAGCCGACCTCGTCGAGATCGCGCAGCGGCTCCAGGATGGCCAGGCCCACCTGGTTGGAGTCGACCTGGGAGGTGCCCTGGGAGCGCAGCGTCTCCTCCACCTGCTGGGCGAGCTTCTTCAGCTTCGCCTCGGGCACGTCCCGGCCCTGGCAGGCCCGGCGCACGCCCCGGATCACCTTGTCCCGGCTGAACTCCTCGGGCTGGCCGTCGCGTTTGACGACCATCAGCATGGAGCGCTCCAGGGTGGTGAAGCGTTTGCCGCAGGCGACGCACTCCCGGCGGCGGCGCATGGTCGAGCCCTCCTCGGTCAGGCGGGAGTCGACGACCTTGGTTTGCTCATGGTGGCAAAAGGGGCAGTGCATTGCCCCAGCTTAACCGGCGGCCGCCTCCGCGCCGATGGCGACCGGGTGGGCCGGGGGCGCCGCGGGCGCCGGCTCCGGATCGGTCCAGGACAGCCCCAGCGCCCCGCCGAGGAAGGCCCCGGCGAGGACCACCGCGGCGACGGTGGCCCGGGTGCGCGGGATTTCGCGCACCGGCCCGGCCACCGCCCCCGGGGCCTCGGCGCGCACCCCGGCGGCGCCCAGCCCCGCGGAGCGCCGGCGGCGCACCGGGGCCGGGGCCGGCAGTCCGGGCCGGGGCGCGGCGGCGCCGCGCGGGGGCCGGCGCACCGCGCCGCGCCGCGGGGCGGCGGTCCGGCGGGGGGCCTGCTCCACCCAGGCGGGCAGGGTGGGGATGGACTGGCCGGCGGGGATCCGGCCGCGCCCTCCGGGGCGGTGGATGGTGCTGGCGGTCATCGTGGTCTCCTTCATGGCGCCGACTGTGCCCGGCGACCGGACGCTGCGGCCCGGTCACGCGGACAGGTGTTCGAGTCCGTCTCTGTGTTCGATTTATAGCACGGCTGTTCGGTCCGTGTCCAGACATGCGTTCGAAGGATCGAACAGGCGTGCACTGGGGCGGGGGATCCTGTACTGTCGTATTCGAACGCACAGGCGTACCACCCGAGGGCGCCGCCGGGGGAACCGGCTCCGGAGCGTGGACGAACGACGCCAACCGTGGAGGAACCGACGATGACCGAGCAGACCAGGCCCGATCCGAAGACGCTCACCGAACGCCAGCGGCGCATCCTGGACATGATCCGGGAGGCGGTGCTGGAGCGGGGCTACCCCCCGAGCATCCGCGAGATCGGCGACGCGGTCGGCCTGAACTCCACCTCCTCGGTGGCCTACCAGCTCAAGGAGCTCGAGCGGAAGGGCTTCCTGCGCCGCGATCCGAAGAAGCCGCGCGCGGTGGACGTGCGCGATCTGGGCCACCGCTCCCCCGCCCCCGCCGGCGGCCCGGACATCCCGCAGGTGCCGGAGGGCGCCACCGCCCCCACCTACGTGCCGGTGGTCGGCGACATCGCCGCCGGGGCGCCGATCCTCGCCGAACAGCACATCGACGACTACATGGCGCTGCCGGAGAACCTGGTCGGCCAGGGCGAGCTGTTCATGCTGCGCATCGTCGGCGAGTCCATGCGGGACGCCGGCATCTTCGACGGCGACTGGGTGGTGGTGCGCTCCCAGAACGTGGCGGAGAAGGGCGAGTTCGTCGCCGCCATGATCGACGGGGAGGCCACCTGCAAGGAGTGGTCGGAGGACGCCTCCGGCAAGTGGCTGCTGCCGCACAACGACGATTTCGAGCCGATCCCCGCCGAGCGGGCGCGGATCCTGGGCAAGGTCGTCACCGTGCTGCGCAAGCTCTAGCGCGCGGCCGAAGGGCCCGGCCCCGGGGAGCTCCCCGGGGCCGGGCCCTTCGGCGTGCGCCGGGCGCGGCTCAGTCCGCGGCGGCCTCGGCGAGCAGCTCGCGCACCGCGGTGCGCGCGGCCTCGGCGTCGGGGGCGTCCAGGGCCAGCCGGGCGGCGGCCCGGCACTGCTCCCGGGTGACCACGCCGAGCTGGGCGCCCACTCCGGGCAGCGCGGTGGCCGCGGCGGACAGCGAGGCCACCCCCATGCCCACCAGCACGCAGGCCAGCGCCGGATCCGCGGCGGCCTCCCCGCACACCCCCACCGGCACGTCCATGTCCGCCCCGGAGCGGCAGGTCATGTCGATGAGCCGGAGCACCGCCGGCTGCCAGGGGTCGGTGAGGTAGGCCAGGGCCGGGGAGAGCCGGTCGGCGGCCATCGCGTACTGGGTGAGGTCGTTGGTGCCGATGGAGACGAAGTCGAGCACCTTCATCAGGTCGTGGCTCATCAGCGCCGCGGCCGGGATCTCGATCATCGCCCCGGCGGTGAGCCCGCGGTCCCGGCACAGCCCGGCGAACCAGGTGGCCTCCTCGAGGGTGGCCACCATCGGCGCCATCACCCAGATGGGGGCCTCCGGGGCGCGTTCGGCGATCTCCCGGGCCCGGGCGATGGCGTCGAGCTGGCGCTCCATCAGCCCGCTGGAGGAACGGGAGATGCGCAGCCCCCGCACGCCCAGCGCCGGGTTCTCCTCATCGGCGAGGTTGGCGAAGGCCAGCGGCTTGTCGCTGCCGGCGTCGAGGGTGCGGATGACCACCTTGTCCTCCGGGAAGGCGCGCAGCACCTTGGCGTAGATCTCGGCCTGGTTCTCCACGCTGGGCTCGGTGGCCGCGGAGAGGAAGCACAGCTCGGTGCGGAACAGGCCCACCCCCTCGGCGACGCCCTCGGCGGCGGCGCGGGCGGCGTTGCCGTCGCCGACGTTGGCCAGCAGCTGCACCGGCTCGCCCTCGGCGGTGCGGCCGGGCCCGCGCCAGGCGGCGGTGAACTCGGCCAGCCGCAGGTCCTCGGCGACGGCCTCCCGGGCCCGCTCCGGGTCCGCCCCGGTGCGCACCACCCCGGTGATGCAGTCCACCAGCAGCGGCTCCCCGGCGGGGATCTCGCGCAGCGCCGCCCCGGCGGCGACGCAGCAGGGCACGCCCAGCTGGCGGGCGATGATCGCGGTATGCGAGGTGGGCCCGCCGAGCACGGTGACCATCGCGGTGAACAGGGCCGGGTCCAGGGTGGCGGTGTCCGCCGGGGCGAGGTCCTCGGCGAGCAGCACGCAGGGCCCGTCCACGGTGGGCAGGCCCGGCTCCTCCTCCCCGCGCAGGTGGGCGATCACCCGGTCCCGGATGTCCTCCAGGTCGGTGGTGCGCTCGGCCATCACCCCGCCGGCGGCGCGGAACATCTCCACGAACTTGTCGATCGCCCGGGCCACGCCGACCTCGGCGGGCACCCGGGCCTTGATCTCCTTCACCGCGGCACGGTGCCAGCCCCGGTCCAGGGTGAGCTTGGAGGTGGCCAGCAGCACCTCGGCGGCCGAGCCCTCGGCCCGGCCGGCCCGGGCGGCGAGCCGCTCGGAGACCGCGGTGGTGGCCGCCCGGAAGCGCTCCACCTCGGCGTCGACGTCCTCGGCGGCGATGGTGGCGTTGTCGTCGGGCAGCGCCGGCCGCGGGTTGGCCCATACCGCGGGCGCGTAGCGCACCCCGGGGACGACGGGCGCGGCCTTGACGGTGAGCTCTTCGGGCATGCGTTCCTCCTGGATGACGGAGCCCGGCCGCCGGTGCGACGGGGCTCCGGGGGCGGCGGGCCACATGTGCGTGTCCCCTCCATGGTACGCCACCCCCACCGGGGTTAATTCTGCAAACCTCCTTGACAATCGGGCATAATCGGGCAGGATCACGGGTGAATCCAGGGAATCCGCGGGAAAAACGGGCATCGGCCCGGATCCCGCCTCCCCCGGGCCCCGCACACCCCACCCGCCCCAGCCAGCCAGGAGGTACCCCGGAATGTACGCAGAGGAACGGCGACGCAAGATCGCCTCGCTCACCGCCGTGGAGGGCCGGGTGATGGTCGCCGAACTCGCGGAGACCTTCGATGTCACCGCCGAGACCATCCGCCGCGATCTCAAGGAGCTCGCCGAGGAGGGCGCGGTCAACCGGGTGCACGGCGGCGCCGTGGCCGCCAAGGCCTTCCAGACCCTGGAGGTCTCCGTCGCCGACCGGGAGAACGCGCAGCGCGACGCCAAGCGGCTCATCGCCCGCGCCGCGGTGGCCTTCCTGCCCGAATCCGGCTGCGGGATCTTCCTCGACGGCGGCACCACCACCGAGGCCCTGGCCAAGCTGATGGCCGCCAACCCCAACCACCGGCACTGGTCGGTGGTCACCAACTCGCTGCCCTCGGCGCTGACCCTGGCCGCCAACCCCTACATGGAGCTGCAGCTGCTCGGCGGCTCGGTGCGCGCGATCACCCAGGCGGTGGTCGGCGACCAGGCGCTGCGCACCCTGGCCCTGATGCGCGCCGACGTGGCCTTCATCGGCTCCAACGCGGTGACCATCGACCACGGCCTGTCCACCGCCGACCCCCAGGAGGCGGCGGTGAAGCGGGCCATGATCGCCAACGCCCGCCAGGTGGTGGTGCTCTGCGACTCCACCAAGCTGGGCCGGGACTACCTGGTCAGCTTCGCCTCCCTGGAGGACATCGACGTGGTGATCACCGATGACTCCGCCCCGCGGGCGTTCATCGACGAACTCGGCGAAAACGGGGTGGAGGTCGTCATCGCGCGATGATCCTCACCCTCACCCCCAACCCCTCCATCGACCGCACCTGCTCGGTGCCCCGCCCGCTCACCCGCGGCGGCGTCTACCGCCTCACCGGGGCCAATGACGTCGCCGGCGGCAAGGGGGTGAACGTCTCCGCCGCGGTGGAGCGCGCCGGCCGGTCCACCCTGGCGCTGTTCCCGGTGGCCAAATCCGGCCGGTTCTGCCGGCTGGTGCGCGCCGCCGGGGTGCCCTACGAGCCCGTCGACGTCGACGAGGAGGCCCGGGTCAACCTCACCATCGTGGAGGGCGACGGCACCACCACCAAGCTCAACAACCCCGGTTCGGAGCTGCACCCCGACGACGCCGCCCGCTGCCTGGACCGGCTCACCGCGCACGCCCCCGGCGCGGACTGGGTGGTGCTCGCCGGCTCCCTGCCGCGCGGGGTGGACCCCCGGTTCTACCTGCGCGCGATCGCCGCGGTGCGGGCCGCCAACCCGGCCGCCCGAATCGCGGTGGACACCTCCGACGCGCCCCTGGCCGCGATCGGCGCGGCCCTGCGCGCCGGGCAGCCCGCCCCGGATCTGCTCAAGCCCAACGGGGTGGAGCTCGGCCAGCTCGCCGGGGTCGACGGCGCCGACCTGGAGGCCCGGGCGGAGGCCGGCGACTTCACCGGGATCATCGCCGCCGCCCGCGCGGTGGGCGCCCTGGGCGTGCCGGAGCTGCTCATCACCCTCGGCTCCGCCGGGGCGGTGCTCGCCCTGGCCGGGGGCCCGGTGCTGCACGCCACCTCCCCCCGGATCATCCCGCAGTCCACGGTCGGCGCCGGCGACTCCGCCCTGGCCGGCTACCTGCTCGGCCACGCCGCCGGGGACGCCCCCGCGGCGCGGCTGCGCCGCGCCGTCGCCTACGGGGCGGCGGCGACCTCCCTGCCCGGCACCACCGCACCCCGGCCGGTGCAGGTGCACCCGGATCAATCCCGCGTCACGATCCTCGCCGACGCGCCCGTCGAAGGGAACCGTCCATGACCGAGACCATCATCACCCCCGAACTGGTCGAGCTCGACGTCTCGCCGGGGGCCGACCCGGAGGCGGTGATCCGGCGCCTCGCCGGACTCGTCGCCGCCGCCGGCCGCGCCGGCTCCGCCGAGGCGCTCGCCGCCGACGCCCTGGCCCGGGAGGCCTCCGCCGGCACCGGCGTGCCCGGCGGGGTGGCCATCCCGCACTGCCGCAGCGAGACGGTCGCCGAACCCACCCTGGCCTTCGCCCGGCTCGCCGACCCGGTGGACTTCTCCGGCCCCGACGGCCCCGCCGATCTGGTCTTCCTCATCGCCGCGCCCGCCGGCGCCGGCAAGGCCCACCTGAAAATCCTCTCCAAGCTGGCCCGCGCCCTGGTGAAACCCGATTTCCGGGCCCGCCTGCGCGGTGCGGGGACCCCCGCCGACATCGTCGACGCGGTCGCCGAGCGCATCGCCGGCAAACCCGCGGCCTCCCCGGCCACCCCGGCGCCGCCGCGCCCGGAGCCGGTCGACGCCGGCCCGGCGACCCGGATCACCCGGATCGCGGCGGTGACCGCCTGCCCCACCGGCATCGCGCACACCTACATGGCCGCGGACTCCCTCGCCCAGGCCGCCGCCGACGCGGAGGGCGTGGAGCTCACCGTGGAGACCCAGGGCTCCTCCTCCACCGCGGTGCTCGACCCGGCGGTGATCGCCGCCGCGGACGCGGTGATCTTCGCCACCGACGTCGGGGTGCGCGACCGGGGCCGCTTCGCCGGCAAACCGGTCGTCGAATCCGGGGTGAAGCGGGCCATCAACGAGCCCGCGGCGATGATCGCCGAGGCGGTCGCCGCCGCCGCGGACCCGGGCGCGCACCGGGTCGCCGCCGATTCCGGCGCCGCGGATCCCGCCGCGGCCGAGGCCGGCGGGCCCGGCGGGCTGGGCTGGGGCAAGCGCATCCAGCAGGCGGTGATGACCGGGGTGAGCTACATGGTGCCCTTCGTCGCCGCCGCCGGCCTGCTCATCGCCCTGGGCTTCCTCTTCGGCGACTACGACGTCACCCGGGTCGCTCAGGCGGTGGTCGCCGACCACACCCTGTGGGACCTGCCCGGCCATGACGTGGCCGTGGACGGGGAGCTGGTGACCGTGCGCCGGGAGGGCCTGGCGCTCTACCTGGGCGCGGTGCTGTTCACCACCGGCCAGGCCGGGATGGGCGTGATCGTGGCGATCCTCTCCGCCTTCATCGCCTTCGGCCTGGCCGGCCGCCCCGGCATCGCCCCCGGCTTCATCGGCGGGGCGATCTCCGCGACCATCGGCGCGGGCTTCCTCGGCGGCCTGGTCACCGGCATCGTCGCCGGGCTCATCGCCCTGGGGCTGGCCTCGGCCCGGGTGCCGCGCTGGCTGGGCTCGCTGATGCCGGTGGTGATCATCCCGCTGCTCGCCTCCGCCGGGGTGGGCCTGCTGATGTTCCTGCTCCTCGGCCGCCCGCTGACCTCCCTCATGGAGGGCCTGGAGTCCTGGCTGGGCTCGCTCTCCGGCGGTTCCGCGGCCCTGCTCGGGGTGATCGTCGGGCTGATGATGTGCGCCGACATGGGCGGGCCGATCAACAAGGCCGCCTACCTCTTCGCCACCGCCGGACTGTCCACCGGGGACGCCGCGAGCATGCGGGTGATGGCCGCGGTGATGGCCGCCGGCATGGTGCCGCCGCTGGCCATGGCCCTGGCCTCGGCGCTGCGCCCGCGGCTGTTCACCCCCGCGGAGCGGGAGAACGGCAAGGCCGGCTGGCTGCTCGGCGCCTCCTTCATCTCCGAGGGCGCGATCCCCTTCGCCGCGGCCGATCCGCTGCGGGTGATCCCCTCGATGATGGCCGGCGGCGCGGTCACCGGGGCGCTGTCCATGGCCTTCGGGGCGGCCTCGCATGCCCCGCATGGCGGGGTGTTCGTCTTCTTCGCCATCGACGGCTTCGGCTGGTGGCTGCTGGCCATCGCCGCGGGCACCGTGGTCGGCGCGACCGCGGTGAGCCTGCTCAAGCATCTGCGGCCCGGGGCGGCCGCCGACCCGGGCGTGGCGGATGCCACCGCCGCGGCGGCGGCGCCGGCGGGTGCGGGCACGTAGCATTTCCGGTGAGGGGGCGCGCCGGGTCCCGCCCGGCGCCGCCCCGCCGGTTCACCCCGCGGGCCCGGCCCCGCATCCGAAGAAAGGACCCCCAGCATGGCCTCCACCACCGTCACCGTCGGCTCCACGGTCGGGCTGCACGCCCGGCCCGCCACCGTCATCTCCGAGGCCGCCGCCGAGTACGACGACGAGATCCTGATCGAGCTCGTCGACGCCGACGACGATGACGCGGAGCCCGCCGACGCGGCCTCCTCCCTGATGATCATGTCCCTGGGCGCCGAGCACGGCGACCAGGTGACGATCAGCTCCGACAACGCCGACGCGGTGGCCGCGATCGCCGCCCTGGTGGAGAAGAACCTGGACGAGGAATAGCGCCCGGACCCGGCACGCGGCCCCCGGCCCGCGCGTTCCTCCCCCGAGGCGGCGCGCGGGCCGGGGGCCGCCCGGCGCCTCAGCCGGCCAGCCGGCCCTCGCCGATGCGGCCGTAGAGCCGGGCCAGCACGGGGTAGCCGACGATGATGCCCACCGAGCCCCAGGCGATCCCCTCCAGGGTGAGCCCGCCGACGTCCAGGGTGAGGTTGCCGATCCCGGCGATGAGCGCGGTGGCCGCGGCGAGCAGGTTCACCGGGTTGTTGAAGTCCACCCGGTTGTCCAGCCAAATCCGCACCCCCAGCATGCCGATGAGGCCGTAGAGCACCGTCGCCGCGCCGCCGAGCACCCCGGTGGGGATGGTGAGGATGAGCGCCCCGAACTTGGGGATGAACGCCAGGGTCACCGCGGTGGCCGCGGCCACCCAGTACGCGGCGGTGGAGTACACCCGGGTCGCCGCCATCACCCCGATGTTCTCCGCGTAGGTGGTGGTGCCGGAGCCGCCGAAGCCGCCGGCCAGGGTGGTCGCCAGCCCGTCGGCGATGAGCGCGTCCCCGGCCAGATCGTCGAGATCCCGGCCGGTCATGGCGCTCACCGCCTTGACGTGGCCGACGTTCTCCGCGATCAGCACCACGATCACCGGCAGGCCGACCAGCACCGAGGACAGCCGGAACTCCGGGTGGTGGAAGGCGGGCAGCCCGAACCAGTCCGCGGCCGCCAGCGCGGTCGTCGCCTCCGGGTCGAGGTTGCCGGTGGCCGCCGCGAAGGCCCAGCCGGCGACCACGCCGAGGAGCACGCCCAGCCGGGCCACCATGCCCCGGCCGGCGACGGTGGCCACCACGATCCCGGCCAGGGTGACGAAGGCGACCAGCGGCTGGGCGGCGAAGTTCGAGGTCGCCGCGGGCGCCAGGTTGAAGCCGATGAGCGCCACGATCGCGCCGGTGACCGCCGGGGGCATCACCGCGTCCAGGATCCGCCGGCCCGCCAGGCGCACCGCGAACCCGACCGCGGCGAGCACCAGGCCGGCGGAGATCACCACGCCCAGCTGCACCCCGATGCCCTGGGCCTCGGCGGCGGTGAGCGGGGCGATGAAGGCGAAGGAGGAGCCCAGGTAGCTGGGCAGCCGGTTGCGGGTGAGCAGCAGGAAGCCCATGGTGCCCAGCCCGGAGAACAGCAGGGTGGTGTTCACCGGGAAGCCGGTGAGCAGCGGCACCAGCAGGGTGGCGCCGAACATGGCGATCACGTGCTGCATGCCGATGCCGATGGTGCGCGGCCAGCTCAGCCGCTCCTCCGGGGCGACCACCCCGCCGGGGGCGATCCGGCGGCCGTCGCCGTGCAGGGACCAGCCGAAGAGCCGGCCGGGGTGGGGTGCGGTGGACTCGGGTGCGGCGGCGCCGCCGGGGGTGGATGTCACGGACCCCGATGCTACGCCCCGGGGTCCTCCTCGGCGATGTACCCGGCGAGCTCCTCGGCCACGGACACCGGCACCCGGGCGTCCAGCTCGGTGCCCTCGGCGGTGTAGGACTCCGCCAGCACGGTGCCCTGCTCGTGGATCCGGGAGACCAGGTCCCCCCGGTCGAAGGGGATCCGCAGCAGCACATGCCGGTCCAGCATGTTCAGGGCCAGCTCGATCCGGGTCTCCAGCTCCGCCAGGCCCTCCCCGGTGCGCGCGGAGACGAAGACCACGTCATCGAGGCCGTGCCGCAGCTCCGCCAGGGTCGCCGGGTCGGCGGCGTCGATCTTGTTGACCACCAGCAGCTCCGGCGGGGCCGGGGCGCCGGTCTCCGCCACCACCTCGTCGATCACCTCCCGCACCGCGCGGATCTGCTTGCGCGGGAAGGGGTCGGAGCCGTCCACGACGTGCAGGATCAGGTCGGCCTCCACGATCTCCTCCAGGGTGGAGCGGAAGGCCTCCACCAGCTGGGTGGGCAGATGCCGGACGAAGCCGACCGTGTCGGTCATGATCACGGTGCGCCCGTCGCGCAGCCGGGCCCGCCGGGTGGTCGGGTCCAGGGTGGCGAAGAGCTCGTCCTCCACCAGCACCCCCGCCCCGGTGAGCGCGTTGAGCAGCGAGGATTTGCCGGCGTTGGTGTAGCCGGCGATGGCGATCCGGGGCAGGTGCCCGGCCTGGCGGCGGGCCCGCTTGACCTTGCGGGCGGTGGTCATCCCGGCCAGCTCCCGGCGGATCCGGGCCATCTCCTGGCGCAGCCGGCGCCGGTCGGTCTCGATCTTGGTCTCGCCGGGCCCGCGCAGGCCCACCCCGCCGTTGGAGCCGGCACGGCCGCCGGCCTGCCGGGACAGGGAGTGGCCCCAGCCGCGCAGCCGGGTGATGAGGTACTGCATCTGGGCCAGGGAGACCTGCGCCTTGCCCTCCTTGGACTTCGCGTGCTGGGCGAAGATGTCCAGGATGAGCATGGTGCGGTCGATCACTTTCGCGTCCAGCCGGTCCTCCAGGGCGACCATCTGCCCGGGGGAGAGCTCCCCGTCGGCGATCACGGTGTCCGCCCCGGTGGCCCGGATCAGGTCCCGCAGCTCGGCGACCTTCCCGGAGCCGATGTAGGTGCCCGGGTCGGGCTGGTCGCGGCGCTGGATCACCGCGTCCAGGACCTCGGAGCCGGCGGTCTCGGCCAGCGCCCGCAGCTCCGCCATGGACGCCTCCGCCTCGGCGAGGCTGCCCTCGGTCCACACCCCGAGCAGCACCACCCGCTCCAGGCGGAGCTGCCGGTACTCGACCTCGGTGATGTCCTCGGCGTCGGTGGCGTGGGTGGCCGCCCGGGTGATCCGGCGCAGCGCGGAGCGCGCCTCCAGGTCCAGGTCGCCGACGGTGGGGTCGCCGGGCCCGGCCGGGTCCGGCTCCCCCGGTGCGGCGGGGGCGGTCGGATCCGCGGCGGCCCCGGCGATCCGGTCCGGATCGGCGGGGCGGTCGGGGGTCCCGGGGGCGGCGGCGTCGGCGGCGGCGTGCTGGTTGCTCATCGTGGCCCCCATTGTGCCCGCACCCCGGCGGCGGCGGGCGACCGGGCCGTGGGGCGCGCCGCCCGCCGGCTAGCCGGCGGGCCGGGGGCGCAGCACCAGGGCCACCGGGCCGCGCCGGCCGCCGGCGTCGGTGGCGCAGGCCCCGCCGGCGGCCGCGGGGCAGCCCGCGCAGCCGGCGGCCGCGCAGGGCGCGGCGAAGGCCTCCCGGGTTAGGCGCCCGGTGCGCTCCAGGTGGGCCATGGCGGCGTCCACGGTGCCCCCGGCCAGGCCGGTGGCCCGGGCGATCTCCGCCCGGGAGGTGGCCCCGGCGGCGATGGCCGCCTCCACCGCGGCCAGCGGCCGGGCCGGCGCGGCGGCGGGGGCGGCCGCGCCGCGGCCGCGCAGCAGTCTGCTCAGCATGCCCGTCCCCCTAGAGCAGCGCGGCGAGGGTCTGGAAGACCGCCACGGAGAGCAGCCAGGCGCCGAGCAGCTGCACCACCAGCCCGAACAGGGTCCAGCGCAGGCCGATTTCGCGTTTCTGGGCGGCCAGCGTGGCCACGCAGGGGGTGTAGGCGAGCAGGAAGACCATGAAGGCCCACACCGCGGCGATGGGGTGCCCGCCGGAGGCCTCCGCGAAATCCGCCCGGGTGCGCTCGGCGAGCGCGGAGCCGGCCTGCTCCTCCGGGGCGGCGTCGGTGACGTCGTCGACGGCGTAGGTCTGCGCCCAGGTGGAGATCACCGCCTCCTTGGCGACGAAGCCGGTGATGAGGGTGCCGGTGAGCGACCAGGAGCCGTAGCCGGCGGGTTCGAAGACCGGGGCGATGGTCTCCGAGACCGCCCCGTAGACGCTGTCCCGGGGGGCGAGGTCCTCGTCGGCGATGCCGTAGCCGTCGACCACCGGGATGGACTGCAGCGCCCACACCACCGCGACGGTGGCCACGATGATCCCGCCGGCGGTGCGCAGGAAGCCCCGGAGCCGGATCCAGGTCACCGACAGCGCCAGCCGCGGGGTGGGCAGCTGGTAGGTGGGCAGGTCGATGACCAGCGGCTCGGAGCCCATGGTGCGCCACAGGGTGTGCCGCAGCACCAGCCCGGTGGCCACGATCAGCCCGATCGAGATGAGGTACATCGCGAAGACCACGGTGCCGGCGTGGCCGGGGAAGAAGGTCGCCGCGAGCATGACGTAGACGGTGAGCCGCGCCGAGCAGGAGGTGAAGGGGATGAGCAGCGCGGTGAGCAGCCGGTGCCGGGGGTTGCCGAGCACCCGGGTGGCGGAGATCGCGGGCACGTTGCAGCCGAAGCCGACGATGAGCGGGATGAAGGCCTTGCCGGGCAGCCCGATGGCGCGCATCACCCGGTCGGTGACCACCGCGGCCCGGGCCATGTACCCGGAGTCCTCCAGCACCGCGAGGCAGAGGAACATCAGCGCCATCAGGGGCGCGAAGGTGAGCACCATGCCGACGCCGCCGATGAGCCCGTCCACGATGAGGCCGGTGGCCACCGGCCCGCCCAGGCCCACCGCCGCCAGCAGGGCGCGCGCCGCATCCGAGAGCGGCCCGGTGACCAGGGATTCCAGGCCGTCCTGGAGGGGTGCGGCGACGGTGGTGGTGATCTGGAAGACCAGCCACATCGCGGCGAGGAAGAGCAGCGGCCCGGCCACCGGGTGCAGCGCCACCCGGTCGAAGCGGTCGGAGGCGGTGACCCGGTCGCCGGCCCCGGAGCGCGCCGCGGCGACCGCGGCGTCGATCCGGGCGAAGCGGCGCTCCACCGCGGCGTCCTCCCCGGGCTCGGCGCCCTCCGGCGCGGGATGCAGCACGGTGGCGCAGCCGGCGAGGGCGGCGGCGACCACCGGGGCGATGGCGGCCACCCCGGCGCGGCGCCGCGGATCGCAGTCCACCACCGGGAAGCCCAGCTCATCGGCCAGGGCGGCGGCGTCGATCTCGGCGCCGTGCGCGCGGGCGACATCGGATTTGGTGAGCACCGCGACCACCCGGTAGGGCAGTTCGGCGACCTGGCAGGCCAGGTAGAGCCCGCGGGCCAGGTTGGTGGCGTCCACGGCGACGAGCACCAGATCCGGCCGCTCCGCCGGGGGCTTCTCCACGAGCATCTCCCGGGTGAGGTGCTCGTCCGGGCTCAGCGGCTCCAGGGAGTAGGTGCCGGGGAAGTCGATCACGTCGTAGACCCCGGCCTCGGTGCGCCAGGCCCCCCGGGCGACCTCGACGGTGGTGCCGGGCCAGTTGCCCATCTGCACCTTCGCCCCGGTGAGGGCGTTGAAGAGGGTGGATTTGCCGGCGTTGGGGGCGCCGACCAGGCCGATCACCGGTGCCCCGGCGGGGGCGGGGGCGCCGCCGGCGCAGGAGTGGCAGCCGGGGGCGGCGGCGATGGCGGCGGGGCGGTCCGCGAGCGCGGGGCCGGTGGCGCGGGCGTCGGCGCTCATGCGAGCACGTCCATCTCGCGCAGGGTGGCCTGGTCGACGGCGTAGCGGGAGCCGCCGCTGCGCAGCACCCGGCCGCCGGCGGCGGTGCGCTGGCCGACGACGACGCTCATCCCGGGGCGCAGCCCCAGTTCGGCGAGGCGCCGGCACAGCCGGGGTTCGGTGCGCGGGGCCGCGAGCACCGCGGTGGCGCCGACGGGCACCCGGTCCAGGGTGACGGTCCCGGGGACGGATCCGGGTGCTGGGGTGGGGCTGGGCTTCGGCATGGGCTGTGCCTTTCGGTTCCTCAGGGAAGGCTCGGGATCATGGGCTGCCCCGGCCTTGCCCTATCTGACTTGATATGCAGACGCTAGCATTGCCCATAGTTCTTGCACATGTTTGCTTAGGCTTATTTCTGGGTGAGCGCACCCCCGTCAGGGGCGGCCCCGGCGGGGTCTACAATCGCCGGCATGAACACGGACCTGCGGGCAATCGGACTCGATCGGGGCGGCTGGCGCGCCACCATCGAGGCCGCCATCGGCACCGACCGGCTCAGCGTGGTCGGCGAACCCCGGGGCGGGCAGCTGGTGCGCTACGACGACCCCTCCGGGGCGCAGCTGTACATCCTCGGCGTGGAGCCCTACTCCACCTACGCCGGGTTCACCGGCCGGCGCAGCGCCACCGCGCACGTCACCGCCGTCGACGATGTGCTCGCCCTGGTGGAGGTGCTCGACGATGACCCCGCCTCCCCCGGCTACGAGACCGCGGTGGCGGCGCTGACCTGCAACCTGGCCCAGGGCCCGCTGATCGTCGACGCCGGCACCCAGTCCTTCGAGCAGGTGGCGCTGACCGCCCTGGCCGTGGACGCCACCGTGGTCGACGGCGCCGACGCCGGCGAACCGGGGATCACCGCGACCGGGGCGCAGCCGGTGCTGCACCCCGACGGCACCCGGCTGCCGGACGCCTCGGCGCGGATCCGGGCCACGGTGCGCTCCGCGGAGCGCCGGGTCGGCGAACTCGGCGGCCAGGCCTTCTGGCTGCTCGACCTGGACCTGCCGGTGCCGATGGACGTGTGCCTGCCCGCCGGCGAGGGCCCCGGGCCGGCGGCCGGGGACACCGTGGCCGGCCTGTTCCAGCTGGTCGGCGAAATCCTCGCCCCGGCCGGCTGCGGCGACGGCGGCTGCGGCTCCGGCGGCTGCGGCTCGGGCGGCTGCGGCTGCGGGGGCTGAGCCCCCCCCTAGCCCAGCGCGGCCGGGTCCACCTCCCCCTCGGCGAGGATCACCGAGGGCCCGGTGAGCTCGGCGGCGCCCCCGGCGCCGATCCCCACCCGCACCACCCCGCCGGGCACCCGCACCGAGACCTCCCCGGCCACCCGGCCGGCGTCGGCCAGCGCCGCCGCGGCGGCGGCCACGGTGCCGGTGCCGCAGGAGCGGGTCTCCCCCGCCCCGCGCTCGACCACCCGCATGGACACGACGTCCCCGGCCAGCGGGGTGAGGATCTCCAGGTTCGCCCCGGCCGGGAACATCGCCTCCGGGAACTCCGGCGCCCCGGCCAGCTCGAGCCCGGCCAGCGCCTCGGCGGTGAGCCCCGGCAGCACGCAGGCCAGGTGCGGATTGCCCACGTCCACCCCGATCCCGGCGTAGCGGGCCCCGTTCAGATGCGCCGCGGCCACCCCGAGCACGCCCACCCGGCCCATGTCCACCCGCACCTCGGCGCGGGTGCGGTCCGCGGCGAGCACCCGCACCGGGCGCAGCCCCGCCCGGGTGCCCACCCGCACCCGGGGGCCGGCCGCCAGGCCCCGGGAGACCAGGTGGTGCGCGAAGACCCGCACCCCGTTGCCGCACATCTCCGCCACCGACCCGTCGGCGTTGCGGTAGTCCATGAACCAGTCCCCCGCCGCCACCCCGGCGGGCAGCCCGGGCAGCACCCCGGCGCGCACCAGCGCCCCCGCCCGGGCCACCCGCAGCACCCCGTCCGCGCCGAGGCCCGCCCGCCGCTCGCACAGCGCCGCGACCAGGTCCGGGCCCAGCTCCAGCGCCGCGTCCGGATCGGGCAGGATCAGGAAGTCGTTCTCGGTGCCGTGGCCCTTGGCGAAGCGGATCATGGGCCGGGAGTCTACTCCCCCGGGCGCGTCCCGGCCTCCCCCAGCGCCGCCAGGGCCTCCCCCAGCGGGTCCGCGCCGGCGGCGTCCAGCCAGCGGATCCGCGGATCCCGGCGGAACCAGGAGCGCTGCCGGCGGACGTAGCGCCGGGTGGCCCGGAGGGTCTCCGCCTCCGCCCCGGCCCGGTCCAGCCGGCCGTCGAGCAGCGCCAGCACCTGGGCGTAGCCGATCGCGCGGCGGGCGGTGGCGCCCCGACGCAGCCCCGCCGCCGCCAGGGCGGCGACCTCCTCGACGAGGCCGCCGGCGAACATCGCCGCGGTGCGCCGGGCGATCCGCCCGTCCAACCAGGCGCCCCCGGCGCCCAGGCCCAGGATCCGGGTGCCCCAGCGCGGCTCGGCGCCGATCCCGGGCCGGGAGGCCGCGAAGGGTTTCCCGGTGAGCTCGATGACCTCCAGGGCGCGCACGATCCGGCGCGGATCCCGGGGCTCGATCACGGCCGCCGCGGCCGGATCCACCTCGGCGAGCCGGGCGTGCAGGGCGGGCACCCCGATCTCGGCCTGCACCGCCTCCCAGCGGGCGCGCACCGCCGGGTCGGTGGGCGGGAAGCGCCAGCCGTCGAGGAGGGCCTGCACGTACATCATGGAGCCGCCGACCAGCACCGGGGTGCGCCCGGCGGCCAGGATCGCCGCCACGTCCGCGGCGGCGGCGCGCTGGTAGGCCGCCACCGAGGCGATCTCGGTGACCTCCAGCACGTCCAGCTGGTGGTGCGGGATCCCGCGGCGCTGCGCCGGCGGCACCTTCGCGGTGCCGATGTCCATGCCCCGGTAGAGCTGCATGGAGTCGACGTTGACGATCTCCCCGCCGAGCCGCTCGGCCAGGTCCAGGCCGAGCGCCGATTTGCCGCTGGCGGTGGGCCCGACCACCGCCACCGGGGCCGGTGGGCGGCTCACCACGACCACCGGGCGACGTGGTAGCCCACCCCGAGGCCCGCCTCGGCGAGCAGCACCCGCCGGGTCGCCTCCGCGGCCGGACCCGCGGCGAGCGCGGCCAGCGCCGACCAGACCGGGGCGGTGTGCAGGCCCACCCGCCGCGCCTCGGCCGGATCCAGGGCGGCGAGCTCCGCGGCGGCGCCGGGCTCGCCCGCGGCGACCCCGGCGCAGGCGGCGTCCAGGCGCGCGGCGCCGGGCAGCTCGGTCAGCGGCGCCCGCGGGGTGAGCGCCGCCGGGCCCTCGGCGACGACCAACGCCGGCCCCGGATGCGCCCAGGCGGCGTCGGGCCGGTCGGTGGCCGCCGCGGCCGCCGGGTCCGCCCCGGCCAGGGCGAGCATCCGGCGGGCGATGAGCTCCGGCAGATGCCGGCCGGCGCCGAGGTCGACCTCCGCGCCCCAGGCCGCGAGGCTGCCGATCCGGCCGGTGGCCTGGTGCTCCTCGGCCAGGCGCAGGATCACCGGCCGGCGCGGATCGGCGGCCAGCAGATCCCCGATCCCGGCGCGCACCGCCGCGCGCACCCGGGCCGCCGCCGGGTCCGCGCCGGCGAGCTCGGGGGCCAGCAGCGGCGCCCCGGGCAGGATCAGCAGTTCGCGGTTCACGGCCCACAGGGTACCGGCCGCCCCCGGACCCGGGCGCGCCCGCCCCCGCGGGGCGCCCGACATGCGATACTCGAATGCGGAAAACGTGTCCGGCAGCCGTGTCGCGCGGCGCAGAGAAGCACCGGAGGAAGCAGACGCCATGACCGACGGAACCCACCGCCCCACGCCCGGGCCGCGCCCCGGACCCCGCCCCGGCCCCGGGCCCGCCCCGGCGGCCGCCCGCACCCCGGCCGCGCCGCCGGCCCCGGCCCCGGAACCCGACCCGGACACCTGGGGCCGGGTCGACGAGGCGGGCAACGTGTTCCTGCGCACCGCCGAGGGGGAACGCCAGATCGGCTCCTGGCAGGCCGGGGAGCCCGCCGAGGCGCTGGCGCACTACGCCAACCGGTACCGGGATCTGGCCACCGAGGTGGTGGTGCTGGAGTCCCGGCTGCGCACCCACCCGGAGGAGGCCGCCCGGATCGCCGGCGATGCCCGCACCATCCGGGAGGGCCTGGCCACCGCCGCGGTGATCGGGGATCTCGGGGCCCTGGACGCCCGCCTGGAGAAGGTGATCGACGCCGCGGCGGGTGCCGGGGAGCGGGTCAAGCGGGACAAGGCGGCCCGCCGGGAGAAGGCGATCGCGCGCAAGGAGGCCCTGGCCGCCGAGGCCGAGGAACTGGCCGAGCACTCCACCGAGTGGAAGGCCGCCGGGGACCGGATCCGGGCCATCCTCGAGGAGTGGCGCACCATCCGGGGCATCGACCGGCGCACCGATGACGCGCTGTGGAAGCGCTACGCCCGGGCCCGGGACGCCTTCAACCGGCGCCGCGGGGCGCATTTCGCGGAGCTGGACCGCCACCGGGCCGCCGCCAAACGCGCCAAGGAGGAGCTTATCGGCGAGGCGGAGGCGCTGCAGGACTCCACCGACTGGGGCGCCACCGCCGCGGCCTACCGGGAGCTGATGACCCGGTGGAAGGCCGCCGGCCGGGCCCCGAAGGACGTCGACGACCGGCTCTGGGCCCGGTTCAAGGCCGCCCAGGACCGCTTCTTCACCGCCCGCAACGCCGTCACCGAGCAGCGGGACCGCGAATTCGAGGCCAATGCGGAGGCCAAGGAGGCGCTGCTGGCCGAGTACGGCCCCCGGATCCGGCCCGAGGAGGATCTCGACGCCGCCCGCGCGGAGCTGCGCGCCCTGCAGGACAAGTGGGAGGCGGTGGGCTTCGTGCCGCGGGGCCGGGTCCGCGAGTTCGAGTCCCGGATCGCCGAGCTGGAGCGCCGGGTCGCCGAGGCCGCCGACGCCCGGTGGCGGCGCACCGACCCGGAGGCGCAGGCCCGGGTCGCCCAGTTCGAGTCCCGGGCCGCGGAGTTCGCCGCCGAGGCGGAGCGCCTGGCCGCCGCCGGTGCCCCGGAGCAGAAGATCGCCGCCGCCCGGGACAGCGCCGCGCAGTGGCGGGACTGGGCGGACACCGCCCGCCGCGCCCTCGAGGAGGGCTGAGCCGGAAAACGCCGCCCGGCCCCCGCGGGGGGCCGGGCGGCGCGCCGCATCCGCCGGGTCAGGCCCCGTCGCCGGCGGCGCCGTCCTCCCCGGCGGCGCGCTCGGCCTCGGCGCGGGCGGCCCGGCGCCGCCGGGAGCGCTCCCGGCGATCATCGACGATCCCCAGGTCGGTGCTGGTGTGCGGGGTCAGCCCGCCGCGCAGGTACTGCTGCTGGGCGCGCAGCACCGGGTCCGAGTCGGCCTGCTCCCGGCGGGCCAGCTCCAGGGCGGCCTGCAGCGTGGAGCGGCGGAACACCACCGCGGAGATCCCCACCGCCAGGCTGGCCGCGGCGATCATGCCGATGATCAGCCCCCAGCTGATCCCGTCGCCGGTCTGCAGCAGCGGCCGGGTCTGCCGCATCCAGCCGGCGAACATGGCGTACACGGCGGTGACGCAGGCGAAGATCCAGCCGATGAAGGCCACCACCGCGGAGCGGGACAGGAAGGTGGCGAAGCTGAGCAGGATGGTGACCACCATGAAGATGGTGTACAGCCGCTCCGCCGGGGTGATGTTCTGGATCCGGGCGACGTCGGTGTCCAGCAGCACGTCGAAGCCGAGCACCGGCCCGGAATGCGGCAGGAAGAAGGTCACCAGCAGCACCACCGCGGCGACCAGCACCGCCACCAGCGGGCCGGAGAACTCGATGTCGCCGGCGGCGCGCTTCTCCGCGGCGCGCAGGTCCTCGTGCACCTGCGCCGGGTCCCGCCCGTCGGGGGCGGCGGCCTCCGCAGCGGTGCGGGGCCCGGGGCCCCCCACCGTGTCCGGGCGCCCGGCGTCATCGCGTTCAGTCACAGCCGCATCCCCTTTCCTCTCGTGCGGCGGGCCGGGGCCGGCCCACCGTCGGCAAGCCTAGCCCGACGCCCACCGGCGCCGTCGTGGGGGTGCGCCCGGCCTGCCACATGTCCCCGGCGCGGGTGCGCCGGTGGCCGGCGATCGGCGAATCGGCCACCAGATGGTGCGGCGCGGAACCGGTGACGGTGACCGTGAGATAGTCCCCGGGCCGGATCCGCCCGGCCTCCGGGCCGGGGGCGAAGTGCACCAGCCGGCCGTCGCGGGCCCGGCCGGACATCCGCCCGGTCTCCCGGTTGCGCCGGCCCTCGTTGTCGGTGACCAGCAGCTCCAGCCGCCGGCCCACCTGGCGGGCGTTCTCCTCGGCGCTGATCCGCTCCTGCAGCTCGAGCAGCCGGCCGTAGCGTTCGGCGACCACCTCGGGGGGCACCTGGTCGGCCATGGTGGCCGCCGGGGTGCCCGGCCGCGGCGAGTACTGGAAGGTGAACGCGGAGGCGAAGCGGGCGCGCTCGACGACCTCCAGGGTGGCGGCGAAGTCCTCCTCGGTCTCCCCGGGGAAGCCGACGATGATGTCGGTGCTGATCGCCGCCTCCGGCAGCGCCTCGCGCACCCGGTCCAGGATGCCCAGGAAGCGACGGGTGCGGTAGGAGCGGCGCATCGCCTTGAGGATCCGGTCGGAGCCGGACTGCAGGGGCATGTGCAGCTGGGGGCAGACGTTGGGGGTCGCCGCCATCGCCTCGATCACGTCATCGGTGAACTCCGCCGGATGCGGGGAGGTGAAGCGCACCCGCTCCAGGCCCTCGATACCGCCGCAGGCGCGCAGCAGCTTGGCGAAGGCGGAGCGGTCCCGGGGCAGCTCCGGATCGTCGAAGTGCACCCCGTAGGCGTTGACGTTCTGGCCGAGCAGGGTGACCTCGCTGACGCCCTGCGCGGCCAGCGCGGAGACCTCGGCGAGGATATCGCCGGGGCGGCGGTCGCGCTCCCGGCCGCGCAGCGCCGGCACGATGCAGAAGGTGCAGGTGTTGTTGCAGCCCACGGACACCGACACCCAGCCGGCGTAGGGGGATTCGCGTTTCGCGGGCAGCACCGAGGGGAAGTCCTCCAGGGCCTCCCGGATCTCCACCTGGGCCCGGCGGTTGTGCGCCGCCCGGTCCAGCAGCGCCGGCAGGGAGCCCAGGTTGTGGGTGCCGAAGACCACGTCCACCCAGGGGGCCTTGCGCACCACCAGCTCCCGGTCCTTCTGCGCCATGCAGCCGCCCACGGCGATCTGCATCCCGGGGTGGGCGTCCTTGACCGGCTTGAGCTGGCCGAGGGTGCCGTAGAGGCGGTTGTCGGCGTTCTCCCGCACCGCGCAGGTGTTGAACACCACCACATCGGCCTGCTGCCCGGCGGCGGCCGGGCGGTAGCCGCTGTCCTCGAGCAGCCCGGCGAGGCGCTCCGAGTCGTGCACGTTCATCTGGCAGCCGAAGGTGCGCACCTCGTAGGTGCGCCCGGCGCCGGCGGGCGGCGCCGGCGGACTGGGGTTGCTGGGCTGGGTCACGGCGATCGAGGATAGCCCCGCGGCGCAGCGCCGCCCCAATCGCCGGCGCCGCCGCGGCGGGGCGCTCAGCCGGGGCCGCCGCCGTCGAGTTCGGCGTAGCGCTCGGCCAGGGCGGCGCGGGCCCGGCGCATGGCCACCTCCTGCGGGAAGCCGCGGCGGGCCAGGGCGCCGAGCACCCGGCGCAGGTCCCGGTCCCGCTCGGCGCGGTCGGCGGGCACCCGCCGGATCGCGGCGGTCCGTTTGGCGGCCACCGCCGCGGCGGTGGCCTCCTCCTCGGCGTCGCCGACCTGGTCCAGGGCGGCGTCCCGGTCGGCGGCGGAGACGCCCTTGTCGCGCAGCTCCCGGTCCAGCACCCGCCGGGATTTGCCGCGGCGCCGGGCGCGCTGGCGCACCCATTCCGCGGCGAAGGCGGCGTCGTCGAGCAGCCCGGCGGAGCGCAGATCGGCGAGCACCTCGGCGATCAGCTCGGCCGGGGCGTCGTCGTCCTCGGCCAGGCGGCGGCGCAGCTCCTCGGTGGCGCGGGCGCGCTGGTCGAGCAGCCGCAGCGCCCGGGCGCGCAGCGGCGCCTTGGCCCGCTCCCGGTCGAGGTCGACGATGCCGGAGCCGTCGGCGCCGCGTTCGGCGGCGGCCAGCGCCCGGCGCAGCCGCGCCACCTGGTCCGGGTCCGGGCCGGCGGCCGGGTCGCCCACCCCGGGCCTACTTCCCGTCGTCGAAGGAGTCGATGTCCGGGACCAGGTCCACCGGGGCGTCCGCGTCCGGCTCCTCCTCGACGTTGGCGTACTCGCCCACGCCCAGCTTGCGCTTGATCTTGTCCTCGATCTCGCGGGCCAGGTCCGGGTTCTCCTTCAGGTGCATCCGGGCCTTCTCCTTGCCCTGGCCGAGCTGATCGCCCTCGTAGGTGAACCAGGAGCCGGACTTCTTCACGATCCCGTTGTCCACGCCCATGTCGATGAGCGAGCCCTCCTTGGAGATGCCCTCCCCGTAGAGGATGTCGAACTCGGCGATCTTGAACGGCGGGGAGACCTTGTTCTTCACCACCTTGAGCTTGGTGCGGCTGCCCACCGCGTCCTGGCCGTCCTTGAGGGTCTGGATCCGGCGCACATCGCAGCGCACCGAGGCGTAGAACTTCAGGGCCTTGCCGCCGGTGGTGGTCTCCGGGGAGCCGAACATCACGCCGATCTTCTCGCGCAGCTGGTTGATGAAGATGGCGGTGGTGCCGGAGTTGGACAGCGCCCCGGTCATCTTGCGCAGCGCCTGGCTCATCAGCCGGGCCTGCAGGCCGACGTGGCTGTCGCCCATCTCCCCGTCGATCTCCGCCTTCGGGGTGAGCGCGGCCACCGAGTCCACCACGATGATGTCGATCGCCCCGGAGCGGATCAGCATATCGGTGATCTCCAGGGCCTGCTCCCCGGTGTCCGGCTGGGAGACCAGCAGGTTGTCGGTGTCCACGCCGAGCTTGCGGGCGTACTCGGGGTCCAGGGCGTGCTCGGCGTCGATGAAGGCGGCGATCCCGCCGGCGCGCTGCGCCTCGGCGACGGCGTGCAGGGCCACGGTGGTCTTGCCGGAGGACTCCGGGCCGTAGATCTCCACCACCCGGCCGCGCGGGAAGCCGCCGATGCCCAGGGCCACGTCCACGGCGATGTTGCCCGAGGAGATCGCCTGGATCGGCGGCCGGTCCTCATCGCCCAGGCGCATCACCGCGCCCTTGCCGAAGTCCTTCTCGATATTGGCCAGGGCCACGTCGAGCGCCTTGAGCCGATCCCCGCCGGAGGCCGCCGAAACGGTCTTCTTCTTCGCCACTGTCGTCTCCTCCATGCCGCGCTGGCGGCGTGTCGTCTGTTGTCCGCGCCCGCCGGGCCCGCCCCGGCGCCGGCCCGCATCCCTTGGACGCGCGCCGCCGGGGGCGGGTTCCGGGTGGGGCCGGTTCCTCGCCCTGGGTTCTACCGCGGCCCCGGACGCGGGGGCCACGGGATCCGAGCATAGCCGAACGCCCTTTCGAACGGAAGCCGGCGCGCCGGATCAGCCCGCCTCATCGGGGCCGAGCCACCGCTCCGGGGGCACGTCATTGTCCCGGCACAGCGCCCACCACACCTCGCGCAGGTCCGCGCCGGCCTCGATCGCCTCCGCGGCGGTGACCCCGAACCCGGTGAGCACGTGGCTGCCGACCAGCCAGGGCCCCTGCACATCGCCGAACTCGGCGAGCACGTTGCGGTGGAACTCGGTCAGGCGCATGCCGTCCAACCTACAACCCGCCCCGGCACCGGCGGGCGCGCCGCGCGGCGGACGCGCCGGGGGTGATTCCCTGAACGATGATCAGAGACTGTATTAGCATGGCCGCGTGAACAAGACAGCCCTCCGGGACCTCGTCCTCATCGCGGCCTTCGCCGCCCTCATCATCGTCCTCGGCGCGGTGGCCGTGCCCGTCGGCGCCGCCGGGGTGCCCATCGTGCTGCAGAACATGGGCATCGCCCTGGCCGCCATGCTGCTCGGGCCCCGCCGCGGCTTCCTCACCGTCGCCCTCTTCCTCGGCGTCGGCCTGCTCGGGGTGCCCAACCTCGCCGGGTTCAAGCCCACCCTCGCCGCGCTGCCCGGGCCCACCGTCGGCTACCTGGTGGGCTACCTGGCCACCCCGCTCATCGTCGGCGCGCTGACCGCCCGCCGGCCCCGCGGCACCGCCGCCCAGGTGGGCGTCTTCGCCCTGGCCGGGCTGGCCGGCGTCGCCGCCCAGTACCTGCTCGGCTCCGCGGGCCTGGTGCTCCGGGCGGACATGGCCCCCGGGGCGGCGCTGGCCGCCAACGTGGTGTTCATCCCCGGCGACGTGGCCAAGGTCGTGGTCGCCGCGCTCATCGCGGTACCGGTGCTGCGCGCCCTGCCGGAGCTGCGCCCCCGCCGCGCCGGCGGCGTCGCGTAGATGCCCCGGATCGTCTTCTCCGGGGTCACCCGCGACTACGCCGGGCGCCGGGTGCTCGGGCCGGTGGACCTGGACCTGGTCGAGGACCGGATCGGGATCATCGGGCCCAACGGGGGCGGCAAATCCACCCTGGTGCGCATGATCAACGGCCTGGCCGAGCCCAGCGTCGGCCGGGTCACCGTGGACGGGGTGGACCCCTCCGTCGAGGGCCGGGCGGTGCGCCGCCGGGTCGGCTTCGTCTTCGCCGACGCGGACAACCAGATCGTGATGCCCACCGTCGCCGAGGACGTCTCCTTCTCCCTGCGCCAGCGGCGGGTGCCGCCGCGGCAGCGCCCCGCGCAGGTCGCCGCGGCGCTGCGGCGGGTGGGCCTGGCCGACCACGCCGGGGACAGCCCGCACACCCTCTCCGGGGGCCAGAAGCAGCTGCTCGCGCTGACCTCGGTGCTGGTGCTGGAACCGGATCTCATCATCGCCGATGAGCCGACCACCCTGCTGGACCTGCGCAACCGCCGGGAGCTCGCCGCGGTCTTCCGCGGACTCGCCCAGCAGCTCATCGTGGTCAGCCACGATCTGGATTTCCTCGCCGGCTTCGACCGGGTGCTCTGCATCGAGGACGGCCGGGTGGTCGACGACGGCGCCCCGGGCCCGGTCATCGCCGGCTACCTCGCCCGGATGGGCGGTTGAGATGGCCCGCCGGCTGCCCATCCCGCTGTCCGTGCACGTGCCCGGGGATTCGGTGCTGCACCGCGCCCCCGCCCCGGCGAAGCTCGCCGGGCTGATCGCCTTCATCCTCGTGGTGAGCCTCGGCGCGCGCACCATCGCCCTGGCCGGCGCCGCGGTGGCGGTGGCCGCCGCCGGCTACCCGGTGGCCCGGATCCCGGCCCGGGTGGCGGCCTGGCAGATGCTCGGCGCGGTGCCCATCCTCGCCGGGATCGCGGTGCTGCAGGCGATCACCGCCTCCCCGCAGAGGGCCGCGGTGATGTTCCTGTCCATCCTCGCCTGCGTGGTCGCCGCGACCCTGCTCACCCTGACCACCCGGGTCTCCGAGATGATGGACGCCCTGGACCGGGCGCTGGCGCCGCTGGGGCGGCGCGGCTTCCCCGCGCGGACGGTGTCCCTGGCGCTGTCGCTGACCCTGCGCCTGATCCCGCTGCAGGTCGCCGCGGTGCAGGAGGTCCTCGACGCCCGCCGCGCCCGCGGCGCCCGCGGCTCCCCCGCCGCCTTCGGGGTGCCGGTGGTGATCCGCACCGTGCGCCGCGCCGAGGCGATGTCCGATGCGCTGCTCGCCCGCGGCGTCGGCGACTGAGCACCCCGGCCGGCGTCGCCGCCGCCGTTCCCCCGCCCGACCGTCGCGGCCCGAGCGGGCCCGGATGCGGCGAAGGGCCGGCCGCCCCCTCCGGGGTGGCCGGCCCTTCGGCTGATCGGGGTCGGGCTATTCGCCGCGCAGCTCGCGCAGCTTCGCCTCCACCGCCGGGTCCGCCGGCGCGGCGGCCTCGGCGGAGCCGGCGCCCAGCGCACCGGCGGCGCCGCCGGAGCCCACCGCCTTGGGCGCGTTCATCTCGGCGCGGATCTGCTCCAGCCGGGAATGCCCGGCCAGCTGCACCGAGGCCTGCTCGACCTCGGCCATCCGGCCCTGCACGGAGCCCTGCGCCAGCTCCGCCTGGCCGAGGGCGTTGGCGTAGCGGCGCTCGATCTTCTCGCGCACCTGCTCCAGGTTCGGGGTGTTGCCGGAGGACAGCTCGTTCATGGACTGCAGGGACTCGGAGACCTTCTCCTGCATCTTGGCCTGCTCCAGCTGGGAGAGCAGCTTGGTGCGCTCGGCGACCTTCTGCTGCAGGGCCATGGAGTTGCGCTCCACGGCCTTCTTCGCCTGGGCGGCCTGCTGCAGGGACTGGTCGTGCAGCCCCTTGAGATCCTCCACGGACTGCTCGGCGGTGACCAGCTGCGCGGCGAAGGCCTCGGCGGCGTTCTCGTACTCCGCCGCCTTGGCCTCGTCGCCCTCGGCGCGGACCTTGTCGGCCAGCTGCAGCGCCTGCCGGGTGTTGCCCTGCAGCTTCTCGATTTCGGCGAGCTGCCGGTTGAGCCGCATCTCCAGCTGGCGCTGGTTGCCGATGACCGCGGCCGCCTGCTGGGACAGCTCCTGGTGCTGGCGCTGGGCATCCTCGATGGCCTGCTGGATCTGGACCTTGGGATCGGCGTTCTCCTCGATCTTCGAGTCGAAGAGGGCCATGAGGTAGTTCCAGAACTTCGAGAACGGGTTAGCCATGTGTTCGGTGCCTTCCTGCAGGAGGGTCTGTCGGTGGGTGACGGGTCCGCGGGTGGCCGGGAGCCGGGGGCTGGCGCCCGCGGCCTCACGATACCCGCGCCGGGGCGGCGATGCACCGGTTACCCGGTCGCGCGCCCCGCGGGTCTCAGATGGCGGCCATCTCGGGCCGGGCGGCGTGCAGCGCCATCGCCCCGGCGGCCTCGATCAGCACATCGGCGACGGAGACGCTCAGCCCCTGGCAGACCGAGGCGAGCAGTTCGGAGGAGACCTCCTTGCGGCCGCGCTCCAGCTCCGAGAGGTAGCCGGGGCTCACCGCGGCGAGTTGGGAGAGCTCGCGCAGGGTCATCCCGTTGCGGCCGCGCACATCGCGCAGCGCCTCGCCCAGGGCCTCGCGCAGCAGCGGCTCGTGCTCCGGCGCCGGGGCATGCGGCAGCTCGGCGGCGCGGGGCGGCCGCGCCGGCGCGGGCAGGGTCATCGTGTGGTCGTTCATCATGGGGTACAACGCCCCGGGGCGCCGTTTTGTTCCGGGCACCCGGGCCCCTCCCCCGCCGCCGCGGCGAGCATGGCCAGCGCCCCGGCCACCGCGGCCTCCCGGATCCCGGCGCGGCCGAGCCCCCGGTCCAGGGCCAGATCCGCCACCCGGGTGCCGCCGGGCCCGGCGACGGCGCACCACACCTCGCCGACCGGGCGGCCCTCCTGCGGCTCCGGGCCGGCCACCCCGGTCAGCCCCACCCCCCAGTCCGCGGCGCAGCGGTCCCGGGCGCCCTCGGCGAGGGCGCGGGCGGTCTGCGGGCTCACCGCGCCATGGGCGGCCAGGATCTCCCGGGGCACCCCGGCGAGGCGCTCCTTGAGATCGGTGGCGTAGACCACCAGGCCGCCGCGCAGCACCGCCGAGGCCCCGGGGACCTCGGCGACTCGGGCGGCGAGCAGGCCCGCGGTGAGGGATTCGGCGGTGGCCAGGGTCCGGCCCCGTCCCGCCAGCAGGCGGACCACCGCGGCCGGGTCGGCCGGGCCGGGGCGCGGTTCAGCGGGCACGGCGGGAGTCCAGGATGTACTGCACCCCGGTGAGCACGGTGACCGCCAGGGCAGCGGCCATGACGATCCAGGCCGGGATCCGCACCCAGTCCACGGGCACGATGAACAGGGCCACCGCCAGGGTCTGCAGCACGGTCTTGATCTTGCCGCCGCGGGAGGCCGGCACCACCTGGCCGCCGCGCAGCAGCACCATCCGCCACACGGTGATGCCGAGTTCGCGGATCACGATCACCACGGTCACCCACCAGGGCAGCGCCCCGATCAGGTTGAGCCCGACCAGGGCGCCGATCATGAGCAGCTTGTCCGCGATCGGGTCGGCGATCTTGCCGAAGTCGGTGATCAGCCCGCGGCTGCGCGCGATCTGCCCGTCGATCCGGTCGGTGGCCATGAGCAGGCAGAACGCCGCCAGGGCCCACCAGCGCCAGCGGTCGGTGGCCCCGCCGTCGTGGAGCAGCAGCCACAGGAACGCGGGTACCGCGACGATGCGCAGCACGGTCAGCGCGTTCGGGAGGTTCCAGTTCGAGGCGGTCGCCCGTTCCGCGGGCTTGGAGGTCATCACGGTCCCCGACCCTACCCCGGACCTACCCCCGCTCGGGATGCGGGACGGTGTGCGAGCCGGCGCCGGAGGCCATCGGGCCGCCCGGATCCAGCCGCGGCGGCGGCACCGCGCCCATGTTCTCGTCGCGCTTGATCTTCAGCCAGGACGCCGCCACGGTCACCGCGAGCACCACCACGATCACCGCCAGGGACACCGGGGTGGAGATCTCCGGCACCGCCAGGCCCTGCCCGCCGTTGAGGAAGGGCAGGTTGTTCTCGTGCAGGGCGTGCAGCAGCAGCTTCACCGCGATGAAGCCGAGGATCGCGCCGAGGCCGTAGGCGAGGTAGACCAGCCGGTCGAGCAGGCCCTCCAGCAGGAAGTACATCTGGCGCAGGCCCATCAGGGCGAAGATGTTCGCGGTGAAGACGATGTAGGGCTCGCGGGTGAGCCCGTAGATGGCGGGGATCGAGTCGAAGGCGAAGAGCAGGTCGATGAAGCCGATGCACACCAGGGCGATCATCAGCGGGGTGACCATCCGCCGTCCCCCGGCGCGGGTGACCAGCCGGTCGCCGTCGAGCTCGTCGCTGACCGGGATCACGGTGCGGGTGAGCTTCACCACGGTCATGTCGTGCACCGGCGGCTGCGGCTTGTCCGCCACCTCGTCGTAGACGGTCTTGATCGCGATGTAGAGCAGGAAGATCGCGAAGAGGTAGAACACGTCCGACCAGGCGGCGATGATCGCCGCGCCGAGGCCGATGAAGATGCCGCGGAAGACGATCGCCAGCGCGATCCCGATGAGCAGCACCTTCTGCTGGTAGCGCTTCGGGATCCGGAAGGAGCCGATGATGAGCGCGAAGATGAACAGGTTGTCCACGCTGAGCGAGAGCTCTGTGATGTAGCCGGCGAAGAACTCCAGGCCATGCTGGTGGGGGTCGGCCGCCCCGGGCCAGCGCACCCACAGGAAGCCGCCGAAGAGGCAGGCCAGGGCGATGTAGAAGAGCATCCACGCCGCGGCCTCGCGCATGGTGGGATCATGCGGCCGGCGGACGTGGCTGTAGAAGTCGAAGATGATGAAGGCCAGGAGCACCACGATGGTGATGCCCCAAGTCAGGGGGGTGACGTGCATGGGTTACGCGGGTCCTCCGGTCGCGGGAACGGGCCGGAGGTCTCCCCCGCCGCCGACCCGCCCGGGGTTCGGCGACCGGCGGGGCCGGGGCATCCGGGATGCCCGTGCTGACGACCGCCGCCGCGGGTTTCGGGGTACTCCCCTCCACGGGGCACACTGTACACCGGCGCCGCCGGGGCCGGCCGCCGCGGCGGCGCCGGCGGCGGCGCCGCCTCAGGCCAGGCCGTCCACCGGGTCGGCGTCGACGATCTCCGGCCCCTCCTCGACCGGGGCCTCGGCCGGGTCGGCGCCGCGGATCATCCACAGGATGGTCTCCAGCTCCTCCGGCTTGACCAGCACATCGCGGGCCTTGGAGCCCTCGGAGGGGCCCACCACCCCGCGGGTCTCCATCAGGTCCATCAGCCGGCCGGCCTTGGCGAAGCCGATCCGCAGCTTGCGCTGCAGCATCGAGGTGGAGCCGAACTGGCTGGTCACCACCAGCTCCACGGCCTGCAGCAGATCCTCCAGGTCATCGCCGATGTCCGGGTCGATCTGCTTGGCGGAGTCGGCCGCGGCGTCGTCGGTGACGCCCTCGGTGTAGTCCGGCTCCGCCTGCGCCTTGCAGGCCTCCACCACCGCGGCGACCTCCTCGTCGGTGACGAAGGCGCCCTGGATGCGCCGGGGCTTGCCGGCGCCCTGCGGGATGAACAGGCCGTCGCCCATGCCGATCAGCTTCTCCGCCCCGGCCTGGTCCAGGATCACCCGGGAGTCGGTGAGGGAGCTGGTGGCGAAGGCCAGCCGGGAGGGCACGTTGGTCTTGATGAGGCCGGTGACCACGTCCACCGAGGGCCGCTGGGTGGCCAGCACCAGGTGGATGCCGGCGGCGCGGGCCTTCTGGGTGATCCGCACGATCGCGTCCTCGATGTCCCGGGGCGCGGTCATCATCAGGTCGGCGAGCTCGTCGACGATGCACACGATGTACGGGTAGCGCCGGTACTCCCGCTCGGAGCCGGGCGGGGCGACGAGCTCCCCGGAGTCGACCTTGCGGTTGAAGTCCTTGATGTGCCGCACCCGGGCGGCCTTCATGTCCAGGTAGCGCTGCTCCATCTCCTCGACCAGCCACTGCAGCGCGGCGGCGGCCTTCTTCGGCTGGGTGATGATCGGGGTGATGAGATGCGGGATGCCCTCGTAGGGGGTCAGCTCCACCATCTTCGGGTCCACCAGGATGAGCCGGACCTCCTCCGGGGTGGCCCGGGTGAGCAGGGACACCAGCATGGAGTTGACGAAGGCGGATTTGCCGGAGCCGGTGGAGCCGGCGACCAGCAGATGCGGCATCTTCTGCACCGAGTGGGAGAGGAACTCGCCCTCGATGTCCTTGCCCAGGCCGATGAGCATCGGGTCGTGGTTGGCGCGGGTCTTCGGCGCGTCGAGCACATCGGCCAGGCGCACCATCTCCCGGTCGTCGTTGGGCACCTCGATGCCCACGGCGGACTTGCCGGGGATGGGGG
The DNA here is from genome assembly GCF_001941505.1 of Corynebacterium sphenisci DSM 44792. Lineage (NCBI taxonomy): Bacteria > Bacillati > Actinomycetota > Actinomycetes > Mycobacteriales > Corynebacteriaceae > Corynebacterium > Corynebacterium sphenisci. The sequence goes on along the minus strand of NZ_CP009248.1, from coordinate 1,181,385 downwards.
TGAGCAGCCGGACGTTCTCGGTGGCCACCGCGTAGGCGATGTCGGACTGCAGGTTGGTGACCTTGGACACCTTCACCCCGGGGCCGAGCTCCACCTCGTAGCGGGTGACCGTGGGCCCGCGGGAGAACCCGGTGACGGTGGCGTCGACCTTGAACTCCCGGAACACCTCGGTGATCGCCTCGATCATCCGGTCGTTGGTGGCGGTGCGGGTCTTCGGGGCGTCGCCGGCGAGCAGCAGGTCGGTGGAGGGCAGCCGGTAGTCGCCCTCGGGCTGCCGCGGCGCCGGCGGCACCGCCGGTTTGGGCTCCGCCTCGGATTTGGGGGTCGCCGCCGGGACCGCCGCCGGGTCCACCCCGGAGCGGGCCCGGATCGCCTCCATGCGGCGCCGGGTGGCCGCGGAGATCGCGTCCGCGGCCCCCTCCCCCGCGGCCTCCCCGGCCGCGGCGTCCGCGCCGTGCGCGGCCGCGTCATCGTCGAGGGCGGAGGCGTCGTCGGGCACCGGGGCGCCGAGCGCGGGCAGCTCCGCGGTCTCCGGGGCGGAGAACAGCGCGGTCTGCCGGGCCCGGTCGCCCTCGCCGGCGGCGGGGGCGTCGCCCTCGACGGGGTAGCTCTCCATGGGGCTGGGCCGGCGCCGCCGCCGGGGCGCCGGCGGCTGCTGCCCCGGCGCCTCCGCGGGGTCGGCGTCGACGAGGGCGTGCAGGTCCTCCTCGGCGTCCCCGCCGCCGCGCCGGCGGCGCCGCCGCGGCGCGGGCTCGGCCCGGCCGGGCTCGGCGGCGCCGGGCCGGGCCGGCCCGGCGGGCGCGTCGCGGCCGTCGACGCGGGCGTCGAGCAGCCCGTCGACCCGGGCGTAGGGATCGTCGGCCTCGGCGGCGCCGGCGCCGGTCCGGTAGCCGAGGTAGCCGGCGAGGGCGTCGACCAGCCGGCGCACGCTGGTGCCGGTGGTGACCAGGGCGCCGTAGAAGACCAGCCCGAAGAGCAGGATGATGGCGAGCACGGGGGTGAATCCGGCCGACAGCGGGGCCCCCGTCCAGGCGCCGACGGCGCCGCCGGCGGTGAACCGGCCGGCCCAGTCGGCCGGTTCCCCGGAGCCGATGTGCACGATGGCCAGCAGGCCCACGGCGATGATCCCGGCGCCGAGGGCGACCCGCCCGGAGCGCCGCCCGGTGGGCGCGGTGCCGAGCATCAGCGCGACCGCCAGGGCGACCAGCAGCGGGGGCAGCAGGTAGGTGCCCAGGCCCACGATCGCGGCGACGGTGGCGTGGATCGCCGCGCCCACCGGGCCGGCGAGGTGGAACCAGCTGGCCGCGGCGAGCACCACGGCCAGGGCGAGCAGCAGCAGCGCCAGCCCGTCCCGGGAGCCGGCCGGGGCCGGTCCGGCGCCCTCCCCGGTATCGGGGCCGTCAACCCAATCGTCTTGACGATCCCGGTGTTCCCCCTCGTCGCGGCGCCCGGGGCGGCTGACGTAGGTGGTGCGCTGGGCATCCGGGTCACCGGCGCCGGCGCCGCGCGCGGGCGGGGCGTCGGCGAAGTCCTCGTCCCGGTAGCCGGCCGCGCCGGCCCGCCCGGAGACCCGGCGGGTCAGCCCCGCCACGCCGCGGGCGGTGTGCGACCAGGCCCCGGCGAGCCCGGCGCCGACGGCGCGGAAGGCGCTGCCGGTGCGCTCGAAGTCGTCGTCGTAGCCGGACCGGGCGGAGCTGCCCGAGGCGCGCGCGGCGTCGCCGCCGCGGGTGGCCGGGCGGGTCCCGGTGCCGCGGCGGGCGGGGCGGGCGGAGGTGCTCCTGGTTCGGCTGCTGGCAGACATGGAAACAACAATAGTCGTATTCCGCCCCGTCTTTCACATCCGCAACACGGCGCGTCGGGCCGTCATCCGCCCCGCCCGGGCCCCGGGGCCGCCTCCGGCTACAGCGCGCGCCGGTGCACCGCGGCCGCGTCCCCGGCCACCGTGACCCGCGCCGGGCGGCCGGTGACCCACAGCAGCAGCTCCCCGGGCTCCCCGGTCACCGCCACCCGCGGGGCGCCCGGGCCCCGGGCGCCGGCCCGCACCGGCGCCCGGCCCGGGGCGAGCAGCTCCACCGCGGCCGGGCCGCGGCGGCCCAGCAGCAGCCGGGCGTAGCGGCCCAGGAGGCCGTGCAGCCGCTCCTGGACGGGCCCGGGCAGCTCCCGCGGCGCCCAGCCGGGCGCCCCGCGGCGCAGATCCTCGTGGTGGATGAAATGCTCCCCTGCGTTCACCGCCTCGTCGAGGGGGCGCAGCGGGGACCACCGGGGCGGCCCCGCCGCCCAGCGCGCCACGACCTCCCCGTGGCCGAGGGCGGCCACCCGCGCGGAGACCCGCCCCAGGTGCCCCGCCAGGGCGGGCAGGAAGATCCCGGCCGCGGCGTCCGGCCGGGTCTCCCGGACCAGCAGGTGCACCGCCAGATCCGCGGCGGTCCAGCCGGCGCAGGCGGTGGGCGCGGCCGGGCCGGCGGCGGCCAGCGCCCGGGCCAGGGCGGCGCGTTCCTCGGCGGCGAAGCTCATGGGCCGAGCATAACCGCCCGGATCGCCGACGCCGGCGCCACCCCGGGAGGGGGCGGCGCCGGCGGATCGGGCGGGGCCGGATCAGAGGCTGGGCCGGGTGACCTCGATGTCCTCGTCGGTGACCTCGGCGACGGCCTCGGAGCTCATCGGCACGATGGTCGGCACGATCATCGGGGAGCGGCGCCACTTGGCGTTGATCGCCTTCTCCACCCGCCGGCGGACCTCCTGGACCATCCGGTAGGGGTTGTTCTCCCCGGAGCCGGCCAGGTCGTACATGATGTCGTCGACCTGCTTCTCCACGTCGGCGACCAGCTCCTTGGTGTCGTCGGAGAAGCCGCGGGCCTGCGCCTTCGGCCGCTCCAGGGGACGCCCGGTGCGGTTGTCGATGACCGCGGTGACCGCGATCAGCCCGCCCTCGGACATCTCCGTGCGGTCGGCGAGCACATCGGCGTCGACGTCGCCCATGGTGACCCCGTCGACGTAGAGGTTGCCCACCGGCACCTGGCCGACGACCTTGGCGTGGCCGTCGACGAGGTCCACGACCACGCCGTTCTGCGCCAGCACCACGTTCTCCCGGGCCACGCCCGTGGAGATCGCCAGCTCCTTGTTGGCCCGCAGATGCCGCCACTCGCCGTGCACCGGCATGGCGTTGGAGGGCCGCACCGCGTTGTACAGGAAGAGCAGCTCCCCGGAGTAGCCGTGCCCGGAGGTGTGCACCTTGGCGTCGGAGTTGGTGATCACGGTCGCCCCGATTTGGGCGAGCATGTTGATCACGCCGAAGACGGCCTCCTCGTTGCCCGGCACCAGGGAGGAGCTGAGAATGATCAGGTCCCCGTCCCGGACGGTGATCTGCCGGTGCTCCCGGCGGGCCATCCGGCTCAGCGCGGCCATCGGCTCACCCTGGGTGCCGGTGGTGACCAGCACCACCTTGTGCGGGGCCATCCGGGAGGCCTCGTTCATCTCCACGATGGTGCCCCGCGGGGCGTGCAGGTAGCCCAGCTCCTCGGCGATCCGCATATTGCGGATCATGGAGCGGCCGTTGAAGGCGACCTTGCGGCCGGCGGCGACGGCGGCGTCGATGACCGCCTGCACCCGGTACACGTTGGAGGCGAAGGCGGCGACGATGACCCGCTGCTTGGCCTCGGTGATGAGCCGGCGCAGGGTGGGCACCAGATCCGCCTCGGACCCGGAGATGCCCGGGGTGGTGGCGTTGGTGGAGTCGCACAGGAACAGGTCCACGCCCTCGTCGCCGAAGCGGGACAGCGCCGGCAGGTCGGTGGGCTTGCCGTCCGGCGGGGTCTGGTCGAGCTTGATGTCGCCGGTGTGCACCAGCAGGCCCGCCCCGGTCTTCAGGGCGATGCCCAGGCAGTCCGGGATGGAGTGGTTGACGGCGAAGAAGCGCACGTCGAAGGGGCCGTAGTTGACGTGCGAGGTCTCGTCGACCTCCACGCAGTTCGGGCGCACCCGGTGCTCCTGGCACTTGGCCTGGATGAGCGCGAGGGTGAACTTGCTGGCCACGATCGGGATGTCCGCGCGCTGCTTGAGCAGCCAGGGGATGGCGCCGATGTGGTCCTCGTGGCCGTGCGTGATGACCGCGGCCTCGACCCGATCCCACTTGTCCTCCATGTAGGAGAAATCCGGCAGGATGAGGTCCACGCCCGGCTCGTTGGAGCTGGGGAAGAGCACGCCGCAGTCGATGATGAGCAGCCGGCCGCGGTACTCGAAGACGGTCATGTTGCGGCCGATCTCCGAGATGCCGCCGAGGGCGACGATGCGCAGCCCGTCCTTCGGGGCCTTCGGCGGCTCCGGCAGGCGGCGGGTCAGATCCGCGCCCTGCATGGACTGCACCACGTTGCGGCGGTTGCCGCCGCGGCCGCGGCCGGACTGGCCGCCGCCGGATTTGCCGGACTGGTTGGACTGGCCGCCGCGGCCGCCGCGGTTGCCGGACTGGCCGCCGGACTTGCCGGATTTGCCGGACTGGTTGGCCTGGCCGCCGGATTTACCGGACTGGTTGGCCTGGCCACCGGACTTGCCGGACTGGCCGCCGCCGGACTTCGCCTTGGCGGACTTGGCGTTGGCCGACGAGGGCTCCTCGGCGGGCGGGCCGGCCTTGCGGGTGACCTTGCGGGAACGGTTCCTGTTGTCTCCCATCTACAGCACACCCGCCTCTCGCAGGTCTGCGGCGAGCAGGTCGAGCTGCTCCTGGTCGGGGGCTAGCTGAGGCAAACGGGGGTCTCCTGTCGTGATGCCCTGCAGCTGCAGGGCGGCTTTCGAAAACGTCACGCCGCCCAGGCGGGCCTGAGCGCGGAACAATGGGCTGAGGGAAGCGTTGATGGCGCGGGCGCCGGCGAGATCGCCCTCGTCGAAGAGGCGGCGCAGCTCCACGAGCTTGCGCGGGGCGGCGTGCGCGATGACCGAGATGAAGCCCGTGGCGCCCATGGCCAGCCAGGGCAGGTTCAGCACATCGTCGCCGGAGTACCACGCGAGGTCCGTGTCGGCGATGATACCCGCCGCGGCCCCGAGGTCCCCCTTCGCGTCCTTCACGGCGGTGATCCGGGGGTGCTCGGCCAGGCGCCGGATGGTGTCCGGCTCAATCGGGATCGCCGAGCGCGGCGGGATGTCGTAGAGGCACACCGGCAGATCGGTGGCGTCGGCCACCGCGGTGAAATGCCGCACCAGGCCCTCCTGCGGGGGCTTGGAGTAGTAGGGCGTGACCACCAGCAGGGAATCCGCCCCGGCGGCCGCGGAGGCCCGGGCCAGCTCGACGGAGGCGGCGGTGTCGTAGCTGCCGGCGCCGGCGACCAGGGTGAGCCGATCGCCGAACTCGGCGCGCACCGCGCGCAGCAGGGCCAGCTTCTCCTCGGCGGAGGTGGTCGGCGATTCGCCGGTGGTGCCGGCGAGGATGAGGGCGTCGACGCCATTGTCCGCCAGGTGCCCGGCGACGCCGATCCCCGCGTCGAGGTCCAGCGAACCGTCCTCCGCGAACGGGGTGACCATGGCGACGGCGACGGTGCCGAAGTCGTCGACCCCCCTGTCCGAGGCGAATCCAGTGCTCATTGTCTCTGGCCTTCCGTTCCTGTCCGGCGGCCCCTCGGCCGCGATCCCGGCGCCGCCGCCGGCCGGTTGCCCGGTGCGGTGGCGCCCACGTGCTTCACAATCCGCGGGGCCCTCCGGCCCCGCCTCCTATACAGATCTACCCGCCGCGGCCGCGCCCTTGGCCCATTGCCGCCGATCCGGCGGGTGGGCGCGCCGGGCGACCGGGCCCGCTAGCCCTCGAAGGCGTGCGGGCTGGAGGCGATGACCGAGCCATCGCGCAGCCGGCTGATCTCGAAATCGCCGAAGGCGTCGGGGGCGACGCCCTGCAGCTCCCGCAGGCACGCCACCGCGAGATCCCGGATCTCGGCGTCGGCGTGCTCCGTGGCGCGCATCCCGATGAAATGCCGCCACGAGCGGTAATTGCCCGTCACCACGATACGCGTCTCGGTGGCGTTGGGCAGCACCGCCCGGGCGGCCTGCCGGGCCTGCTTGCGCCGCAGCAGGGCGTTGGGCTCCTCGGCGAAGCGCTCCTCCAGCCCGTCCAGCAGCCGCTCGTAGGTGGCCCGGGACTCGTCCGCGGCGGCGGCGAAGAGCTCCGCGAGCCCGGGGTCGCCGGCAATCGCCTGCGGGGCGACCACCCGGCTGGGCCCCTCCGGCACATAGCGCTGGGAGAGCTCGGAGAAGGAGAAGTGCCGGTGCCGGGTGAGCTCATGGGCGCAGGAGCGGGACAGCCCGCGGATGTACAGCGTCGCCGAGGCGTGCTCGAACAGGGAGGTGTGCCCGACCTCCAGCACATGGCGCAGGTAGGCGTCGTTGGCGGCGGTGCGCGGGTTCGGCCGATCCCAGGTCTCGTAGCAGGCCCGGCCGGCGAACTCGATCAGCGCCTCCCCGTCGCCGACCCCGTCGGCGTGCTCCGGGGGCCGCCAGGCCACGTCCGCGGGCGGCCGGAAGGAGGTGCAGGCGACCAGGGTGACGGACAGCTCGGTGAACTCCGGCACGCCGATCACAGGCCCAGGTAGGACTCGAGGCCCACGGTCAGCCCCGGGTGCTCGGCAATCCGGCGCACCCCGGTGAGCACCCCGGGCACGAAGCTGGTGCGGTCGTAGGAGTCCTGCTTGATGGTCAGCGACTGGCCCTCGGTGCCCAGGATCACCGTCTCGTGGGCCACCGCCCCGGTCATCCGCACCGCATGCACCGGCACCCCCTCCACCGCCGCGCCGCGGGCGCCGTCCAGGGCCTGCTCGGTGGCGTCCGGCTGGGCGTCCAGGCCGGCCTCCCGGCGGGCCCGGGCGATGCCCTCGGCGGTGTGCACCGCGGTGCCGGAGGGGGCGTCCTTCTTGTGCGGATGGTGCATCTCGATGACCTCCGCGGATTCGAAGAAGGGCGCCGCGATCTCCGCGAAGCGCATGGTGAGCACCGCGGAGATGGCGAAGTTCGGCGCGATCAGCACGTTCGCCCCGGCCGCGGCGTGCTCCTCCAGCCAGCCGCGCACCCGATCCAGCCGCTCGGCGGTGAACCCGGTGGTGCCGACCACCGCGGAGATGCCGTGCGAGATGAGGAACTCCAGGTTGCCCATCACCGCATCCGGCTGCGTGAAGTCCACCGCCACCTCCGCGCCGGCGTCGACCAGCGCGCGGGGATCGTCGCCGGCGTCGACCCGGGCGACCAGCTCCAGGTCCGCCGCCTCCGCCACCGCCTCGCAGATGGTCCGCCCGACCTTGCCCTTCGCGCCGAGGACGCCGACCTTGATCGCTGCCATGTGCTCGCTCCTTCTCCGCTGTCGCGCTCAATGCCTGCGACCACTCTAGGCGCAGCCCCGGCGCCGCCGCGCGCGGCCCGCCGACCCGGCCGGCCCCGGCGCCCGCGGCGGGCGGTAGGCTGGCCCGCCGTCGGCGCCCGGGGCGGCCGGGGCGCGGCCCGGGCCGGCCCTCCCCCGGGTGCGGGAAGGAGCGTGGACATGGCGCGGCGTGGCGCCGGCGGGCAGGCGGCGATCTGGGTGCTGCTGGGGGCGACCTTCATCGCCATCCTCAACGAGACCGTGATGAGCGTGGCGGTGCCGGTCTTCGCCGCGGACCTGGGGCTCACCGCCCCGGTGGCGCAGTGGGTGACCACCGCCTTCCTGCTCACCATGGCGGTGGTGGTGCCGGCCACCGGCTACCTCATCGACCGCTTCCCGCTGCGCGGGCTCTTCGCCGCCTCCCAGGGGCTCTTCGTCGCCGGCACCGCCCTGGGCGCGATCGCCCCCGGCTTCGCCCTGGTGCTCGCCGGGCGGGTCACCCAGGCCGCGGGCACCGCGGTGCTGCTGCCGCTGCTGATGACCACGGTGCTGCGGCTGGTCCCGGAGCACCGCCGCGGGGCGATGATGGGCACCATGTCGGTGGTCATCGCGGTGGCCCCGGCGATCGGGCCGACGGTGTCCGGGGCGCTGCTGCGGGCCTCCGGCGGGCAGTGGCGGATGCTCTTCGCGGCGATGGCGCCGGTGGCGGTGGCCGCCCTGGCCATCGGGCTGCCGCTGCTGCCCCGGCACGGCGGCGGCGGGTCGCGCCGGCTGGATCCGGCCTCCCTGGCGCTGGCCGCCGCCGGCTTCGGCGGCTCGGTGCACGCCCTGGCCGGGGCCGGGCCCGGGGCGGGGCCGGGGATCTGGGCCTCGGCGGCGGTGGGCGCGGCGGCGCTGGCGCTGTTCGCCCGCCGGCAGCTGCGGCTGGCCCGGGCGGGGGCGGCGCTGCTGGATCCGGCGGTGTTCCGCACCCGCGCCTTCGGCCTCACCGCGGCGCTGCTCGCCGCCGGGTTCGCCGCGATGTTCGGGGTGATCATCATCCTGCCGCTGCACCTGGCCGCCCGCGGGGTGGATGTGCTGGTGATCGGGCTGATGCTGATGCCGGGGCCGCTGGCGATGGGGCTGCTCGGCCCGCTGATCGGGCGCTGGTACGACGCGGCCGGCCCGCGCCCGCTGGTGCTGCCCGGCACGGTGGCGCTCACCGCCTCCCTGACGGGGCTGTGCTTCCTCGGCGAGGCCGGCCCGCTGTGGTGGATCGTGGTCTGCCACGTGGTGCTGGAGCTGGGCCTGGGCCTGGTGTTCACCCCGCTGTTCGCCTGGGGCCTGGGCGAGCTGCCGGAGGCGCTGCAGGCCGATGGTTCGGCGGTGCTGAACACCCTGCAGCAGGTCGCCGGGGCCGCGGGCACCGCCTGCTTCGTCGCCGTGGCGGCGGCCGTGGCCGGCCTCGCCGCCGGGGACGGCCCCGCCGATCTCGGCGCCCTGGTGGCCGGGCACCGCGCGGCGATGGCCGCCGGGGCGGCGCTGGGGGCGCTGATGGTGGTGCTGGCCGCCCGGATCCGGCCCCGGCCCCGGCCGCGGGTGGAGCTGGTCTGAGGCGGCGCCGCCCGCCGCCGGGGGCTCCGGCGGCGGGCGGGGCGGGCGGCGGCCGGCTCAGCCGACCCGGCGGGCGCCGCCGGAGGGGGTGGCGGCGAGGAAGGCCGGGGCGGTGAAGCCCGCCTCGGCGAAGGCCGCGGCGATGGCGCCGGCCACCTCCCGCTCGTCCTCGGCGCGCACCAGGGCGATCGCGGAGCCGCCGAAGCCGCCCCCGGTCATCCGGGCGCCGAGGGCGCCATGGGCCATGGCGGTGTCCACCGCCAGGTCCAGTTCCGCGCAGGAGACCTCGTAGTCGTCGCGCAGGCTGGCGTGCGAGGCGCACATGGACTCGCCGAAGCCGGCGAAGTCCCCGGCGCGCAGCTGGGCGATGGCGGCGGTGGTGCGCTCGTTCTCGGAGAGCACGTGGCCCACCCGACGGCGCACCGTGTCCGCCCACCGGTCCGGGTCCTCCCCCGCCGGGACGGAGCCGGCCGCCCAGGCCTCGGCGTGGGCCAGCGGGTCGGCGACCTCGCGCAGCACCTCCGCCCCGGCCGCGGCGGCGACGGCGTCGATCACCCCGCGCCGGGAGGCGTACTGCCCGTCGGCGAGGCTGTGCGCGGCCCGGGTGTCGATGACCAGCAGCTCCAGCCCGGCGGCGCCGAGATCGCAGGGCACCTGCTCATCGGTGTCCGCGCCGAAGTCGATGGCCAGGGCGCTGCCGGCCTCGCCGAGCAGCGCGATCCGCTGGTCCAGACCCCCGGTGGCGGCGCCGACGACCTCGTTCTCCGCCCGCATGCAGGCGGTGACCAGGCGGCGCCGGGCGGCCTCGTCGGGGGCCTCGGCGGCCAGCTCCCGGGCGGCCAGCGCCACGGAGCACTCCAGGGCCGCGGAGCTGGACAGTCCCCCGCCGACCGGCACATCGGAGGTGATCGCGATGTCGAAGCCGCCCAGATCGGCGGGCAGGTCCCCGGCGGCCTGCTGCGCCCAGATGGCGCCGGCGGCGTAGCCGGCCCAGCCGGCCGGGGAGCCCGGGCCGACCTCGGCCAGGGCGATCTCCACCGGCTCGGCCTCGGCCCCGTCGAAGTCGGAGACCAGCCGCAGCCGGCCGTCCGCACGCGGGGCGACCGCGGCGAAGGTGCGCTGGGCCAGGGCGAAGGGCAGGCAGATCCCGCCGGCGTAGTCGACGTGCTCGCCGATCAGGTTCACCCGCCCCGGCGCCGCCCACACCCCGGCCGGCTCCGCGCCGAAGGCGCGGCGGAACAGGGCGGCGGCGTCCGCGGCGCCGGCGGCGTCATCGCGCGCCGGGGCGTAGGCGGGGGCGTTCGGCCGCTCGCTCATCGGGCCACCTCCCGGAACCGGTCCGCGATCCGCTCGGGGGTGGTGTCGGAGATCCACGCCCCCTGCCCGGATTCGCTGCCCGCGAGGAACTTCATCCGCCCCGGCGAGCGCATCATCGAGTACAGCTGCAGGTGCAGCCGGCCGTCCCGGCGGTCCTCCCCCACCGGCGCCTGGTTCCACGAGGCGATGTAGGGGGTGCGCTCGACGCCCTCGAAGAAGCGATCCAGCCGGCCGAGCAGATCCAGCAGGATCCCGGCCAGCTCCTCCTTCTCCGGGTCGGTGAGCGCGGCGAAGTCGGGCACGTCCCGGTAGGGCACCACCATCGCCTCCACCGGCCATTTCGCGAAGGCCGGCACGAAGGCCAGGAAATGCTCCCCCTCGATGAGCACCCGGCGCCGGGAACCGCGCTCGGCGGCGAGCAGATCGTCGAAGAGCTCCCGGCCGGTTTCGGCCCGGTGCTCCCGGCAGCGCCGGGCGATCGCCGCCGCCCGCGGCGGCAGGTAGGGGTAGGAGTAGATCTGCCCGTGCGGGTGCTGCAGGGTGACCCCGATCTCCTCGCCCCGGTTCTCGAAGGGGAACACCAGGCGCACCCCCTCGATCTCGGAGAGCTCCCGGGTGCGGTGCGCCCAGGCCTCGATCACGGTGCGCACCCGGCGCCGCGGCAGGTCCCGGAAGGACCCGGAGACCTCGGGGGTGAAGCAGACCACCTCGCAGCGGGCCAGCGCCGGGCGGCGCTGCACCAGCCCCTGGCCCTCGACATCGCCGGCGAAGTCCTCCGGCACCTCCATGTGCATGGACAGCGAGGGGAAGCGGTTCTCGAAGACCACCACGTCGTAGTCCTCGGCGGGCACCTCGGTGGGCGGTTCCCCGGGCCGGGTCGGCGCCAGCGGATCCTCGTTGGCCGGGGGCATGAAGGTGCGGTTCATCCGGTGCGCGGCGTAGGCGTACCAGTCCCCGGTGAGCGGATCCCGGCGCAGCTCGGATTCGGTGATCGCCTCCGGCAGGTCCCGGGCGTCATGCAGCTCGCGGACCCGCTCCCCGGTGGCGTAGCCCGGGGAGTCGTCGAAGTAGATCAGCTCCCGGCCGTCGGCGAGGGTGGTGCGGGTGACGGCGAATTCGTGCTCGGCCACCGGCTACGCCTCCCCCTCCGCGGCGAGCGCCTGGGCCTCCACGGTGCCCGGTTCCACGGGCACGATGATGGGGCGCAGCTTCGCCCAGATGAAGAACACGGCGGCGACGACGACCAGGGCGACGCCCGCCCAGGTGTTGTACATCGCCTCCTTGGGCAGCCCGGTGTCCGGGTTCAGGCCCGGGTCGAGCAGCATCGCGGAGAGCAGCAGCACCACCCCGTAGAGGGCGAGCAGCAGCCCGATCACGTTGCGGATGTCGAAGGCGCCGGCGGAGCGCCGGCCGGCGCGGGGGGTGTCGTTGGTTGCCATGGGTAATCCCTCCTAGGCGAAGATGACGTTGAGGACCAGGACCATGGCGAGGCAGAGCATGCCCAGCGGGACGGTGCGGCGGTACCAGGGCAGGCACTCCTCCGCGGCGTCCACGAGATCCTCCTTGGGGGTCACGGACTTGACGAAGCCGACCAGCTCATGGTCCGGCTTCGGCTCGGTGACCAGCGAGACGATGATCGAGGCGATGATGTCCACGGCGAAGGCGATGGACGCCGCGACGAAGGCGGTGCCCTGCCCGGGCAGGTTGAAGAACCCGGCCTCCAGCCCGGCGAACTCGGAGATGCCCCAGTAGGTCATCGCGGACAGGGTGCCCAGCACCAGGCCCACCCAGCCGGCGGTGGGGGTCATCCGCTTCCAGAACATGCCCAGGATGAAGGTGGCGAACAGGGGCGCGTTGAAGAAGCCGAACAGCGTCTGCAGGTAGTCCATGACGTTGCCGAAGTTGTCCGCGATGAGCGCGGTGCCCACCGCGATCACGGTGGCCCCGATGGTGGCCAGCCGGCCCACCTTCAGGTAGTAGTCGTCGGCGCGGTCCTTGACCACGTAGGTCTGCCAGATGTCGTAGCTGAACACGGTGTTGAAGGCGGAGATGTTCGCCGCCATGCCGGCCATGAACGCGGCCAGCAGGCCGGCCAGGGCCACGCCGAGCAGCCCGTTGGGCAGCAGATCCCGCATGAGGTAGAGCATCGCGTCATTCGGCGGGGCGGTGGAGTCCATGATCGGGGCGACGGTGGCCGCGGCGATCATGCCGGGGAGCACCACCACGAAGGGCACGAACATCTTCGGGAAGGCACCGATGATCGGGGTGCGCCGGGCCGCGGAGAGCGAATCGGCGGCCATGGAGCGCTGCACCTCGACGAAGTTGGTGGTCCAGTAGCCGAAGGAGAGCACGAAGCCGAGGCCGAAGGTCAGCCCGATGACGGAGACGATCGGGTTGTCGAAGCCGGAGATGTCGGTGCCCGGCCAGGTGTGGAAGTGGCTCTCCGCGTTCAGGGCGGTCTTCAGCCCGCCCCAGCCGCCGACGTTGTGCAGGCCGATCAGGGTCAGCGGGACCAGGGCGGCGACGATCACGAAGAACTGGAGCACCTCGTTGTAGATCGCCGCGGACAGCCCGCCGAGGGTGATGTAGGACAGCACGATCACCGCGGCGATGAGCAGGGTGACCAGCAGCGGCCAGCCGAGCAGGGAGTTGACCACCTTGGCCAGCAGCAGCAGGTTGATGCCCGCGATGAGCAGCTGGGCCACCGCGAAGGAGATCGCGTTGACCAGGTGCGCCCCGGGCCCGAAGCGGCGGAGCATGAACTCCGGCACCGAGCGGACCTTGGAGCCGTAGTAGAAGGGCATCATCACGATGCCGAGGAAGACCATCGCCGGGATGGCGCCGATCCAGAAGTAGTGCATCGTCTGGAAGCCGTATTCGACGCCGTTGGCGCTCATGCCGACGATCTCCACGGCGCCGAGGTTCGCCGAGATGAAGGCGAGCCCGGTCACCCAGGCCGGCAGGGACCTGCCGGAGAGGAAGAAGTCGATCGAGCTGGACACCTTGGACCGAGCGGCCCATCCGATGCCGAGCACGAAGATGAAGTACAGCGCCACCAGTGAGTAGTCCACCCAGGTGGCGTTGAGGCGCAGGGCCTCCTGAGCCATGATCAAGGTCACGTCTCCTTTGCCGTGGGCCCGCGCGGGGAGGCCGCGGGTGCGGCCGGCGCGGCCGGGCCCGGATTGCCGTGGGGCGCCACACGCGGCCGGCATGACGAGCCGCCGGCGACCCCGGGGGCCGTACCTCGCGTGCATTTGCCCGTCACCCCCGGTTTACCCGCGGGACGCGGTTTCCGCCTCCCCCGGCGACGTGGGAATGGCCACATTTTCGGCCGTACCGGGAAATCCCCCGGGTTTCATTACCCTTCTGAATCGATCAGGGGACGGATAACCGGGCGGCACCGGGTGCTAAGCGGCGCTCACCGCAGCGGCCCCCGGCCCCGCCGGGGCACCCCTGCGCGCACCCCGGCCCCGGCCGCGGCGGCGGCCGGGGCCGGGTCCGGCCGGATCAGTCGATCGCCCGGATGCCGACCTCGAAGCGGCGTCGCTCCCCCGGGGCCAGGGTGAGCAGATCGGTGCCCGAGTTCAGCGCGTCCGGCGGGCAGGTCATCGGCTCCACCGCCACCGCCCGGCCCAGGCCCGGGAAGCCCTCCCCCCGGGCCGGGTCCGCGGTGTAGATCTGCAGCCAGCCGAATTCGCCGCCGGCGCGCAGCTCCACCGCCCCCTCCGGGCCGCGCAACCGGGCGCGCAGCACGCCGTCGGGGTCCGCGGCGGCGCCGAAGCAGTGGTCCAGCCAGGTGCCGTCCATCGGCACCGACCAGCCGGCCCCGGTGCGCCGGCCGCCGACCTCGCCGAGCACCGGATCCGCCGGGCCGGGATCGCCGATCGGCAGATTGCGCCGCGGGTCCAGCGGCAGCGCGGTGGTCACCGGGGCCTCCAGGACGGTCTCGTCGAGCTCCGCCCCGCAGGCGACGAGGTAGGGGTGCCAGCCCACCCCGAGCGGGCACTCCTGGCCGGCGAGGTTCGCCACCGTCAGCTCCCCGGTGAGCCCGGTGTCGGCGTCCAGGGTCCAGTCCGCGGTGAGCTCCAGGGGCCAGGGCCACCCGGGCTGCTCGGGGATGCGCAGCCGGCGGCGGATGGTGCGCTCCGGGTGGGCGGCGCCCTCGGGGGCGGCCGGGGACCAGGCCATCCGCCCGGTGAAGCCGTGGATGGCGGTGTGCCGGGGCGGTTCGGTGACCACCAGGCGGTGCGCCCGGCCGGCGAAGGAGTATTCGCCGTCGCGGGTGCGGTTCGGCCAGGGCGCGAGCAGGATCCCGGCGTCCAGCGGCGGCGGCGTCGCCTCCGGGTACTCGGCCAGCAGCGGCCGGCCGCGGTGCCGCAGGCTGCGCGGGCCACCGCCCACCTCGCCGATCCACGCCTGGTAGTCGCCGGCGCACAGCATGGTGCGCGCCCCGGGGTCGTCGTTCATGGGCACATCCTCGCCTCGGGCGGCGTCGGCTGGGCGGCGCGGCCCGCGCCCGCCCGGGTCCCGGCCCCGCCGCCGTCCGGCCGGGAGAACCCGACCCCAGGGTACCCCCGTCGGTGAACACCGCTACCGGGGTCCGGGGGCGCCGCCGGGCGGAAGCGCCGCGGCCCCCGGGCGGACGCCGCGGGGGCGTCCGGCCGGGGGCCGGGGGGCGAGGCGCGCGGCGCGGCCCCGGGGGGTCGGGGCGCGCGCCTGGGGGCGGGGCTACTCCTTGACCGGGACCAGCGAGATCTTGCCGCGGTTGTCGATGTCGGCGATCTCCACCTGGAGCTTGTCGCCGACGGTGACCACGTCCTCGACCTTGTCGATCCGCTTGCCGTCGCCGAGCTTGGAGATGTGCACCAGGCCGTCGCGGCCGGGCACCAGGGAGACGAAGGCGCCGAAGGCGGTGGTCTTCACCACGGTGCCCAGGTAGCGCTCTCCGACCTTGGGCAGCTGCGGGTTGGCGATCGCGTTGATCTTCTCGATCGCGGCCTCCGCGGCCTCCCCGGAGGTCGCCGAGACGTACACGGTGCCGTCGTCCTCGATGGACACGTCCGCGCCGGTCTCCTCGGTGATCCCGTTGATGATCTTGCCCTTGGGCCCGATCACCTCGCCGATCTTCGAGGGCGGCACGGTGATGGTGGTGATCCGCGGGGCCAGCGGGCTCATCTCGTCGGGGCCGTCGATGGCCTCCTCCATCACCGCGAGGATGGTCTCCCGGGCGTCCTTGGCCTGGGCCAGGGCGTCGGCGAGCACCTTCGAGGGGATGCCGTCGAGCTTGGTGTCCAGCTGCAGGGCGGTGATGTAGTCCGCGGTGCCGGCGACCTTGAAGTCCATGTCGCCGAAGGCGTCCTCGGCGCCGAGGATGTCGGTCAGCGCCACGTAGCGGGTCTCCCCGTCCACCTCGCCGGAGACCAGGCCCATCGCGATGCCCGCGACCGGGGCCTTCAGCGGCACGCCCGCGTTGTACAGCGACAGCGTGGAGGCGCACACCGAGCCCATCGAGGTCGAGCCGTTGGAGCCCAGCGCCTCGGAGACCTGCCGGATGGCGTAGGGGAACTCCTCGCGGGTGGGCAGCACCGGCAGCAGCGCGCGCTCGGCGAGCGCCCCGTGGCCGACCTCGCGGCGCTTCGGGGAGCCCACCCGGCCGGTCTCGCCGGTGGAGTACGGCGGGAAGTTGTAGTGGTGCATGTAGCGCTTGTGATCGACGGGGCTCAGCGAGTCGATCTGCTGCTCCATCTTCATCATGTCCAGGGTGGTCACGCCCAGGATCTGGGTCTCGCCGCGCTCGAACAGGGCGGAGCCGTGGGCGCGCGGGATGAGCTCGATCTCCACGCCCAGGTCCCGGATCGCGTCGGTGGCGCGGCCGTCGATGCGGTAGCCCTCGGCGAGGATCATCTCCCGCACCACGGACTTCATCACCGCGTTGTAGGCGTTGCGGATCTCGTTCTCCCGCTCCGGGAAGTCCTCGGCGAGCTTGTCCACCACCTCGGCCATGTGCTCGTTGGTGGCGTCGTCGCGCTCCTGCTTGCCGGGGGTGCGCAGCAGCTTCGGCAGCTTCTTGCGGGCCAGCTTCTCCACCGCGGCGTGCACCTCCTCGGCGTAGGCCGGGTACAGCGGGAACTCGCGGACCTCGCCGGCGGCCTCCTCGGCCAGGGCGCGCTGGGCGCGGCACAGCTCGGCGATATGCGGTTTGGCGGCCTCCAGGCCGGCGGCCACCACGGACTCGGTGGGCGCGGGCCCGCCGGCGGCGATGAGGCCGGTGACGCCCTCGGTGGCGCCGGCCTCGACCATCATGATGGCCACGTTGTCGGCGCCGTCGCCGTCGCCGGTGAGCCGGCCGGCGACGACGATCTCGAACAGCGCGGACTCGTGCTGCTCCTGGGTGGGGAAGGCCACCCAGGCGCCGTCGCGGTGCTTCTCGTCGGCGACCAGCGCCATGCGCACCCCGCCGACGGGGCCGGACACCGGCAGCCCGGAGAGCTGGGTGGCCGCGGAGGCGGCGTTGATCGCCACCACGTCGTACATGTCCTTCGGATCCAGGCTCAGCACGGTGATGATGATCTGGATCTCGTTGCGCAGGCCCTTGACGAAGGTGGGCCGCAGCGGCCGGTCGATCAGCCGGCAGGCCAGGATCGCGTCCTGGCTGGGCCGGCCCTCCCGCCGGAAGAAGGAGCCCGGGATACGCCCGGCGGCGTACATCCGCTCCTCCACGTCGACGGTGAGGGGGAAGAAGTCCAGGTGCTCCCGGGGCTTGCTCGATGCGCAGGTGGTGGCCAGCATCATCGTGTCGTCGTCGAGGTAGGCGGTGACCGCCCCGTCGGCCTGCAGGGCCAGCTGGCCCGTCTCGAAGCGCACCTCGCGCTTGCCGAAGTCCCCGTTGTCGATGACGGCGACCGTCTCGACGATGTCGGAGAAGTCGTCCTCGTACTCGTATTGGGTGTTGTCGCTCATGCGGTTGTAGACCACGTCTTTCGTTCGGTGTCCCGTGGGCGATCATCGGTGCCGCCCCATAGTTTTCCGTCTATGGACACCCCGGGGAGTCTACCAGGCCGGGCATGCGAAAGCGCCCCGGCCGGCGGAACCGGCGGGGCGCGGCGCGAGGGGCGGGTGCCGCGGCTAGCGGCGCAGGCCCAGGCGCTCGATGAGGGCGCGGTAGCGCTCCACGTCATTGTCCTGCAGGTACTTCAGCAGGCCCTTGCGGCGGCCGACCAGCAGCAGCAGGCCGCGGCGGGAGTGGTGGTCGTGCTTGTGGAACTTCAGGTGCTCGGTGAGCTCGCGGATGCGGGCGGTGAGCAGGGCGACCTGGGCCTCGGGGGAGCCGGTGTCGGTCTCGTGGACGCCGAATTCCTTCAGGATCTCGGCCTTGCGCTCGGTGGACAGCGCCATGTGCGCGTCTCCTCTTCTGTTCGGTGGCTGTTTCAGTCCACTGGGGCCGCGGGGCATCCCCCGCCTGCGGCGACCGTTCGTGGACCACGGTCGCGACCGGCGGCCCACGATACCAGGCCGCCGCCGCGGCCGGGAAATCCGGGCGCCCCCGGCGCGGCCCGGGCTAGCCGAGGCCGAGGATGCCGCGGGCCTCGGCGACGTCCCGGCGCATCCGGGCGATGAGCGCGTCGACCCCGTCGAAGGTGACCATCGGCCGGATCCGCCCCACCAGGTCCAGGTGCCCGGTGAGCCCGTAGAGGTCCGCGGAGCGGTCGATGACGTGGGCCTCCACGGTGCGCGCGGTGTCGCCGAAGGTGGTGTTCGTGCCCACGCTCACCGCGGCCGGGCAGGTCCGGTGCAGCGGCATGTCCCCCTCCGGGTCCGCCGCGGCGCGCCCCGGCCCGGCGGTGACCGTGAACCAGCCGGCGTAGACCCCGTCGGCGGGGATCGCCACCGCCTCCGGCAGCGCCATATTCGCCGTGGGGAAGCCCAGCTGGGCGCCGCCGCGGCCCCGGCCGTGGATGATCTCCCCGCTGAGCCGGTGCGGATGCCCCAGGCAGGCCGCGGCGCCGGCGACGTCCCCGGCGGCGAGCAGGGCGCGGATCCGGGTGGAGCTCACCGGGCCGCGCTCATCGGCGAGCAGGTCCACGATATGGGCCTCCATGCCGTGCGCGGCGGCGTGCGCCGGCAGGGTGGTCCGATCCCCGGCGGCGCGGGCGCCGTAGGTGAAGTTCTCGCCCACGTGCACCGAGGCCGCGTGCAGCCGCCGGCCCAGGATCTCGGCGACGAAGCGCTCCGGGGCCATCGCGGCGAGCTCCCGGGTGAAGGGCAGCACCAGGGTGCGGTCCACGCCGAGGTCGGCGGCCAGCTCCGCGCGGCGGGCCGGGGTGGCCAGCATCGCCGGGGCCCGCTCCGGGGCGAACACCGCGATCGGGTTGGGGTGCAGGGTGACCAGGACCGTGGGCAGGCCGAGCGCGCGGGCGCGGGCGGTGGCCGAGGCGATCAGCTTGGCATGTCCCCGGTGGATGCCGTCGAAGACGCCGATGGTGACCACCGTCGCCCCGAGATCCGCGGGGATGTTCTCCAGTCCGTGCCAGATATCCACCCGGCCCACGATACGACATGGCGGGGCGCGCCCCGCAGCCGCCCGGCGCACCCGGACGCCCCCGCCGCGGCCACCCGCGCCGGTAGGATCCCCGGCATGCCCACCGCCGACCGGCCCGCAGCCGACCCCGCCCGCACCCCCGCCGCCGCAGCGCCCCCGGCCGCCGACCCGCTGGCCGGCTCCGGGGTGGTGGTCGTGGACAAGCCCGCCGGGATGACCAGCCACGACGTGGTCGCCCGGGTGCGCCGGATCCTGGGCACCCGCCGGGTCGGCCATTCCGGCACCCTGGATCCGATGGCCACCGGGGTGCTGGTGCTCGGCGTGGGCCGGGGCACCCGCTTCCTGGCCCACGTGCACGCCGACGCGAAGGCCTACGCGGCGACCATCCGGCTGGGCGCGGCCACGGTCACCGACGACGCCGAGGGCGAGCCCACCGGCGGCGCCCCGGCCGGCGGGCTGGCCGAGGAGGCGGTGCGCGCCGCGGTGGCCGGGCTCACCGGGGAGCTGATGCAGGTGCCGGCGGCGGTGTCCGCGGTGCGGGTGGACGGCGAGCGGGCGCATGCCCGGGTGCGCCGCGGCGAGGCGGTGGCGATTCCGGCCCGGCAGGTGACCGTCGGCCGCTTCGAGATCACCGCGCTGCGCCGCCCGGAGGGCGCCGGGGGGCGCTGGCTGGACCTGGACGTGGTGGTGGAGTGCTCCGCGGGCACCTACGTGCGCGCCCTGGCCCGGGATCTCGGGGCCGCGCTCGGCGTCGGCGGGCACCTCACCGCGCTGCGCCGCACCGCCGCCGGGCCCTTCACCCTCGCCGATGCGGTGGACCTCGACGAGCTCGCCGCGCGCGGTGCGCCCTGCCTGGACCTGGACGCGGCCTGCCTGCGCTGCTTCCCGGTGCGCGAGGTCGACGCCGCGCAGGCGGCGATGCTCGCCCAGGGCCGCTGGCTGGAGCCGGTGGGGCGGAGCGGGGTGCATGCCGCGCTCGGCCCGGACGGGCGGGTGCCGGCGCTCATCGAGGAGTCCGGGCGGCGGGCGCGCACCGTGTTCGTGGTGCGCCCGGCCACCCTCGGCTGAGCCGGCGCCTCAGCGCACCACGGCGGTGGCGATCACGTAGCCGTGGTCGACGGTCCAGGAGCCCTCGATGAAGTGCACCGGGGTGGGCCGGGCGAGGATGTAGGAGATGAACCCGCCGTCCTCGCGCAAATCCACCTCGGCGTCCTCGAAGCCCAGCCAGCGGCCGGTGATCGGGAACCACGCCTTGTAGGTGGCCTCCTTGGCGCAGAACAGCAGCCGGTCCGCGAAGTCCGGTTCGGCGGCGGCGACCATGGCCCGCTCCCGGGGCGAGGCGATGGAGTCCAGCACCCCGGCGGGCAGCGGTTCGGCGATTTCCGCGTCCACCCCGATGGAGCGGGTGAGCGGCCGGGGGGCGACCACCGCGGCCCGGAAGCCATCGGTGTGCGTCATGGAGCCGGTGAGCTCCGCCGGCCACAGCGGCATCCCGCGCTCCCCGCGCAGGATCGGGGTGGCCGAGGGCCGGCCGGTGAGCTCCTCGATGGCGCGGTGCGCGCACCAGCGGGCGTCGCCGAACTCGGCCTTGCGCGCATCCACCGCGCCGGCGACCAGAACGCGTTCCCGCGGGTCCAGGCGGCGGTAGTTGTCCAGGCTGATGCCGCTGGTCCACATCTGGTGGTAGGTGGCATGCGCCGGGAGCATGGTCCGGGTGAGCACGGTCATCGATCCTCCATAACCGGGTAGGGCCACCGGGGTTCCGGGGGCCGGCGCCGCCATTGCCGCGGATAGCCGAGGGAGACCTCGGCATGGCGCACCCCGTCGATCTCGTGCACCGCGGGGATGTGCAGATGCCCGTAGACGACCGCGCGGGCGCCGTAGCGCCGCGGCCAGTCCCGGGTGTGCCGGGTGCCGCACCAGGGGGTCATCTCCGGGTGCCGCAGCGCCGCCAGCGGCTCCGGCGCCAGCGGCCAGTGGTTGACCAGCACGGTGGGCCCGGCGATCCGGGACAGCCGGCGCACCGTGTAGGCCAGGCGCCGCCGGCACCACAGCACCGGGTCGGCGAAGGGCCGGATGGACATCTCGTCGGTGAACACCACCCCGCGCTCCGCCGCCTCCGCCAGGGCCTCGTCGACGGTCGTGCCCGGGCGGCGCCAGGAGTAGTCGTAGAGGGTGAACAGGGGGCAGACGGTGACCCCGCCGAACTGCGGGTAGGGGTCCTCGGGGGTGAGCACGCCGAGGGTGCGGCAGCCCTCGATGAGCTGGGCGTAGCGGTCCTCGCCGACGTGCCGGTCGGTGCCGCGGCAGAACAGGTCGTGGTTGCCGGGGGTGAAGATCACCCGGGCGTAGCGGGCGGCGAGCTCGCCGAGGGTGCGCAGGATGAGCTCGGGGCGCTCGGCGACGTCGCCGGCGACGATCAGCCAGTCGTCCGGGTTGTCCGGGGCGAGTCCGGCGACCACCTCCCGGTTGCCGCGCACCGAGACGTGCAGGTCCGCGACGGCCCACAGGGTGCGCGGGCGCTCGGCCTCGGCCATCGGCGGGCCTCCTTCCCTGCTGCTGCGGCCGCGGCCCCCGGGCGGGGGCCGCATCCGATCCATCGGCCCGGATAACGGAATCGTAACGGTGCACCGGCGGCATCGGCGGCACCGGGCCGGCGCCTCGGCACCGGCGGCGCCACATGGGAATCATGCGGCAACTGTGGCCACAATAGCAACAGGCGCACCAGCTTTTGCATGATGAACTTGATTCGGGGGTGGGTCCGCTCCCCCGCCGCCCGGCTCAGTCCGGGGCGCCGGTGCGCGCCCACCGGGCGCCGCGGAAGCGCAGTCCCACCGCCACCATCCGGATCAGCAGGAAGCAGACCAGGCCCCACCACACCCCGGTAAGCCCCCAGCCGAAGAAGGCGCTGAGCCACACCGGCGGCAGGAAGCCCAGGACCACCGCGGCGATGGAGATGTTCCGCAGGTACCGGGAGTCCCCGGCGCCGAGCAGCACCCCGTCCACGGCGAAGACCAGCCCGCCGATCGGGATCATCGCCACCAGCAGCCACCAGGGCCCGGCGGCCAGCTCCGCCAGCACCGCGGGCACGTCGGTGAACAGCGCCGGCAGCACCCGGTGGCCGAGCCCGAACACCGCCGCGAGCACCCCGGCGAAGCCCAGCGACCAGGCGATCACCCGGCGCCCGGTGCGCCGGGCCAGCGCCACCGACCCGGAGCCCAGCGCCGCGCCGACCAGGGTCTGCGCCGCGATCGCCAGCGAATCGAGCACCAGGGACATGAAATTCCACAGCTGCAGCAGCACCTGGTGGCCGCCGAGGGCGGCCTCCCCGAAGCGGCCCGCCACCCCCGCGGCGGAGAGGAAGGCCACCTGGAAGGACAGCGAGCGCAGGATCAGGTCCCGGCCGAGCACCAGCTGCCGGCGGATCAGCCGCGCCCGCGGGGCCGCGGACACCCCCTCGGCGCGCACCGTGCGCAGCAGCATCACCGCGAAGCAGGTCGAGGTCAGGGTCTGCCCGAGCACATTGGACCAGGCCGAGCCGACCAGGCCCAGCCGGGAGACCATGGGCGCCACCGAGGCCGCCGCCGGGAGCACCCCGGCGAGCACGAACAGCAGCGGCCGCCGGGTGTCCTGCACCCCGCGCAGCCAGCCGTTGCCGGCCTGGGTGAGCAGGGTCAGCGGGATGCCGAGGGAGGCCACCCGCAACCAGGTCGCCGCCTCCGCGGCCACCGAGCCCACCGGGGCCAGCCAGCGCGTGAACACCCCGGCGAAGGCCTGGATCACCGCCAGCAGCACCAGTCCCACCAGCAGCGCCACCCAGGTGGCCTGCACCCCCTCGGCCACCGCCGCGGGCCGATCCCCGCGGCCGAAGGCCCGGGAGGCGCGGGCGGTGGTGCCGTAGGCGAGGAAGGTCAGCTGGGTGGTGACCATCGCCAGGATGGTGGAGCCGGCGGCCAGCGCGGCCAGCTCCGTGGCACCGAGCCGGCCCACCACCGCGGTGTCCAGCAGCAGGTACAGCGGGGCGGCGGCGAGCACGCCCAGCGCCGGCAGCGCCAGGGAGAGGATCCGCCCGGCGGTGGCCTCCGGCACCGCGGCGGCCCCCGGTGCCGCGGCGCTCACGGCCGGGTGCCGGCGGCCGTGCCCGAGGCCGCGGCCAGGGCCGCGAGCACCGCCTCCCGGTCCCCGCGGACCTCGCAGCCGGCGGCGCGCAGATGGCCGCCGCCGCCCATGGTCGCCGCCACCGCGGAGACGTCGACGAGCGCCCGGGAGCGCAGCGACAGCGTCCAGCGGCCGGGCTCGTACTCCTTGAGCACCGCGCACACGTCCCCGCCGTCGGTGGTGCGGGCCACGTCCACCACCGCCTCCACCTCGTCATGGCCCACCCCGGCCATCTCCCCGCGGCCGATGGTGACGTGCACCAGCCCGGCGCCGCCGCCCCAGTCCGGGTCCCGGCCGGCGGTGGCCATCACCCGGCCCAGGAAGGGCAGGAACTCGAAGGGGTGGCCCTCCAGCAGCTCTGCGCCGATGGTGCGCGGATCCAGGCCGAAGTCGAGCAGCCGGGCCGCGGCCAGGTGCATCCGGGGCCGGCCGAACTGGAAGCTCACCGTGTCGGTGAGCAGCCCCGCGTAGAGGGCGTGCGCCATCTCCCGGTCCAGCCGGATCCCCCACACCTCGAACAGGTCCAGCAGCACCATGGTCGCCGACTCCGCCTCCACGTCGACGAGGTTGACGGTGCCGAACATGGTGTTGGAGTCGTGGTGGTCGATGTTGACCACCCGGTCCGCGGCGAGGATCCGGTCGGCGAGCTCGCCGAGCCGGGAGGGCGAGGCGCAGTCCACGGTCACCCAGGTGTCCACCCGCTCGGGCAGATCCCGGCAGCCCACGAAATCCCGCCAGCCGGGGATGGTGAGCAGCGACTTCGCCGGCAGCGCCTCCTCCCCGTAGGTGGCCAGGGCGCGCACCCCCCGCTGGCGCAGCGCCATCACCATCGCCGCGGCCGCCCCGATCGCGTCCGCGTCGGGGTTGACGTGCGCGACGACGACCACCTGCCGGGCGTCGGCGAGGGTGTCCATGGTCGCCTGCAGCGGCCCGGACATCCGCCGGCTGATGGACTGCGCCACCGGGGCCGCGACCGCGCCCGGCCCGGTCACGCCGGCTCCCCCGGCTCGTCCTCGCGGCGGTACGGGTCCGGGTCCCCGGCGGGCCGGGCGTCCCGGGCCGCGGCGGCGAGCTCCGCGTCCCGGGCCCGGGTGCGCGCCAGCAGCTCCTCCAGGTGCGCGGAGGCCTGCGGCACCGTGTCCACCTCGAAGGACAGGGTGGGGGTGAAGCGCACCCCGGTGCCCCGGCCCACCTTGGTGCGCAGCGCCCCGCGGGCCCGGTCCAGGGCCGCCTCCGCGGCGGCCCAGTCCGGCTCCTCCTCCAGGGTGCGGCCGCGCACCGTGTAGAACACGGTCGCATCATGCAGATCCCCGGTGACCCGGCAGTCCGTGACGGTCACGAACTCCAGCCGGGGATCCTTGATCTCCAGCTCGATCGCGGTGGCCACGATCTCCTGGATCCGCTTGGCCAGTTTGCGGGCGCGGGCCGGGTCGGCCATCTCCATCACTCCCTCGGGTCGGGCTGCCGCGGCCGGGGTCCGGGCGCGGCGGGTACGGGCACCCAGGCTAGCCGCTTCGCGGCGCCGCGTCCTCCCCGGCCCCCGGGGGCGCGCGAAGGCCCCGGCCCCGCCCCCGCGGACGCGGGGACGGGGCCGGGGCGGCGGCGGGGTGCGCGCTAGGTGCGCGGCACCTCCACCTCCTCGAACACCTCGATGATGTCGTCGACCTGGATGTCCGGGTAGGACAGCACCATACCGCACTCGTAGCCGGCGGAGACCTCGGTGACGTCGTCCTTCTCCCGGCGCAGCGACTCGATGGTCGCCTTCTCGGTGACCACGTTGCCGTCGCGCAGCAGCCGGACCTTGCCGTTGCGGCGCACCTTGCCGGACTCCACCATGCAGCCGGCGATGAGGCCGACCGCGGAGGCCTTGAACAGGGCGCGGATCTCGGCGCGGCCGACCTGGCGCTCCTCGAAGACCGGCTTCAGCATGCCCTTCAGGGCCGCCTCGACCTCCTCGATCGCCTTGTAGATCACCGTGTAGTACCGGATGTCCACGCCCTCGGCGTTGGCCATCTCGGTGGCCTTGCCCTCGGAGCGGACGTTGAAGCCGATGATCACCGCATCCGAGGCGGCGGCGAGGTTGACGTTGGTCTGCGTCACCGCGCCGACGCCGCGGTCGATGATGTTCAGCGCGACCTCGTCGTCCACCTCGATCTTCAGCAGGGCCTCCTCCAGCGCCTCCACGGTGCCGGCGTTGTCGCCCTTGAGGATGAGGTTGAGCGTGGAGGTCTCCCGCAGGATCTCGTCGAGGTTCTCCAGGCTCACCCGCTTCCGGTTCTTAGCCTGCAGCGCATTGCGCCGGCGGGCGTCGCGGCGATCCGCGATCTGCCGGGCGGTGCGGTCCTCCTCGACGACGAGCAGGTTGTCGCCCGCGCCGCATACCGAGGTCAGGCCGAGCACCTGCACCGGGCGGGACGGGCCCGCCTCCTCGACGTCGTTGCCGTACTCGTCGATCATGCGGCGCACCCGGCCGTAGGCGTCGCCGACGACGATGGAGTCGCCGACGCGCAGGGTGCCGCGCTGCACGATCACGGTGGCCACGGGGCCGCGGCCGCGGTCCAGGTGGGCCTCGATGGCCACGCCCTGGGCGTCCATCTCCGGGTTCGCGCGCAGGTCCAGCTCGGCGTCCGCGGTGAGCAGCACCGCCTCCAGCAGGGCGTCGATGTTCTCGCCCTGCTTGGCGGAGATGTCGACGAACATGGTGTCGCCGCCCCACTCCTCGTCGGTGAGCCCGTACTCGGTGAGCTGCCCGCGGATCTTCTGCGGGTCGGCGCCCTCCTTGTCGATCTTGTTCACCGCGACCACGATCGGCACCTCGGCGGCCTTGGCGTGGTTGATCGCCTCCACCGTCTGCGGCATCACGCCGTCATCGGCGGCGACCACCAGGATCGCGATGTCCGTGGACTTCGCGCCGCGGGCGCGCATGGCGGTGAACGCCTCATGGCCCGGGGTGTCCAGGAAGGTCACCCGGCGCTCATCGTCCTCGAAGGGCACCTGCACCTGGTAGGCGCCGATGTGCTGGGTGATCCCGCCGGACTCGTGCCCGCCCACGTTGGCCTGGCGGATGCTGTCCAGCAGCCGGGTCTTGCCGTGGTCGACGTGGCCCATCACGGTGACCACCGGCGGCCGGATCTCGAGATCGTCCTCGCCGCCCTCGTCCTCGCCGAACTGCAGGTCGAAGGACTCCAGCAGCTCCCGGTCCTCGTCCTCGGGGGAGACGACCTGGACCTTGTAGTCCATCTCGTCGCCGAGCAGCTGCAGGGTCTCATCGCTCACCGAGGCGGTGGCGGTGACCATCTCGCCCAGGTTGAACAGGGCCTGCACCAGGGCGGCCGGATCGGCGTCGATTTTGTCCGCGAAATCGGACAGCGAGGCGCCGCGGGCGAGCCGGATGGTCTGGCCCCGGCCGTTGGGCAGCTTGACGCCGCCGACGACCGAGGGCGCCCGCATCGCCTCGTACTCGTGCCGCTTCTGCCGCTTCGACTTGCGGCCGCGCCGCGGGGCGCCGCCGGGCCGGCCGAAGGCGCCGGCGGTGCCGCCGCGCCGTCCGCCGCGGCCGCCGCGGGGGCCGCCGCCGGGGCCGCGCCGGCCGCCGCCGGGACCGCCCGAGGAGGCCTTCGCCGGCATCTGGCCGGGGTTCGGGTGCGGGGGCATCGCGGCCGGGGTGGGCCGGCCGCCGCCGGGCCGGGGCCCCCGGCCGGCGGGCTTGGCGCCGCCCTGCGGGCGGGGCCCGCCGCCGGGCCGGGGCCCGGGCTTGCCGCCGGGACGCGGCTGCGGGCGCGGCATGTTGGAGGGCCGCGGCGCCGGCCGGGTGCCGGTGGAGAAGGGGTTGTTGGCCACCCGCGGGGCGCGGGCGCCCGGCTTCGGGCCGGGCTTGCCGCCGGGCTTGGGGCCCGGGGCGGGGGCCTCGGCGCGCTGCGGGGCCTTCGGGCCGGGCGCGGCGCCGGGCACCTGGGTGGGCTTGGGCGCCTTCGGCGCGGCCGGGGCCGGGCCGGGCCGGGCCGCGGCGGGCTTGGCCGGGGCCGCCTCCGCCGGGGTCGGCGGGGTGGGCCGCTTCGGCGCGGCGGGGGCCTTGGCGGCCTTCGCCGGCTTGGGGCCGGGCTTGGTCGCCGGGCCGGGCTTGGCGGCCGGGCCGGGCTGGCCCGGCTGGCCGGGCTGACCCGGCTGGGCCGCGGCGGGGGCGGATTCGCCCCGCTCGTCGGCGTACACCTTCTTCATCTTGCGCACGACCGGGGGTTCCACGGTCGACGACGCGGTCTTGACGAACTCGCCATGCTCCTTGAGCTTGGCGAGGAGTTCCTTGCTGGTGACCCCGAGCTGCTTAGCCAGCTCATGGACACGGAGCTTTCCGGACACTGCTCTCCTCACTTGCGGAGTCGAGCAGCACCCCGGGCGCTCGCCCGTGCTGGTGTGTCCCGACCCCGAATTATCGGTTGCCGTTCATCGCTGATGCTTCATCGTGTGCTCATCAGTGTTCAGGTCTTTCCCTTGGAACGAGGCCCCCGCGCGACGTCCCCGAGATCCTCGAGGTAGTCGCGCACGGGGCCGGCGTCCGCGGTGGCGGACACCCTCAATGCGCGGCCGAAGGCGCGGCGCTTGTCGGCCGCCGCCCACGCGTCCAGCGTGGGCGTCAACCAGGCGCCGCGGCCCGGCAGCCGCCGGCGGGGATCGGGGATGACGCGCAGCGCCGCCCCCTCGCCGCGGGCGACGACCCGCAGCAGTTCCGTCTCCGGCAGCCGGGCGCGGGTGGCGATGCAGGTGCGGGTGCGGATGCGCGGGGCGCCGGCCGGGATCGGATCCCGGTGCGGCGGTCGCGGTCCGGCGGATTCGCCGGGCCAGCGGAAGTCATCCTCGTGCAGCGCGCAACCGCCCTTTCGCATACGTCGTTTCCGTGCCTTGGCCGATGACCAGCATAACCCGGACCGGGCCCATGTGCCCAACC
Organism: Corynebacterium sphenisci DSM 44792; assembly: GCF_001941505.1. Classification (NCBI taxonomy): domain Bacteria; kingdom Bacillati; phylum Actinomycetota; class Actinomycetes; order Mycobacteriales; family Corynebacteriaceae; genus Corynebacterium; species Corynebacterium sphenisci. Next base: position 1,153,509 of record NZ_CP009248.1, on the reverse strand, counting down.
CGCTGGCCGGGCGCGCCGGGGCGGCTACTCGGCGTCGGAGCGGATGTCGATCCGCCAGCCGGTGAGCCGGGCCGCCAGCCGCGCGTTCTGGCCCTCCCGGCCGATCGCCAGGGAGAGCTGGTAGTCGGGCACGGTGACCCGGGCGCGGCGCTCCTCGGCGTCGGCGACCTCCACGGCGAGCACCTTCGCCGGGGCCAGGGCGTTGCCCACGAAGGCCGCCGGGTCCTCGTCGAAGTCGATGATGTCGATCTTCTCCCCGCCGAGCTCCTCCATGATGGTGCCCACCCGGGAGCCGCGCGGGCCGATGCAGGCGCCCTTGGCGTTGAGCCCCTTCACCAGCGGGCGCACCGCCACCTTGGAGCGGTGCCCGGCCTCCCGGGCGATGGAGACGATCTCCACCGCCCCGTCGGCGACCTCCGGCACCTCCAGCTCGAACAGCCGGCGGACCAGTTCCGGGTGGGTGCGGGAGAGGTTGATGCCCACCCCGCGGGGGGTGCGCTCCACGCCGACGACGTAGCACTTCACCCGCTGGCCGTGCTCCAGGGTCTCCCCCGGCAGCTGCTCGGCCGGGGGCAGCACCCCGTCGCGGCCCTCCGCCTCGGAGCCGATGTGGATGATCTCGATGCCGCGCTCGTTGGCGCGCACGTCGCGCTGCACCACCCCGGAGACCACCTGGTTGGAGTAGTCGGCGTATTCGCCGAAGACCCGGTCGGTGGCGGCGTCGCGCAGCCGCTGCAGGATCACCTGGCGCACCTTGGGCGCGGCGATGGACTCCAGGTGCTCGGGGGTGTCGTCCCATTCCGCGATGAGGTTGCCCTCGGCGTCGCGCTCCTGGGCGAAGACGGTGACCTCGCCGGTGTCGGCGTCGATGTCCACCCGGGCGTGCGGGGCCGGCGCGGTGGTCTCCCGGTAGGTCTCCCGCAGCGCCCGGCCGAGCAGGCCCAGCATCTCCTCCACGCGGATGCCCTGCTCCCTCTCCAGGGTGCGCAGGGCGGCGAGCTCGATCTTCACTTGTCTTCCTCCAGGCGGGTGCGGGCTGCGGTGAAGTCCAGCCCGGCCAGCTCCGCCTCCGGGCGGGGCGCCGGGCCGAACTCAACTTCTACCACCGCCCCGGCCACCGCACCCAACCCGGCCACCCGCAGGCCCGGGCCGGAGCCGCCGGCCCGCCCGCCGCGGCCCCGGCCGCCGGGTGCGGCGGCGTCGACCAGCACCACCCGGGCGCCGTCGGGGTCCAGGGCGCCGATCCGGGCCAGCCCGGCGTCGCCGGGCAGCCGCACCAGCCGGCCCCGGTTGCGCCGCCAGTGCCGCGGCTCGGTCAGGGGGTGGTCCACCCCCGGGGTGGAGACCTCCAGGGTGTAGGGCTGGGCGCCGAACTCGGCCCGGCCGGCGGCCTCGGCGGCGTCCAGGGCGGCGGAGACCTCGGCGGTGACCCGCTCCAGGGCGTCCAGGTCGGGCGGGGTGTCCCCGTCGACGAGCACGGTGACCTGGGACTTGGCGCCGGCCCGGACGACCCGGACGTCCTCGACGTCCAGGCCCCGGCCGGCGACCGCGCCGGTGATGATCTCGCGGATGACGTGGGGGCTGGGAATTGCCATGCCGCCGAGTCTATCGGCCCCCGGTTCTGGCACGATGGTCGCGTGAGCGTGCCGCGAATGACCCCCGTCCCCGCCCCCGCCGACCGGCCCCGCGCCACCGCCGCCCGGCCCAGCCGCCGCGTCTTCCTCGGCGGCGCCCTGGGCCTGGCCGGGGCGGGGCTGGCCGCCGCGGCCGGCTGCGGGATCACCGAACCGCGCCCCGATGCGCTGCTGCGCGCCCAGCTGGCCCTGGCCAACCGGGACGTGCTGCGCCTGGGTGAGGATGCCGGTGCCCGGGTGGAGCACGCCCGGGTGCTCGCGGCCGAAATCGAGCGGGCCTGCGGCACCCGGGAGGACGGCACCGCCCCGCAGTCCTGCGTCGCCGACCCGGAGGCCGCCGCGGACCCGGCGGAGGGCACCGGGGCCCGGGAGCTGCTGCTGGATTCGCTGCGTTCGCCGCTGCTGCCGGAGGCGCTGGCCGACGGCCCGCTGCGCGAGGAGTTCCCGGTGCTGGTCGCCGCCGCGGTCACCGGCGGGATCGTGCTCGCCGCGCGGGAGGCGGAGGTGGAGTGGGCGGAGCTGACCCCCCTGTTCGAGGGCGCCGAGCCCGGTCCGGCGGATGCCGGGCTGCTCGCCGGGGCGCTGGCCGCCGAGTACCAGCTGATCTACGGCATGGGGGTGGCCGCGCCCCGGGTGCCGGCCGGCCTGGCCGAGTCCACGGCGACCTCCGCGGACCGGCACCGCCGGGTGCGCGATGAGGTGATCCGGGTGCTCGACGCCGCCGGCGCGGAGGTGCCGGCCGCCCCGGCCGGCTACGCCCCGGCCGGCGGGGCGGACCCGGACGCCGATCCGGGCGAGTTCGCCGCGGAGCTGGAGCGCGCCGCGGCGCGGGCCTGGCGCGGGGTGCTCGCCGAGGCCCATGAGCCGGGGGTGCGCTTCTTCGCGCTGCAGGCCGCGGGTCTGGCGCAGGCCGGGGCCGCGGTTTTCGCGGGCGAGCCCACCGCGGCGGTGCCCGGCCTGGGCGGCGCCGCCCCGGGCGCCGGCGGGTGACCGGACGGCGCCCCGCACCCCGCCGGGGGATGCGGGGCGCCGGCCGCGGGCCCGCCGGGCTCAGTCGCCGCGCACCAGGGCGCGCACCGCGGCGACCGCCTCGGCGTAGGGGACCTCCCGGGTCCCCCCGCCCATCCGGTCGCGCAGCTCCACCAGCCCGTCGGAGAAACCGCGGCCGACGACCACCACCACCGGCATGCCGAGCAGTTCGGAGTCGCGGAACTTCACCCCGGGGCTGACCTTCGGCCGGTCGTCGAGCAGGGTGCTCACCCCGGCGGCGTCGAGGTCCCCGGCCAGCCGCTCGGCGGCCTCCCCGGCGGCGGCGTCCTTGTTCGCGATCACCACATGCGCCTGGTACGGGGCCACCGAGGCGGGCCAGCGCAGCCCGCGCTCGTCGCTGAGCTGCTCGGCGAGCACCCCCACCAGCCGGGACACCCCGATCCCGTAGGAGCCCATGGTGGGCCGGGCCCGTTTGCCGGACTCGTCGAGGATGTCCACCTCGAAGGCGTCGGTGTACTTGCGGCCCAGCTGGAAGATGTGCCCGATCTCGATGCCGCGGTCCAGGGTGAGGGTGCCCCGGCCGTCCGGGGCGGGGTCGCCCTCCCGGATCTCGGCGGCCTCGATGGTGCCGTCCGGGGTGAAGTCCCGGCCGCAGACCAGGTCCACCACATGGGCGTCCGGCGCGTCGGCGCCGGCGATCCAGGAGGTGCCGGCCACCACGCGCGGGTCCACCAGCAGGCGCACCCCGTGGGCGGCCAGCGCCCGCGGGCCGATGAAGCCCTTCACCAGGAAGGGGTGCCGGGCGAAGTCGGCGTCCTCGGCCAGGCGCACCGCGGCCGGCTCCAGGGCCGCCTCCACCCGCTTCATGTCCACCTCGCGGTCGCCGGGGATGGCCACCCCGAGCAGCTCCTCCTCCCCGCCGGGTTCGGTGACCGCGAGCAGGATGAGCTTGAGGGTGTCCGCGGCGGTCACCGCGCGCTCCGGCAGGGCGCGGCCGGCCCAGTCCACCAGGGCGGCGATGGTGGTCGCCCCCGGGGTGGGGTGCACCACCGCCTCCGGCAGCCCCTCGACGGGCCCCGGCTCCGGTGCGGGGGTGGTCACCGCCTCCACGTTGGCGGCGTAATCGGAGCCGGTGGAGCGCACGAAGGTGTCCTCCCCCGCCTCGGCGACGGCGAGGAACTCCTCGCTGGCGGAGCCGCCCATCGCCCCGCTCATCGCGGAGCAGATCACGTAGTCCACGCCGAGGCGGTCGAAGATCCGGCGGTAGGCGGTGCGGTGCGCCTGGTAGGCGGCCTCCAGCCCGGCCTCGTCCATGTCGAAGGAGTAGGAGTCCTTCATCACGAACTCGCGGCCGCGCAGGATGCCCGCCCGGGGCCGCTCCTCGTCCCGGTACTTGGTCTGGATCTGGTACAGGATCGCCGGGAAGTCCTTGTACGAGGAGTACAGGTCCTTCACCATGAGGGTGAAGATCTCCTCGTGGGTGGGCCCGAGCAGGTAGTCGTTGTCGCGGCGGTCCTTGAGCCGGAACAGGTTGTCCCCGTACTCGGTCCACCGGTCGGAGGCCTCGTAGGGCTCCCGGGGCAGCAGCGCCGGCAGCAGGATCTCCTGGGCGCCGATGGCGTCCATCTCCTCGCGCACCACCGTCTCGATATTGCGCATCAGGCGCAGCCCCAGGGGCAGCAGCGAATACACGCCGGGGGCGACGCGGCGCATGTACCCGGCCCGGACGAGGAGCTTGTGGCTGGTGACTTCCGCATCGGCCGGATCCTCGCGCAGGGTGCGCAGGAACAGCCGGGACATTCGCTGAATCATGCCCGGCAGTCTAGCCGCTGCCCCGGGCGGCCGAGGCCGCCGGGCCGCCGGGGGCGGCCGCGGTAGCATCACCGCATGCGCATCATCCTGCCCCCCTCGGAGACGAAGGCCCCCGGCGGCGCCGGGGCCCCGCTGGACCCGGCGGCGCTGGGCTTCCCGGAGCTGGCCGGCGTCCGCGCCGAGATCGCCGCGGATCTGACGGCCCTGGCCGCCGACCGGGACCGGGCGATGGCGGCGCTCGGCCTGGGCCCCCGGCTGGCCGCGGAGGTCGACGCGGACCGGGAGCTGGCCACCGCGCCCACCATGGCCGCCCTGGACCGCTACACCGGGGTGCTCTACGACGCCCTGGACGCGGCCACGCTCGACCCCGCGGAGCGGTCCCGGCTGCTCATCGGCTCGGCGCTGTTCGGGCTGCTGCGCGCCGATGACCCGATCCCGCGCTACCGGCTCTCCGCGGGGGCGAAGCTGCCCCGCCGGGCCGACCCGGCGGCGGCGCCGCCGACCATGCGGGCCCGCTGGGCCGGCGCGCTGCCGGCGGCGCTCGCCACGCTGCCGGGGCCGGTGCTGGACCTGCGCTCCGGGGGCTACGTGAACCTGGGCCGGGCCCCCGCGGCGATCACCGCCCGGGTGGTCACCGCCGCCGGGAAGGTGGTCTCGCACCACAACAAGCACCACAAGGGCCTGCTCGCCCGGGCCCTGGCCCGCGCCGACGCGGAGCGCCCGCTGGCCGACCGGGCGGCGATGGTCGCCGCCGCCCGGGCCGCCGGCCTGGACGCCGCGGCGGCCGCCGACGGGGTCATCGAGGTGACCGCGCACCCGGGTTGAGCCCCGGGCGGGGCGGCGGAGCCGGTCAGCGCCCCCCGGCCCCGTCGGCGGCGGCGACCTCGCCGATCACCAGCACCGCCGGCGGGCGCACCCCCTCGTCCACGAGCCGCCGCCCCAGCTCGCCCAGGGTGCAGCGCAGGCTGCGCTGGTTGGCGGTGGTGCCCTCCTGCACCACCGCCGCCGGGGTGCCCGGGTCCCGGCCGCCCTCGATGAGCGCCGCCGCGATCGCCGGGCCGTTGCGCACCCCCATGATCACCACCACGGTGCCGCGCAGCCGGCCCAGCGCCGGCCAGTCCACCAGGGACTCCGGGTGCCCCGGGGGCAGGTGCCCGGAGACGATCGCCAGATCGTGGGTGAGCCCGCGCCGGGTCACCGGGATCCCGGCTGCGGCGGGCACCGCCACCGCGGAGGTGATCCCGGGCACCGCCCGCACCGGGATGCCCGCCTCGACCATGGCGGCGTGCTCCTCCCAGCCGCGGCCGAAGACGTAGGGGTCGCCGCCCTTGAGCCGCACCACGAACAGGCCCTGCCGGGCCCGGTCGGCGAGCAGCTCGTGGATCCGGTCCTGGGCCATCGCCCGGCCGTAGGGCAGCTTCGCCGCGTCGATGATCTCCACGTCCGGGTCCAGCTCCCCGAGCAGGGACAGCGGGGCCAGGTGGTCGGCGACCACCACATCGGCCAGCCGCAGCAGCCGGCGGCCCTCCACGGTGATGAGCCCCGGGTCCCCGGGGCCGCCGCCGACCAGGGCCACGGTGCCGGCGAGATCCCCGGCCCGGGAGGCCCGCCGGCCGGTGACCCGGCGCACGTCGGCGGCCTCCCCGCCGGTGGCGTCGTCGACCAGGGTGCCGCGGCGGGCGGCCTCCACGCTGACCTCCCGGCGCAGCCCCGGATCGCAGAGCACCACCAGGGACTTGCCCCAGATCATCGCCGCGGTGAAGGTGGTCCGGTACAGCGAGATCCGCCCGGCCTCCGCCCAGGCCTCGATCACGGTGGTGATCTCCCCGCCCTCGCAGACGGTGACCTCCGCCCCGGCGTCGAGGAGATCCGGGATCACGCGTTCGGCGAGGGTGGAGGCGCCGACGACCAGCACCGGCCGCCCCTTCAACTGCAGGCTCATGCACCGGATTTTAGCGATCCGGCCCGCCCCGGCCGGCGGCCACCCCGGCACCGGGCGCCGCCGGGCGCTCAGCGCGCGGCGGCGACCAGGCCGGCGATCCCGGCGGGGTTGCCCGCCGGGTGCAGGTGCAGGTAGGAGGCGTGCACCCGGCCGGAGGGGTGCACCAGGCCCTCGGTGACCGGACCGCGCTCATCGCGCCAGCCCCAGGCCGGGGTCCAGCCGGCGGCGCGGGCGGCGCGCAGCCCCGCCGCGTCCAGGGCGGTGCGGTGGAACTCGTGGCCGCGCACCCGCGCCCCGGCCGGGCCGAGCGCGGAATCCGACAGCGCCACCGCCTCCCGGTAGCCCAGGGTGAGCCGCGGCGACATCGCCGCCGACCCGGGCAGCACCCCGCACATCGGCAGGCCGGCGAGCTCCTCGAGCAGCAGGAGCAGACCGGCGCATTCGGCGTGCACCACCGCCCCCCGGTGCACCGCCGCGCGCAGCGCCGCGGCGAGATCGGCCCGGGCGGACAGCGCCTCGGCATGCTCCTCGGGGAAGCCGCCGGGCAGGATCACCGCCGCCGCCTCGGGCAGCTCGTCGACCAGCGGGTCGAACACGGCGACCTCCGCCCCGGCGGCGGCGAGCAGCTCCGCGTGCTCGGCGTAGGCGAAGCTGAACGCCGGCCCGGCGGCCAGGGCCACGCGGGGGCCGGTGCCCGGCGCCGCCGCGGCGGCCCCGAGTTCGGCCGCCGGATCCCAGGGCTCCTCGGCGACGCCGGCGCCGAGGCCGGCGAGGGCGGTCAGCCGGTCCAGGTCCACGTGCGCCTCCACCAGGTCGGCCATCGCGGCCACCGCCGCCGCGGCGGCGGCCCCGCCCTCGTCGGCGGTGACCAGGCCCAGGTGCCGGGAGGGCACGGCGGCCCCGTCCACCCGGGGCACCGCCCCGAGCACCGGGGTGCCGGCGGCCTCGATCGCGGCGGTGGCCACCGCGGCATGCCGCGGCGAGCCCACCCGGTTGAGGATCACCCCGGCCACCGCCACCCGGGGGTCGAAGGTGGCGAAGCCGTGCACCAGCGCCGCGGTGGACTGGCTCATCGCCCGGGCGTCGACGACCAGCACCACCGGCGCGCCGAGCAGGGCGGCGACCTCGGCGGTGGAGCCCTCCGCGCGCAGCGGATCCCCGCCGATCCGGCCGTCGAAGAGGCCCATCACCCCCTCCACCACGGCGATCCGCGCCCCGGCGGCGCCATGGGCGTAGAGCGGGCCGACCCGCCCGGCCCCGCAGAGCACCGGGTCCAGGTTGCGCCCGGCCCGCCCGGTGGCCAGCCGGTGGTAGCCGGGGTCGATGTAGTCGGGGCCGACCTTGAAGGGGGCGACCGGGCCGCGGCGGGCCAGGGCCGCCATCAGCCCGGTGGCCAGGGTGGTCTTGCCGGCGCCGGAGGAGGCCGCGGCGATGACCACCGCCGGGGCGGCGCTCACCACTCGATGCCCCGCTGGCCCTTGCGGCCGGCGTCCATCGGGTGCTTCACCTTCGTCATCTCGGTGACCAGGTCGGCGACGCCGAGGAGCGCCTCCGGGGCGTCGCGCCCGGTCATCACCACATGCTGCCGGCCGGGCCGGTCCGCCAGGGTCGCCACCACCTCGTCGAGGTCGATCCAGCCCCAGTTCAGCGGGTAGGTGAACTCGTCGAGGACGTAGAGGTCATGCGCCTGCGCCGCCAGCCGGCGGCGGATCTCCGCCCAGCCCTCGGCGGCGGCGCGGGCGTGGTCGGCCTCGGCGCCGCGTTTGCGGGCCCAGGACCAGCCCTCGCCCATCTTGTGCCATTCCACGGCCCCGCCCTCCCCGGTGGCCTCGTGCAGCTCCCCGAGGCGGCGGAACACCGCCTCCTCGCCGACCCGCCATTTCGCGGATTTCACGAACTGGAACACCCCGATGCCCATGCCCTGGTTCCAGGCGCGCAGCGCCATCCCGAAGGCGGCGGTGGACTTGCCCTTGCCGGGGCCGGTGTGCACCGCGGTGACCGGCAGCAGCCGGCGTTGCCTCGTGGTCAGCCCGTCATCGGGGATGTTCGCGGGATCCACCCGGCCCTTCGGCATGCGCTCCTCCTCGGCTCGGCTCCCCGCCCACGATATCCGGCTGCCGCGCGCCGCGGGGCGGCGGCCGCCCGGGTCGCGCGCGGCGCTCAGATCCCGGCGCGCACCACCCCGGCGACCGCGTCGGCGTCGAGGGCGGCCAGCCGCACGCAGGGCGCGCCGAGGGAGTCGGCGAGCTCCGCGGCCAGGCCCAGCCGCACCCGGCCGGATTCGCAGTCCACCACCACCGCCCCGGCGGCGCCGCGCTCGCGCAGCGCCGCCGCCGCGGCCCGGGCCCGCTCCCGGCCGCCGGGGCCGGTGGCCCGGCCATCGGAGAGCACCACCAGCAGCGCCCGCCGGCCGGGTTCGCGGCGGCGCTCCCGCTCGATCAGGTGCAGCGCCTCCACCAGGCCCTCGGCCAGGGGGGTGCGCCCGCCGGTGCGCAGCCGGGCGAGCCGGCGCACCGCGGCGTCGATGGAGCGGGTCGCCGGCAGCGCCACCTCCGCCCCCGGGCCGCGGAAGGTGATCACCGCCACGGTGTCCCGCTTCTGGTAGGCGTCGCGCAGCAGGGAGGTCACCGCCCCGGTGACCGCGGAGAGCCGGTCCCGGGCGGCCATCGACCCGGAGGCGTCGACGAGGAAGACCACCAGGTTCGACTCGGTGCCGCGGCGCAGCGCGCCGCGCAGGTCCCGGGTCTCGAGGGCCAGCCGGCCGTCCTCGACCACGGCGCCGCGGCCGGCGGCGGCGGCGACGGTGCCGGGCACGTGCACCCCGTGCCCCCCGGCGATGGCGCGCACCGTGGCCCCGCGGGGCCCGTGCGCGGCGGAGCGGCGCCCGGACAGGCCCTCCCCGGCCCCGGGCAGCCGGATGTCACGGACGGCGAAAGGGGGCGCCCTGGGCGGCGCGACCCCCCTCCCCCGGCGCCTCCGCGCCGGCCTCGGGATCCGCCTCGGGGGCGGCGTCGGCGTCCCCGGCCGCCGGCGGCGGCTGCGCCCCCTCCGGCTCCCCGGCGGGGTCCTCCCCCGCCCCGGCGGGCTCGGGCTCCCCGGGCTCCTCGGGGAAGTCCCGCCGCGCCCGGTCCATCGCCTCGTCGAGCTGCTCCGGGTCCAGGCCCGGCTCGTCGAAGGGGTCCCGGCGGCGGCGGTGCGGCAGCGCCAGCTCCGCGGCGACCCGGATGTCCTCGTCGGCGACCCGGACCGCGCCGGCGGCGGGGCCGTCCGCGACGGCGGCGCGCCAGGCGGCGTGCGCCCGGGCGGCCCGGGCGATCACCAGGTCCGCGCGCATCCCGTCGACGTCGAAGGAGGCGCACAGCACCGCGATCCGGCCCAGCGCCGCATCGTCGAGCACCACCTCCGGCAGCACCGCCCGGGCCCGGGTGAGCCGGGCGCCGAGGTCGGCGTCCGCCCCGGCCCAGCGGGACCGGAAGGCCGCCGGGGACTCCTCGAAGGCCATCCGGCGGCGGATGATCTCCACCCGGTCCGCCGGCTCCCGGCTGGCGGCGACGTCCACGGCCAGGCCGAAGCGGTCCAGCAGCTGCGGGCGCAGCTCCCCCTCCTCCGGGTTCATGGTGCCCACCAGCACGAAGGAGGTGTGCTGGGTCTCGGAGACCCCGTCGCGCTCGATGGTCACCCGCCCGGTGGCGGCGGCGTCGAGCAGCACGTCGACCAGGTGGTCCGGCAGCAGGTTGACCTCGTCGACGTAGAGGATGCCGCCATCGGCCTCGGCGAGCAGGCCGGGGCGCACCGTGGCCCGGCCGGTGGTGAGCACCGTCTCCACGTCGATGGAGCCGACCACCCGGTCCTCGGTGGCGCCCAGCGGCAGGTTCACCAGCGCCCCGCGCAGCAGCGGGGCCAGGGCGCGCACCGCGGTGGTCTTCGCGGTGCCCTTCTCCCCGCGGATCACCACCCCGCCGATTTCCGGGGCGATGGCGCCGAGCACCAGGGCCAGGCGCAGCCGGTCCTGGCCGACGACGGCGGAGAAGGGGTAGACGGTCGCGGTGTCGCTCATGGACCCGTTTCTACCCGACGCGCCCGCGCCCCGCGGCACCCGTCGGGGTGCGCGCGGGGCGCGGGCGCGGGGCCGGCCGCGGGGGCGGTCAGCGATCCAGCTTGAGGGTCTTCTCGGAATCGGCCCAGACCCTCTTGAACAGGGCGGTGTCCTCGGAGAGGTGCACCCCGTAGGAGGGCACCATGTTCTTGATCTTCGGCGCCCAGTCGCCCATCTTCGGGCCGAAGCAGCGCTCGATCAGCTTGATCATCACCGCGGGGGCGATGGAGGCGCCCGGGGAGGCGCCCATCAGCCCGGCGATGGAGCCGTCCGCGGAGTTGATCACGGCGGTGCCGAACTCCAGGGAGCCGAACTTCGGCGCCTTCGCCGGGGCGATCACCTGCACCCGCTGGCCGGCGTTGATGATCTCCCAGTCCTCGTCGCGGGCGGCGGGCACGTACTCGCGCAGCGAGTCCATCCGGGCGGAGAAGTTCTTCAGCACCTCCTCGATGAGGTACTTGGTCAGGCCCAGCTCCTGGAAGCCCACGCCGAGCATGGAGGGCAGGTTGTGCGGGCGCAGCGCCTTCACCAGATCCAGGTTGGAGCCGGTCTTGAGGAACTTCGGGGTCCAGCCGGCGTAGGGGCCGAACATCAGGCCGCGCTTGCCGTCGATGACCCGGGTGTCCAGGTGCGGCACGCTCATCGGGGGCGCGCCGACGCTGGCCTTGCCGTAGACCTTGGCGTTGTGCTTGCCGATCAGCTCCTCGTTGGTGCAGCGCAGCCACTGCCCGGAGACCGGGAAGCCGCCGTAGCCGCGGATCTCGGGGATCTTGGCCTTCTGCAGCAGCGGCAGCGCATTGCCGCCGGCGCCGACGAAGACGAAGTTGGCCCGGATGGTGCGGGTGTCCCCGGTATGCCGGTTCTTCACCGTCACCACCCACTTCCGGCCGTCCCGGGTGAGGTCGGTGACCACGTGGCCGTAGCGCACCTCGGTGCCCCGGTCGGACAGCGAGGCGAGGTACTGGCGGGTCAGCGCCCCGAAGTTGACGTCGGTGCCGTTGGTGTTGCGGATGGAGGACACCGGGGTGGAGAAGTCGCGGCCCTCGGCCATCAGCGGCAGGTACTCCGCCCAGCGGTCGTTGTCCTCGATCAGCTCCTGGCCGAAGAACAGCGGATGCTCCTTGAGCGCCTCGTAGCGCCGCCGCATGTAGTGGATCTGGTCCTCGCCCTGGGCGAAGGTGGTGTGGTCCACCGGGTTGATGAACTCGCGCGGGTCGGTGAGCACCCCGTCGGAGACCAGGTAGCTCCACAGCTGCCGGGAGACCTGGAACTGCTCGTTGATGGTCAGCGCCTTGGTCACGTCGACCTGGCCGCGCTTCTCCGGGGTGTAGTTGAGTTCGCACAGCGCCGAGTGGCCGGTGCCGGCGTTGTTCCACGGGGAGGAGGACTCGGCGGCGGGGGCGTCGAGGCGCTCCAGCACGATCTGGGACCAGGCGGGCTCCAGCTCCTTGAGGAGGACGCCGAGCGTGGCGCTCATGATGCCGGCGCCGATCAGCGCGACATCGACCTCATCTCCGACCTTGGCTGGCAGGTTCTTCTGGGACACGGCAGGCAACACCCTTCACGATTGGGACGCGGGACACGGCGGGGATGCGCCGGCCCGGGCTGTTTCTCGTTTACCGCCTCCATTGTGTCACACAACCACAGACGCCCAGTCACGATCCCGCTACCCTGTGCCTCGTGAGCGACGACAACCAGCGGCCCCGCCCCGACGCCGCGCCCGACCGGGACTGGGCCCCGGACATCCTCGGCGCGGGCTTCACCGCATGCACCATCGACCTCGGCCCGGACCCGGACGGGGAGACCGACGTGGTGGCCACCGTGGTGCGCCACGCCCCCGACGGCGCCGACGCCCCCGGGTTCGCCGACCGCGATGCGGTGCTGCTCATCCACGGGATGAGCGACTACTTCTTCCAGGACCACGTCGCGGCCCGGCTGCATGCCGCCGGCTACGCCTGCTACGCGGTGGACCTGCGCAAATGCGGGCGCTCGCACCGGCCGGGGCAGACCCGGCACCATGTCACGGAGATCTCCCGCTACGACGCGGACCTGGATGCGGCGGTGGATCTGGTGCTCGCCGCCGGCCACCCCCGGGTGGTCCCGCTGGGCCATTCCACCGGCGGGCTCATCCTGGGCCTGTGGCTGGACCGGATCCGCCGGCTGGCGCCGGACCGGCACGCCCGGATCCCGGGGGCGGTGTTCAACAGCCCCTGGCTGGAGCTGCCCTTCACCGGGCCCCGGCTGCCGCTGACCAAGGCGGTGACCGCGACCATGGCCCGGCTGCGGCCGAACATGTGGACCCCGGACAAGGGGCTGCCCGCCTACGGCGACTCCATCCACGCCTCCCGGCACGGCGACTGGGACTTCGACCTGGCCCATAAGCCGCTGGCCGGGTTCGAGAAGCGCTTCTCCTGGCTGGACGCGGTGCGCCGGGCGCAGCGCCGCCTGCAGCGCGGGGTGGAGGCGGGGGTGCCCTGCCTGGTGCTGCACTCCGACGCCTCCCGGCTCAACGCCCCCTACGCCCCGGCCACGGACACCTCGGACGCGGTGCTGGTGGTCGACCACATCGTCCGGTACGCCCCGAAGCTGGGCTCGGACGTGGAGCTGGTGGCCATCCCCGGCGCCCGCCATGACGTGTACCTCTCCCGGGAGCACGCCCGGGAGCAGGCGCTGCGGCTGACCCTGTCCTTCCTGGACCGGGTCACCGCCGGCTGAGCGGCCCGCCGGGACGGGAACAGCGGCGCCGCCGCGCGCGTTGCAGGGGGAAGGCGCGGGATGACCCGCGCGCGCAGCCCCCCCCCAGTCAAGGAGAGCAATGACCCCCACCGAGCACTACGACGTCGTCATCATCGGCACCGGCTCCGGCAACGCGATCCCCTCCCCCGCCTACGACGGGCTGCGGATCGCGCTCATCGAGGAGGGCCGCTTCGGCGGCACCTGCCTCAACGTCGGCTGCATCCCGACGAAGATGTACGTGCTCGCCGCCGACGCCGCCCGCGGCGCCCAGCGCGCCGCCCGGCTCGGGGTCGACGCCGAGGTCACCGGGGTGGACTGGGAGGCGATCCGGGAGCGGGTCTTCGCCCACCGGATCGACCCGATCGCCGCCGGCGGGGAGGCCTACCGCCGGGGCCCGGAGACCCCGAACATCGACGTCTACGACGGCCACGCCGAGTTCACCGGGCCGCGCACGCTGCGCACCGCCCGCGGCGGCGAGGAGGTCACGGTCAGCGGGGATCAGGTGATCATCGCCGCCGGGTCGCGCACCAACATCCCCCCGGTGGTGGCCGATTCCGGGGTGCGGTACCGCACCAACGCCGACGTGATGCGGATGCCGCGGCTGCCGGAGGAGATGATCATCCTCGGCGCCGGCTACATCGCCGCGGAGTTCGCGCACGTCTTCTCCGCCCTGGGCACCCGGGTGCACGTGATCAACCGCTCGGCGCTCATGGTGCGGCACTGCGACGAGTCCATCGCCCGCCGCTTCACCGAGCTCGCCGGGGGGCGCTGGACCCACCACGCGGAAACCGAGATCACCGCCCTCGCCGAGGACGGCGACCGGATCCGGGCGGAGCTCTCCGACGGCACCACCCTGGTCGCCGATGAGCTGCTGGTGGCCACCGGGCGCCGCCCCAACGGGGACCTGATGAACCTGCCCGCCGCCGGGGTCGGGGTCCACGACGACGGCCGGATCATCGTCGACGCGCATGGCCGCACCACCGCCGAGGGGGTGTGGGCGCTCGGCGACGCGTCCTCCCCGCACCAGCTCAAGCACGTGGCCAACCACGAGGCGGCGGTGGTCTTCCACAATGTGCTGGCCACCCGCGCCGGGGCCGGGGCGGATGCGCCGCTGCGCACCCTGGATCACGGCCCGGTGCCCTCGGCGATCTTCTCCGATCCGCAGATCGGCCAGGTCGGGATGACCGAGGCGGAGGCCCGGGAGTGGGCGGCGCGCACCGGCGCCTCGATCACGGTGAAGGTGCAGGACTACGGCGACGTCGCCTACGGCTGGGCCCTGGAGGACGAGCACGGCTTCCTCAAGCTGATCGCCGACCGGCGCACCGGGGAGCTGCTCGGCGCGCACGTGATCGGCGAGCAGGCCGCCACCCTGGTGCAGCAGCTGGTGCAGCTGATGGCCTTCGGCATCGACTGCCGGGCCGCGGCCCGGGACCAGTACTGGATCCACCCGGCGCTGCCGGAGCTGATCGAGAACGCGCTGCTCGGCCTGGAGTTCGACGAGCCCGCCTGAGCCCGCCGGCCGGCTCAGCCGGCCGGGTCGAGCTGCGCGATCCCGGTGGCCGCGGCCAACCCGGGCCCGGCCAGGTGATCGCGCACCGCGTCGGCGAGCAGGTCCAGCTGGCGCTCCCGCGCCGCGCGGAAGGAGGTGCCCGGGCTGACCCGGAAGCCGTCCTTGCCGGCCTCCGCGGCGACCTCGGCGAGCAGCCGGCGGCGCACCGGGTCCTCCTCGAGCAGCCCGTGCCGGTGGGTGCCGCGCACCGGGCCGCGCACCGCGCCCTCGCCATGCGGCCAGGTCGCCTCGGCGCTGCGGATGACCCGGCCCTGGCGCACCTCGTAGGAGCCGCCCGGGTGCCGGCGCAGGATCTTGTCCTCCCCGAAGGCGATGTCCACGTCGAGCAGGCCCAGCCCGGCCACCGCCCCCGCCCCGGACTCGACCCGGTCCTCGATGCCCCGGCAGAGCATCTGGAACCCGCCGCAGATGCCCAGCACCGGCACGCCGCGGCCCGCCCGCGCCGCGATCGCCGCGGCCAGGCCGGTGCGGCGCAGCCAGGCCAGGTCGGCGATCGTGGACTTGGTGCCGGGCAGCACCACCAGATCCGCGGCGAGCGCGTCGAGCGGGTCGACGGTCCAGCGCACCCGCACCCCCGGCTCCACGGCGAGGGCCTCCACGTCGGTGGCGTTGGACACCCGGGGCAGCCGGATCGCGGCGACCTCCAGGGCCTCGGCGCCCAGCGGGGCGGCCCCCGGGCCCACCGGGGCGCCGACCCGGGCGGCCAGCGAGTCCTCCGCGTCCACCCACAGCCCGGGCAGCTCCGGGACCACCCCCAGCACCGGCACCCCGGTGCACCGGGTGACCTCCGCCAGCCCGGGGGCGAGCAGGCCCGGGTCGCCGCGGAAGCGGTTCACCGCGAACCCGGTGATCCGCTCCCGGTCCGCCGGGTCCAGGATCGCGTGGGTGCCCACGAAATGGGCGAGCACCCCGCCCCGGTCGATGTCGCCGACCACCACCACCGGCAGCCCCGCGGCCTCCGCCAGGCCCATGTTGGCGATGTCGGAGTCGCGCAGGTTCACCTCCGCGGGGCTGCCCGCGCCCTCGCAGATCACCACCTCATGGCGCTCCCGCAGCCCGGCGAGGGCGTCGGCGACCACCCCGCGCAGCTCCCGGCGCCGGCCCCGGTAGTCCCGGGCGCCGACCCGGCCGGCGGCCCGGCCGCGCACCACCACCTGGCTCACCGCCTCCGCCTCGGGTTTGAGCAGCACCGGGTTGAAGTCCACCGAGGGCGCCAGCCCGCAGGCGGCGGCCTGCAGCGCCTGGGCGCGGCCGATCTCCCCGCCGTCGGGGGTCACCGCGCAGTTGTTGGACATGTTCTGCGCCTTGAACGGCGCCACGTCCACGCCCCGCCGGGCGAGCAGCCGGCACAGCCCGGCGACGAGCACGGATTTGCCGGCGTCGGAGGTGCAGCCGGCGATGAGCGCGGCCGGGGCGGCCACCGGGGCGCCCCTAGCGCCGCGCCGGGTCCACGGCGCCCTCGCTGGGCAGGGTGAGGATCTCGTGGCCGTCCTCGGTGACCAGCACGGTGTGCTCGAACTGGGCGGTCCAGGCCCCGTCGGTGTTCTGCACCGTCCAGCCGTCCTCCCAGATCCGGTAGTC
Organism: Corynebacterium sphenisci DSM 44792; assembly: GCF_001941505.1. Lineage (NCBI taxonomy): Bacteria > Bacillati > Actinomycetota > Actinomycetes > Mycobacteriales > Corynebacteriaceae > Corynebacterium > Corynebacterium sphenisci. The sequence goes on along the minus strand of NZ_CP009248.1, from coordinate 1,137,148 downwards.
CAGGCCGCCGAGGTTCACCATGGGCTCCACGGTGAGCGTCATCCCCGGCTCCAGCAGGGTGTCCTGGGAGGGTTCGTCGTAGTGCAGCACCACCAGCCCGTTGTGGAAGGTGGTGCCCACCCCGTGCCCGGTGAAGTCGCGCACCACCTGGTAGCCGAAGCGGCGGGTGTAGGCCTCGATCACCCGGCCGATCACGTTGATCTCCCGGCCGGGCCGGATCGCCGTGATCCCGCGCATCATCGCGTTGTAGGTGCGCTCCACCAGCAGCCGGTGCTCCTCGGCGACCTCCCCGGCGTAGTAGGTGGCGTTGGTGTCGCCGTGCACCCCGTCCTTGTAGGCGGTGACGTCGACGTTGACGATGTCGCCCTCCTCGATCACCTGGGTGCCGGGGATGCCGTGGCAGACGATCTCGTTGAGGGAGACGCAGCAGGACTTGGGGAAGCCCCGGTAGCCCAGGGTGGAGGGGTAGGCACCGTGGTCGAGCAGGTACTCGTGCACCACCCGGTCCACCTCGTCGGTGGTGTTGCCGGGCACGCACGCCTCCCCCGCGGCCTGCAGCGCGTCCGCGGCGATCCGGGAGGTCTCCCGCATCGCGGCGATGTCCTCCGCGGACTGCACCAGCGGCTCCCCGACGCCCTCCCGGACGCTGTCCCGCCAGGCGTACTCCGGCCGCGGAATCGACGGCGGCACGGTGCGGATCGGCGTCGGGGGCTGCTGCTTCAGGGGGCTGCGCGTGCTCATGGCGGTCATGGTACCCCCGGCCCGCGCCCCCGGTTCAGGGTGCCGGGGTGAGTTCCGCGGCCTCGTCGAGCAGCTCCAGGAAGCGGTCCGTGACCGCCACCGCATGCTCCGAGCCGCCGCCGTGCACGATGAGCGTGGCGAAGGCCAGGTCCCCGCGGTAGCCGGTGAACCAGGCGTGCGAGCCGCCCGGGGCCTCCGCCTCCCCGGTCTTGCCGCGCACCTCCCCGCGGCCGGCGATCGCGGTGGCGGTGCCGGAGGTGACCACCGAGCGCATCATCGAGCGCAGCCCGGCGAGCACCGCCGGGTCCAGCGGCCGGGAGGCCCGGGAGGACCAGGTGCCGGCCGCCGGCAGCAGCGTCGGCGCGGGCGTGCCGCCGCGGGCGACGGTGGCGGCGACCAGGGCCATGCCGAAGGGGCTGGCCAGGTCCAGGCCCTGGCCGTAGCCGGCGTCGGTGCGCTCGGCCTCGTCGGTTCCCTCGGACACCGAGCCGGTGAAGGTGGTCAGCCCCGGGATCCGGTAGTCCACGCCGAGGCCGAAGGCGGCGGCCTGCTCCTTGAGCTGCCCCGGCGCCAGGGAGTGCGCGATATTGCCGAAGGTGGTGTTGCAGGACCTGGCGAAGGCGGCGTCCAGGCTGGTGTCGCCCACCCCGGAGCCGTTGTAGTTGGTGACCACCCGGTTGCCGATCTCCATGGTGCCCGGGCAGGGCACCGTGGCCCCGGGGTCCAGCCCGGCCAGCGCGATGCCCGCCCCGGCGGTGATGATCTTGAAGGTGGACCCGGGCGGGAACTGCCCGGTGAGCGCCAGGTCCCCGCGCTCATCGGCCTTGCGGGTCTGCGCCACGGCGAGCACCTCCCCGGTGGAGGGCCGGATCGCCACCAGCATGGTCTCCGCGTCGGCGCGGGTGTCCACCGCCGCCTGCGCGGCGTCCTGCACCGACTTGTCGATGCTCGCCCGCACCGCCTCCGCGGCCCGCGGGGCCACCCGGTGCAGTTCGCTGACCGTGGCCCCGTCCGGGCTGGCGGCCACCACCGCCCAGCCGTCGACCCCGGCCGGGCCCTCGGCGACGAGGTCCTCCACCCGGCTCATCAGCTCCGGGGCGAAACCGGGATCCGGGCGCACCATCGCCGCCTCGTCATTGACCCGCACCCCCGGGATCTCCGCCAGCTGCTCCCGGATCCGCCCCGGGGCGTCGCCGGGCAGCACGATCACGGAGAAGGGCCCGCTCCCGCCGGCGGCGGCGGCGCCGACCGCGCGGGCGTCCACCCGCGGGCCCTGCGGGTCCGCGGCGAAGCCGTTGTTCACCACGGTGGCGATCCGGTTCACCGCGCCCTGCGCGGAGTCGGCGACGTCGCGGTCCAGGATCACCCGGTGCACGGTGCCCGGGCGCAGCAGCTCCGCCCCGTCGGAGCCGACCACGGTGGCCCGGTCCGCGGGCAGGGTGCGCAGCGCCGGGTGCTGGTTGGCGCCCAGCCGGGGGTGCAGCGCGGAGGGCTGCCAGCGCAGCAGCCACTGCCCGCGCACCCGGGCCAGGGCCATGGTGGTGCGATAGCGCCAGCGCCGGTCGCCGCCGAGGGCCCAGTCCAGGTCCACCTCCGCGGTGGACTGCGCCCCGTCGCCGTCGATCCGGGCGATCCCGTGCTCCAGGTAGGACGCGTCCAGGGCCCGCCAGGCCAGGCCGAGATCCTCCTCGGCGGCCTCCGGGCGGTCGGTGAGCTCCGCGGCGCCGGGGATGTCCGCGGCGGCCAGGGCGGTGAGGAAGCGCTCCAGCACCTCCCGGCCGTCCTCCGGGCGCGGGGTGCAGGCCACCGCGCCGGCGAGCAGCGCCAGCGCCAGCAGCAGCCCGCCCAGTCGGCGGCGCGGGGACCCGGGGAACTCCATGATCGCCGAATCTAGCGCCGCGGCCGCCGCGGCCCGCCGAGGCGCGCCGAACGGCGTGCGCCGGAGGGCGCGGCGGCGCCGCCTAGAAGAAGCGGATCGGGTTGACCACGTCGGCGGCGATGACGATGATCCCGAAGGCCAGCAGCACCGCGGTGAAGGCGAGGGTCACCGGCATCAGCCGGGTGTAGTCCACCGGCGCCCCGGGGGCCAGGCCGCGCACCCGGCGCAGCAGATCCCGCAGCCGCTCGTAGCCGACCACCGCGATATGGCCGCCGTCCAGCGGGGGCAGCGGGATCAGGTTGAACATGGCGAGGAAGAAGTTCAGGTTCGCCAGCATCATCACGAACATGGACCACAGGTCCGCCTCCGCGAGCTCCCCGCCGAAGCGGGAGGCGCCGACCACGCTCATCGGCGACTCCGGGTCGCGTTCCGCGCCGAAGACGGAGGCGACCACGCCGGGCACCTTGCCCGGGATGGCGAGCAGGCCCTCCCACACCGCGGCGAACATGTGCCCGGTGAAGGCCAGCGACCCCGGTACCGCGGTGAGCGGGTCGTACTCCAGGATCCGCTGCTTCGGGGCCTGGAAGGCGATGCCCACCGCGGCGACCTCCACCGCATCCCCGCCGACCATCCGGGTGACCCGCTCCGGGGCGACGGTGACGTCCATGAGCTGGCCGACCCGCTCCACGGTGAGCACCACCGTGGCGTCCTCGGTGGCGCGCACCGCCTCGGCGACCTCCCGCGGGGTGGCCACCTCCGCCCCGCCGACGGCGACCACCACGTCCCCGGCGCGCAGCCCGGCCAGCTCCGCGGGGCCCGCCCCGGTGCATTCGGCGAGGGTGCCGTCGGCCGCCTCGGCCGGGGGCACGCACTGGGTCTGCGCGATCCGGGGGCTGAGGTCCACGTCCGGGTCCGGCAGCCCCCAGGTCACCGCCACCGCGTAGATGAGCAGCACCCCGACCACCAGGTTCATCGCCACGCCCCCGGAGAGCACCGCCACCCGGGCCCACCAGGGCCGGCGGTACATGGCGTAGGGCTCCTCCTCGGGGGTCACCGGGTCCGCGGCGGTCATGCCCGCGATATCGCAGAAGCCGCCCAGGGGCACCGCCTTGAGCCCGTACTCGGTGACGTGCCCGCCGGCGGCGCGGTGCCGGCGGCGGAACGAGGCCACGGTGGGGCCGAAGCCGATGAAGTACCGGCGCACCCGCATCCCGAACACCCGCGCGGCGGTCATATGGCCCCATTCGTGCAGGGCGATGGTCACCGCGATGCCGACGGCGAAGAGGGCTACTCCGAGGAAGAAGGACACCGCGCCAGTGTAGCGGGGGCCCGCGCCCGGATGCGCCGCGCCGGGCCGGGCGGCGGGCACCCCCACCCGCGGGTGGGGTATCCTGAGCCTCGATACTCAACATCTGCTGAGAGTGTGCCAAGATACCTGTTAACAGGTACGTGGCGAACAGGAGGAGACCGTGGCCCAGACCCATCAGAAGGAAGAGTTCTACAACGGCGTCAGCACGCTGGACGAGCCGTCGGCCAAGTGGGGGTGGCATGACCTCGGCAAGGGGGCCATGCAGAAGGCCGGCTGGGTGTCGGTGCTCTTCATCTTCGGCATGCTGATCGGCAACCACCACGGCCGGGTCGAGGACCTCTGGCTGATCTCCATCGGCGTGGTGCTGATCATCGGCCTGCTGCTGCACGCCTTCGCCCCGCGCGGCCACCAGGTGCACACGGTCACCGCCCGCAACAAGCCGCAGGGCCACGTGGAGCCGAACTGGTGCGCCGACCAGGCCGCCGGCACCGGCGTCTACGCCGAGCTCACCGACCGCCAGGCCCGCGCCTGGAACCGGATCGCCGCGCACCCGGCCAACGAGGCCGAGGCGATCACCGCCGCCGAGCCCAAGGCCTGAGCGACCGCCCCGCAGGCACGGACCCGCCCCGCACCGCACGGTGCCGGGCGGGTCCCGCCGTTCCGGGCCCCTCCCCCGCCCCGGCGGGCCGCCGGCCTCAGGCGCCCTCGGCGGCGAGCTGCCCGCAGGCCGCGGAGATCTCGTCGCCGCGGGTGTCGCGCACCGTGCACGGCACCCCCTGGGCGTTGACCCGGCGCACGAACTCGTCCTGGCGCTCCCGCGGGGCGGCGTCCCATTCCGAGCCCGGGGTGGGGTTGAGCGGGATCACGTTGACGTGCACCCGCGGGCCCAGGGCCCGGTGCAGCCTCCGGCCGAGCAGATCCGCCCGCCAGCCCTGGTCGTTCTTGTCCCGGATCAGCGCGTACTCGATGGACACCCGCCGGCCGGTGCGGTCGGCGTAGTAGGCGGCGGCGTCGAGCACCTCCGCCACGGGGAAGCGGTTGTTGATCGGCACCAGGGTGTCGCGCAGCTCATCGTCCGGGGTGTGCAGGCTCACCGCCAGGGTCACCGACAGCCCCTCATCGGCCAGCCGCCGGATCGCCGGGGCCAGGCCGACGGTGGAGACCACCACGTTGCGCTGGGAGATGCCGAACCCGTCGGGCGCCGGGGAGGTGATCCGGCGCACCGCGGCGACCACCCGCTTGTAGTTCGCCAGGGGTTCGCCCATGCCCATGAAGACGATGTTGGACAGTCGCCCCGGGCCCCCGGGCAGCGCCCCGTCGCGCATCGCCGCGGCGGCGTCGCGGACCTGGTCGACGATTTCCGCGGTGGAGAGGTTGCGCTGCAGCCCGCCCTGGCCGGTGGCGCAGAAGGGGCAGGCCATGCCGCAGCCGGCCTGGGAGGAGATGCACAGCGTGGCCCGGTCCGGGTAGCGCATGAGCACCGACTCCAGCAGGGTGCCGTCGCCGGCGCGCCACAGGGTCTTCCGGGTGGCGCCGTCGTCGGTGGTGACGTGGCGCACCGCGGTGAGCAGCTCCGGGAACAGCGCCTCCTTGACCCGGCCGCGGGCGGCGGCGGGCAGATCCGTCATGGTCAGCGGATCGGATTCCAGGCGGGCGTAGTAGTGCCGGGCGATCTGGTCGGCGCGGAAGGCGGGCAGGCCCAGCTCGGCGACCGCGGCCTGCCGGCCGGCGGCGTCGAGATCGGCGAGGTGGGTGGCGGGCATGCCGCGGCGGGGGGCGGTGAAGACGAGGGGGAGGCTCTTGCTCATGGTGCCCCCAGCATCCCATGCCCGCCCGGCGCCGGCCCAACCGGGCGCCCGCCCCGCGCCGGCGCACCCGCCCGGCGGGGGCGGCGGGCGGATTCCCCCGCCCGCGGGGTTCCGGTGCACCGCGCCCATCCTGTTGAATGGGATCATGACCACTCCCCCCGCCAACGATCCCGTCCACGACCCCGCCGCCCCGGCCGCGGGCCTGCCGGAGACCCGCGCCGAGGCGCCCGCCGCCCCGGCGGCCCCCGCCGCCCCGGAGGCGCCCCCGGCGCAGCCGGCGAAGAAGAAGAAGGTCAAGTCCACCACCGCCGGCGGCACCTGGACCGCGCTCATCATCGGCGCGATCCTGCTCATCGTGCTGCTGGCGTTCATCATGCAGAACGGCGAATCGGTCACCCTGCACCTGTTCGCCTGGGACCTGAACTTCCCGCTGGGCGTGGGCATGCTGCTCGCCGCGATCCTGGGCGCGCTGATCATGGCCTGCGTGGGCGGTATCCGGATGCTGCAGCTGCGCCGCCAGATCAAGAAGGGCTGATCCCGCCGACCCCCGACTCGCCGCCGCGCCCCCGCGCGGTGGCGTTTTTCCTCCCTCAGCTGGCCAGCACCAGCAGGATCCAGGTGATCGCGGCGGCCGGCAGCATCCCGTCGAGGCGGTCCATCAGGCCGCCGTGGCCCGGCAGCAGCCGGGACATGTCCTTGATCCCCAGGTCCCGCTTGACCTGGCTCTCCACCAGGTCGCCGAGGGTGGCGGCGAAGACCAGGCCGACGCCGAGGGCCACGCCGAACCACCAGGGCCGGTCCAGCAGCAGGATCGCCGAGCCCACGGACACCGCGATGCCCAGCACCAGGGACCCGGCGAAGCCCTCCCAGGACTTCTTCGGGCTCACCGCCGGGGCCATCGGGTGCCTGCCGAAGAACACCCCGAAGGCGAAGCCGCCGATGTCGGAGGCGATCACGCCGAGCATGAAGGCGAGGATCTGCAGCCCCGGGTCCCCGCCGCCGGGCGCCTCCAGGGTGGACAGCATCGCGGCGAAGGCCAGCGGCACCGGGATCCACAGGATGACGAAGACCGCGGCCGCGGAATCGCGCAGCCAATTGCGCGGCGGGGTGCGCATGCCCTCGTGGAAGAGCCGCTGCACCACGGTGACCATGCAGGTCAGGCTCATCGCGGCGGTGAGCCCGCGGACCCCGAAGGGGATGGTCGCCCAGAGGGTCGCCTGGCCGCCGAGGAGCAGCGGGGCGGCCGGCACAAGCCAGTCGGATTCGCGCAGCCGGCGCAGCACCTCCCAGGTGGCCAGGGCGGAGACCACCGCCAGCAGCGGGTACCAGGCCGCCGGCCCGGCGATGATCGCGGCGAGCACCACCACGCCGAGTACCGCGCCGGTGCCGATCGCCGCGGGCAGGTTGCGGCCGGTGGCGTTGCGCGGTTTCGGGATGCGCAGTTCCTCGCGCAGCCGTTCTCTGTCGGGGATGGGCACGTGCCGGGCCTTTCGGGTGGGTGTTGCGTGGGGGCGGCCTGGCTAGACCTCCATCAGCTCCTGCTCCTTGCGGGAGACCAGCTCGTCGACCTTGTCCACGTACTCGCGGGTGACGTTGTCGAGCTCCTTCTCGGCGGCCTGCACCTCGTCCTCGCCGGCGTCGCCGTCGCGCTGGATCCGCTTCAGCGAGTCCATGCCCTTGCGGCGCACGTTGCGGATCGCGATCTTGGCGTCCTCGCCCTTGGCCCGGGCGAGCTTGGCCATGTCCCGGCGGCGCTCCTCGGTGAGCTGCGGCACGGTCACCCGCAGCACCTGGCCGTCGTTGGTGGGGTTGACCCCCAGATCGGAGTTGCGGATGGCGTTCTCGATCTCGCCCATGAAGTTCATCTCGTAGGGCTTGATGATGAGCATCCGGGCCTCCGGCACCGAGATGGTCGCCATCTGGGTGATCGGGGTGGGCACCCCGTAGTACTCGGCGATGACGCCGTTGAACATCGCCGGGTTGGCCCGCCCGGTGCGGATCGTGGTGAGCTCCTCGCGGCAGAATTCCACCGAGTTGCCCATCTTCTCCTCGGCGTCCAGCAGGGTTTCGTCGATCATCATCGCCTCTTCGTCTCTCGGCGCCCGGGGCCCCGGGCGGGGTCGGCGCAGCCGCCGACGGGATCCGCCGCCGGCTGCCGCCCTCGAATCTATCAGGCCCGGCGGCCCCGGCCGGGGCGGCGGCGCACCCGGCCCGGGCGCGCCGCGGGGGCCTAGGAGCGCACCAGGGTGCCGATCGGCTCCCCGCCCACCGCCCGGGCGATATTGCCCTCGGTGAGCAGGTTGAACACCAGGATCGGCATCTCGTTGTCCATGCACAGGCTGAAAGCGGTGGCATCGGCCACCCGCAGGCCCCGCTCGATGCACTCGCGGTGGCTGATCTCGTCGAAGAGCTCCGCCTCCGGGTTGTCCCGGGGGTCGCTGTCGTAGATGCCGTCGACCGCCTTGGCCATCAGCAGCACCTCGCAGCCGATCTCCAGGGCGCGCTGCGCGGCGGTGGTGTCGGTGGAGAAGTAGGGCATGCCCATGCCGGCGCCGAAGATCACCACCCGGCCCTTCTCCAGGTGCCGCTTGGCGCGCAGCGGCAGGTAGGGCTCGGCGACCTGGGTCATCTGGATGGCGGTCTGCACCCGGGAGTCGATGCCCTGCTGCTCCAGGAAGTCCTGCAGCGCCAGGCAGTTCATCACGGTGCCGAGCATGCCCATGTAGTCGGAGCGGGCCCGGTCCATGCCGCGCTGCTGCAGCTGGGCGCCGCGGAAGAAGTTGCCGCCGCCGATGACCACGCACACCTCCACCCCGGAGCGGGCCACCTCGGCGATCTGGCGGGCGACGTTCTCCACCACGTTGGGGTCCACGCCGACGCCGCCGCCGCCGAACATCTCACCCCCCAGCTTGAGCATGACGCGCTTGAATCCGGTCCGGTGCTTGGTCTCGTCGCTGGCCACGGTGGCTCTCCTAGGGGTGTCGCGGTGCTCGCCGCCCGGGGGCTGCCCGGGCCGGACTCCAACATACCGCGCCGGGACGGGCCGAACCGACCCCCGGGAACGGCGGGACCCGCCCGCCCCGGGGTGCGGGGCGGGCGGGTCCGGGGGCGCCTGCGGGCGCCGGGCGGGCGGCTAGGCCTGGCCGACCTCGTAGCGGGCGAAGCCGGTGATGGTGACCCCGGCCTCCTCCATGAGCTTGCCGACGGTCTTCTTGGAGTCGGCCACGGAGGGCTGCTCCAGCAGCACGACGTCCTTGTAGAAGCCGTTGAGCCGGCCCTCGACGATCTTCGGCAGGGCGGCCTCGGGCTTGCCCTCCTCGCGGGAGATCTTCTCGAACACGGCGCGCTCGGACTCGACGCGCTCGGCGGGGACGTCCTCGCGGGAGAGGAACTGGGCCTTCAGCGCGGCGATCTGCATCGCGGCACCGTGCGCGGCCTGCGCGGCCTCCTCGCCCTCGCCGGTGTAGGCGACCAGCACGCCGACGCCGGCGGGCAGGTCCGCGGCGCGGTGGTGCAGGTAGACGGCGATGTTCTCGCCCTCCAGGGTGACCGCGCGGCGCAGCTGCAGCTTCTCGCCGATCTTGGCGGAGAGCTCCTGGGTGGCCTCGGCGGCGGTGACCCCGTCGAGGTCGACCGCGGCGAGCTCCTCGGGGGTGTTCGCCTTGGCCTCGGCGGCGGCGGCGGCGACCGTGTTCGCGAAGTCGATGAACTCCTGGTTCTTCGCGACGAAGTCGGTCTCCGAGTTGACCTCGATCATGGTGGCGCCGGAGACGGCGACCAGGCCCTCGGCGGCGGTGCGCTCGGCGCGCTTGCCGACGTCCTTGGCGCCCTTGATGCGCAGGATTTCGACGGCCTTGTCGAAATCGCCGTCGGTCTCCACGAGGGCGTCCTTGCACGCCTTCATGCCGGAGCCGGTCGTCTCACGGAGCTTCTTGACGTCCGCGGCGGTGAAATTCGCCATCAGGCGATCCTCCTTGTGTCGGTGGTACGTGGGGTGCCGGGTGGGCTACTCGGCGGCCGGGGCCTCGGTGGCCGGGGCGGCCTGCTCGGCGGGGGCCGCGGCCTGCGCCGGGGCCTCGGCGGCCTGCTCGGCGGGGGCCTCGGCGGCCGGGGCGGCCTGCTCCGGGGCGACGTCGCCGGCGGCCTCGCGGGCGGCGGCGGCGTCGCGCTCGGCGCGCACCCGGCGGCCCTCGTCCACGGCGGCGGAGATGATCTTGGTCAGCACGGTCGCGGAGCGGATCGCGTCGTCGTTGCCCGGGATCGGGTAGTTGACGTCGTCCGGGTCGCAGTTGGTGTCCAGGATGGCCACCACCGGGATGTCCAGCTTCTTCGCCTCGGAGACGGCGATGTGCTCCTTGTTGGTGTCGACGATCCACAGCGCCGAGGGCACCTTGGACATGTCCCGGATGCCGCCCAGGGTGCGCTCCAGCTTGGTGCGCTCGCGGGTGAGCATCAGGATTTCCTTCTTGGTGCGGCCCTCGTAGCCGTTCTCCGCCGCGTCCATGGCCTGCAGCTCCTTGAGCCGGTTCAGGCGCTTGGCGACGGTCTGGAAGTTGGTCAGCATGCCGCCGAGCCAGCGGTGGTTGACGTAGGGCATGCCCACGCGCTCCGCCTCGGCCTGGACGGTCTCCTGGGCCTGCTTCTTGGTGCCGACGAAGAGGATGTTGCCGCCGTGGGCGACGGTCTCCTTGACGAACTCGAAGGCCTCGTCGATGTAGGTCAGCGTCTGCTGCAGGTCGATGATGTAGATGCCGTTGCGGTCGGTGAAGATGAAGCGCTTCATCTTCGGGTTCCACCGACGCGTCTGGTGCCCGAAGTGGACGCCGGCGTCGAGGAGCTCTCGCATGGAGACAACTGCCATGTCGTGTTCAGGGGGTGGCTGACGCGTCCGGCGCCGGGTGCCCCGGCGGCCGCGGCCGTTCCCCCTTCCTCGCTTTCTCTCGGTTTCGGTTGGGTTCTCGTGCGGGTTCTCCCCGCACCCTGGCCCCCTCCCCGACCTGGGCGAACCCGGTGAAGCCGGGTCACCTCGCCCATGTGGCGGCGATATGGAGGGTGCGCGATGTCGACGCCCGGGGCGGACCCGGTGCGTCGCCCGCGCAATATTAGCGGCCCCGCCGGTCAAACACCATTTCCGCCCCCGCCCCGCGCGCCGCCCGGCGCCGGGGCGGCGCCCCGGCGCGGGATGTCCACCATCGCCGGGCCGTCCACGGCCGGCGCCCGCGCGGCGGCCGGCCGGCCGCGCCCGGCCCGGGGTCGCGGTGTGCTGGGCGCATGCGCACCACCGCCCGATCCCGCCGGCTGCCCGCCGCGCTGCTCGCCGCGGCCCTGCTCGCCGCCCCCGCCGCCGCGGCCGCCCCGCCCGCCGCGCGCGCCCCGGCGGCGGCGCCCGCGGATCCGGCGCGGCATCTGCGGCCGGTGCCCGGGGCGGTGCTGCGCCCCTTCGATCCCCCGCCGCGCCCCTGGGCCGCCGGGCACCGCGGGGTGGATCTGGCCGCGCCGGTGGGCGCCCCGGTGCGCGCCTCGGCGGCCGGGGTGGTGCATTTCGCCGGCCCCGTCGGCGGCGTCCCGGTGGTCTCGGTGCGCCATGGGCCGCGCCTGCGCACCACCTACCAGCCGGTGGCGGCGGTGGTGCACGCCGGCCAGCCGGTGGCCCGGGGCCAGGTGATCGGGCACCTGGCCGCCGGGGCGGAGCCGGGGCTGCACTGGGGCGCCCGGGTGGGCGCCGGCTACCTCAACCCGCTGGATCTGCTGGGCCGGCGCCGGATCGTGCTCAAACCCCCCGCCGGCTGAGCCGGCCCCGGCGGGCGGGGCTCAGGCGCGCGGATGCGCACGGCGGTGCGCCTCGCGGAGCCGGTCCACGGAGACGTGGGTGTAGATCTGCGTGGTGCCCAGGCTGCGGTGGCCGAGCAGCTCCTGCACCACCCGCAGATCCGCCCCGCCCTCCACCAGGTGGGTGGCCGCGGAATGGCGCAGCCCGTGCGGGGACAGGTCCACCCCGGTGGCGGCGGTGACCCGGTGCACGATCCGGCGGGCCTGCCGGGGATCGAGGCGGCCGCCGCGATCGCCGAGCAGCAGCGCTGGCGGGGAGTCCGGCCGGGCCAGCCGGCCGCGCCCGGCCAGCCAGCGGGTCACCGCCGCGGCGGCGGCCGGGCCGAAGGGCACGGTGCGCTGCCGGTCGCCCTTGCCGGTGACCACCAGGGTGCGCCGGTCCAGGTCCACGTCGCCGAGATCCAGCCCGCACAGCTCGCCGACCCGGATCGCGGTGGCGTAGAGCAGTTCGGCGACCACCAGATCCCGGGCCGGGCCCGGCTCCCCGGATTCCGCGGCGGCGGTGGCGAGGGCGCCGAGCGCGGTGGCCGCCTGCTCGGCGCTGAGGATCTCGGGCAGCTCATGGCGCGGCCCCGGCGCGGTGAGCCGGGCGGCCGGGTCGGCGGGCAGGATGCCGTTCTCGGCGCACCAGGCGCCGAAGAGCCGGATCGAGGTCGCCGCCCGGGCCATCGAGGAGCGGGCCGCGCCGGCGGCGTGCCGGCGGGCCAGGTGGGCCCGGATCCGGCGCAGGTCGAGATCCCCGATCCGGTCCAGGCCGCGCAGCAGCGGCACCAGATCCGCGCGGTAGCCGGCGGCGGTGCGCTCGGCCAGGCCCCGGGAGAGCCGGATGTGGTCCAGGAAGTCCCCGAGCACCGCCTCCACGCCGGGGGCGAGGTCCTCGGCCATCGGCGCCTCCCGGGATGCTCCGGGCGAAACGGAGGGCGGCGGCGTCTGCGGTTCCGGAGTTGAATCCGGAGTCCGCGACGCCGCCGCCCGTGCCTCACCCATGATGCAAGACCTTACCCCGCAGGGGCTGTGGAAGTCGGCGCCAGCCCGCACCAACTTCCTCACTTAGGCTTGCCTGGCCTATAGTACAGATTCCCCCGGCGAGCGCAACCCCCCGATCCGGGTTTTTTCCGGGAAAACTTCGTTTTCGCAGGTCAATCCCGGGAAATTTTTTTGCCGGCACCTCCCCCGCGGCCGGTCGCGGCCCCGACGCACCGCCGCCAGCGCGCACCCTCCCGGCGCACCAGCGCCTTGGTCTCCAGGGCGGTGAGCAGCTGGGCGGTCAGCCCCGGCGGGACCCCCGCCTCGGCGGCGATCTCGCGGACCCGCGCCCCCGGGCCCCGCGGCGGGGTGGCGTCGTAGATCCGCAGCTCCTCCCGGGGCAGCGCCTGCACCGGGTCCGGGGCCCAGTCCAGCTCCAGCTGGGCGTCCTCGTGCACGGCGCCCACCGGGCGCAGCAGCCCCAGCACATCGCGGGCCCCGGTGACCAGGGTGGCCTCGCCCTCCCGGATCGCGGCATGGCAGCCGGTGGCCCCGGCCGCGCCGACCGGGCCGGGCACCGCCCCCACCGGCCGGCCCAGCCGGCCCGCCCAGTGCACGGTGTTGCGGGCCCCGGAGCGCCAGCCGGCCTCCACCAGCACCAGCGCCCCGCCGAGCCCGGCGATGAGCCGGTTGCGGGTGAGGAAGCGGTGCCGGGCCGGCCGCGTCCCCGGCGGGTACTCGGTGACCACCGCCCCGGATTCCGCGACCTCCCGGAACAGCCGGTGATGCGCCGGCGGGTAGGTCACCCCGGGCCCGGCGGCGGCGATGACCACGGTGCGCCCGCCGGCCGCCAGCGCCGCCCGGTGCGCCTGGGCGTCCACGCCGAGGGCGCCCCCGGAGAGCACGGTCACCCCCGCGCCGGCCAGCCCGGCGGAGATCTCCGCCGCCAGGCGCAGCCCGTAGCCGGAGGCCGCCCGGGTGCCGACCACGCCGACGGCCTCCCCGAGCAGCCCGGCCAGCGGGGCCCCGCGCACCCACAGCGCATGGGGCGCCGGGGCCCGCGCCCCGCCGCGGGCGAAGGCCTGCACCGCCGCCACCGGCCATTCCGGGTCCTCCGGGGTGACCAGCCGGAACCCGGTGGCCGCCGCCGACTCCAGATCCGCGGCCGCCCGATCCTCGGCGTGGCGGGCCTCGGTGGCCCGGGCCAGGCCCGGCGGCAGCCCCCGGCGGGCGCGGATCCGCTCCGCGGCCTCCTCCGGGCCGACCTCCCCGAGCAGCGCGTTGAGCTCCCGGTGCGGCCCCTCCACCACCCGGGCGAGATAGGCCCACGCCGCCGCGCCCATCAGGCCCCCGCCCCCGCCGCGCGGCGGGCCCCGGCGGGGCCGCCCCCGCCCGCGTCCGCCCCGCCCGACCCGCTCCGCCGCCGCAGCCGCATCCGCCGCTCCCCCGTCCCCGGGCCCGGCGGGGCGCCGGCGGCGCCCCGGCGACCGGGCCCGTCGCCGGCGATGCTGCCACCGCGGGCGCGCCGCGGCCCGCCGGCGCATCGCGCCGGCGGGCCGGGTGTGCACGGTTCCGGGAATGTGCGCTGCCCGGCCGCCCGGGCTAGTCGGGCAGCCGCAGATCCGGTTTGTCGAGCTCCTCGATGTTGACGTCCTTGAAGGTGATCACCCGGACGAAGCGGACGAACCGGGCCGGGCGGTACATGTCCCACACCCAGGCGTCGGACATGCGCAGCTCGAAGTAGACCTCCCCGCCGGAGTTGTGCGGGATGAGCTCGACGGCGTTGGCCAGGTAGAAGCGCCGCTCGGTCTCCACCACGTAGGAGAACTGGCTCACCACGTCGCGGTACTCGCGGTAGAGCGACAGCTCGACCTCGGCCTCGTAGTTGTCCAGGTCCTCGGCGCTCATCTGGCTCCCTCGTCGTCGGTGTCGGCCGCGCAGGCGGCGCGGACGTTGGCGTAGCTCATCCGGTGGCAGCCGGCGGGCCCCAGCCGCGCCAGCGCGGCCATGTGCGCTCGGGTGCCGTAGCCCTTGTGGGCGGCGAAGCCGTAGCCCGGCCACCGGGTGTCGTGGTCAACCATAATCCGGTCGCGGGCCACTTTGGCGAGGACACTCGCCGCGGCGATGCACCGCGCCGCCGCGTCCCCGCCGATGATCGGCAGCTGCGGCACGGCCAGGCCGGGCACCCGCCAGGCGTCGACGAGCACGTAGCCGGGGGCCGGGTCCAGGGCGGCGACCGCCCGGCGCATCGCGGAGAGGTTGGCGTGGGTGATCCCGCGGGCGTCGATCTCCGCCGGTTCCACGGCGACCACCGCCCAGGCCCGGGCGACGGACTTGATCGCCGGCTCCAGCCGGGCCCGGGCGGCGGGGCTGAGCCTCTTGGAGTCGGTGAGCCCGGCCAGCTCCGGGGCGATCGGCGGGTCGAGGATGCAGGCGGCGGCGACCAGGGGGCCGGCGCAGGCGCCGCGGCCGGCCTCGTCCACCCCGGCGACCGGCCCGAGGCCGCGGGCGGCCAGGGCCACCTCGTGCATCCGATCCTGGGCCAGCCGGCGCAGCCGGGGCCGGCGCCGCTCAGCCGCCCTGGATGTCCGGGGCATCGACGCCGCCGATGCGGCTGAAGGGCAGGATCACCGCGCGCACCTTGCCCACCACCGCATCGCGCGGGATGGTGCCCTGGTGCTCATCGCCCTGGTGGTAGCGCGAGTCCATGGAGTTGGTGCGGTTGTCGCCCATCATCCACAGCGCCCCCTCGGGCACGGTCAGCGGCCCGAAGTAGGGTCCGCCGCAGGCCTCGGAGCCCACCGCCGGGTCCACCGGGTAGGCCGGCGGATCCAGGGTGTAGGAGTCGTCCACGGGGGCGCCGTCGACCATCACCCCGGGATCGCCGGGGGTGCACCGCACCGTCTGCCCGCCCACCGCGATGACCCGCTTGACCAGCGCGTTCTCATCGGGGGCGACGACGCCGATCCAGGAGCCGACGGTCTGCACGCTGTTCAGCACCGGATTGGCGGAGCGCTGCGTGGTGAACACCGGGTCCCAGGAGTCGGGCCCGTTGAAGACCACCACATCGCCGGGTTCGGGATCCCCGAAGCGGTAGGCGAGCTTGTCCACCCAGATCCGGTCCCCGGTGCAGCCGGCGCAGCCGTGCAGGGTGGGCTCCATGGACTCCGAGGGGATGAGGTAGACCCGTCCGATGAAGGTCTGCACCCCGACGCTGATGAGCAGCGCGATCACGATGATGATCGGGATCTCGACGTACCAGGGGGTGCGCCGCTCCGGATCCGCGGGCGCGTCCTCCCCCGCGTCCGCGGACGCCGCCGGGTCCGCCGGATCCGCCGGCCGCCCCGCCCCGGCGTCCGGCCCCGTGGCGGGGCGGGCGGCGGTGGCGGGGTCGTCGGCGGGGTCGTCGGCGGGGTCCCCTGCGCCGGCCGGGCCGGCGGGGCGGTGCTCGGTGGTCATGGAAGGCGACTATACAAGCGCGCGCGGGCTCAGCCGCGGATGCGCGCGAGCGGGCCGTCCACCGCCGGCGGGTTCAGGCAGGAGTCCGGGATCCGGGCCGCGGAGCACTTCGCCGGCGGGTTCGCCGGGCGGTAGCCGGCGGCCACCCCGCCCCCGGCGATGAGCTCGCGGTAGGCCGCCACCCCGGAGGTGGGCCGGCGGGTGAGCGCGGGATCGTCGAGGATGTCGATCCGGTACAGCCCGAACCGGGCGGAGTAGTCGCCCCATTCGTAGTTGTCGGTGATGGACCAGTGGTTGTAGCCGATCACCGGGTAGCCGTCGGCGATGGCCCGCTGGATCCAGAACACCGTGTCGCTGACGAAGTCGCCGCGGGTGGCGCCGTCCTCGCGGGCGCCGTTGATGCTCGGCATCCCGTTCTCCACGATGTAGATGGGCAGGCCCGGGAAGGCGCCGGCGAAATGCCGGATCGCCTCGTAGACCCCGTCCGGCTGGGGGCGCACCCGGCCGAAGTCCGCGCTGGCGGCGTGGATCGCGGAGAGGTTGTCGGCGCTGAGCCCGTAGTAGTAGTCGATGCCGACGTAGTCCAGGCTGTCGCGCACCCGGTCCAGCAGCATCAGGTCGGTGATCCCGGTCACCGCGGGCAGGAAGGCCTCGTTGGTGGTGACCATCGCCGCCGGGTCGGCGGCGTGCGCGGCGGCGTAGCCGAGCTTGTGGGCGGCGACCACGTTGTCCAGGAAGGCGGGCATGTCGGTGGCCCGGATCATGCCGATCTCGACCTCGTGGCCGAAGAAGACCAGCGGCTCGTTGAAGGTCACCCACATGGTGCCCGCGCCGGCCCAGCGCTCGGTGATGAGCTCGGCGAAGCGGCCGAACAGGGCCGGCGCCTCCGGGTCCAGGAAACCGCCGCGGTCGGCCAGCCAGCCCGGGTAGACGTAGTGCACCATGGTGATCATGGGGGTCATCCCGTGCGCCCGGATGGCGCCGATGATCCGGTCGTAGTGGGCCAGGGCGGCCTCGTCGAAGCGGCCCTGCTCGGGCTCGATCCGGGCCCATTCCACGGAGATCCGGTAGGTGTTCACCCCCATCGAGGCGGCGTTGGCGATGTCCTCCTCGTAGCGGTTCCAGAAGTCGGCGGCGTTGCCGACCGGGTCGACGTCCGGGCCGTCCTGGTTGGCCTCGACGTAGCGCAGCCAGTTGGAGTCGGGGTTGGAGCCCTCCACCTGGAAACCGGAGGAGGCCACCCCCCAGTGGAAGCCGTCGACGGCGGGGGCGGCCTCGGCGGCCGCGGCGGGGGCGGGCAGGAGGGCGAGGGCGGCGGCGAGGATGGCCGCGAGTCCGGTGCGGCCCGCGCGGCGGGCCCGGTTGATGGCGAACATGAGATGAATCTATACAATCCCGCGCCCCGGATGGTGGACCCGCGGGGGTGGCCGCGGGGCGCGCCGGCCCGCCCGGGATCGGCGACGCCCCCGCGGCCCGGGAGGGGCCGGCGGGGGCGTCGCGCGGGCGGGGTGGCCTCAGCGCTTCTCGCGGATGCGGGCGGCCTTGCCGCGCAGGTTGCGCAGGTAGTACAGCTTCGCACGCCGGACGTCGCCGCGGAAGACGACGTCGATGTGGTCGATGTTCGGGGAGTGCACCGGGAAGGTGCGCTCCACGCCGATGCCGAAGGAGATCTTGCGGACGGTGAAGGTCTCCCGGATGCCGCCGCCCTGGCGGCGGATCACGACGCCCTTGAAGACCTGGATGCGCTCGTTCTTGCCCTCCACGATCCGCACGTGCACCTCGACGGTGTCGCCGGCGCGGAACTCGGGGATGTCGTCGCGCAGCGACGCGGCGTCGACCTTGTCCAGAATGTTCATCGGTGTATTTTCCTTTAGCTTTCGCTGTGGACAGAGGACCCTGGCGGCTCCTCCCCTGGTGGCGGGGCGCTCGACCGGTTCATGCCCGAGACATGTGAAGCCCCCGCGACCGGCTCCGGTCGCGGGCAACCCGGGCATTATGGCATGTCCGGGCCGCCGCCCCCAAATCCCGGCCGCGGGCGGGTCGTGGTGCCGTACCAGGGCGCGCCGTCCGGCAGCGCCCCGGCGACCAGGGCGGTCACCGCCCGATCCGGGGCATCGCCGCGCAGCGCGGCCTCGATGTGCACCAGTTCCGCGGTGGGCGGGGTCGCCCCGCGGGCCCGCGCCTCGTCGAGCAGCATGTTGTCGGCCTCGCAGAAGGACCGCTGCACCTCATGGCCGAGCTCGGCGACCTCCAGGCCGGCGGCGGCGGCCGCGGCGCGCAGCCGCCCGGCCACCGCCGGCCAGTCCGCGGGGTCGATCAGGGCGGATACCCGGGTGCGATGCTCCATGGCACCCCAGGCTACCGCTCGAATCCGGCGCGGCGGAGCGCCTCGGCCATCGCTCCCCCGCCCCCGGCCCCGGAGTCGCCGCCGCGCCCGCGGCCGCCGGCCCGGCGCCGGCCCCGGGATCCGCCGCTCCCCCCGGCGCCGCCCCCGCGGCCGCCCCGCCCGGCGCGCCCGGCCCCCGCGGCGGCGGGCTCGTCGGCCAGGCGCATGCTCAGCCCGATCCGCTTGCGGTCCAGGTCCACGTCGAGGACCTTGACCCGGACCACCTGGCCGGAGGCGACCACCTCATGCGGGTCGGCGACGTAGCGGTCGGCGAGGGCGGAGACGTGCACCAGCCCGTCCTGGTGCACCCCGATGTCCACGAAGGCGCCGAAGGCGGCGACGTTGGTCACGGTGCCCTCCAGGATCATGCCGGGGACCAGGTCGGCGGGCTCGGCGACGTCCTCGCGCAGCGCCGCGGTGCGGAAGGCCGGGCGGGGGTCCCGGCCGGGCTTGTCGAGTTCGGCGAGGATGTCGGCGACGGTGGGCAGGCCCACCCCGGCGGCCTCGTCGACGAAGTCGGCCGGATCGAGCCGGCCCAGTGCGGCGGCGTTGCCGATGAGCTCGGCGACGCCGAGGCCGGCGGCGGCGGCGATCCGGTCGGCCACGGGGTAGGACTCCGGGTGCACCGCGGAGGCGTCGAGGGGGTTGGCGGCCCCGTGGATGCGCAGGAACCCGGCGCACTGCTCGTAGGCGCGGGGGCCCAGCCGGGGCACGTCGAGCAGCTCCGCGCGGGAGGTGAAGGCGCCATGGGCGTCACGGTGCGCGACGATGTTGCCGGCCACGGTGGCGCTCACCCCGGCGACCCGGGCGAGCAGCGCGGCGCTGGCCGTGTTGACCTCCACGCCGACGGCGTTGACCGCGTCCTCCACCACCGCGTCGAGGCCGGCGGCGAGCTTGGCCTGGGAGACGTCGTGCTGGTACTGGCCCACCCCGATGGACCTGGGGTCGATCTTCACCAGCTCCGCGAGCGGATCCTGCAGCCGGCGGGCGATGGACACCGCCCCGCGCAGGGAGACGTCCATGTCCGGGAATTCGGCGGCGGCCGCGGCGGAGGCGGAGTACACCGAGGCGCCGGCCTCGGAGACGGTGACGGTCTGCGGGGCGGTCCCGCCGGCGGCGGCGAGGAGCTCGCCGACCTCCCGGGCCAGCCGGAGGGTCTCCCGGCTGGCGGTGCCGTTGCCGACGGCGATGAGCTCCACGCCGTGGTCGGCGGCCAGCTCGGCCAGCCGGGCCCGGGACTCCGCCCAGCGCCGGGTGGGCTGGTGCGGGTGCACCACGGCGGTGGCCAGCACCTTGCCGGTGCCGTCGACCACGGCGCATTTCACCCCGTTGCGGTAGCCGGGGTCCAGGCCGAGGGTGGCCCGCCGGCCCGCGGGGGCGGCCAGCAGCAGATCCCGCAGATTGCGGGCGAAGACGGCCACCGCCTCGTCCTCGGCGCGTTCGCGCAGCCGGTTGCGCGCGTCGAGGGCGGCACCGGGGGCCAGCCGGGTGCGCCAGGCCGCGCGCACCGCCCGGTCCAGCCAGGGTGAGCGGGGCAGGTCGCCGGCGGCGCGCACCCGCTCCTCGTGGACGGCGTCCTCCCCGGCGTCGACGCTGAGGGAGAGCACCCCCTCGGCCTCGCCGCGCAGCATGGCGAGCACCCGGTGCCCGGGCATCGCGGTGAGGGGCTCGGCGTGGTCGAAGTAGTCCCGGTACTTCGCCCCGGAGTCCTCCCTGCCCTCGACCACCGCGGCGCGCAGCACCCCGTCCGCCCAGACGCGCTCCCGGGTGCCGCCGACCAGGTCGGGATCGGTGGCCAGCCGGTCGACGATGATGTCCCGGGCCCCGGCCAGGGCCGCCTCGGCGTCGGCGAAGCCCTCGGCGAGGTGGCCCGCGGCGAGGTCGGCGGGGTCGGCGTCGGGGTGGGCGACGAGGGCGTCGGCCAGGGCGTCCAGGCCGGCCTCGCGGGCGATGTCCGCCCGGGTGCGGCGGCGGCGTTTGAAGGGCAGGTAGAGGTCCTCCAGGCGGGCCTTGGAGTCGCAGCCGGCGATGAGGGCGCGCAGCTGCCCGGTGAGCTTGCCCTGGGCCTCGATGGCGGTGAGCACGGTCTGCTTGCGGGCGTCGAGTTCGCGCAGGTAGGTCACGCGGTCGGCGATGGTGCGCAGCTGGGTGTCGTCGAGGCCGCCGGTGGCCTCCTTGCGGTAGCGGGCGATGAAGGGCACGGTGTTGCCCTCGTCGAGCAGCGCGATGGCGGCGGCCACCCGCCGGGCGGCGACGTCGAGTTCGGCGGCGATGGTGTCGGCGATCATTCGGGCGATTCTAGCGGCCCGCCACGGCACCGGGTTGTGCTAGTTGTGCTATCACTTTAGGTATCGGCCGCGCAGCCCGCGCGGCCCGCACGACCCCCGGGAGATCCCGTGACCGCAGCATCCGCCCCCCGCGCCGCCCTCCACGCCGGCGCCGCCGAGGACCTCGCCGGCCTCGCCGACCTGCCCGGCCCGGCGCTGGCCGCCCTCGGCCTGCTCGCCCTGGTCCAGCTCGGCCTCATGGCGGCCGCCCTGGTGGCCCTGGCCCGCACCCCGGCGAACCGGCTGCGGCACACCGGCCGGCTCGGCTGGATCCTCGCCATCGTCATCGCCAACATCATCGGGCCCATCGCCTTCCTCACCCTGGGCCGGGCCCCGGAGCCGGTCCGCGACCCCGCCGCCGGCGACGCCGGGCAGCCCGCCGATCCCGCGCCCCCGGCCGCCCCGCGGGCCAGCCGGCGCGGGCCGGCGCCCGCCGACGCGCCCCCGGCGATCGAGATCCGGGGCCTGCGCAAGTCCTACCGCGGCGCCGTGGTGCTGCCCGGGCTGGACCTCGCCGTGCCCGCCGGCAGTCTCTTCGGCTTCCTCGGCCGCAACGGCTCCGGCAAGACCACCACCCTGCGGATCCTGATGGGCCTGCACCGCGCCGACGCCGGGCTCGCCCGCGTCGCCGGGCACCCCGCCGGCAGCGCCGCGGCCCTTGCCGCCTGCGGCTACCTGCCCGACGTGCCCGCCGTGGACCCCTGGTGCGACGGGCCCGGCGCGCTGCGCCAGGCGGGCCGGCTCGCCGGCCTGTCCGGGCCCGCGCTGGAGACCCGGATCGGCGAGGTGCTGCGGTTGACCCGCCTCGACGGCGCCGCCGGCGCGGTCGCCGGCTACTCCCGGGGCATGCGCCAGCGCCTCGGCATCGCGCACGCCCTGCTCGCCGACCCGGAGGTGCTCATCCTCGACGAGCCGACCTCCGCCCTGGACCCCATCGCCCGCGCCGAGGTGCTCGCCGTGCTCGCCGGGCTGCGCGGCCGGGTGACGGTGTTCTTCTCCACCCACGCCATGGCCGACGTCGCCGCGATCTGCGACCGGGCCGCCTTCCTCGACGCCGGCCGGGTGGTCGACTCCGGGCCGCTGGCGGAGCTGGTCGCCCGGCATGCCGGGGATCCGCCGCCGATGAGCGCCCGGTTCCGCTGCGCCGACGCCGGCGCCGCCGCCGCGGCGCTGGCCGCCGCCGGCTGCGCCGAGGTCGCCCTCGACCCCGGCGCCGGGCTGCAGGAGGCCTTCACCGCCGCGCTGGCCCCGGCGGGGGGTGCGCGATGACCGCCGTGCTGGCCCGCCGCTGGGCGCGCTGCCTCGCCGCCAGCTGGACCACCCGGGCGCTGGCCGCGCTCGCCGCCGTGCTCGCCGCCACCGGCCCCGCCCTGGCGCGGCATCTGCCGGATCTGCTCACCGGGGCCCTCGGCGAGGCCGAGGGGGTGTCGGTGCGCTTCCTCGCCGAACCGGCCCTGGCCGACGCCTGGGCGCAGTGGACTTCCCACCTCACCCAGCTGCTCGGCCTGCTGGTGCCGGTGGTCGCCGCGGCGACCCTCGCCGCGGACCTGGACCGGGGCACCGCGGCGACGGTGCTCACCCGGCCGGTGCCGCGGGCCGGCTACCTGCTCACCGCCTTCGGCGCGGCCTTCGCCGCGGTGGCGGCGATCATCGCCGCGGGCACCGCGCTGACCGTCGCCGCGGCGCTGCCCTTCTTCGACGACCCCCTCGCCGGGGCCGGGGATCTCGCCGCCGGGGTCGCCGTCTGGCTGGTCTTCGCCGCCTCGGTCATCGCGGTGACCCTCCTCGCGGCCGCCGCGGGCGCCGGCGCCCTGGCCGCCGCGGCCGCCGGCATCGGCTACGTCGCCGCGATGGCGGTAGCGTCGCTGTGGCCCGTTATCGCGGAATGGTCCCCGGCCGGGCTGCTGCGCGCCACCGCCGACCTCGCCGCCGCGGCGGAGCCCGGCCCGCCCCTGACCGGGCCGCTCGCCGCGGGTGCGGCGGTCACCCTCGCCGCGCTCGCCGCCGCCGTGCACCTGCTCACCCACCGAGACCTGAGGAGCCCCTAGATGATCA
Source organism: Corynebacterium sphenisci DSM 44792 (assembly GCF_001941505.1). Taxonomy (NCBI): domain Bacteria; kingdom Bacillati; phylum Actinomycetota; class Actinomycetes; order Mycobacteriales; family Corynebacteriaceae; genus Corynebacterium; species Corynebacterium sphenisci. The sequence continues at coordinate 1,114,389 of NZ_CP009248.1, read as the reverse complement.
TCACCGTCGACCCCGGATCGGCGACGCCGCTCTACGCCCAGATCGTCACCGCGGTCACCACCGCGGTCGCCGCCGGGGATCTCGCCCCCGGCGAGCGCCTGCCCGGCGCCGAGGAGCTCGCCGGCGGCCTGGGCCTCAACCGCAACACGGTGCTGCGCGCCTACCGCCGGCTGCGCGACACCGGGGTCATCGAGCTGCGCCGCGGCCGCGGGGCCACGGTGCGCCGCGCCCCGGCACTGCCCGCGGCGGTGGCCGCCGCCCTCGACGAGCTCGCCGCCGCCGCCCGCGCCGCCGGCACCCCCCTGGACACCCTGGTCGGCGCGCTGGCCTGCCGGGGGGTGGCGTGATGGGCGATCGTTCCCCGCGGGACACCGCCGCCCGCCGGCTGCTGGCCCTCATGATCGGCGCCCCGCTGGCCCTGGCGCTGCTCCCGCTCGGCTACGGGCTGGCCGTGCTGGGCGAGCTGCCGGACCCGATGGCGGTGCACTTCCGGGCCTCCGGAGCCGCCGACGGCTTCGGCTCCCCGCTGCCGTTCATCCTTCTCTCCGCCGCGGTGACCGCCTCCATGGCCCTGGTCGGCGGGCTGCTCGCGCGCAGCAGCATCGCCGCCGGCGCGGGCTCCCGGATCACCGTGGGCGTCTTCGTCTTCGGCGCAGGCGTGGTCGCCGGGATCGCGGTGGCCGGGATGGGCGCCCAGCGCGGCCTCGCCGACGCCGCCGGCGCCCGGCTCACCGGGGCCGCCACGGCGGCGGTAATCGCCGCCGCGGTGGCCCTGGGCGCGCTCGCCGCCGCGGCCACCCCCCGGCTGCCCGGCGCCCCCGCCCCGGCCGCCCGGGAGCCACTGGGCCTACCCGAGCACTCCGCCTCGGTGTGGTTCGGCTCCGCCCGGATGCGCCCCGTCGGCTGGTGGGCGCTGGTCGCCGTGTCCGTGCTCGCCCCCGGTCTGCCCGCCATCTGGCTCTACCGGGAGGGCGAGCCGGTGGCCACCTGGGTCCTGGGCGCGACCGCCCTGCTCGGGGCCGTGGTCATGGGGGCCCTGCGGGCGGTGCAGGTGCGCATCGACGCCTCCGGGGTGCACTGGCGCTGCGTGCCGCTGCCGCTGCCCCGCGGGGAGCTGCCCTGGTCGCAGATCACCGCGGTGGAGGCGGTGCAGCTGGCCCCCGGCGACTTCGGCGGCTGGGGCTGGCGGCTCTCCGGGGCCGGCACCGCCATCCTGCTGCGCGGCGGCGAGGGCCTGCGGATCCGGCGCACCACCGGGATGCCGCTGCACATCTCCGTCGACGACGCCGCCACCGGGGCCGCCCTGGCGGAGCATCTGCGCAAACACAGCTGAGGGTTCCCTCATCGTGAATATCGGGCATACTGGAAATCGGAGTCTCAGATCCCGATTTACAGGAGTACGGCCGTGTCCGATACCGCATCCACCCCCACCCCCGACGCCGCGCACGCCCGCGGCAACAAACGCGACCGCGATGACGAGCACCTCGGCGGGCACTGGCTGCTCGCCAAGCTCGGCAAGCGGGTGCTGCGCCCCGGCGGCCGCAAGCTCACCGGCTGGATGGTCGACCGGGCCCGGCCCACCGGCGCCCGGGTCGTGGAATTCGCCCCCGGCCTGGGGCTGACCGCCCGGGAGCTGCTGGACCGGCACCCCGCCTCCTACGTCGGGGTGGACGAGGACGCCGTGGCCGTGGCCGCCACCGCCGAGGCGATCGGCGACGCCGGCCGGGTGGTCACCGCCAAGGCGCACGACACCGGCCTCGACGACGGCTGCGCCGACGTGGTCGTCGGCGAGGCGATGCTCACCATGCAGGGCGACCGGGGCAAGGCCGCGATCATCGAGGAGGCGCACCGGCTGCTCGCCGCCGGCGGCCGCTACGCCATCCACGAGCTGGCCCTGGCCCCCGACGACGTCGCCGAGGAGGTCAAGGAGGATCTGCGCAAGCAGCTCGCCCGCTCCATCAAGGTCAACGCCCGGCCGCTCACCGTCGCCGAGTGGACCGGACTGTTCGAGTCCCACGGCTTCCGGGTGGTGGAGGCGCGCACCACCGCGATGGGGCTGCTCGACCCGCGGCAGATGCTCGACGACGAGGGCCCCGCCGGGGTCGCCCGGATCGCGGCGAACCTGGCCCGCAACCCCGCGGCCCGCAAGCGGGTGCTCGGCATGCGCGAGGTGTTCACCCGCAACGCCGAGCACCTGCGCGCGGTGAGCCTGATCTGCGAGAAGACCCTCGCCCCCGGCCACGAGATCACCTTCGCCGAGGGGGTGGCCGCCGGCGCCGACTCGGCCCGGCTCACCGCCCACGACATCACCGCGGAGGCCCCGGCGCCGGCCGAGGGCGACCGGCCCGCGATCGCCCGGCTGGCCTCTGTGGCCGGGGTGAACCTGATCGCGATGCGCTTCACCGCCGGCCAGGTGCTGCCCGATCACAAGGCCGCGCACCCGATCACGGTGCAGGGGATCCGGGGCACCGCCCGGTTCATCGTCGGCGACCGGGCCGAGGAGCTCTCCCCCGGCCGGCTGGTGCACCTGCCGGCCATGGTCGGCCACCGGGTGGAGGCCGACGGCGACGCGGTGCTGCTGCTGAGCATGCACACCGGCGAACCCGGCGAGGACGCCGCCGGATAAGCCGCCCCGGCACCGGTATCCTCGGCGCCGTGACCGATGACCACGCCCCGGCGCCGGCCGCCGGGTCCGCCGCCGCGGACCCGGCGGCCGCCCTGGATCGGTTCCCCGCCCCGGTCGCGGACTGGTTCCGCGCCGCCGTGGGCGCCCCCACCGCCGCCCAGGCCGGGGCCTGGGCGGAGATCGCCGCCGGCCGGGACACCCTGGTGGTCGCCCCCACCGGCTCCGGGAAGACCCTCGCCGCCTTCCTCTGGGCCATCGGCGAGCTGCTCCTCGACCAGGCCCCGCCCGCCCCGGGGGTGCGGGTGCTCTACGTCTCCCCGCTGAAGGCCCTCGGCGCCGACGTGGGCCGCAACCTGCGCGAGCCGCTGGCCGGGATCGCCGCCGCCGCCCGCGCCGCCGGGGCGCCGGTGCGCGACATCACCGTCGGGGTGCGCGACGGCGACACCGAGCCGGCCGAACGCGCCCGGCTGGTGCGCCGGCCCCCGGAGTTCCTGATCACCACCCCCGAGTCGCTGCACCTCATGCTCACCTCGAAGGCGGCGGCCACCCTCGCCGGGGTGGGCACCGTCATCGTCGACGAGATCCACGCCCTGGCCGGGGACAAGCGCGGCGCGCACCTGGCGCTGAGCCTGGAGCGCCTGGACGCCCTGGCCGGCCGGCCCGCCCGCCGGGTGGGGCTCTCCGCCACGGTCTCCCCCGTCGCGGAGGTGGCGAACCTGCTCACCGGGGGCCGCGGCTGCGCCGTGGTCGCCCCGCCGGCGGCGAAGCGCCGGGAGATCACCGTGCGCCCGCCGGTGCCCGATCTGGCGCACCCCCCGGAGGAGGGCGACCGGCCCGGCAGCGTCTGGCCGCATCTGGCGGAGATGGTGTACCGGGAGGCCGCCGCGGCCCGGGCCACCCTCGTCTTCGTCAACTCCCGCCGCGCCGCGGAGAAGCTCACCGGCCGGCTCAACGAGCTGTGGGCCGCCGAGCACGACCCGGAGGCGCTGTCCGCCCCGGCCCGGCGCACCCCCGCCCAGCTGGGCCTGGTCGACGACGTCGCCGGGCAGGCCGCCCCGGTGTTCGCCCGGGCGCACCACGGCAGCGTCTCCCGGGCGGAGCGGGAGGACATCGAGGAGGGCCTGAAATCCGGCCGGCTGCGCTGCGTGGTGGCCACCGCCACCCTGGAGCTGGGCGTGGACATGGGCGAGGTGGACCTGGTGGTGCAGGTCGGCGCCCCGCCCTCGGCGGCGGCGACGGTGCAGCGGGTGGGCCGGGCCGGGCACCGGGTCGGCGGGGTGTCCCGCGGGGTGGTGCACCCGATGCACCCCGGGGATCTGCTGCTGTCCGCGGTCACCGTGCGCCGCGCCCTGGCCGGCCGGATCGAGGATCTCGCGGTGCCCGCCAACCCCCTCGACGTGCTCGCCCAGCACACCATCGCCGCCACGGCCGCCCCGGTGGGCCCCGACCCCGCCGACCCCGACGGCGCCGCCCCGGCCCGGGAGCGCGCCCCCGGCCTGGACCTGGACCGCTGGTACGCCACGGTGCGCCGGGCCTGGTGCTTCCGCACCCTGGACCGGGGCCTCTTCGACGCGGTGGTGCGCCAGGTCACCGGGGAGTTCGCCGCCCCGGACCTGGCGGACCTGCGGCCCCTGGTGGAGCGCGACCCGGCCCGGCCCCGTCTGCTGCGGCCCCGCCGCGGGGCGCAGCAGGCGGTGGTCTCCGCCCCCGGCACCATCGCCGACCGCGGCTATTTCGGGGTCTACCTCGCCTCCGCCGGCGGCGACGCCGGCGGGCCCCGGCAGCCCCGCCGGGTCGGCGAACTCGACGAGGAGCTGGTCTACGAGACCCGGGTGGGCGATGTGCTCACCCTCGGCGCGAGCAGCTGGCGGGTCACCGGGATCACCCGGGACCGGGTGCTGGTCGCCCCCGCCCCCGGGCTCACCGGCCGGCTGCCCTTCTGGAACGGCGACGCCCCGCCCCGGCCGGCCGCCCTGGCCCCGGCGATCGGGGCGGCGCTGCGCGATCCGGCGGGCATCGCCGACGTCGCCGGCGCCGGGGGCGCGGCCACCCTGGTGGACTGGGTGGGGCGGCAGCGCGCCGCCACCGGCATGGTGCCCGATGACCGGGACCTGCTGGTGGAGTCCTTCCGGGACGAGACCGGCGACTGGCAGGTGGTGCTGCACTGCCCGTACGGCCGCGGGGTCACCCTGCCCTGGGCGCTGGCCGCCGGGGACCGGGTGCGGGCCCGCTGGGGCGTGGACGCCCGGCCGATGGCCACCGATGACGCGGTGCTGCTGCGGTTGCCCGCCATGGACGTCGTGCCCGGCGCCGACCTGTTCGACATCGACCCCGGGGACCTGCCCGGGCTGGTCTCCGGCACCGCGCTCTACGCCGCCCGGTTCCGGGAATGCGCCGCGCGCAGCCTGCTGATGCGGCCGGGCCGGCCCGGCCGCCGGCAGCCGCTGTGGCGGCAGCGGCTGCGCGCCGAGCAGCTGCTCTCCGCGGTGCGCGACCTCGCCGATCTGCCGGTGCTGCTGGAGGCCGCCCGGGAATGCCTGGTCGACGTCTACGACCTGCCCGCGCTGCGGGAGGTCCTCGCCGGCGCCCGGCTGCACGAGGTGGAGACCACCGCCCCCTCCCCCTTCGCCGCCGCCCAGCTGTTCCGCTACACCGGGGAGTTCCTCTACGAGGGCGACGTGCCCGCCGCGGAGGCCCGGGCGGCGACCCTGCGCCTGGACCCGGCGCTGCTCGCCGCCCTGGTCGGCGGCGTGGACCTGCGCACCGCCCTGACCCCGGGGATCATCGACGAGACGGTCGCCCGGCTACGCCGGCGCGCCCCCGGCACCCGGCCCCGCGACGCCGGGGACGTCCTCGACGCGCTGCGCGCCCTCGGCCCGGTGCCCCGGGCGGAGCTGCCCGGGCTGCTCGCCGACGGCGCGGCGCCGCCGGGGACCGCGGTGGCCCTGGACATCGGGGGCGTACCCCATCTGGCGCATCCCGTGGACGCCGGCTTCGCCACCGCCGACCCGGCGCCGCTGCTGCGCCGCTGGGCCCGCGGCCACGGGCCCTTCACCCGGGCGGAGGCCGCCGCCGGGCTGGGCCGGGATCCCGCGGAGGTGGGCCGGCTGCTCGCCGCGGCCGGCCCGGAGCTGGTCCGGGGCCGGTTCCGCGCCGGGGTGGGCGAACCGGAGTTCTGCGACCGGGGCGTGCTGGACCGGCTGCGCGGCGCCGCCCGGCGACGCGCCCTCGCCGAGCTCGCCCCGGTGGACGCGGCGGCGCTGGCCCGCTGGCAGGCCCACCGCGGCGGCGACGCCGCCGAGGTGGTGGACCGGCTCGCCGGGATCGGCCTGACCCCCGCGGAATGGGATCTGCTCGCCGGGGCCGGGGACCTCGACGCCCTCGCCGGCTCCGGGGAGCTCGCGATCCGGTTGCGCGGCCGGGACCTGCTGCTCGCCCCGCCGGAGCTGGTCGACGCCTGGCCCGCCCCAGATCCGGGGGCCGCCGGGGACCTCGACGAGGACGCCGCGGGGCTGCTCGCGGTGCTGCGCCGGGGCGGGTCCTGGACCGCGGCGGACCTGGCCGGGGCGGCCGGCGCAGCCGCCGGGGCGACCGCGGCGGGCCTGCGCGCCCTCGCCGCGGCGGGCCTGGCCGCCCCGGAGTCGATGGCCGCCGCCCGGGCCCTGGCCGGCGGCGGCCCCGCGGGCGGGCCCGCCCGCCCGGCCCGGCCGGTGCGCCGGGCCCGGCCCTCCCGGGCCCGGGTGCGCCGGATCCCGCAGCCGCCGGATGTCGCCGGCCGGTGGCGGGCCGTGCCGGACCCCGCCGCCGACCCGGTGCTCGACGCCGAGGGCCTGCTCGCCCGCTGGGGCGTGGCCTGCCGCGGCGCGGCGGAGGCCGATGGGCTGTCCTGGGCCCGGCTCTACCCGGTGCTGCGCGCGATGGAGGACGCCGGCCGGGTGCTGCGCGGCGGCTTCCTCGCCGGGGCCGGGCCCGCCCAGTTCGCCGAGCGGGCGACGGTGGACCGGCTGCGCGCCGCCGGGGCGGCGCCGCGGGCCCGGGCGGTGCCGGCCCGGGCCCCGGCCAACCCCTATGGCGCGGTGGCGCCCTGGCCGGCGGGCCTGCCCGGCCGGGCCACCCGGGCGGCGGGGGCGCTGGCCCTCCTCGCCGCCGATGGCCGGCTCGCCGGCTGGGCCTCCTCCGGCGGGGCGAACCTCCTGGTCATGCCCGGGGCGGAGGAGGCGGCGGTGGCGGCCCTGGCCGGGCTGCCCGCGGCCCCGGCGGTGCGCCGGGTCAACGGGGAGCCGGCCCTCGCCGCGGCCGCCCGGGACGCCCTGGTCGCCGCCGGGATGCGGGTCACCCCGGCGGGGCTGGCCCCGCCGGGGCCGGCCGCCGGCTAGAGCCGCGGCCCCGCCCCGCGCGGCGCGGGCAGCGCGCGCAGCACCAGCAGCGCCGCGGAGACCCCGATCACCCCGACCACCAGCCCGGCGACCACATCGCCCAGCCAGTGCGCGCCGACCCACACCCGGGCCGCGGCGACCGCGGCGACCAGGGCCAGCGCCCCGGCCTGCAGCAGCCGGGTGAGCAGCCGGCCGGCCACCCGGCGCAGCAGCTGCAGCACCGCGATCACCGTCGCCGAGGCCCCGGCGACGTGCGCGGAGGGGAAGGCGGCGTCGCCGAGGTCCACCGCGGAGAGCCAGCCCGCCGGGCGGGGCCGGCCCAGGGCCCATTTGATCAGGTAGGTCACCGCGATGGAGGTGGCGAAGGAGGCGGGCACGAGCAGCGCGAAACGGCGGAAGCGCCACCACAGGACCAGGGCGAGCACCACCGTCGCCGGGGCGAGCGCCAGCGGCCGCAGCGCCGCATCCGCCAGTGTCGCCCAGTCCGCCACCGGCCCGGCGCCGCGCAGCCGGGCGATGTCGGCGGCGACCGCGCCGTCCAGCCGCCGGCCGGCGTCCGTGGTGGACCACCAGGCCAGGGCGGCCAGCACCGCCGTCCAGCCGAGCAGATGGCGCACCCGGGTCGGCCCGGCCATCATCGGCGCACCCCCCGCGGGGCGCGGCCGGCGGCGGGGGCCGGCGGGACTGGCGGGCTGACGGCGAACGGGGGCATGGTGGTCATGGGGCGTTGATAGCATGGACCCGGACGCCGCCGGCGACCCGGGGCCGCCCGCCCCGCCGCATCCCCGCACCCGACCAGCCCCGGAGGCGACCATGGGCCACGACCCCGTCGACCACGCATTCCTCGACCCCCTCGCCGCGGCGCCGCCGGCGCGTGCCGGGGACCACCCCGCCGCACTGCGGCTGGGCACCTTCGACGGCGCCGCGGTGGTGGTGATGCGCTTCGCCGCCGGCCAGCGCCTGGACACCCACCGGGCCCCGCACGCGATCACGGTGCAGGCCCTCGACGGGGCCATCGGCTTCCGGGTCGGCGACGAGTCCGGCCTGCTGGAGCCGGGCCGGCTGGTCTACGTCCGCGCCGGGGTGCCGCATTCGGTGCGCGCCGAGCAGCCGGCGGTGATGCTGCTCACCCTGCACACCGGCGACGAGGCCGGTTTCCGGCATTCGGCCCCGCACCGGGCCTAGCCCTCGGGGCTCTCCCCCTGCTCCAGCACCGCCCGATCCCGGGCGTCGAGGTCGAGTCCGGCGAGCAGCTCCGGCCGCCGGGCCGCGGTGCGCAGCAGCGCCTGGTCCCGGCGCCACCGATCCACCCGGGCGTGATCCCCGCTGAACAGCACCGCCGGGGCCTCCCGGCCCCGCCAGGTGCGCGGCCGGGTGTAGCAGGGGCCCTCCAGCAGCCCCTCGGAGAAGCTGTCCTGCTCATGGCTGAGCCGGTTGCCCAGCACCCCCGGCACCAGCCGGGTCACCGCCTCGGCGATCACCAGCACCGCCACCTCCCCGCCGATCAGCACGTAATCGCCGATGGAGACCTCCTCGACCCGCCACCGCGCCGCGGCATCGTCGAGCACCCGCTGGTCGATGCCCTCGTAGCGGCCGCAGGCGAAGCAGATCCGCTCCTCCAGCGACCAGCGCCGGGCCAGCTCCTGGGTGAAGGGCCGGCCGGCGGGGGTGGGCACCACCAGCAGCGGCCGGTCATCGCCCGCCGCCCCGGCGGCGCCCGCGTAGGAGGACTCCGGCGGCGCCCCGGCCTTCTCGTCCCGCCGCAGCTGCCCGGCATGCGGGGCCGCCGAGGTCAGCGGGGCGCTCGCCGCGGCCGGGCCCGCGCCGGCGAGCACGTCGTCCAGGGCCGGTCCCCACACCTCCGGCTTCATCACCATCCCGGGCCCGCCGCCGCAGGGCGGGCCGTCCACGCTCTGGTGCACCCCGGGGGCCCAGGCGCGCAGATCGTGCACGTGCACCGCCAGCCGGCCCTGCTCGATGGCCTTGCCGACCAGCGCCTGGCGCAGCGGCTCCAGGTAGCCGGGGAAGATGGTCAGCACGTCCAGGCGCATGCTCACAGCTCCAGCAGCCCCGCCGGCGGGGTGATCACGATCGCGCCCTGTTCGACGTCCACGATCGGCACGATGGCGCGCACGTAGGGCACCAGCGCCTCGCCACCGTCGTCGAGGGCCACCCGCAGCAGCCGCTGCGCCGGGTTGCGGACCACCCCGGCGACCTCGCCGACGTCGACCGGCTCCGGCTGCGCCCCGTCGTAGGCGCGGGCCTCGGCCTCCGCGGCGTCGACGTCGCCGCAGTCGAGCACCCGCAGCCCCACCAGCTCATGGTCGTAGTGGGCCTCCCCGGCGGCGTCGGGCACCGCCTCGGCGAGGAAGCGCATCCCGCGCAGCGATTCCGCGGCGGTGCGGTCGGGCACCTCCTCGAAGCGCACCAGCAGCCGGCCCTGGTGCGGCCGGGCGCCGGCGACGGTGAGCTCGCGCTCCCGGCCGGCCTGCACCCCGCGCAGCACCGTGCCCGGGGCGAAGCGCCCCGCCGGGTCATCGGTGCTGGGGTCGACGGAGACCTCCCCGCGCACCCCATGCGGTTTGGTGACCCGGCCGATCTGCACCAGCTCGGCGTCCTCGGCCCTTCTGTTCTCGCTCACCCGCCCAGACTATCGCCCCCCGGGGCCGGTCCGGCACCCGGGCCGGCCCCGCGGGCCGCGCCGATCCGGGCCCCGGCATGCGACGACGCCGCCGCCCGGTGCGGGCGGCGGCGTCGCGGGTGCGGTCCTGCGGGGCCGGGTGCTACTCGGCGTCCTCGGCGGGGGCCTCCTCGGCCTTCGGCTTCTTGGCCTCCTTGGCCTCGCGGCGCTTGGCGGCGACGGTCTCCGCGGAGGCGGACTCGTTGGCCTCGGCGAGGGCCTTGTTGAACAGGTCCAGCTTGGAGGGCTTCTCCTCGGCGACCTTGAGGGTGCCCTCGGCGCCGGGCAGGCCCTTGTGCTTCTGCCAGTCGCCGGTGATCTTCAGCAGGGCGAGCACGGGCTCGGTGGGCTGGGCGCCGACGCCGAGCCAGTACTGGGCGCGCTCGGAGTCGATCTTGATGACGGAGGGCTCGGACTTCGGCTCGTAGATGCCGATGTTCTCGATGACCCGCCCGTCGCGGCGGGTGCGCGCGTCGGCGACGATGATCCGGTAGTGCGGGTTGCGCACCTTGCCGAGGCGCTGCAGCTTGATCTTGACGGCCATGGTGGGGCTCACTTCCATTGTCGGTCACGGGGCAATTCTGATGTCACCCGCGCATCGGGCGCGGGCCGGTTTTGCCCTTGGATTTGGTCTGCAGGTGACCACCGGCCGACCGTGGTCGGGGACGGTGTCTGCAGTCGCCGCCCGGGGCGCCCCCGCCCCCGCGCATGCGGGATCGGGACGCCGGTGGGCGACCGGTGGCACTCTACCAGCCGCCGGGGCGGCCCCCAAGCCGCGCCCCGCCCCCACCCGGGGCGGCGCCGGCCCGGGCAACCGCGGCGGAGCGTCGCCGTTCACCCCCGTCCCTATCGCATGCCCCGGGAAATCCCTGGTGAAACGGCGTGCACCGGCCCGGTGCCGATTAGATTCTCAACCATGCCGAGCACACGCGACACCGATCGCATCCCCGCCGGCGCGCCCGCCGCCGCCCTGCGCCGGCTGGATCTGGACGGGTTACGCGGTTTCGCCATCGCCCTGGTGGTGGTCTTCCACGTCTACGTCGGCCGGGTCTCCGGCGGCGTGGACGTGTTCCTGCTGCTCTCCGGGTTCTTCTTCATCGGGGTGCTGATCCGCAACGCGGATCGCCCGGCGGCCTCCCTCAACCCCTGGTGGCCGCTGTGGCGCACCCTGCGCCGGCTCTACCCCACCCTGGTCACCGTCACCGCCTCCTGCGCGGCGCTGGCGCTCCTCGCCGCCCCCCAGCTGCGCACCGTGGAGATGGCCGAGCAGCTCCTCGCCTCCCTGCTCTACCTGGAGAACCTCAAGCTCACCCGCAAGGCCGCCGAGTACGGCGCCGCCGCCGATGACATCTCCCCGCTACAGCACCTGTGGTCGATGTCGGTGCAGTTCCACGCCTACCTGCTGGCGATCCTCGTGGTCGCCGCCCTCGGCTGGGTGACCCGGCGGGCGGGCGCCGCCGCCGGCGCGGTCGCCCGGGCGGCGCTGCCGCTGCTCACCCTGGGGGTGGCGGTGTCCTTCGGCTACGCCTGCTGGCTGCACGACCGGGACCAGGTCGCCAACTACTACTCCACCGTCTCCCGGTTCTGGGAGATCGGGCTCGGCGGGGTGCTCACCCTGGTCCTGGCCCGCCATGGGACGCGGATCCGGGCCCTGCCCGACCGCGCCGCCGGGGCTCTGGCCGCGGCCGGGCTGCTCCTGGTCGCCGCCACGGGCCTGGTGTTCGACGGCGCCGCGGAATTCCCCGGCCCCTGGACCCTGGCCCCCGTCGGCGGGGCCGCCCTGGTGATCATCGCCGGGGGCCGGCCCGGAGCGGCGACGTCCTTCCTGGAGAGCCGCCCGGTGCTGTTCCTGGGCCGGGTCGCCTACCCCCTCTACCTCTGGCACTGGCCGCTGCTCATCATCACCACCAACATGGTCGACAGCCGGCGGCCCGGCGCCGTGCTCGGCACCGCCATCATCACCGGGTCGCTGGTCCTGGCCTGGGCCACGCACCGGTTCGTGGAGACCCCGCTGCTGCAGCGCCGGGGCCGGCCCGCCGTCGGGGAACCGGTCGTAGCGCAGGCGCTGGCCGGGCTGCGCGGGCACCGGCCCGCCCAGCTGCGCGCCCTGGCCGGGGTGGGCGTCCTCGCCGTGGCCGGGATCTGCCTGGCCGCCCTGCCCTACTCCCGCGCCGAGACGGCCCGCTACGCCGGCGTCACCCCGGATCCGGCGACGCACCCGGGGGCGCGGGCCATCGTCGGGGCCGCACCGGCGGGGGTGGCGCCCTTCCCCCCGTACCTGATCCTCGCCGAGGATTCGGATCGGGTCGGCCGGGCCGGCTGCATCGCCGGCGCGGAATACCCCGAGGACTTCATCCCCACCAGCACCCGCTCCGGCGACCCCTGCGTATTCGGCGACCCGGCGGGCGATCGGACGATGCTGCTCGTCGGCGGCTCCCACACCCAGCAGTGGTTCGATGCCCTGGACGCGGTCGCCAAACGGCACGGGTGGCGGATCACCGTGCGCATCCGGCACGGCTGCCCCGCCGCGGTCGGCGAGGTCCCCGGCCGGCGGCACAAGTGCCGGACGTGGAACGCCCGGCTGCTCCGGCACATCCGGGACACCCGACCCGATCTCGTGGTGGGCACCACCACCAGGCCCCGCCCGGATGCCGTCGGCGACTACACGCCCCGCGCCTATATCGGGTTCTTCGAGGAGCTCGCCGAGCTGGGCATCCCCTTCCTCGGCTTCCGGGACAACCCCTGGTCCCGCGACGCCGAATTCCGGAACTTCGAATCCTCCCGGTGCGTGGTCGCCGGCGGGGACCCCCGCAGCTGCGGACCGGAGCGGGCGCTGACCCTGTCCGACGCGGATTCCGGGGCGCGGGCGCTGTCCCGGTACCCGGGCACCCTCGCCCTGGACTTCAGCGACATCCTCTGCCCCGACGGGACCTGCCCGGCGGTGATCGGCAACGTCTGGGTGTACCGGGACGACGATCATCTCAGCCCGACCTTCGTGCGCACCCTCGCCCCGGAGCTGGACCGGCGGATCGGGCCCTTCCTGGACGGCCTCGCCACCGGCTGAACCACCCGGTTCCGCCCCCGGTCCGGGCCCGGATCGGGTACCGGCCGCCGGCCGGTGCGGCGGGGGCCGCCCTGAACGCCGGGCCGCCGCCGGCCGGTGCTAGGTTCGGGGCCGTGCCCCCGACCCCCGCCGGCCGCGCCGCGCCCCCGCCCAGCCCCTACCGTCGCGATCTCGACGGTCTGCGCGGTATCGCGATCGCGCTGGTGGTGCTCTTCCACGTCTACGTGGGCCGGGTCTCCGGCGGCGTGGACGTGTTCCTGCTGCTGTCCGGGCTGTTCTTCCTCGGCTCCCAGATCCGCAACGCGGACCGCCCGCATCGCTCGATCAACCCCTGGTGGTCGATCTGGCGCACCGCCCGGCGGCTGCTGCCCGGCCTGCTCACCGTGCTCGCCGCCACCGCCGCCCTGGTGCTCTGGCGGGTACCGTCGATGCGCACCATCGACAACGCCCGGCAGCTGGCGGCCAGCGTGCTGTACTTCCAGAACTGGGAGCTCGCCGCCCAGGCCCGCGACTACCGGGCCGCCGGCGCGGACTCCTCCCCCCTGCAGCACCTGTGGTCGATGTCCGTGCAGGGCCAGTTCTACCTGGGCGCGATCCTGCTGGTCAGCCTGGTCGGCTGGATCGTGCGGGGACGCAACCGGCGCCGGGCCGGGGCCCGGCCGTGGACCACCGCGGCGGCGATGACCCCGATTCTGGCGGCGGTGACCATCGCCTCCTTCGGCTACGCCTGGTGGCTGCACGGGGTGGACCAGCCGCTGAACTACTACTCCACCTGGTCCCGGCTCTGGGAGCTGGGCTTGGGCGCCCTGCTCGGCCTGGTGATCGCCCGGGTGCGCCCGCCGCGCCGGCTCGCCGCCGCGGCCGCCGCCCTCGGGGTGACCATGATCGCGGTCACCGGCCTCCTCGCCGACGGCGCCTACCACTTCCCCGGCCCGCTGACCCTGTTCCCGCTCACCGGGGCCGCCCTGGTGGTGGCCTCGCGGGGCCGCGGCGGGATGGTCTCCGCCGCCCTGGGCTCCCGGGTGGCCACCTGGTTCGGCGACATCGCCTACGCGCTGTACCTGTGGCACTGGCCGCTGCTCATCATCGCGGTGCGCGAATCCGGCCGGGAGGCGCCCACCGCGGCGCTGGGCACCGCCGTGGTGGCGGTGTCGGTGGCCCTGGCCTGGGCCACCCACCGGTTCATCGAGCGCCCCCTGATGCAGCGCGGCACCCGCCCGGACCGCGGGGACCGGGTCCTCGCCGCCGCCTGGGCGGGGCTGCGCGCCCGCCGCGGCTCCCGGCTGCGCGCCGTGGCCGCGGTGGCGCTGCTGCTCATCGCCGGGTCCCTGGTGTCCGCGGAGGAGGTGCAGCGGCACCGGATCCGGGCGGCCCGGGTGGCGGTGCTCGACCCGACGGCCTACCCCGGGGCCCGGGTGGTCACCGAGGGCGCGGCCGCCCCGGCCGGGGTGCCCTACCGGCCCGCCCCGGATCTCGCGGACTCGATGTGGCCGCAGCCGGCCTGGGAGGGCTGCCTGACCCGGCGCGCCGACGACCCCGAGGCGATCTACACCGTGAAGCGCGACATCGGCGACGGCACCGAGCCCTGCGTCTACGGCGACCCCGCGGGTGCGCGCACCATGCTGCTGGTCGGCGCCTCCCATTCCGAGCAGTGGTTCCCGCCGCTGCACGCGATCGCCCGGGAGGAGGGTTTCCGGCTCATCCCGGTGCTGCGCCCGGGCTGCCCGGTGAGCCTGCAGCCCGGCTCGGGCGAGGTGTGCGACCGCTGGTCGCAGGCGGTGGTGGACTACATCGCGGAGACCACCCCGGATCTGGTGGTCACCACCGCCTCCCGGCCCGGTTCCGCGCGGCACGATTTCACCCCGGAGGGCTACCTGCGCTTCTGGGATGCGCTGCGGGCCATCGGGGTGCCCTTCCTGGCCATCCGGGACACCCCCTGGTTCGTCGACGCCCGCGGGGAGAAGCTGCGGCCCACCGAATGCGTCGCCGACGGCGGGGACCCGGACGCCTGCGGCGCCGCCGCGGACTGGCTGCTCACCCCCTTCAACCCGGCCGAGGAGTTCATCGGCGCCTACCCGGGCTCGACCACCGTGGACTTCACCGACGTGCTCTGCCCGGACGGCTGGTGCCCGGCGGTGCTCGGCAACATCTTCGTCTACCGCGACGACAACCACCTCACCGACGACATCGCCGCCTCCCTCACCCCCGAGTTCCGCCGCCGGGTCGCCCCGGTGCTGCGGGCCATCGCGGACGGGGGGCGCTGAGGCCGATGGGCTACCGCAGGGATCTCGACGGGCTGCGCGGCATCGCCATCGCGCTGGTGGTGGCCTGCCACGTCTACGTGGGCCGGGTCTCCGGCGGCGTGGACGTGTTCCTGCTGCTCTCCGGCTACTTCTTCCTCGGCTCCCAGCTGCGCGCCGCCGATGACCCGACCCGCAGCGTCAACCCCTGGTGGCCGCTGTGGCGCACCGCCCGGCGGCTGCTGCCGGCGCTGCTCACGGTGCTCGCCGCGGTGACCCTCGCCGCGCTCGCGGCGCTGCCGCAGCTGCGCACCCTCGCCCTGGCCCGGCAGGTGGGCGCCTCGGCCCTGTACTTCCAGAACGTGGAGCTGGCCCGGCAGGCCGCGGACTACGCCGCCGCCGGGGCCTCGGTGAGCCCGCTGCAGCACCTGTGGTCGATGTCCGTGCAGGGCCAGTTCTACCTGGCGGTGATCCTCGCCACCTGCCTGCTCGCGGCCACCCTGCGCGCCACGCACGCCCCGGGCCGGCCCTCGGCGCTGCTCGCCGCGCCGCTGGCCGCGGTGACCCTGGCCTCCTTCGCCCACGCCGTCCGGCTGCACGGGTCGGACCAGGCGCTGAACTACTACTCCACCGCCAGCCGCGCCTGGGAGCTCACCGCCGGCGGGCTGCTCGCCATCGCCGGCGCCCGGATCCTGCTGCCGGCGCGGGTGGCCCGCCTCGCCGCCCCGGCGGGGCTGGCCATGGTGGTGTCCACCGCGGCGCTCTTCGACGGTGCGGCGGTGTTCCCCGGTCCCGCGGCGCTGTGGCCGCTGGGCGGCGCGGCGCTGGTGATCGCCGCCGGGGGCGCGCCGGGGGCGACCACCCGGCTGCTCGCCTCGGCGCCGATGACCTGGCTCGGCGACATCGCCTACGCCCTGTACCTGTGGCATTGGCCGCTGCTCATCCTGCTGCTGCGCGCCACCGGGGCCGAGGAGCCCTCGGCGGCGGCGGGCACCGCGGTGATCGCGGTGTCCCTGGTGCTGGCCCACCTCACCCACCGGCTGCTGGAGCGGCCGCTGATGCAGCATGCGGCCCGGCCCCGGGTGGGCGAGGCCCGGGTGCGGGCGGCGTGGGCGGGGCTCGCCGCCGGCGGCGCCCCGCGGGCCCGGGCCGCCGCCGGGGCGGCGCTCGCCGTGGTGCTGGCCGGCCTGGTGGCGCTCACCCCGGTGCAGCAGCACCGGATCGCGGCGGCCGCCGGCGGGGAGCTGGACCCGGCGCTGTACCCGGGGGCGCTGGCGATGGACCAGGGCCGGCCGGTGCCGGCCGGGGTGCGCCCGGAGCCGAACCCGGAGATCATCCGCTCCCTGTTCCCCGAGCCGGCGAAGCGCGGCTGCATCACGCTGAGCGGCGAGGGCCCGGAGACCCTGGCCCTGGAGCGGGAGGACGGCCGGCCCTGCCTGTGGGGCGACCCGGCCGGGGAGCGGGAGATCCTGCTGCTTGGCGGCTCCCATTCCGAGCAGTGGTTCAGCCCCCTGGACATCGTCGCCGCCCGGCACGGCTGGCGGCTGCGCCCGCTGCTGCGGCAGGGCTGCCCGCCGGTGCTGGGCGACATCGACGAGGTCGGCGGGGCCTGCCCGGAGTGGACCCGGCTGGCGATGGCGCATATCGCGGACAATCCCCCGGATCTGGTGGTGGTGACCTCCACCCGGCCGGACCGGGCCGGCGACGGGGACTTCGTGCCGGGCCCCTACGTGAACTTCTGGCGGGAGTTGGAGCGGCTCGGGGTGCCCTTCGCCGCGCTGCGCGACACCCCGTGGTTCACCGACGACCGGGGGGAGCGCTACTCCCCCACCGAATGCCTGCTCGCCGGCGGCGACGCCGCCTCCTGCGGGATCGCCCGGTCCCGAGTGCTCGACGAGGCCAACCCGGCCGATGCGGTGCTCGCCGGGATCGCCGGGGCGCATTCCCTGGATCTGACCGACCTGCTCTGCGGGCCGCGGTTCTGCCCGCCGGTGATCGGCAACATCTACGCCTACCGGGACGACAACCACATCACCGATGAGCTGGCCCGCACCATGGCCGCGCGGCTGGACCGGGAGCTGACCCCGATCCTGGAGGGGATCGAGGCCGCCGGCTGACCGGGCGCGCGGGCGCCCGCCCCGGGGTGCGCGGGGGCCGGGGCTAGCGCCGGCCGGGCTTGCCCTCGCCGAAGTCCAGGGCGGAGAGATCGATGCCCTCCATGCCCGGGGGCAGCTGATCGCCCATCTGCTTCTGCAGCTCCGCCAGGTCCGGCATCCCGCCGCCGGCGCCGGGCATCCCCGGCATGCCGGGCATCCCGGGCATCCCGGGCATGCCCTGCCGGGCGGCCTTCGGCGGGGTCGGCCCCCGGCCGCGGCCCTTCTTGCCCTTGCGGCCCTTCTTGCGCTTCTTCGTCGCGCTGCGGCTGCCGCCGGGCATCCCGAACTGGCCGGCCATCTGGTTCATCATCTTCCGGGCCTCGAAGAACCGGTCCACCAGCTGGTTGACCTCGGTGACGGTCACCCCGGAACCGCGGGCGATGCGCTTGCGCCGGGAGGCGTTGAGGATCTTCGGGTTCTCCCGCTCCGCCGGCGTCATGCCGCGGATGATGGCCTGGATCCGGTCGAGCTGGCGCTCGTCGACCATGTCCGCCATCTCCGACATCTGGGAGCCGCCGGGCAGCATCTTCAGGATGTTGCCGATGGGGCCCATCCGCCGGATCATGAGCATCTGCTCGAGGAAGTCCTCCAGGGTCAGCTCCCCGGAGCCCATCTTGCGGGCGGTCTTCTCCGCCTCCTTCGCGTCGAAGACCTGCTCGGCCTGCTCGATGAGGGAGAGCATGTCGCCCATGCCGAGGATCCGGCCGGCCATCCGCTCCGGGTGGAAGACGTCGAAGTCCTCCAGCTTCTCCCCCGTCGAGGCGAAGAGGATCGGCTTGCCGGTGACCTCCCGGATGGACAGCGCCGCACCGCCGCGGGCGTCGCCGTCGAGCTTGGTGAGCACCACCCCGGTGAAGCCCACCCCGTCGCGGAAGGCCTCCGCGGTGGTCACCGCGTCCTGGCCGATCATCGCGTCGATGACGAAGAGCACCTCGTGCGGGTCGATCGCGTCGCGGATGTCCCGGGCCTGGCCCATGAGCACCTCGTCGATGCCCAGCCGGCCGGCGGTGTCCACGATCACCACGTCATGGTGCGCGCCCCGGGCGAAGGCGATGCCGCGGCGGGCGACCTCCACCGGGTCCCCGTGGCTGGTGCCCATCTCATGGTCGTGGGAGCCCTCGGCGGTGCCCGGGTCCGGGGCGAAGCAGGCCACCCCGGCGCGCTCGGCGACGATCTGCAGCTGCTGCACCGCCCCGGGGCGCTGCAGGTCGCAGGCCACCAGCACCGGGGTGTGGCCCTGCCCGGCGAGGTGCTTGGCGAGTTTGCCGGCCAGGGTGGTCTTGCCGGCGCCCTGCAGGCCGGCGAGCATGATGATGGTCGGCGGGTTCTTCGCCAGGTTGAGCCGGCGGGTCTCCCCGCCGAGGATCGCGCGCAGCTCCTCGTCGACGATCTTGATGACCTGCTGGGCGGGGTTGAGCGCCTGGGAGACCTCCGCGGAGGCCGCCCGGGTCTTGATCCTCTTGATGAAGGCCCGCACCACCGGCAGCGCGACATCGGCCTCGAGCAGGGCCAGGCGGATCTCCCGCGCGGTGGCGTTGATGTCGGCCTCGCTGAGCCGGCCCTTGCCGCGCAGGTCCTTCAGTGCCCCGGTCAGCCGTTCGGACAGTGATTCGAACACGTGCCTGGTACTCCCTGATTGATTCGACTATCGAGCGCTAACCCCCTCACCATACCCGGCGCCGAGAACGCCGAGCACCCCGGTTTCCGCCGCCGCGGCCCGCCCCGGGCGGGCCCCGAGCAGGTCCACCGCGGTGCCCGCGACGGTGCCGGCGCGCACCCAGGCCAGCTCCGCCCCGGCCGCGGCGACCACCTCGGCGAGCAGCCCCGGCCGGTCCGGGGCGCGCAGTT
This sequence comes from Corynebacterium sphenisci DSM 44792, assembly GCF_001941505.1. NCBI lineage: Bacteria > Bacillati > Actinomycetota > Actinomycetes > Mycobacteriales > Corynebacteriaceae > Corynebacterium > Corynebacterium sphenisci. The sequence continues at coordinate 1,095,399 of NZ_CP009248.1, read as the reverse complement.
CCACGATCCCGCCGCCGGGGCCGCGGCGCAGCAGCCGGGCATCCGCCGGCGCCGCGGGGGCCGGGCCCGGGATCGCCGCCGCCGCCGGCCCGGGGCGGCCGGCGGCGCGGTACCGGGCGCGCAGCGCCTCCGGCCGCGGCGGCCCGCCGTGGCGGGGCCGCAGCACCACCTCGGCGCGCACCCCGGCCTCGTCGAACACCGCGGTGGCCGCGGCGACCGCGCAGCCGGCGGCGGCGAGCGCCCGCAGCAGCCCGGCCAGCGCCGCCGCACCGGCCGGGTCGGCCAGCCGCACCGTCCACCCGGCCACCGCCACCGGACCCGGCTCCGGCGCCGGCGGCGGCTCCGGGGGCCCCGGCACCGCCCCGGCCAGGCGCTCCCGGGCCCCGGCGGCGAGCCGGCGCACCCCCGCCGCCCGGGAGGGCGTCCACACCCCGGGCCCGGTGCCCAGCGAATCGGCCTCGGTGAGCACCTCCAGCACGTCCAGGGCCAGGGCCGGGTCCCCGGCGTCGGCGAGCCGCCCCACCAGCGCCGCGGCCGTCGCCGGGGCCGCCGGGTCGGCGCGGGTGGCCAGCTCGGCGAGCCGCTGGTGCTCGCGCACCAGCACCTCCAGGGTCGCCGCATCGGCCGCGGGCAGCCCCGCGGCGGCGGCGAAGCCGGCGGCGATGCTCGCGCCGACCTCCGCATGGGGCCGATCCCGGCCCTTGCCGAGATCGTGCAGCAGCGCGGCGAGCAGCAGCAGATCCGGCCGGGCCACCCGGGTGCGCCGGGCCGCGGCCCCGGCGACCACGGCGATGGTGTGCTCGTCGACGGTGCGGATGTGGCTGCGCTCCCGGGGCACCAGGCCCCGGATCGCCGGCCAGTCCGGCAGCAGCGGCTCCAGCAGCCCGTGCGCGTCGAGATCGCGGAGCACCCCCGGATCCGCGGCGAGCACGGCGAGCAGATCGGCGAGCACCGCCGCCGGCCAGGGCCGCGGCGGGGCGGGGCAGTCGGCCAGCCGCCGCCAGGTGGCCTCCCCGGCGGCCATCCCGGTGCGCGCCATCGAGGCGGCCGCGCGCAGCGGCAGCCCCGGATCCCCGAGATCGGCGCCGCGGGCCAGCGCCACCTGCCCGCCGTGGTCGACGACCCCCTCGTCCAGGCTGCGCCGCACCGGCCAGCGCAGCGCGGTGCGCCGGGGCAGCGCCGCCCGAGCGGTGCCGGTGGCCCGGGTCAGGGCGGCGTCGATCTCCGCGGCGGCGTCGGCCAGGCCGCGCTGCAGGGCGCGGCCGTCGGGGTAGCCCAGGTCGGCGTGGATGAGCTCCGCGAACTCGGGGTCGAGCACGTCATGGGCCCGCCGGGCGACGAGGTGCAGCCGGGCCCGGATGTCCAGCAGCACCCCCCGGGCGGCCTCGGTGCCCCCGGTGTCGGCGATCTGGGCCAGGGCCAGGGCGCGCAGCAGATCATGGTCGCGCAGCCCGCCGCGGCCGTGCTTGAGATCCGGCCGGGTCATCGCGGTCACCGCACCGCAGCGGCGCCACCGGGCGGCGGCGGTGCCGATGAGCGCGTCGAAGCGGCCGGGCATGCCGCGCCGCCAGGCGGTGCGCAGGCGCTCCCGCAGCTCCTCGGTGAGCTCCTCGGCGCCGCGCAGATGCGCCAGATCCAGCAGGGCCAGGAACACCGCCGGGTCGGCCTCGGCGGCGGCCAGCGCCGCCGCCGGGGTGCGCACCGAATGGTCCACCGGGATCGGGTGGTCCCACAGCGGGTACCAGATCGACTCGGCGACCCGGGCGACCTCGGCCTCCGGCACCGCCGGGTCCACGATCAGGGTGAGGTCCAGGTCCGAGTGCGCGGTGGCCTCCCCGCGGGCGTAGGAGCCGGTGGCGGCCAGGGCGAACCCGGCCGGCGGGTCGATTGCGGCGAGCAGCGCCGCCGGGTCCGGCCGCGGCGGGTCGGCGCCGGGTGCGGCGGCCATCGGCGCCGGCCTAGACGGCGGCGTCGCCGACGTCGCCGGTGCGTACCCGCACCACGTGGGAGACGTCGGTGACCCACACCTTGCCGTCGCCGATGGACCCGGTGCGGGCCGCGCCGACGATCGCCTCGACCGCGTCGGCGGCGGAGCCGTCGCCGACGACGACCTCGATTTTGAGCTTGTCGACGAAGTCGACGCTGTACTCGGCGCCGCGGTAGACCTCGGTATGGCCCTTCTGCTGGCCGTAGCCGCGGACCTCGCTGACGGTCATGCCGTGCACGCCGATGCGCTGCAGCGCCTCCTTGACCTCCGGCACGGTGAAGGGCTTGACGACTGCGGTGATGAGCTTCATGGTGTTCCTCTTCGGTCGTGACGGGGTCCGGCTAGGGGCGCGGGGAGGGGATGGCGGTGGTGGTGTCGTAGGCGGTTTCGCCGTGCTCGGCGCCGTCGATGCCGGAGCGCTCCGCGGCATCGGCGACCCGCCAGCCCATGGTGGCGCGCAGGCCCAGGCCCAGTGCGGCGGTGACCGCCCCGGAGAAGACCATGGCGACCGCGGCGATCAGGATCTGCACCACCAGCAGCCGGGCGCCGTCGGCGCCGCCGCCGGTGAGCAGCCCCCGGCCGTCGGCGAGCAGGCCCACGCCGACGGTGCCCCACAGCCCGGCGACCAGGTGCACGCCGACCACGTCGAGGCTGTCGTCGAACCTGAGGCGGTACTTCAGGCCCACGCCCAGGCAGGCCAGCACCCCGCCGACCGCGCCGAGCGCGATCGCCCCGGCCGGGGTGAGGTCCCCGCAGGCGGGGGTCACCGCGACCAGGCCGGCGACCACCCCGGAGGCGGCGCCGAGGGAGGTGGCCTTGCCGTCGCGGATCCGCTCGCAGCCCAGCCAGCCCAGCATCGCCGCGCCGGTGGCCACGGTGGTGTTCAGCCAGGCCAGGCCGGCGACCCCGTCGGCGGCGAAGGCGGAGCCGGCGTTGAAGCCGAACCAGCCGAACCACAGCAGGGCCGCGCCCAGCATGACCAGGGGCAGGTTGTGCGGGCGGTGCGCGGTGCGCAGGAAGCCCACCGAGGGCCCGACGATGATGGCCAGCACCAGGGCGGCCATGCCGGCGTTGATGTGCACCACGGTGCCGCCGGCGAAGTCGATGGGCGCGATCCGCGCGACCCGCTCGCCGCCCTCGGCGACGGTGCCGAACAGGGCGGCGGGGATCCCGCCGGCGCCGTCGGAGAGCAGCCCGCCGCCCCAGACCATGTGCGCCATCGGGAAGTAGGCGAAGGTCACCCAGGCGGCGGCGAAGACCAGCCAGGTGGCGAAGCGGGCCCGGTTGGCGATCGCGCCGGTGATCAGCGCGGCGGCGATCACCGCGAAGGTGAGCTGGAAGCAGACGTCGATGACGTTGGCGTAGCCCGCGGCCCCGGCGACGTAGTCCCCGGCCCCGTCGACGATGGCCCCGGAGAGGCCGAACTGGGTGAAGGGGTTGGCGAAGACGCCGGCGACGGAGCCGCCGCCGTAGGACATCGACCAGCCCCAGAGCACGTAGACGACGCTGACCACGCCGAGGGAGCCGAAGGACATCATCATCATGTTGAGCACCGCCCGGCGGCCGGCCATGCCCCCGTAGAAGCAGGCCAGGGCGGGGGTCATCAGCAGGACCAGGGCGGCGGAGATGAGCATCCAGGCGGCGTCGCCGCTCATCGCCGCGGTGTGTTCTGCGGTCATCGGTTCTCCTCTGGGGATCGGGTGGGTGCCCCGATGACCTTTCCGGCCCGGTGTTTCCGCCCGCCCGCGGCGGCGGTAACCGGCGGGTAAACACCACTCCGCCGCCGTATCCGGCAGGTTTCGCCCCGCCGACGCCGCCGCGCCCCGCCGGGGGCTCCCGGCGGGGCGCGGTGCGGTGCGCGGTGCGGCTACTCGCCGAGCAGCGCGTCGACGAAGCTCTCCGGTTCGAAGGGGGCCAGGTGGTCGGCGCCCTCGCCGAGGCCGACCAGCTTCACCGGCACGCCCAGCTCATGCTGCACCTGGAAGACGATGCCGCCCTTGGCGGTGCCGTCCAGCTTGGTCAGCGCCACCCCGGTGATGTCCACCACGTCCCGGAAGGTGCGCGCCTGCATCAGCCCGTTCTGGCCCACGGTGGCGTCGAGCACCAGCAGCACCTCGTCCACGGCGGCCTTCTTCTCCACCACCCGCTTGACCTTGCCGAGCTGGTCCATCAGCCCGGTGGCGGTGTGCAGCCGGCCGGCGGTGTCGATGAGCACCACGTCGGCGCCGCGGTCCACCCCGGCGGCCACCGCGTCGAAGGCCACCGAGGCCGGGTCGGCGCCCTCGGCGCCGCGGATGGTGTCCGCCCCGACCCGCCGGCCCCAGGTGGCCAGCTGGTCCACGGCGGCGGCGCGGAAGGTGTCCGCCGCGCCGAGCAGCACGCTGTGCCCCTGGGCGACGAGCACCCGGGCGAGTTTGCCGGCGGTGGTGGTCTTGCCGGTGCCGTTGACCCCGACGACCAGGATCACCGCGGGCTTGCCCGCATGGGGCAGCGCGCGGATGGAGCGGTCCATGTCCGGGCCGCACTCCTCGATGAGCACCTCGCGCAGCAGGGCGCGCACCTCGGCCTCGGTGGAGATCCTGCGGGTGGCGATCCGCTCGCGCAGCTTGTCCACCACGCTCATCGTGGTCGCCGAGCCGAGATCGGCCATCAGCAGGGTGTCCTCGATCTCCTCCCAGGAGTCCTCGTCGAGGTCCCCGGCGCCGAGGATGCCGAGCACGGAGTCGCCGATGGCGGACTGGGAGCGGGAGAGCCGGCCCTTGAGCCGGCCGAGCCGGCCCTCGGCGGGCGCGATCTCGTCGAGCCGCTGCTCCGGCTCGGGTTCGGGCGCCGGCTCGGGCTCCGGCGCGGGCGCCGGGGCAACCTCCGGCTCGGCCGCCGGCTCGGGTTCGGCGGGCGGTTCCGGCGTGGGCTCGGCAACCGGCTCGGGCTCCGGCGTGGGCTCGGCAACCGGCTCGGGCTCCGGCGTGGGCTCGGCAACCGGCTCGGGCTCGGCGGCCGGGTCCGGCGCCGGGGGCGTGGGTGGCGCCGGCGGCGTGGCCGGCTCATCCGGTTCGGCCGGCACCGGCTCCGCGGGGGCGGCCGGCGGCGGGGTCGGCGGGACGGGCTTCGCCGCCGGGGCCCCGCCGACCGGGGCGGAGCCGCCGAGCTCCTGGCCGGGCAGCACCTCCGGGGATTTCGCGGCGCCCGCGGCCGGGCCGGCGGAGAAGCTGAACCCGCTCTGGGCCTGGTAGTTGCCCGACTTCTGCTCCCGGGTGAGCTCCCTGGCCTCCTCCCGCTTCGTCAACGAGATGGTGTTCGCGCGGCGGCGGGCCCGTCCCACGAGGAACAGGATCAGCAGCAGCAGCGCGAGGACGACGAGGGCTAGCGCAATCCACTGGGGTGTTGTCATGGACCCAGTGTGTCAGGTGCGGCCCGGGCTGTCAGACCGCACCCCGCCCGGCGGGGCGGCGGGGTGCGCCGGCTCAGGCGATGCGCACCCCGCGGGGCAGCCGGCCGGCGGGCACCCGCAGCCGGCGCAGCGTGGCGTAGAAGCCGGCCCCGCCGATCAGCAGGTTCACCAGCAGGCCCGGGATCCAGCGCCAGCCGGGGGTCCCCGGCGGATCCGGGTAATCCCAGGGTTCCTGGCCGCGCTTCTCCCGTTCCCGCCACTGGGCGCAGTTCAGCGACTCCGGCGGGGTGGCCGGGGTGAAGGCGTCCTCCACCCCGTCGCGGATGAGGAACATCGGGGCGTAGTCCACCCCGGCGACGCCGGGCTGGCTGTCGGCGAGCACCACCAGCGGCTGCGCCACCAGCAGCGGCGCCACCGGCCGGGTGTGCCAGATCTCCTCGGTGTACTCGGTCTCCACGCAGGGGATCGAGTCCGGGTCCAGGAAGGAGCCGTCGTCCGCGTACAGCGCGTCGAGGTCCTCGTCCGACCCGGCTTCCAGCGTCTCCCAGTCCGGGCGGGCCATGGTCACCGAGACCTCCTCGCGCAGCGCCGGGGCGATGAGGCCGAAGGCCATCGGCAGCCCCACCACCAGCACCGCCACCAGCAGATAGGACAGCATGGTGGAGGCCCCGGTGCGCGGGGTCAGGGAGCTGATCCCCAGCCCGGCGGCGCACACCGCCAGCAGCAGGGCCGCGATCACCGCCACCGCCAGCGGCAGTGACCAGGGCGCCATCGCCGACCACACCGAGGTGAACAGCAGCACCGGCAGGCTGACCAGGAGGAAGGCCAGGGAGGCGGCCCAGGCGGCGAGTAGTTTGCCCAGGGCCAGGGCCAGCGGGGACAGCGGGGTGGCCTGCACCGTGGCCAGCACCCCGTCCCGGCTGTCGCCGTTGACCGAGGTGGCGGTGAGCGCCGGGGCGATGATGAGGCCCACGCAGAGCACGAAGAACAGCACCAGCTGGTGCAGCACCACCACGCCCTCCCGGCCGGCCTCGAGCACGCCGAAGGTGCTCACCATGCCGATGGTCACCGCGACCAGCACCAGGAACCAGGCCGCCAGGGAGGCCTTCCACCGCCCGGAGCGCACCCGCTGGGTCAGCTCCAGGCGGGTGACCAGGCCCACGCCGCGCAGGCTCATCGGGTCCCCCCTCCCCCGGCGGTGAAGTACTCGTCCTCCAGGGAGGCCCGGCCGAAGGAGCGCACCGGCACCCCGGCGGCCACCGCCCGGCCGAGCACCCCGGTGGCGGCGGCCTCGTCGGCGGCGGGGAAGCCGGCCCGGGCGGGCCCGGCGCCGGGCAGCAGCCGCACCCCGGCGCCCTCGGCGGCCTCGGCGGCGGCCCAGGCGGCCAGCGCCGCGGCGTCCGGGGACTCCAGGCACCAGTTGCCGTCCCGGGCGGGGGCGGCCCCGGTGCGCCCGGCGCGCATCACCACCACGTCGTCGACCATCTCGTCGAGCTCGGGCAGCACATGGGAGCTGACCAGGACGGTGGCCCCGCCGGCGGCGAGCTCGCGCAGGATGTCGCGCAGGTCCTTGCGCCCCTCCGGGTCCATCCCGGAGGCGGGTTCGTCGAGCAGCAGCACCTCGGGGTCGTTGACCAGCGCCCGGGCCAGGGAGAGCCGCTGCTTCTGCCCCCGGGAGAGCACCCGCACCGGGCTGGCCGCGTGCTCGGCCAGTCCGACCCGCTCCAGCAGGGCCGGGGCCCGGCCGGCGGCGTCCCCCCGGTCCATCCCGTACATCCGGGCGAAGACCTCCAGGATCTCCGCGGCGCGCATCGACTCCCACATGCCCACCGCATCGGGCATCCATCCGATCCGGGCCCGGGCGGCGGGGCCCTCGGTCACCGGGTCCGCGCCGAGCACCCGGATCTCCCCGGAGTCGGGGGCGAGCAGCCCGGCGAGCATGAGCAGCAGGGTGGTCTTCCCGGAGCCGTTGGGGCCGATCAACCCGGTGATCCGGCCCGCCCGGAGGTCCAGGTCGGCGCGGTCCACGGCGACGGCCTCGCCGAAGGTCCGGCGAACGGCGGTGGCGGTGACGGACATGGGGCTGAGGATACCCTCGCCCACCCCCGGGGGCCCGGGCGCGGCCGCGGGCGCACCCCCGGTCGCGGCCGCGGAATCAGCCCCGTGGGCCCCCGGGCCCGGCCGGCGCGGCCTCCCCGCCGGCGTCCCCCTCCCCCGGGCCCGGCCCGGCGTCGGCGTCGGCGCCGGGCCGCGGCGCCGGGGACATCCGCTGGGAGAGCACCCGGGTCACCCCGTCGCCGCGCATGGCCACCCCGTAGAGCACGTTGGCCACGTCCATGGTCGGCTTCTGGTGGGTGATCACGATCAGCTGGGAGGATTCCCGCAGCTCCTCCAGCAGGGCGATCAGCCGGCGCAGGTTGACGTCGTCGAGGGCGGCCTCGACCTCGTCGAGGACGTAGAAGGGGCTGGGCCGGGCCCGGAAGATGGCCACCAGCATGGCCAGCGCGGTGAGCGACTTCTCGCCCCCGGAGAGCAGGGACAGCCGCTTGACCCGTTTGCCGGGCGGGCGGGCCTCCACCTCGATCCCGGTGGCCAGCATGTCCTCCGGTTCGGTGAGCACCAGCCGGCCCTCCCCGCCGGGGAAGAGGGTGGCGAAGACCTTCGGGAACTCCGCCTCGACATCGCGCCAGGCCTCGGTGAACAGGCGCAGGATGGTGTCGTCGACCTCGGCGACGACCTCCAGCAGATCCCGGCGGGCCCGGCGCACGTCCTCCAGCTGGGTGGACAGGAAGGTGTGCCGCTCCTCCATCGCGGCGTACTCCTCCAGGGCCAGCGGGTTGACCCGGCCCAGGGCGCGCAGGTCCCGCTCCGCCCGGGCCAGCCGTTCGGCGACCTCCGCCCGGTCGAAGCCCTCCTCCGGGGCGTGCTCGGCGAGCAGCTCCTCGACCCCGATGCCGAGCCGCTCCCCGGCGGCGGCCTCGGCCTGGTCCACCCGCAGCTGGGCCTCGGCGCGGGCGACGTCGCCGCGGTGCGCCTCGTCGGTGGCCCGGGCCAGGGCGGCGGTGGCCGCGTCCGCGGCGTTGCGCGCCGCCTGGGCGCGGGCGGCGAGATCCTTGCGGGCGGCCTCGGCGGCGTCGCGGGCGGCCGCGGCGGCGGCCAGCTCCACCCCCACCCGGGCGCCGAGGTCCTCGGCGCGCCCGGCGACCGCGGCGGCCAGCTCCCGGGCCCGGGCCCGGCGGGCGCGGGCCCGCTCGTGCCGGGCCCGGTTGGCCCGCTCCGCGGCGGCGGTGCGGCGCAGCCGGTCGGCCCGCCCGCGCACCGCGGCGGCGCGCTCCTCGGCGGTGCGCAGCGCCAGCCGCGCCTCGGTCTCCATCGCCCGGGCCTGGGCGAGTTCCGCCCCCGCCCGGTCCCGGGCCTCGGTGGAGGGCTCCGCCTCCTCGGGGTCCTCGTCGACCCGGGCCAGCCGGGCGACGATCCCGTCTAGCTCCCCGGCGAGATCGGCGGCCCGCCGCTCCGCCTCCGCCCGGGCCCGGCCGGCGCGCTCGGCGTCGTGGGCGATGCCGTCGAGGTGCGCCGCGGCCCGGGTGCGGGCGTCGTCCAGCCCGGCCAGGGCCCGTTCATGCTCGCGCAGCGCGGCCCGGGCGGCGGCGGCGTCGGTGCGCCGGTCCTCCTCCTCGGCGGCCGCCCCGGACAGCGCGCCGGCGAGATCCGCCAGCTGCGCCTCGGCGTCCTCCAGCCGCTGCCGGGCGGCGGCGATCTCCCCGCCGAGCTCCACGGCGCCGCGGCGACCCCCCGCCCCGCCGGCGACCCAGCCGGGCCCGTGCAACCGGCCGTCCGGGGTGACCGCGCGCAGCCGGTTGTCGGCCTCCACCGCCGTCCGGGCGGTGCCCGCGTCGGGGCAGAGCAGCACGTCGACCAGCAGCGCCGCCAGCGGGGCGGCCAGGTCCGGGGGCGCGATGATCTCGTCCAGCGCCCAGGCGCAGCCGGCGGGCACCGTGGCCTGCAGCCGCCAGGTGCCCCCGGCGGCGGTCTCCAGCACCATCGCCCGGCCCGCCCCGGCCTCGGCGAGCTCGGCGATGAGCCCGTCGGCGTCGTCGACGGCGACGAGGGCCTCGGCGGCCGGGCCGAGGGCGGCGGCCACCGCCGCCGACCAGTGCCCGCGGACCTGGATCAGATCCGGCAGCGCGGCCAGGCCGTGGCGCTCCCGCAGCCAGCCGGCGCCGTCGGTGAGCGCCTCCGCGGCGGCGGCCTCCAGGGCCTCGATCCGGGCGGCGGCGGCGGACACCGCCCGCTCCAGCCCCCGTTCGGCCTCGCGCAGCTGGGCGTGCCGGGCGGCGGCCGCCTCCGCCTCCGCGGCGGCCCGGTCGTCGGCGGCGGCGAGCTCCGGGCCGGCGGCCTCGGCGGCGGCGCGGGCGGCGTCGGCCTCCTCGGCGGCGGCGCGGGCGGCGGCCAGCCGCGGCTCCGCCTCGGCGATCTGCTCGTCGATCCGGGCCACCTCCGCCTCCGCGGCGGCCAGCCGGGCGCGCAGCGACTCCTCGGCGGCGACCAGGCGCACCACCCCCTCCCGGCGATCCGCGATGGCGCGCACCGCGGCGAGGTGCTCGGCCTCGGCCTCCCGGGCGGCGTCCTCCGCCGCGGCCAGCAGCTCCCGGACGTGCTCCAGGCGGCCGCGGGCGTCGTCCTCGGCCTCGGCGAGCTCCGCCTCCCGGTCCGCGGCCTCGGCGGCGCGGGCCTCCAGCTCCGCCGGGTCCGGGCCGGTCCACGGCGGCTCCGGTTCCGCCGCGGCCCGGTCGGCGGCGATCCGGGCGGTGGCGGCGACCCGCTCGGCCAGCGCGGAGAGCCGGAACCACAGGTCCCGGGCGGCCTCGGCGGCCGGGGTGGCCGCGGCCAGCTCCTCCTCCAGCCGATCCCGGCGCGCCCCGGCGTCCTCGGCGGCCGCGGCGGCGTCTTCGGCGGCCTCGGCGGCCAGCCGCAGCCGCGCGTCCGCGCCGCCGAGGGCCTCGCGCAGCTCCACCAGGTCCGCGGCGGCCAGGGCCAGCCGGGCGGCGCGCAGATCGGCCTGCACGGTGCGCGCCCGCCGGGCCGCCTCCGCCTGCCGGGCCAGGGGCTTGAGCTGCCGGGACAGTTCCCCGGTGAGGTCCTCCAGGCGGTCCAGGTTCGCCTGCATCGCGGTGATCTTGCGCTGCGCCTTCTCCTTGCGCCGCCGGTGCTTGAGCACCCCGGCGGCCTCCTCGATGAAGGAGCGCCGGTCCTCCGGGCGGGACTCCAGGATCTGGGCGAGCCGGCCCTGGCCGACGATGATGTGCATCTCCCGGCCGATGCCGGTGTCGGAGAGCAGCTCCTGGACGTCCATCAGCCGGCAGCGGGCGCCGTTGATCTCGTATTCGCTGGCCCCGTCCCGGAACATCCGGCGGGTCACCGAGACCTCCGAGTACTGGATCGGCAGCGCCCCGTCGGCGTTGTCGATGGTCAGGGTCACCTCGGCGCGGCCCAGGGGCTTGCGCCCGGAGGTGCCGGCGAAGATGACGTCCTCCATCTTCCCGCCGCGCAGGCTCTTCGCGCCCTGCTCGCCCATCACCCAGGCCAGGGCGTCGACCACGTTGGATTTGCCGGACCCGTTCGGCCCGACCACCGCGCAGATGCCGGGCTCGAATTTCAGGGTCGTCGCCGACGCGAAGGACTTGAAGCCCTTGAGGGTCAGCGATTTCAGGTGCACGGCCCGTATTGTGCCATGCCGCCGGCCGCCCGGGGTCGGCTACCTGCGCGCGAAACCCTCCCCCAGCCCGCGGGCCGGGCCCCGGTCGGCGACCACGGTGCGCACCGCCCCGGGGGTGCCGCCCCCGCGCAGCCAGTCCAGCAGCGCCGCGACCGCCGCAGGCGGGCCCTCGGCGATGACCAGCACCCGCCCGTCCGGGTAGTTCGTCGCCGAACCGGCCAGGCCCAGCTCCAGGGCCCGGCAGCGGGTGGCCCAGCGGAAGCCCACCCCCTGCACCCGGCCGTGCACCCAGGCGGTCAGGCGCACCCGATCCCCGGGGGCGTCGTCGGTTCTCGAGCTCATGGACGCACACGCTACCCGGGCAGCGCCGGCCGCGGGCGCAGCCGGGTCTGCCCGAGATCCGCCCGGGCGGCGGCGCGGCGGCCCTCGGCGAGCGCGGCCCGGGACAGCGCCCCGGTGGCCCGGGTGCGCCGGATCCCGGGGAAGCGCTCCGCCAGCGCCGCCTCCGCCCGGCGCCGGTCGTCGAGGAGCACCAGGCCCGCACCGGGGGCGTCAGCGGCGGCGGCGCCCTCCGCGGCGGTGAGCCGGCGGTGCACCCCGGCGGCGAAGCCGAGCATCCAGGACCGGCGCACCTGGGCGGTGCCCAGGCGCTCCCCGGGGGCGGGCCGCGCCCGGGCGGCGCCGGCGGCCATCGCCGCGTTGAGCATGGGGAACAGCAGCCGCACCCGCTCGAGGTGCCGGGGCGCCCCGGCCAGGTGGTAGTCCATCACCCCGCCCGCGGCGCCGGAGCGCACCACGGTGCAGTGCAGCCCCTCGGCCACCGCGGCGAGCAGCGCGGCCTGCTGGTGCAGGTAGCGCCCGGTGAGCCGGCCGTGCTCCACCACCGGCGCCCGCCGCGGCCCCGCCCCGGCGAGGTCGCCGGGGTCCAGCCCGTAGCGGGCGAGCAGCTGGTAGGCCCGCTCCTCGAAGGCGTCGCCCTCCGGGGTGCCCGCCCGGTCCGCGGCCTGGGCGAGCAGCCCCCGGATCCGGGCCCGGATCCGATCCCGATCGGCCATCGCTGCCTCCCCTCCCCCTCGCTCCCCGGCGGCGCCTCCGCCGGTGGCGCGGCCCAGGCTAGCCCGCCGGCCGCCGCGCGCGACCCGCCCGCGCCCCGCCGCGGGCGGGGGCGTGGACGGCGCCCGGAATGTCGACGGCCCCGCCCGGGCCGGCCCGGGCGGGGCGGCTCCGGCGGGGCCGGCGGGGCCGGGCGCTCAGCGGTAGCGGGGCAGCTGCTGGTGCACGGTCATCGGGTCGGTGCCGTCCCAGCACTCGATCCGCTCCCGGCCGCGCAGATCCGGGATGTCGTCGCGGTGGTAGACCGGCTCCTCCCCGCGGGCGCGCTGCTCGGCGTAGTTGGCCAGCAGCGCCACCGCCACCCCGCCCAGGGGCAGGATGGCGACCAGGTTGATGGTGGCCATCAGCGCGGAGAACACGTCGGCCAGGGCCCACACCAGCGGCACCGAGCCGATCGCGCCGCCGAAGACGCAGAGCACCACCACCGCGCGCACCCCGAGCAGCAGCCCGCGGGAGCGGGAGAGGAAGGGGATGTTCGCCTCCGCGTAGTAGTAGTTGCCGATGATCGAGGAGAAGGCCAGGAAGAAGATGATCACGGTCACCGCGTGCACCGCCCAGCCGCCGACCTGGGCGGCCAGCGCGGACTGGGTCAGCGAGGTGCCCTCCGCCTCCCCGCCGTAGGTGGGGTGCGAGAGCAGGATGATGATCGCGGTCATGGTGCACATCACCAGGGTGTCGAAGTAGACGCCCAGGGTCTGGATGAGGCCCTGCTTGCAGGGGTGCGACACCGAGGCGGTGGCCGCGGCGTTGGGGGTGGAGCCCATGCCCGCCTCATTGGAGAACAGGCCCCGGCGCACGCCCTGCATGATCGCGGTGCCCACCGCGGCCCCGGCGATCTCCCGGATGCCCAGGGCGTGCTGCACGATGAGCGCGATCATCGACGGCACCTCGGTGATGTTGAGCACCAGCACGGTCACCGCGAGCAGCACGTAGGCCCCGGCCATCAGCGGCACCAGCACCTGGGTGACCCCGGAGATCCGGCGCACCCCGCCGAAGATGACCAGCGCGGTCAGCGCCGCGATCACCGCGCCGATCACCATCCGCAGGGTCATGCCCCCGTCGGCGGAGGTCACCACCGCGGCGGTGATCGAGTTCGACTGCACCGCGTTGAAGACGAAGCCGTAGGTCAGGGTGATGATCACGGCGAAGGCCAGGGCCAGCGGCCGCCAGCGCTCCCCGAGGCCCCGGGTGATGTAGTACGCGGGCCCGCCGTAGTAGGAGTCCTTGTCCCGGGACTTGTACACCTGGGCCAGGGTGGACTCGACGAAGGCGGTGGCCCCGCCGACGATGGCCAGCAGCCACATCCAGAACACCGCCCCGGGCCCGCCCAGCGAGATCGCCACCGCCACCCCGGCGACGTTGCCGGTGCCCACCCGGGAGGCCGCGGAGATGGTGAAGGCCTTGAAGGCGGAGATGCCCTTGACCCCCTCGGAGATGTCCGAGGGGGTTTCCCCGAGGGTGCGGAACATCTCCGGCAGGTAGCGGATCTGCACCAGCAGGGTCCGCACGCAGAAGTACAGCCCGGCGCCGATGAGCAGCACCATCATGAACTGCCAGTACACGCCGTTCCAGGCGTCGATTGCCTCGACCGCCGAATCCATCCATGCCATGGGGGGAAGGATACCGCCGTTCCCGCCCGGGGAGTGAAACGGGTTACCCGCGTGGTCCGGCGGTGATCCGGATCACCTGCGCTGGCAGCGCGGGCAGAGGTAGCTGGACCGGTTCATGAACCGCCGGCGCACCACCGTCGCCCCGCAGCGGGGGCAGTCCGATCCGGCGCGGCCGTAGACCGCCAGCTCCCGGGAGAAGTAGCCGGATTCGCCGTTGACGTGCACGTAGAGGGAGTCGAAGCTGGTGCCCCCGGCGGCCAGGGAGCGCTCCATCACCGCCCGGCCGGCGCGGATCAGCCCGGCCAGCCGGCGCACCCCCAGCTCATCGGCGGGCACCTCCCCGTCCAGCCGGGCCGCCCAGAGCATCTCGTCGGCGTAGATGTTGCCGATGCCGCTGACCACCTCCTGGTTGAGCAGCACCCGCTTCACCCCGCTGCGCCGGGCGCGGATCCGGTGCGCCAGCTCCGCCGGGCCCCGGGCCCGGTCGGTGACCTCCAGCAGATCCGGGGCGATATGCGCCGCCGGGGCGGGCACCGGCCGGCCGTCGTGGCGGGAGGGCGCCAGGTCGCAGGCCCACAGCCAGCCGAAGGTGCGCTGGTCCCGGAAGGCCACCACGGTGCCGTCGTCGAGGGTGAACGCCGCCCGCAGATGCCGGTCCGGGCCGGCCTCGGCGGCGGGCAGGGTGAGCTGGCCGCTCATCCCCAGGTGCACCAGCAGCGTGGCGCCGTCGTCGAGGACCCACCACAGGTACTTGCCGCGGCGGTCCACCGCCGTGACCCGCCGGCCGGTGACCCGGGCGGCGAGCTCGGCGGCCCCGCCGGGCTGGCGGCGCGCCGCCCGATCCCGCAGCACCGCCGCGGACTCGATCCGCCGGCCGGCCAGGTGCGGGGCCAGGCCCCGGCGGATGGTCTCCACCTCGGGCAGCTCGGGCATCTCAGGCCAGCGCCTCGGTGGCCTGGTGCGCGGCCTGCATCTCGGCCTCCTTCTTCGTCGGCGCCGCGCCCTCCCCGCGCACCGCCCCGTCGACCAGCACCCGCACCGCGTAGCGGCGGTCGTGGTCCGGCCCGGAGACCTCCACCTGGTATTCGGCGGCGGGCAGCTTGCGCGCGGCGAGCCGCTCCTGCAGCAGGGTCTTCCAGTCCCGGCCCCGGGCCTCGGTGGGCGCGGAGTCGATCATGTCGGTGAACAGGTCGTGGATCACCCGGCGGGCGACCTCGAAGCCGTGCTCGAGGTAGATCGCGCCGAGCAGCGCCTCGGTGGTGTCGGCGAGGATGGAGTGCTTGTCCGCGCCCCCGGTGACCTGCTCGCCCCGGCCGAGCAGGATGTGCCCGCCCAGGCCCAGGCCGCGGGCGACGTCGGCGAGGGCGTACATGTTCACCACCGCCGCGCGCATCTTGGAGATGTCCTGCTCGGTGCGCTCCGGGAAGCGCCGGTAGAGCTCCTCGGCGACGCACATGCCCAGCACCGAGTCGCCGAGGAACTCCAGGCGCTCGTTGTTGGGCAGGGTGCCGTTCTCGTTGGCGAAGCTGCGGTGGGTCAGCGCCAGGGTGAGCATCGCCTCGTCGAGGTCCACGCCCAGCCCGGCCAGCAGCGGGGCGTGGTCCACGGCGGCGAAGGCCGCCGCCCGGGCGGCCTCCCCGGTGAGCCGGCGCCGCCGGCTCATCGGGCGGACTCCCCCGCCGGATCCGCGTCGGAGCCGGCGTCGGCGTCGTCCCGGCCGAAGCGCTCGGCCAGCGCCGCCCAGCGCGGGTCCACCGCCTCCGGGGCCCCCTCGCCGACCACCCCGTCCGGGGCGGGCACCCCGGTGTCGCGTTCGGCGCAGTCCACCCCGCCGAAGTCGGCGCAGGTCGGGGAGAACGGCAGGGTCAGCACGGTCTCGTCGATCACCGCCTGGGTGAGATCGGCGTAGTCGCCGACCAGGGGCGGGGCGTCGTCCTCCAGGTCCTGGTCCTCCCCGGAGTCGTCGACGACGAAGCCCTCGCCGGCGCCGAAGGCCCGGGAGACCCGGATGTCCAGCCGGTCGTCGAGATCGGCGAGGCAGCGCGCGCAGGTGCCGGCGAGGGGGGCGCGCACCTCCGCGTCGACGAGCACGCCCCCGCCCAGCGGGGTGATCCTGCCCTCGACGAGCACCTCGGCGCCGGCGGGGACGCCGATCAGCTCGGCGCCGATCCGCTCGGGCGCGGGGGCGGAGGCGCGGAAGGGCGCCGCGGCGCCCTCGCGCAGCACGGGGCCGACGTCGACGACGAAGGGGGAGGCTGGGTCGATTCTGCGGGTGCTCATGATGCGGCCAGCATACCCGCCGCCCCTCCCCCGGGGCGGGCCCGGTGGCGCCGGTCAGCGCCGGTAGTCGCGGCCCTCGCCCTCGGCGGGCTCGCGGCCGTAGGCCCCGGAGGCGCCGGCGCCCTGGCGCAGCGCCGCGCGGTCCCGGCCCACGGCGCGCAGCGTGGTGGACAGCGCGTCCTCGAACTCGGCGAGCTTGTTGTCCACGTAGACGTCGCATTCCCCGCGCAGCCGCTTGGAGTCGGCGTGCGCGGCGTCGGTGACCCGGCGGGCCTCCTCGTGGGCGCCGCGGACCACCTCGGACTCGGAGATGAGCCGGCGCTGCTCGGCGAGGGCCTCGTCGATGGAGCGATCGTAGGCCTCGTTGCCGGCGGTGACCAGCCGGTCCGCCTCCGCGGCGGCGCGCTCGGTGACCTCCCGGTACTCCCGGTCGGCGTCCTCGCGGCGGCGGGTGGCCTCCTCCTGGGCCTTCGCCACGGTGACGTGGGCGCGCTCCTCGGCGTCGGCGATGGTGCGCTCGGCGCGGCCGGTGGCCTCCTCCACCAGGCGGGTGGCCTCCGCGTCGGCGTCGGCGACGGTGGTGGTGGCCCGCTGCTGAGCCTCCCGGAGGATCTCGTCGCGCTGGTCCAGCACGTCCTGCGCGTCGTCGATTTCGGCGGGCAGCGCATCGCGCAGCTCGTCGAGCAGGATGCGCACATCCCGGCGCGGCACCATGCAGTTCGGGGTCATCGGGACGCCGTAGGCCTCCTCGACGATCTGGTTCAGCTGGTCCAGGCATTCAAAGACGCGGTACATGCACAGGATCTTACCTGGCGACCTGCGGCAACGCCGTTTGTGCTGGTCAAAGGATTTTACGTAGTGCATGAATTCCCTGGATTGCACTGGCTCACCATAATTTTGCGGGACGGATGCGGGACGGGGCCCCATCCGGCCGCGCCGGGGAGGCCGCCGCGTCGGCCCCTCCCGGCGACCGGGCACCACGCCACGGCCACCCCCGCAAATCACCCCCGTTGTCACCAGGTGGCGACATTGGGTGTATGCTCACTGGTGTCAGCAACCAAGGGCCGGCACAAGCCGCCCGAGACCGGCAAAGGAGCCGAAAATGACCACCAGCACCACCACCTGGACCCTGACCGACACCACCGACGAGGACATGACGACCGCCTGGGACGTGGCCGTCCAGATCCTCAACGGCCTTCCCGGCGTCGAGGACGTCGAGCGGGTGCGCGGACACGAGGACGTGCGCGTCACCGCCGTCACCGGCGAGTCCCTCGTCTTTGACTTCGAGCGCGAGACCGACGACGAGGGCGCCGAGAGCATCACCGGCTGGACCTTCACCCGCCGCGACGCCGAGGGCCTGGACTACACCACCGATGGCGACGAGATCGCCGACGCCGCCGAGATCGACTCCAAGGTCGTCGCCCGCATCCGCGATTGGGCCGAGCAGCAGGCCGCCGACGTCGCCGAGGCGTAGCCCCCGACGCTCATCCACCCCCCGGGGCCGGCACAAGCCGCCCCACGACCGGCAAAGGAGCCGCAACCATGACCGCCCCCGACTTCCACACCGAAGACCCCATCGCCCAGATCACCGCCGCCATCGAGGCGACCAGCTCCACCACCGACGCCGAGCAGGACTTCGACGTGTGGGCCATTCTCGACGCGACCTACACCCTCAAGCCCCACCAGAACATCTTTGAGCGCACGGGCACCGACGCCGAGTTCTGGCAGACCGTCGAGCACTACCGGGTCCACGAATGCGACCTGGTGATCGGTGACGACGGCCTGGACCAGATGCGCATCTATGGCGCCGCCACCGTCGAGGACTACGAGGCCGCCACCCTGGACTTCCACACCAATTGGGAATTGGATCTGGTGGACACCGAGGACGGCGAGCGGGTCGACGTGGTGGTCTACGGCATCCCCTCCGCCGAGGAGCCCGGCCCCTACAACTTCGCCATGAAGAAAGCCGGATGGCTCCCCGTCGGCACCGGCGGGAACCGGGCGGTTCGTCTGCCGAAGACCCGCGCCGAAGCCTAACCCCCCCGCCCTGGCGGGCCGCGCACGGCGGCCCGCACCCCTACCCCCGAGAGGACCACCATGAGCTTCGATTCCCTGTGGGGCCCGCCCCACACCACCACCGACCCCGGCGCCTTCCCCTCGCGCACGGTCGAGCCCGGCGACACCGAGGGCATCAGCGGCCTGGAGCTGCGCCTGACCCGGGAGACCCTGGGCCTGAGCGGTGACGACCTCGCCGCGGCGCTGGGCATCAACCGGCGCACGATCCAGCGCTGGGAGCGCAGCGAGGCGATCCCCGCCTGGGCGACCTTCGAGCTCGACGCCCTGGTCACCGAGACGATCACCTGGATCGACCTGCTGGAGCACCGCGCCGAGGCCCGGGTTTTCCACGACGGCTGGCACGTCATCAGCACCGGGCAGGCCTTGCCTGCCTCCTGGTGGCGCACCGTGGTGGGCCGGGCGCTCACCGGCGGCAACCCGGGCCTGGCCGTGCACTGGGGGGACTGAGCCGTGGCGGCGCCGCGGGTGCGGGACCTGCCCCGGGTGCGCGATGAGCTGCGCGCCTGGGAGGCCGCCCACCCCGGCGACCCCGACCCCGGGGTGCACCGCGCCACCCTGGCCGGGCTGCGCGACCCGTCGCTGTGGTGGGTCTCCCCCGACATGACCGCCCTGGCCGCTGCCGCGGCCGCCGACCTGCCGGACTGGACCCCGGGCATCTGCCGCCCGGAGCCCACCGGGCTGCTGCTCTGGGCCGGCGACGCCGGGGACGCCCCCGGCGACGACCTCGCCCCGGTGGCCGGGCCCCTGGGCGAGGTGCCGCACCCGCCGGTGCCGCTGTGCGGGGTGATGTGGCAGGCCCGCGGCGACCGGATCCGGGTGCTGGCGCTCACCGACCGCGCCGCCGTGCGCGGCGCCGACCCGGCCGCTGGGGCGACGCTCATCACCGCCGCGGTGGACTGGGCCGCCGACCGGCCCGTCTCCCGGGTGCTGCTGCCCACCGCGATGCGCGACCTGGCCGGCCTGGTCGGGGCCACGTGGATCCTGATGCAGCAGACCACCATCGCCGAGGCCCGCCCGGTGCCCGCCCGGCCCGGGGCCGGTGCCGCGGCCGGGGACCCGCCGGCGGCCCGGGACGTCCAGGTGATCGACCTGCGGCGGCTGGCTCGCCCCGACCGCGACGACCCGGACAGCACCGGCGCGGCCCGGGAGTACCGGCACCGGTGGTTGGTGCGCGGGCACTGGCGGCAGCAGCCCTGCGGGCCCGGCCGCGCCGCCCGGCGTCCGGTCTACGTGGCCCCGCACATCAAGGGCCCCGCGGGCGCGCCGCTGCTCGATGAGCGGGTGAACGTGTGGCGCCGCTGAGCCCGGTGCCGCCGGGGCGGGAGCACTGGGTGGTCTCCCCCGAGCAGCACGCGGCCGAATTCGTCGCCGGGCTGCGGTCGCCGGCGACCCGCACGGGCTACCGCGGTGCCCTCCGCCGCTGGCTGGCCTGGTGCGAGGAGGCCCACCTCGACCCGTGGGCCGTGGACCGCCGCCACATCGAGGCGTGGCTGGCCACCCAGCCCGCCGGCACCGCACCCGGGGCGGCGACCGCCGTGTGCAGCTTCTACCGCGACGCCCACGACATGGGCCTGACCCGGGAGGACCTCGCGCGCGGGGTGCGCCGGCCCCGCCGCCCCTCCGGCCCGCGCGGCACCTGGGCCACCGTCGAGGAGATGCGCCGCATGCTCGACCTCGCCCGGCGCGTCGGCGGGGACACCTGGGCGCTGCTGGCGATCCTCACCCTCATGGGCGCCCGCTCCGGGGAGACCGTCGCCCTCGACGTCGACGACGTCCTCCGCGACCACGGGGCGATCCAGCTGCGCTTCCACCGCAAGCGCCAGATCGTCGACGTGGTCGCCTGCCCGCCCGGGGTCATCGAGGCCCTGGGCCCGCTGCTGGCCCGCCGCCGGACCGGCCCACTGCTGCGCAACCAGCACGGGAACAGGATGACCAGCCGGCAGGCGCAGGAGCGGGTCCGGGACCTCGGCAGGCGCGCCGGCTGCGAGCAGCCCATCAGCCCGCATTCGCTGCGGCGGAGCTTCATCACCGCGGCGTGGGCGGCCGGGGCCACCACCTCCGAGATCATGGCCGTCACCGGCCACCGCGACCCGGGCATGGTCGAGCACTACATCCGCGGCGCCCGGCAGCAGACGGGCGACGCGGCCGTCATCGTGGACCGGCTGCTGGGCGGTGACCAGGCACCTGAGTAGAGATCGGGCCCGCTCGCAGCGCCCCTGGGGGCGGCCGCGGCGGGCCCAACGGTTGCTTGCCAGGATAGCAGCAGGCCGCGGCGCGCCGGCCACCTCGGGGGGATGGGGATCGGCCGGCGCGCCGCGGTGCGGGCAGTATCGCACCCGGGTGCGGGTGGCGCTACCCCCGCGGGGGCCAGGGTGCGCCGGGGCTACGGGCCGGGCGGCTCCCGGGGGTGCGGTGACCGGACTCGATGAGCCTCCAGCCAGGCGAAATACGACCGCCATCCGGGCGGGAGCTCATGGCCGCCCTCGGCGGCCCACAGCAGTACCTCCCGGACCCATGCCGTGGTCTCGCGGATCCAGCCGGCCTGGAGCTCGATGGTGTGGTCGGCCTCGATGCGTAGCGCGTCGATCTCGTCCTGGAGCGCCTCGACCCGGGTTTTCTGGGTGGCGAGCTCACTGGTCAGGGTGTCCACTGCCTGCTGGAGCACCTGGACGACGCGGTCACGGTCGCTCTGCTCGCGCTCGGCCTCGCGGCGGGCCTGGGCGTCGCGCCACTGGTCCCAGGAGTGGAGCAGGCCCCTCTCCGCGGTGCCGAAGAGCAGCTTGAGGACGGCGGGGAGGAAGGGGCCGACCACGAGGGCGACGAATGCGGCGCCGATCGCGGCGGGCCAGCCCCCGAGGTCAGCTGCCCCGTCTGCAAGCGGCGCCATCATCCATCCTCCTGCGCTGGCACTCGACGTGTCCTGACCACCAGGACGCTGCTGCGATGATCCACCAGATGATCGCCTTCGAGGCGAAGTCCACGGGGGCGCGGGCGCCGTCGAAGCCGACGCCGAGGCCGAGTAGCGCCAGGGCGGTGCCGCCGGCGAGAGCCGCGTAGGCGGCGCCGCCGAGGATGCCGGCGAGGATCACCAGGCGGGGCTGGCTGATCACCGTCCCGGCGACGGCGAGCAGCGCCGTCACCGCCAGTACGGCTCCCCACGCCGGGATCGGCATCGTCCGGTCGATGATGGCCAGCTCAGCCGCAAGATCCGGGCGGTGGCCACCCAGGTAGTCGACTGCTCGCACGCTCGCCTCCGCGGAGAAAAGCAACAGGACCGCGGTGAAGAACCGGCCGGCGACGGCGGGCCGCCAGCGGGGCGGGAGCGGGTCATGCGGGATGGTCATCACCGGCTCCCCGGGTCAGGTCCGCCCGGGCCCGGTCCAGCAGCCCACCGGCGGCGCCCGGCGCGGCGGCGGGCCCGTAGGCGATCCAGTCGACGGCGCCCTTGGCGGCACCCCTGGCGGCGACGTCGGCGGCGTGGGCGACGTCGTCGATGGTGACCGGGTCGTCGGAGCCGCGGTGCGTGCGGGTGGCGGCCATGCCGGTGGTCAGGGTCAGCGCCAGGGAGACCAGGGGGGCGATGGACTCGTCCCAGCCGTCGACGGTGGCGGGGTCGATGATGCCGGCGGCGACCATGACGAGGCCGATGATGGCGGCGATGGTGTAGATGCTCTTGCGGATCACCCAGGGCTGGGTGAGGCGCTCGCGGGTGGTCATGATGCGCTCCTGTCCTGCTCGATGGCTTCCTGGATCCGGCGGTCGTAGTCCAGGCCGAGGTGGTCGTAGATCCCGCGGACGGCGATCCGGTTCTCCCAGGCGTAGGCGTCGAGGAGCGCGAGGAGGCCGGCCAGCGGCAGCGTCACCCGGGGGTTGATGATCGAGGTGATCGGGGTGGCGGTGGTCAGCGGCGCCGGTGCCGGTGCCGGTCGGCCCGGCGGCGCCGGGGGCCGGGGGGTCGCGGCGCCCGGGGCGGCGGGCATGCGGTCGCGCACCATCTGGAGGAAGACATCCCAGGGGAAGCCGCTGCCGGGGTCGGTGTGGTCGGTCTGGTGCCAGGCGTGGGAGACGTCGACGTGACCGAAGATCCCGCGGGCGCCCTGGCGAAGCTCCCGGGCCCCGATCTTGCGCACCGGGAAGTGGTAGCGCCGGCACCAGTAGGCGGTGATGTCGGCGCCCTCGGCGAGCATCAGGGGGGCGGACAGCCACTCCTCCCGGGTCATGGACGCCTCGGCGGCGTAGCTCAGGTGGAGCGCGATCTGGTTGCCCTTCTGCGCCGCGGCCCACGCCACCCAATCGTCTGTGTTTTCCCTGATAGAGCGGATATTGTCGTCGGTGGTGTTGTCCACCAGGGCGTGGTAGGCGCCGCTCTCGGTGCGCAGCTGCCAGGCCGCGACGTCCTCGGCGCGGGAGCCCAGGCGGTTCTCGGTGGTGTGGATGCACACGCCCTGGAGCCCGTCGGTGGAGCGGGGCCCGCCGAAGCCGAATCGCTCGGCCCAGTCCGCGTCGACGGGGTCATCGTTGATGAACGCCGGTGGGGCGGTGGGCGCCGGGGCCGGGGCGGTGGGCACCTCGGGGCGCTCATCGGGCGGGGTCTGCCCCCACCACGGGGCGAGGACCTCGCTGACGTCGCAGCCGACGCCGCCGACGGTGACCTCCCCGGGCCGCTGGAAGAGCACCGCCTCGGGTGCGCGGTGGCCACCCGACCAGGCGGCGGTCTGCCAGGCGAGGTGCCGGCCGCCGCCGGCGTCGGCGATGACCCCGTCCTCCACCGCCCACGCGATGACGCGCGAGTGCCCGTAGATCCCGACGCGGTCGCGGCCCAGCACCCGGGCCGCCGCGAGGAAGTAGTCGCAGGCCCGGGAGTTCCACTCGTCCAGGGTGATGTCGAAGTCCACGGCGAAGAACACGGGTGCGCCGGGACGGCCGATCTTGCGGAGCTGCTGCTGTGCGGCCAGGGCGTCGGCGCGGCCGCCCTGGCCTCCGCGCATGACGTCGGGGTTTCGGGTCTTGCCGTACTGCCAGACGAACGCCAGGTCCAGGCCGATACCCTCGAAGGCGTCGACTTCGGCGCGGTGGATCGGCTTGCCGCGCATCCAGCCGGCGCCGGGGCGGGGCGGGGACAGGTAGCGGACGGCGCCGGCGTGGCCGGCGTCCCGGATAGCCGCGGCGGTGGGGACGCCGCCGGCGTAGTCGAGGACGGTGGTGCTCATGGGGTGCTCCCGGGGTCGGTGTCGCAGGCTGCGGCGATGCGGGCCAGGGTGTCGGCCCGCTCGAAGTCGGTCATGGCGGAGGTGTCCAGCCCCATCGCCCGCGGGGATTCCGTCACGGTGACGGGATCCTCGGCGAGGAGGCTGCCCCGAAAGCTGTAGGCGCAGTAGTCGACCGGCACCTCATCGAGGTCGACGCCGCCGAGGCGGCCCGGGGTGCGCGTCCAGGCGGACAGGTGCATGAAGGCGTCGTCGAGGCTCGACCACGGGTGCACGCTGGGCGCGTAGAGGGTGCACAGGTCCCGGCGGGGGACGAGGACGACCGGGGCGGTCCAGGGGGCGTCGGGGGCCGGGGCGGTGACGGCGACGGCGCCGAGGGTGATGTCCACGTAGGTCAGGACGATGGTGCCGGCGATGACCTGGGCGTTGATCTCCCCGATCGGGCCGCGCGGCGTCGCCGGCCGGAGGATCGGGGTGGGCCAGACGTCACGGCCCCACTGCCAGCGGCCGTCCCGCCAGCCCCAGAACTCCCAGGCCCGGTCATCGCAGAGCCGCCTCCAGTCCGCGCGCCGCAGGTAGATCCCGGAGTCGCCGCCGGCCTTGCGGCCGCCGGGGGTGCCGAGGCAGTAGACGTGGTCGTCCCCGGCCGGCTGGATGAGGGTGGTGTTCTGGAAGAGCCCGTCGCGCCCCACCGCCGCCCATTCGTAGAGCTGGGCGAGGTCGTCGGCGTGCCGGCAGGGCTGCCACACCTCGGCATGCGGGTCCTGGGACCACCACCAGGAGTTGCTGAGGGTCTCGCACATCGTGCGCCCGTCCGCCGTCGGGGCGTCGAGCCAGCGGCGCACCCGGAATCCGCAGCCGACGTAGATGCCGTTCGGCAGCTGGATCGCGTCGTTCGGGATGATGGTGAAGCAGTCGAAGCTGCGGCCGTCGACGACGCCGGCTTCCCCGATGTGCTCGTAGCCCCACAGCTGGGTGGCCATCCCCTCCCCCGTCGGCGCGCCGGCAGCGTTGTCCCAGACGATGCCGCGGTCCAGGAAATCCCGGTTGGAGGTGCGGCACATCACCGGGGACCGCCAGTGCCGATCGGTGCCCGCCGGCACCGGGCAGGTGCCGGAGTCGGTGGTGAAGGTGTCGCCGAAGAGCCCACCGACCCAGAGGCTGGACTGCCCGGGGGGTGCGTCCTGGCGGCCGCCCTCGAAGAGGAAGCCGAGGTCGGTGCCCACGACGCCGAGCCCGGCGGTGGGCCGGGCGGCGGGGTTGGTGCCGGCCAGCTCGGAGCTGTGGCCGGCGCTGACCTGGATGCGGTGCATGGTGGCCACGCTATGGGCGCGGGCGGACATGTCCGCCCAAAATCACTTCGCCGGGTAGCGGATGCGCCCGGCGAGGTAGCTGTTCGGGTGGTCGATCACGAAATCCGGGTTGAGGGGCCGGCCGGTGCCGACGCCCTCGGTGCCGTCCCAGATGCGCATGAGCTCCTGGATGGAGGATGCCCCGTCGCGCGGCACCCAGAATTTCATCTCCTGCTTGTGGGCATCGACCCAGGGCACGATGGAGAAATGCAGCTTCGGACCGGACGCCCAGTAGTGCCCGGACCCGAAGTAGTACAGGTTCGGCGAAGTCGAGGGTGCGACGGGGAGATCCCGGATCCGCAGGGGGCCGCCGCTGGAGCTGCGGCCCTCATTGCCCCAGCGGATGAAGAACTCAAAGTCCACCATGCCCCGGTCCAGCCGGTACTTATACCACTCGCCGGCGATGCTGCCGTCGCCGATGCTGATCGGGGCGTCGTCGCGGAAGTCGCAGCTGATGTTCTTGAACCCGCTCGGCGCGGGCGCATCAGCGCCGTCGACGCCGGGTGGTCCGGGCGGACCGGGGATGCCCTGTGGCCCGATCGGACCCCTGGGGCCCGCGGGGCCGCCGACGCGGGGGGCCGCTCCCCCGTCGGCGGTCCACAGGCCCATCGCCCGGGCCAGAGCGTCGGCGACGACCGCCTGGCCTGCCGCCGGGGAGTGCCCGCCCCCAGGCCCGATCAGGCCAAGCTCCTGAGCCAGGCCGGTGTCGCCGGGCAGGATCGCGTCCCCGTTGACGAACACGATCCGGTGGGGCTCCGCCTCGGCGGCCGCCTCCATCGGATCGGTGACGATAGTCCGGTCGAAGTCCGAATTTGTTCGCCCCACCTGGGACACCAGGACCATGGGGATCGGGGTGTCCGTCGCCCATGACGTGAAGTCCACGATATCCTCGAAGCTCCCCGCAACGTGATCGCGGCTCCGATCTAAATTCTGCTCATTCGCGCCGGTGTAAACGACGATAAAGTCTGGTTTGATGGTCTGGAGCCGCTCGCGCAAAGTCGCCTGATATGTATGCTGAAAAAGCGTTTGACCAGGCCAGCCGTCATTCAGCAAGACCGCACCGCGGTCCTCGTCATCATCGTGGATGTGCACGAAATCAGTCGCCGCATGACCGCCGGTGACGGCGATGGTCAGGGTGTGCTGCGCGCGCTCCAGTCGCCCGGACTCCCACTGCCCGGTGAATGCGATGCTGCGGGTCCAGGTCGAGTGGGCGTTTTTCTTGGTCGTCACGGCGGTCTGCTGGAGGTCCACAGGGGTCGGGTCGCCGCCGTCGATCGTGACGGTCACATCCCCGGTGCCCTTGCCCTCCCGGAAGCCGATCCAGAAGCCCGTGCACGGGCCGGGGCTGGTGATGGTGATGGTCTCCCCGTCGGTGATCTCCCGCGGCCGGTGGCCAAGGCCCCGGGTGCCGCTGCTGCCGGTGAGGATCGTGCCGCCGGTGATGACCTCCGGCCACTCCGCGTCGGCGCGCAGGGTCAGCGGCGCCCGGTCCTCACGGCCGCCGCACGCCCGGTGGATCATGCGCTCCAGGCGCGCCGCGGCGCACTCCCGCGCGCGCAGCTCCCCATCGTCGTCGATGCCCTCGCCGGCGACGGTCGAGCTGCCGATGATGAAGCCCACCGGCCGGGGCTTTGCCAGGGCCGCGGCGAGCATCGCCGGCGGGCGCGTGGCCGCCCCGCCGTCTCCAGGCGGCCCGGTGAGGTCCGCGATCGGCGTCCAGGCCATGGTGGTGTGCTCCTAGGTCAGCTCGTAGACGACACCATCGGTGGTGTCGAGGTACATGTCGCCGGCCCGTGCGTCGGCGATGGTGCCCGGCGCGCCGGCGCCGGTGAACCAGCGGCTGCCGCGGGGGCCTTCGGGTCCTGCGGGGCCGGCGGGGCCCTGGGGGCCTTCGGGGCCTTCGGGGCCTTGGGTGCCGGCGACGCCGTCGCGGCCGGCGGGGCCCTGGGGGCCGGCGGGGCCGGCGGGGCCTCGGAATTCGACGCCGTTTCCGTTGGCGGGCCAGCTGGTCCCGCCCCAGACGTAGAGGAGGCCGTCGGCGTCATTGATGTAGGCCTTGCCGGCGTCGGCTTCGGTGAGGTCGGTGGGGAGGTCGGCGTGGGTGGGGACCTGTCCGGCGACCGAGATCGACTTGCCGTCCTCGCCGCGGGCGCCCTGGGGTCCTGCGGGGCCGGCGGCCCCCTCGGGGCCGGGGATGCCCTGCTTGCCCTGGGGGCCCTGGGTGCCGGCGGGGCCCGGGGGGCCTTCGGGGCCCTGGGGGCCCTTTGGGCCGCGGAGGGTGCCTTTCTGTGTCCAGGCCATGGTGTTCTCCTAGGTGAGCTCGTAGATGGCGCCGGTGGTCTCGTCGAACCATCGGTCCCCCGGTGTGGCGCCGGGGATGACGTCGGGTGGGGTGCCCTGGCCGACCCAGAGGACCGGGCCGGGGTGTGCGGGGCCCTGGGGGCCGGGTGGTCCCGGGGGGCCGGGTGCGCCGTCGGTGCCGTCGTGGCCGGCGGGGCCCGGGGGGCCGGGGGCCGGGTAGGCGATCACGCGGTCGGCGGCGTCGACTGCGGCGTCGGGGATGGGGATGGGCCGGCGGCGGGTACGGGCGGTGCGGGCGGTCATGCTGCCTCCCCTCGGGTGGTGCGGCCGTGGATCCAGGCGATGCGGGTGCCGTCGCCGAGGTCCAGGTAGAGCGTCGCGGCGGCGTGGTCGCCGATGTGCTGGTGGTCGGCGGCGGGGACCCGGAGGCTGATGGTGTGGGCGGTGACCTCGGCGGGCCAGCGTCGGCCGTCCATGATGAGCTCGCCGGCGGTGATGGTGTGCTCGCCGTGGATGCTGGCGGACCAGGTCCAGTCGGCGCCGTCGATGAGCAGCGGCTCCCACCAGACCGGGGCGAGGCCGCCGGGGGCGGTGTGGGCGATGCCGGGGGTGGTCATGGCTACACGTCCACGGGGTACCGGAGATTGAATGTCATTACGCCGACCGTGTAGCCACCGGCGATATACGGTTTACCCGTGCCTTTCTGGCCGCTGGTGTCGGCTGCCCGGTAGGGCTCCATCCTGGCGTCGCCCATGATGGGGTTGACCCAGATGAGGCCGCGGCGCCACCCCGCCTTGACCAGCAGCTCGGCGTGCCAGTCGAAATCGCCGTCGCCGCCGTAGCCGAAGTTGTAGAAATGCCCCTGCGACCAGGTATCTTCCTGCCAATTCGCGCACGGCAGGGGCAGATCGAGGGTGACCGGGCCCTGGCCGAGGGTGGCGCCGGTGGCGCCGGGGCGGATGTGCACGAAACCGTCGAGGACGCCGTCGACGACCCGGTAGCGGGCGCTGGCGGTGCCGCCGTTTCCGAGGCCCACCAGGTGCCCGCCGGAAACGCCATTCGGGGTCGCGCTCTTGTAGTACCGCAAGCGCGGATTCCAGGTGCGCCATGGATTCGATTCGGTGAGGACGTCGCGCCACACGCCGTCATCGTCGAGGCGCTTGGTCATGTCGCCGCGGTCGGTGGAGATGAAGGTGCCCTTGCGGAGGTCGAGCAGGTGCGGCTCGGCCATCCCGTCGGCGGTGACGCGCAGCGGGCCGCCCTCGCCTCCCCAGCAGCGCAGGTCGTGGATGGTGACGCCGCCCGCCGTCCGCACAACTCGCGCGAGCAAAGCGTCATAGATCACGCCGGGGATCCGGTTGATCTGGTCGGTCTTCGGGGTGGCGGTGGCGTTGATCACCGGCATGCCGGAGCTTCGCCGCAGGGCCTTGATGGTGACCGCCTCGTCGGCCGGCTTGGACCAGTCGATCCGCAAGACGATCGCGTAGGTGCGCGAGCCCGATGACGGCGGGGCCAAGTCCACCGGCTTATTCCAGGAGTTGCTGATCCGGGTGCCCGCGGCGATGGCGTGGCCGGTGTGGATGTAGAGCTGCCCGTTCCACCAGGACAGGTGCAGATCGTCGGGCGAGTCCACGACGAATCGGGGTGCCAGGGCCTGGGCCATGTCGGCCCACTGCGGCGGCCCGATCTCTGTGTTCTGGGTGCCCAGGGCGGTGATGGTCATGCCTGTCCTCTCTCCAGCCGCGCGACCCGCTCCCCCAGGCGGGCCACGCGGCGGTGGATGCTGCGGCTGAGGCTATCGGGGGTGGCCACGACCGGGGCGATATGGAACGTGCTGGGGGTCATCGTCGCCACGATCTCGGTGATGACCTGCTCCACCACCCCGACGACCGGGAGGCTCACCTGGACGCGGTCTCCGAGCCAGTAGGTGCCCGCCCCGGCATGGCGCTGCGGCCGCCACTGCGCCGCCGGGGTCAGGCGGATGTCCGCGCTCGCCGACGCCGCCGAGTCCTCCAGCAGCTCCGCGGCCGTGGACTCCGCCGACTGCCCGCCGCGGAGCCCGCGGTAGGCCCAGCGGGTGGCCCAGGGCCGGGCGCCGCGGTCATGGGCGCGGTAGCGGAAGCCGGCGGGCTGGTCGTCGTCGGCGCCGGGGTTGTCGAGGCGCTCGCCGGTGAGGACCGCGGTGATGGTGGCGCGGCGGTACTCCAGCGCCCAGGTGTCGATGTCGCCTGCCTCGGCGGACCAGATGAGGCCGGGGCGGGCGCGCCAGGGCACGACGTCGATGAGGGCGCAGGGGGCGGTGGCGGTGATGCCGGTGGGCAGGGGGTCGCCGGGGATCCACCCGATGACGTCGAGGCGGTGCCCGGAGCCGGCGAGGGCCTCGTCGATGAGGTCGCCGGCGGGGGTGAGCTTGGAGGTGAGGGTGACGGTGCGGCCGCGGCGGTGGCTGGGCAGGACGCGGATGGGGTGGCCGGACCAGCGCACGGCGTCGACGATGATCCCCTTGACGATGTCCTCGACCGGGCCGCGGTAGCGGGACTCCTGCCGGGGCGGCTGGGACTCCAGGGTCAGGTGCGGGTCGGGGGGCGCGACGGCGGCGTCGAGGAGGGTGCGGGCGCCGGCGGCGATGACCCGGATCCGGCCGGCGACGGGGTCGCCGGCGTCCTCGACGACGCTGACCGCGGGCACGGCCAGCAGCCGCTCGGTGCCGACGCGGGCGGAGATCAGCACGCTACCGCTGGTGTCCAGCAGCGCCGCGTTGGCGGGGTCCAGGGCGCAGGTGACCTCCAGGAGGTCGGCGTCGACGGCGGACCAGCGGGCGATGGCCTTCTCGATCCGGTTGACCTTGCCGAGGGCGTCGCCGCCGTCGGTGTGCATGGTGATCTCCAGGGGATCCCAGGAGGGCCCCCAGGGGGTCTGGTAGCGGGTGGTCATCTGGTCACCAGGCCTGGGCGTGCTGCTCGGCGGCGGTGGCGATGATCGCGGCGCCGGGGGCGATGCCGTCGACGTCGATGACGACGGGGACGCGCTGCCCGGCGGGGATGGGCGCCCAGGTGCCGGAGACGAGGTGGAAGAGGGTGTCGCCGGTGTCGACGTCCCAGACGGCGCGGCGGGTCGGGTCGGTGACGATGATCATCTCGTCGCCGGAGCCGAGGGGGCCGGCGACGGCGAGGAGGTCGTCGGCGACGCCGACGCGGGCGCCGGCCATGGGGCCCCGGATCCGCCAGTTCGGCCACATCGGGCCCGCCCCGGTGTTCGTGATGTGCTTGCCGGTGGCGTGGGAGGAGGCGCCGATCTGGAGGGGCCAGCCGTGGCCGTCGTCGGTGTAGTAGAGCCGCGTCGGCGCATTCGTGTTGTAGCGGTGGGCGATCTCCTGCTCGGGGCCGGACCACCAGGGGCTCATGCACAGCAGGGGCCACAGCTCCGCGGGCCGCTCCTGGCCGCGCAGGCCCGGGTCGTAGGGCCACGTGGTGCCGGGGCTCTCCCGCAGCCGGGCGCGGCGGGTGCGCGGCGCGCGGCCCGGGCGGGCCACCGCGAGGGTGCCCTCCATGAAAGGGGAGTTCGCCTGCTCCCACCACTCGGAGCTGAGCCTGTAGTAGTCCTCGGCGTACTTGGTGTCGTCGAGGCGGATGATGAGGTCGAGCTCCGCGGGGGCGACGCGGGAGGCGGCCAGGGCGGTGTCGTCGCGGATGAGGGAGTGCCGGATCCGCGACCAGCCGAGACCGGATTGGCCGATGTCCAGCTTGACGCCGCGGTCGCCGCTGGTGAGGTCCCAGACGATGCCGCGGGGGTCGGTCCAGGTGACGGTGAGGGTGTCGTCCATGGTCAGATCGCTCCTGCCCTGATCTGCTGGCGGGTCTGCTCGGTGCGGGCCTCGCGCAGCGGGGCGTCCGGGTCGGCGGCGATGATCGTGCCGATATGCAGGCTCGCGTCGAGTCCGGCGCGGCCGGCGGCGTAGGGGCCGGCGGCGGCCGCGGCGGCGCCGGCGCGCAGCGGCCCGATGTTCGCCCGGGCGGCGCGCATCATCCGGGCGGTGGCCTCGGCGGCGTGCCCCCCGGTGTCGTCGATGCCCTGCGCAAATGCGGCGCCGATCGCCTGGCCGGAGTAGCGAACCCATCCGCGCCCCGAGAAGGGTCCCTCCTTCGCCGGGGAGAACGGGAACAGGCGGCGGGCGGCGTTGACGACGCCGCGGACGGCGCTGATGACCCGGCCGATCATCGCCTTGATCCCGTCGATGAAGCCCTGGATCAGTGCGCGGCCGGACCCGCGCAGCAGGGAGCCGAGGTTGCGCAGCGCGCCGAGCACCTTGCCGGGCAGCGCCCCGACGAGCGCCACCGCCCGCGAGATGCCCCCGGAGACGGAGTTGACGAATCCCCGCCACATCGCCCGGGCCCGGTCCAGCACCCGCCGGCCCAGGTTGACGAAGAACGCGACGACCCGGGCGACGAACCCGGCGATCGCGGCGACGACGGTGGCCACCATGGAGATGAAGCCGCCGATCACCCCGGCGACGAAGCTGACGATGAGGCCGAGGGCGCTGCCGACGAAGCCGATGATGGTGGCGAGCAGCTCCAGGAAGGCCCCGACGACCTGGGCCACGATCTCCAGGACCGGGGACAGGGCGCTGACCAGGGCGGCGATGACCTGCGCGGCGACGACGATGATCGGCAGCAGCGCGCCGAGGACCGGCATGAGCGCGCTGATGATGGAGCCGGCGACCTGGATGACGATCTCCAGGATCGGGGCCAGGGCGTCGACGATCTGGAGCAGCGCCTCGGCCAGCGGCTGGAGGTGCGGGGTGAGCATCTCGAAAGCCTCGGCGAGCAGCCCGCCGACCGTCTCGGCCAGCAGCCCGAAGATCGGGGCGATGCGCTCGATGATGCCGCCGAGCAGCCCCAGGATCGGGGTGAGCGCGCCGGCGGCGCCGACCAGGGGGCCGCCCATGGCCTCGGCGATGGTGCCGACCACCGGGGACAGCGCCCCGAAGGCCTCGGCGATGATGCCCACGGCCGGGGCCAGGGCCTCGATGACGGGGGCCAGCTGCCCGGCGACGCTGCCGAGCATCTCCCCCAGGGTCTCCACGATCGGGGCGGCGGCCTCCACGATGGCGCCCAGGGCGTCGCCCAGCGGGGCGATGGCGGGGGCGATGGCCTCCAGGCCGGCGCCCAGGCTGTCGATGAGGGTGCTCGCCGCCGGGGCCAGGGCCTCGATGAGCTCGGCGACCGCGGGGGCGACGGTGCCGCCGATGATCCCGGCGAGTTGGCCGAGCAGTGGCAGCACCGCCCCGACCGCCGACGTCATCGAGGAGAAGAACCCGGTCAGGGCCTCCTGCCCAGCAATGCTGTTCACCCATTCATTGGTGGCGTCCAGGGCCTGCCCGATCGCGCCGAGGAAGGGTGCGCCGCCGGCGCTCATCGCCGACCACACCCCGGACACCACCCCGCCGACGTCGCTGAAAACGTCCCCCAGGTCTCGGGCGGCGTCGAGGGCGTTGCGCATGTACTGCTCAAGGCTGCCGTCGGCGAAGGCGTCCTGCATGCGCGCCGACCAGCCCTCGGCGGCCTCGGCCAGGCCCGCGGAGAGCTCCTCGATGATGGGGCCGGCGGCCGCCCCGACCGACACCAGGCCGCCGACGGCGTCCATCAGGGCGTAGTAGAGGCTGGCGGCGGCACCGGAGGCGCTGTCCAGCAGCGCCGACGTCGCCGACAGGCCGGTGCCCTGCGACATGAAATCCACCAGGCCCGCGGCCGCGTTGCCCATGTCCATGGACAGCCCGACCATCGCGCCGCGCACCGGCTCGACCAGGGCCTCCAGGTCGCCGATGTTGGAGAGGTTCGCCCAGAAGCCCTGCCGCACCTCATCGCCGATCGCGGCGAATTCGCCCTTGAGGTCGCGCAGCGTGGAGGCGGCCTCCGCCATCGCCGGGGGCATATCGGCGATCGCGGCGTTGAACTCCTCGGGGCTCGCCGCCGACAGGGCGTCGCCCAGCCCGGCGGTCGCGGTCTTGAGGGTGGCCACCGCCAGGCCCGCCGCGGTGAGGCCGGCCACCGCCCCCGCCCCGGCGAGCGCCCCGAGGGGCACTAGCGCCGTGGCGGCCGCGGAGGTCATCGCCGCCAGCGGGGCGAGCATCCCGGACACCGCCACGGTCGCGGTGCCGGCCGCCCCCGCATAGGCCAAGGTCGTCGCGGACAGCCGGAGCATGCCGCCGGCGGCCACCCGGGAGGCGATGCCGGCCTGGGTCACCGCCGCAGAGAGCACCGCGCTCGCCGCGGCGGCCGCACCGGCGCCCCGGAGGTTCATCCGCACGTCGATCCGGCCGGCGGTGGCCTCGGCGGCGCGCACCGCCCGGCGCGTCTGCCCGATGAGCTCGGTGGGGTCGAGGTCGACGTCGATGTCGAGGTCGCCGGCGACGGCTTCGGCGGCGTGGATGGCGTCGCGGGCGTCGGCGGCGACTTCGGTGGCGTCGATGTCGGTGAGGATGTCGAGCTCGCCGGCTGCGGCCTGGGCGGCGGCGATGGCTTGGCGGCCGGCGCGGGCGGCGGAGTCGAGGTCGAGGTCGATGACGGCGGGGATTTCGACGCGGAGGGTGTGCTCCAGGCGCTTTAGGGTTTTCTGGAGGTCCTGGGCGAATCCTGCGGTGTCGGGGACGACGCGGACGCCGACGCGGCCGACTTCCATGCCTCCGGGGCCGGCCATGGTCAGTCCTCCGATCCGGTGGGGAAGTTCTCGGCGAGTGCGAACAGGTGCTCGAACCGGCGGCGTGCGGCGGCGTGCTTCTGCGCGTCATGGCCGGGGTAGTGCTCCCACTGGCGGAACTTTGCTTTCTCCCTGGTGAGGGCGCTGGCGATGAGGGTGCGCATCGACTCCAGGGTGTCGCGGGCGTCGAGGGCCAGGAAGTCGCCGGGCGCCCAGCATCCGCCGTGCTCCTCGCCGACCATGCGGGCGGCGAGGCGGCTTGTGGCGGGGAGGCCGTGCATGAGGATCAGCACCTCCTGGGGGTGGCGGGTGCGGACGACGTCGACGAGGGCGAGCCCGTAGTGCTCCTGGAAATCCGGGACTAGCGCCGTCGCATGCCTCCGGATCAGCTCATGGACGGCGAGGGATTTCCCAGGGCTCCCAGGAGCTTGTGGAATGCCCAGGTCATCGCCTGGTAGGAGGCCGGGCCCTGGGTGAGGAGCCATTCGGCCATGGCGTCCCGGTCTTCGGCGTTGTCGAGCAGCATCTCCTGCATGGCGCGGAGTGCCTTGCGGAGCGGCTTGACCCGGGCTATCTCCTGCTCGATGCTGAGGTCGCCGGCGTCGGCGCCGTCGAGCAGGCCGGGCGGGGCCTCGTCGAGCATCTCGGCTAGGCCGAGCTGGAGATCGAGCCGGTCGGCCGGCAGCAGGCGCGAGAAGTCCTTGAAGGCCGGCATCGCCGCGGCATCGACGCCGTCGGGGATATCGTGGTCGAACTCGACGCCGGTGTCGGCGAGCGCCGGGGAGGCGTCGACGACGGGCTCCGGGTTCGGGGCGGTGGTGTCGGGGGTGCTGGGGGTGCTCATGGGCTAGACCGTCCCGGGGGTGTCGTCGGAGTGGTCGGGGATGCCGTCGCCGTCGCTGTCCTTGGTCTCCAGGTGCGCGCCGAGGATGAAGCCGGCGCCCTCCTTCCCCGGCATGGTGAGGAAGGTGTACTTGAAGGGCAGGGCCATGAATGCCTCTTCGGAGGGCTTGATCTCGCCTTCGGGGGAGGTGGAGCCCTTCCACCAGTGGAGGCCGAGGACCTGGGTGCCGCTGACGAAAAGGACCAGGACGGCGTCCTCGACCGGCTCGTAGGTGTCCGGGCGCAGGATCCGGCCGGTGGCGCCGTCGAGCTTCGCGCCGGCACCCCAGCGGCGGCGGATGGGCTCCTCCGACCACTGGATGGGCGAGACCACGATGGACTCGGAGGAGGTCACCGCGGTGGTGCGCAGCCGGTGGTTCTCCCAGCTGCCGGCGGCCTTGCCGCCCTCGATCTCCGCGCTGATAGCGGGCATCTCGTCGAGGGAGGTGTAGCCGATCGGCTTCCAGCCCCCGGCGATTTCGCCGTCGCGGCCGGTGGCAATCCACTGCTGGATCGCGTCGAGGGTCGGGGGCTCGGTGCCAGGGTCGGCGACGTAGACGGCGCCGTGGTCCGGCATGAGCACCGCGGAGTCCTGGTAGGCGGGGAGTGTGACGGTCATCGTGATTCCTCTCGGAGGTGGAGACTGTAGATCGAGACCTGCCCGGGCCAGTCCGGGCCGGGTCGCGGCGTTAGCTCCTGTGGCTCTTGGGTGCACCGTAGGGCGCAGATGCGGTGCGGCGGGTCAAACGTGGTCGGGGTGGCCAGCATGGCCCGGGCGGCGGTGAGGTGCGCGGCCCGGGCGGCGGCCGGGGATTCGGCGAAGCTGGTCAGCACGCAGGTGAGCTGGAAATCCCACCGCACCAGCCACCCGGCCTGGGTCATGGTCGGGACGGTGACGATCGTGACCGGGAGCGCCCGGGCGCCGACGCCGGCGTCGATGGAGGTGAAAACGTCATGGTCGAGCACCCGGTGGAGGTGGCCGGCGATGAGCGCGGCGGCGTCGAGGTGGCCGTGGTCGAGGCTCATGAGCCACCTCCGGCCGCGCGGGTGAGGATGAACTGGCCGGGGACCCAGCGCAGCGCCCTCTTGCCCTGGAGGTGCCCGTATTCGATCGCGGCGGCGGCGGGATCGTCGCTGTAGACGAACCGGTCGGTGACGCCCTTCGGGCCAGCGATGCGATCCACGGCGAGGCTCGCCGCGTAGGCGCCGGAGTCCACGTGCGCGGCCGCGGCGGCCTTGGCGCGGGCGAGGACCTCCGCCGCGGCGGCGTCCAGGGCGCCCTGGACGCCGGGCATCCGCGCGATCCTGGTGCCGAGATCCCGGGCGACGTGGGCCATCACGCCACCTCCCTGGGCTGGTGCTGCGCGGTGATGAGGACGACGTCGCGGGCGGTCATCCGGCTGGCCCGGTGCCGGCGGGGGGTGCCGATGACCTCCCAGACCATCGGCCCGTCGAGGACCAGCGACAGGTCGTCGCCGGGGAATTCGGCCGCGATGAGCCGGTAGACCTCGGTGACCGCGGTGCCGGTGCCGCCGAGGCGCTCGACGTCGCCGGACGTCGCCGGCTGGATCCGGCAGGTGCACAGCACCCGATCCACCTCGACGGGCACCTGGCGGCGGGCCTCGTCGACCCGCATCTCCCGCAGCACCACCGTCACGGTGTGGGTGCCGCCGGTGGAGGCGAGCATGGCCATCACCACCACCCCCTGGGCGAGCGCTCCCCCAGCCCGGATGGCGCCGCGGCGTCGCCCCGGGTGGTCGAGACCACCCGCAGCCCGCCGGCGGCCGCGCCCGGCGCGAACCGGCGCAGCCGGCCCTGTTCACTGGGGGTGAACACCGCGGCGTCGGTGACGCTGGAGTCGAGGGCGTAGCCGTAATCGCCGTCGTTTTCCCTGGTCATGCGGTCGGGGTTGGTGTAGAGGCGGCGGGCGGCGAGGCCGATGATCGCCAGGACCGCCGCCGGGCAGGTGTCCGGCTCCCACTCGGGGCGGCCGGCGATGTCGCGTGCGGTGTCGGAGACCACGCCGATCGCCCACTCGGCCAGGCCCCGGTCGAAGACGAGGTTGTCGGTGAGGCTGGCGGCGAGTGCCTCGGGGGTGATGAGCAGTGCCATCGGGTCCTCCTGCGGGTCCGGCCCCGCCCCGCGGGTGCGGGTGCGGGGCCGGGTCGCTGGTCGGGGGCTGCGGGCTAGGGGGTGCCGCCACCGCCGGCGGCCGCCGGCTCGGTCATGGTCGCGGCGCCCTTGATCTTGACGATGCGCTGGCCGTCGAGGATGGAGGCCCCGGCGAAGAGGTCCACGACCGCCCGGTCCTGGAGGTAGTCGGGGTCGTAGTCCTGGAGGTAGCGCATGGCGAAGCCGTCGGCGGCGACGGTGGACGCGAACGCCGCGCCCCGGGGGGTGGCGGTGGTGCGGGTGACCAGGGTGATCGCGTCGCGCTGCATCGCGAAGGCGGTGCTCGGGTCGATCGTGTAGTCGGCGATGACGGTGAAGCCGTAGAGCACGCCGAGGGTGGCCTGGCGCAGAACGCCGTCGCTGCCGGCCTCGTTGACCTTGTTCAGGTTGTCGAGGCTGAGCAGCACCTCCTCGAAGTCGGCGCCGACGACGAGGACGCGGCCGGCGGCCGGGACGCCGCGCTGCGAGAGCAGCTGGTAGGCCGCCCGGATTGCGCCGAGCACCTCCTCGCGGTTCTTCGGGGCCAGGGCCTTCGGCTTGACGGTGGCGCCGACGCCGAAGCCGGCCATCTCGGTGTCGGCGGCCCGAAGCTCGGCGATGGTGTCGTAGGCGGTGCCGTTGGCGCCGACGTAGGTGCCGCGAGCCGCCTTGTCGATGGGGGTGAGTCCGTCCGGGGTGGACTGGATCGCCGCGGCGACGGCGGTGTTGACGCCCTCGGCGACGGACTGGGCCATCGGGCCGATGACCTGCTGCTCCAGGCTGGTCAGCGTGAAGGTCGCGAAGTCGTCGGGCAGCTTCACCGCCTGGTAGATCTGGTCGGAGATCTTGACCGCCGTGTGCGGCTCGTAGAGGTCCGAGTAGGTGATCTTGGTCTCCGCGGCTCGGTCGGCCTCGGTGTAGGTCCGGGCCTTGTCGAGCATGATCGGCCGCTTCACGGTCACGGATGCGCCGCGGCCGGCGATGAACTCCTGCGAGTAGTCGGTGTTCACCATGCGTGCCAGGGTGGACTGGAAGCGCAGCGCGGCCAGGGTGGACCGGGCGGCTTCCTCGGGGGTGTACAGCAGGTGGTCAGTCATGGTTTATCCTGTTCAGGGCGTTAGCGGGCGTAGATCCGCTCACCGATCTTGGCGAGGTCGCTTTCCGCGCCTGCCTGTGATCCCGGGGGGATCGAGCCGCGGTGTCCGGGTGCCTCCCTGGGCAGCCCGGGCGGGGTCGCGCGGCCGGTGAGCCCCAGGGCCTCGATGAGGCTCTGGGCGTCGGCCACCAGCTGGTCCTCGGTATCGCCCCGCAGCCGCTCGCACATGTCGAGCGGCAGCCCCGCCTGAACGCCGACGCGGACGCGCAGCGCCTCGGCCTTGGCGGCCTTGGCGGCCTCCTCGGCGGTCTTGGCGCGCTCTCGGAGATTGCGCGCCTCGCGGCGGGCCTTCTCCAGCTGCCGGCGCACGGCCGGCGGCAGGGTGGCGTCGTCATCGTCGGCGTCGTCGCCGGCGGTGTCGTCCGGGGCGTCGGCTTCGGCGTCCCGGTCGTCGGGGGTGGTCTCCTCGGCGGCGGGCGAGGTGGGGGCCTCCTGGGCCTGCTGCTCGTCGTCGGCGGAGGTGCTGGTGGTCTCCGGCTCGGCGGTGGCCGGGCCGGTGGTGGCGTCGTCGGCCGCCGCCTGGGCGTCCGCGGTGGTGTCAGCCATGGGTCGGTGTGCCTCCAGGGTCATCGACTGCGGCACCGGTGGTGCCGTCTGGCCGTCACGCTAGGTCAGCTGGGACTCGGCGTAGGCGATCTGACGCTCGATGCGCTCCAGGCGGCGGGCGATGGCGGCGGCGGGCCCCGGCTGCTCGGGGCCCTGGCCGCGGGCTTCGAGGTCGGCGAGCTCGGCCTCCATCCCCGCGCGGCGGGCGAGCAGCCCCCGGTAGGCGCGGGCGAGCTCGCCGCGGTCGAGGTCCTCGATGGGCCGGCGGGCCGGCTTGCCGGCCGCCGCCCGGGCCCGGCGGGCGCGCTCCCGGCCGTACTGCGGGGCGCTGGGCCGCTTCCCGGCTGCCTGGGCGCGGCGGCGGGCGGCGGCGTTCTCCTCACCGGGCCGGGTCCCGGATTCCCGCCAGCGCCGCCAGGTGGCCCAGGGGTCGTCCTGGCCGGAGGCGATCTCGGCCCACTGCTCCGCCAGCTCGGCGCACCCGGGCGGCAGGTCGGTGGCGTCGCGTCCGTAGATCGGCTCCAGGGTGCATCCGCACCCGTCGTGCACCATGAAGGCCCCATCCCCGCTGAACAGGGCGTTTGATGCCTTGAAGGCGTCCGACCGGTAGACCGCGCCGCGGCTGGCGAGCATGGCGCAGAACGGGCAGGGCGCGGCGTCGGGGACGCGGGCGTAGCCGATGGCCCCGTTGCGGCCGGAGTCGACCTCGTCGGAGATGACGGCGCGGCCGCCATCGGCGACGAGGCGGGCGACCTTGGCGCCCACGGCGCCGGCGGCGCGGGAGGTGGCCTGCTCGGGGTCCTCGCCGCGGGCGATGCGCCGCTTGGCGGCGGCCGCGCCGGAGGAGTGGAGGTCCCGGGCGATGCGCGCGGCGTCGGGGAGGCGGTCATCGGGATCGGTGAGCCGCGGCTGCGGGCGGTGGAGGGCGTCGGCGAGCTCGGCGCGGGGCACCAGGTGCCGGGGCGGGCGTGGCCCGTGGTCGTCGCCGGCGGTGGCCTCGTCGTCGGGCAGGTGGTCGCCGACCCGCAGCAGCTGCTTCAGCTCATGGCGGCGGAAGGCGACCAGGTAGTCCTCGGCCTGCTGCTTGGACAGCTCCCGGGAGGCCATGACGATCGGGAGGGCTTTCCGCACAAAGAGTGCCGAGGAAGCGTCAATGTCGGCGGGGTCGATCTCGGCGTGGAAGAGCCGGGTGATGCGGTCGACGACGGCGGCGGTGATCGCGGCCTGGGCGAGGCGGTGGCGCTCGGTGGCGGCGCGGCCCTCCGGCGAATGCGCCACGGGCTACTCCCCCGCGTCGTCGCCGGCGGGGCTGGCGGTGGTGGCGGTGTGCCGGCGCAGCATCGCGTCGAGCGGGTCGTCGACCCGGTCCTCGGCGACGAGCTTCTCCCACTCCTGGGTGTCGGAGCGCTCGACGCCGGGGATCCGGTGCCACAGGGCCCGGGCGGGGATGCCGAGCATCTGGGCGGCCTTGCCGAGGGCGTCGACGGCCTGGGACATGGACCGGATCTCCATGTCCTGCCAGGTGACCCGGATCAGCGGGTCCACCGCGGCGGCGTCGTGGCCGGCGATGGAGGCGGCCAGCCGCAGCATGCCGGCCCAGGCCTCGCCCGCGCTGACCTGCCGCTCCCAGACCTTCTGGGTCAGCGGCGCCCGGGCGGCGGCGAGCGCCTCGGCGGAGAGGTTGACCAGCTGGCCGGTGAGCGCGTGCGCGGGGGTCTGGGACACCGCCGCCAGGGCCTCGATGTCCGACCTCCACGAGTTCACGAAAGGATCCAGGGCGGTCGCGTCGAGGGTGCCGAATTTCGTGTCCGGCGCCTCGCTCATCAGGATGTCCTCCTGCGAGAGCCGGACCTTCTGCTCGTCGAGGGCCTGCCGGTCGGTGGCCGGGTCCCCGGTCTCCTCCGGCAGGTCGATCCCGGCGATCGTGCGGACCTTCCAAGAATTGAAGTGCTGGGCCAACAGCCGGTCGTAGCTGGTCTTATTGATCCGGGCGGCGGCCGGGATGAACGGGTCCGCCTCGCCCGAGACCCGCCCGTCGAGGTCGAGGAGGTTGGCGAAGCGGACCACGGGGGTGACGCCCACGCCGTGGAAGTCGATGCCGGTGACGTGCCAGCGCTCCGGGCCCGAGAAGGCGTCCACGCCCTCGACCGCCGAGTAGATGTGGTGAGCGTCGTAAACCCGCCACCGCCGCTGGGCGGTGGAGT
Organism: Corynebacterium sphenisci DSM 44792; assembly: GCF_001941505.1. Taxonomy (NCBI): domain Bacteria; kingdom Bacillati; phylum Actinomycetota; class Actinomycetes; order Mycobacteriales; family Corynebacteriaceae; genus Corynebacterium; species Corynebacterium sphenisci. The sequence continues at coordinate 1,054,731 of NZ_CP009248.1, read as the reverse complement.
GGGGCCGGCTCATCAGCTCGGCTGCGACCACGGGGTGCGGGTCGGTGGCCGCGTCCTCCCACTCCACGGCCATCCGCCGCGGCGACAGGCACCGCATCCGGGCGGACTCCACGCCGAGCAGCGTGGCCGGGGTGACCACGCCGAACGACTCGCCGTAGGCGATGAACGCTCGGTGAGCCGCGATCTGGTGCGCACCCATCCGGTTGGAGTTCCAGAGCCGCCACAGCTCGTCGACCGGCCCATCGGAGCCCACGACGTGATCGACGTACATCGCCTGGGCCACATTGGTGACGACCAGGCCCAGCCAGGGGGTCCGGGAGAGCCGGGCCAGCGCCCGGTGCTCCCGGGATGCCTTGTCCGGCAGGTCGAAGCCGGCGGTCAGCTCGGGCCGGATCCAGGAGTCGATGTTGTCGGCCCGGCGGGTCTGGGCGGCGATCTTGATGGACAGGTCGTCCAGGACCGCCGCGACCTCCTCGACGCTCATCGGCTGCATCACGCCACCCTCCTCCGGCGGGGCTTCCCTACCGGGTCCATCGACAGGCCCTTGACGGCGAGCGTAACGGCGCGCAGCGGTGCGAGCGTCACCTGAGCGGGCCCCTGGGCCCACGTCCAGGCGGTCTTGGAGGTGCCGACGAGGCGGCGGCGGGCGGTGAGCGCCGCGTCGTCGAGGAAGCCGGAGCCGTCCCGGGCGTGGAGGATGTGCGGATCGGGGGCGCCGGTGTCCGGGTCGCGCTGGGTGAGGCGATCGTAGAAGTCGGCGGTGCCGGTGGTGAGGTCGCGGGTGGTGGCCATGCTGACCGGGGTGCCGGCGGCGATGAGGTGCGGGGCGACGGCGGCGGCGCCGGAGTAGGAGTCCACGACGACGCCGGCGTGGGCGGGGTTGCGGCTGTGGGCGGCGTGCGCGGCGGCGGCGCACCAGGCGGTGCCGGCGCGCTGCTCCAGGATGTCGATCACGATGCGGCCGTCCTCCAGCTCGGCGGCGCCGGCGAGGACGGCCATGTCCCGGTCGGCGGTGACCTCCAGGGCCAGGGAGCGGCGGACCACGGCGATGCCGGCGATGTCGTCGGCGGTGATGGCGGACCGGCGCCACACCTCCGGGGCGATGACCGCGGCGCGGGCCTTGTCCGCCCAGATGCCCAACCTCTCCCTCTTGTACTGCTCCTCGTCCATGCCGCGCAGGTCAACGCCGCTGATCCAATCCCAGGACTGGAAGTATCCCAGGGACGGGTTGGAGATGCGGGCCGCCTCGACGGATCGCCAGTCCGGGCACGTGGTGAGGTCCACCGACCACTCCAGGTAGCAGAGGAAGCGCTCGGCCTCCGGGTGCTCCAGCGCGCGCTTGCGCAGCGCCTCCAGCACGGTGGAGTGCTCCATGCCGGCCGAGCTGGTGTACCAGACCTGCGGACGCGGGCGTGCGCTCAAGGTCGGCAGCAGGCTGGCGACCAGCTCCTCGGACAGCCGGAAGGCCTCGTCGAGGTAGACGGTGTCGCCGGAGAGCCCGCGGCCGCCGTCGGCGTGGCGGGCGAGGAAGTCGATCCGGTAGCCGTCCCGGTGGGCTACGGCCATGTTCTCCGAGCTGTGGGTGATCTTGACCAGGTCGCGCAGCTCGGGGACGCGGCGGATGTGCTTGACGAGGTCGCGGTGCGCGCCGGTGGCCGTCTTGAATTTATGGGCCGTGTGCACCTGCTGCTCCTCCTGGAAGAGGAAGAGCCCGGCAAGCTGGCGCGCGAGGAGCACGACGTTCTTCCCGTTCTGGCGGGGCAGCACCAGGCCGACCTCGAAGGCCGCCCAGCGGTCGCCGCGCTCGCCGAGGGCGTTGCGCAGGACGAGCTGCTGCCAGGGCAGCAGGTCCAGCCCGCAGACCGCGGCGAGGTCGATCGCGTCGTCGGCGGCGGTGGTCGTCCACAGCGGGGCGACCAAGTAGGTCGGGGTCTGCCGGCCCACCGGCTCGGAGCGGGGGACCTCCAGCGTCGGCGGCACCTCCAGCCGCGGATCCGTGGCGGCCAGCTCCTCGGTGACCACCGCGGTGGGCTTGCCCTCGGCGTCGTAGTGCGTCCCCGGGGCGTGCTCATCGGCCGGGGCGGCGGGCGCGGCGGCCGAGGTCACGCCCCGTCCCCTGCGGCGGCGGCGAGCCGGGCGGCGCGCTTGGCCTGGAGCTGGTCGAGGACGCTGGCGGGCTCATCGGCGCCGGTGGCCTCGACGCTGACGACGCCGAGCTGGCCGAGGGTCTGCCGCAGCTGTCCCTGGGCCTGCCGGGCCTCGCCGAGGAGGCCGTTGACGACGATGGGGATGCCGCCGGTGTCCGGGTCCTCCTCCCCCAGCTCGAACCACATCTGCTTGCCGCTGGCCAGGGCGCCGGCCATGCGCTCCAGGCGGTCGGCGGTGCGGCAGGCCTCTCCGAGGAGCACCAGCGCCGCCGGGGTGAGGCTGTAGTCGGCGGTGATGCTGTCCCAGAGCGCCTGGCCGCGGGCCTTGAGGTACGCCGGGGCCGGCGGCGCCGCAGCCGGGGCGGGGCCGGCTGGTGCGGTGGCCACCGCCGCGCCCCGGGTGGCCGGCGCAGCCGCGGCGGGTGCGGCCGGCCCGGTCGGGCGGGTGGCGGGTGGCCCGCCGAGGCGCCGGGCCCGGTTGTAGTCGGCGTTGGCCTGCTTGCAGCGGGGGCAGGCGTGCTCGCCGCGTCGGCGGTGGGCGGCGTAGCCGGCCCGGGTCCCGCAATTCCGGGTGATTGTCGGGTTCTTTTTCGCATTCCTTTTCGCCACGTATTCCACCGCCTTTCGCCATTCATCCGGCTGGGTTTTATTCAGGTGTCATGGGCCGTGACACACAACCCGGTGCCGGCGCCCACGGGGTGAGCGACGTTCCAGGTCGGGGCGCGATGTGACACGCTCTCCAGGCATCCCTATACCGGGAGGGGGGAGGCCCGTTGATGAGGGGGAGTCACCCCCCACCCGGGGCCCCGAGGGTATCGCGGCGCCCGGCGCGACGGCGCGATCTTCGGCTGCGTATTCATCTGCTGCATATCAGCGTCACCAGTGGAGCAGGGTCGGTGGATGCGCGCGTGCGCGTGCTCGGCGGCCGTCGCCGCGGCCGGAGTTGCAGCGCCTGTGCGCCGGCTCGGCGGGCCCGTCGATGTCGCCGCCGCGCGATAGCGGCGTGAGGTGGTCGAGGGTGAAGGCGTCGCGGTGGCCGGGCGGCAGCGCCATGTCGATGGGCTCATGGCAGATCCAGCACACGGCGGCGGAGGGGTCGCGCTCGGCTTTGGCGCGGGCGCGCTTGACCCGGGTCTTCCACCGCCAGCTGTCCATCCTGGGGTTGGTGGAGCCGGCGGCCGCGGCGCGGGCGTGGCCATCATGCGGCATGGCCACCGCCTCCCCCGTCGGGCAGGTGCTCACCGGGGTAGTGGCCGGTGGCCCTCTTGTGGAGGAGGTTGCAGTAGCCGCGGGCCCGGGTGCCCAGGTGCGGGGTGAGGTGCATCACGCAGCGGGTCCAGTCCCCCGGCGTGCCCCAGGCGATCTTCACCGAGCCCTCGCCGTGCAGCCAGTACTGGCGCAGCCGCTCGGCGCCGCCGTCGCCCGGCCGGTAGTCAGCCATGTCGGTCTCCTCTCGTTTGGTCTTCGATGCTGCCCGGGGCGGCGGCGCAGGCCGGCCATCGCCCGGCGCGGTATTCGCGCAGCCTGTGCTTGAGGGTGTGGCCGTGGGTCTCGGGCCGGGCCCGGGGGTCGTCGATGAGGTCGGGGTCCCACTCCATGGGCAGGGGCCACATGTGCTCGGCGACGGCGGGCGTGGGCCGGCGGACGGGGTCGGCCTGGTGGTCGAGGAAGAACCGGCGGATCGCCTCGTGGGTGCCGGCGGTGACGCGGCGCTGCTGCCCGGCGGTGGCGCGGTAGATCACCACGGCGTGGACCCCGGTGGCGGTGGCGAGGTCGGCTGCTCGCCAGCCGGCGGTGCGCAGCGCCCGCAGCCGGCGGCGGGTGCCGAGGGCGTCGACGAGGGTGCGGGGCTGGTGCCGGAGCTCGCCGGCGGGGTCGGCGAGGACCGCGGTGAGCCGGGCGGCGGTGACCGCGCGCACCCGGGGCCGGTGGCCCTGGCGCAGCTGCTGGACGGTGCGGCGGTGCATGCCCGCGGCCGTGGCGATGTCCTGATCGCTCCACCCCTCGGCGTGGAGCCGGCGCAGATCGTCGGCGATGCGGCCGGCGGCGACCAGCCCCCGGCTGGCGGCGAGGTAATGCGGCTTGCACAGGCCACCGCTGTGCGGCCGACGGCCGCACCTCGGCCTGGTGCACGTCCCCTCGCCCATCGCGGTCCTCCTCACCCCAGGTCCAGGTCCAGCCAGTCGTCGGCGTAGCGCGAGGCGATGGTGCCGCCGCGGCCCAGCCGCGCGGAGAACAGCACCGCCCCGGCCACCGGCAGCACGGCCTCGACCACCCATGGCCGGCCGGACGGGTGCTTGAGCCGCATGCCCGGGGTGAGGTCGCGGGCGCGGACCCGGGTGGGCGCGGGGAACAGGCCATCCTGGGTCATCGCCGGCCCCCTTCGGAGCGCGCCGCCGGGTCGTCGATGCGCGCCGGATCCCACTGCATCGGCAGGGGCCAGCCGCGCCGGGCGATGCGGGGCGGCACCGGGCGCACCGGGTCGGCCTGGTGGTCGAGGAAGAACCGGGCGACGGCGAGGTGGGGGCGGGCGTGGACCGTGGCCCGGTCCTCCTCGGTGGAGAGGCTGTAGACGGCGCCGCGGGTGATGCCGGTGGCTTCGGCGAGGTCGGCGGGATCCCAGCCGGCGGCGCGCAGCGCCTGGAGCCGGCGGCGGGTGCCGAGCACCGGGACGCAGGTCGTCGGCGCCAGGGCCGCGGCGTCGATGGGCCCGTCGAGGAGCCGGCGCAGGCGCGCCGCCGTCGCGCCGTAGACGCGGGGCCACCGGCCGGACAGGACGGTGGTCAGCGACGCCTCGCACACGCCGGTGTAGACGCTGAGCGCCTTGATCGTCCACCCGGCGTCGGTGAGCTCCCGCAGCCGGCGGCGGTAGGGCCCGGCGTCCTCGGGGGCCGGCCAGGTGCGCTGGTAGTGCGGCCAGCACATCCCGCCGCGGTAGGGCGCGCGGGTGCACCGGGGCCGGGCGCACTGGCGGGTGGCCACCGCGGCGGTCATCGCGGGCCTCCCTTCCGCAGGACGCGGTCGAGGTCGGTGAGGAAGAGCGCACCCTGCTCGCACCGGGGGCACAGGTCATGGCTGGCGCGGCGCACCCAGCCGGCGGGCATGACCTGCGGGAAGGCGATGGCCATGGTGATGCGTACCTCGCCGCGGTGCGGGGTGGCGGGCAGCTGGTCGCGGTTGTCGGCGGTGCAGCCGCAGATGTCGCAGGTGAAAACCGTATGGGTCATCCGCATGGCGGCGGCTCCTCTCCCGGGATGGCGAGGAGGCCCTCGACCAGGAGGCCGAGAGCCAGGCGCCGGAGGTGGTCGGCGCAGTCCGGGCAGCCGCGCCACCCGGCTGCGACGACCGGGCACTGGGGGTCGCCGCACTCGCCGGCGCAGCAGTGGCCGCAGGACGCGCCCCGGCCGGCGAGCGCGCCGGCGACGCGGTCGATGAGGCTCTGGGCGGCGGCGCGGCCGGTGGCGGTGGGGGCCCAGCCCTCGGGGTGCGGGGTGCTCATTGGCCGGCCTCCGGTCCGGGGACGCCGGGGATCGGGCCGGAGCGGACGCCGTCAAGGGAGATCTTCATGGCCAGGTGGGCGAAGCCCTCGAAGACCTCCCCGATGTCGAGGTCGGGGTCGGGATCGGTCCAGCAGACCGCGGCATCCAGGTGCCGGCCGAAGGCGCTGATGAGCTCGCTCGGCACCAGCCGGGGGGCCCTGCGCACCGCGGCGCAGGTGTCGATCATCGCGGCGGTGACCCGGCGGTGGGTCGCTGCCACCTCGGCTCGGTCGCGGCCCGTCAGCTCGGCTTCCCTGGCCTCCATGACCGTGGTGATGTGGCGGCAGGCGCCGGCGATGCCGGAGATCCCGGTGGTGAGCCAGGGCACGTGCCGCATGGCGTCGCCCAGGTCCATGTCGAGTGCGCTGAGGGCATGGGTCATGAGCAACCAGGACAGGCCGTCCTCGACGGTGAAATCGGGGTTCATGATGGTCCTCTCGGGTAGGGGTGGTCACCGGGCGACGGCGGCGCCGGGCGGGAGGTGCGAGCCGGCCTCATCGCCCCAGGCGACGCTGGCGGCGGACAGGTAGTCGTCGAACACGCGGCGGGTCTCCGCCCGGGTGCGCAGCACCTCATCCTGGGAGGCGGCCACCAGCATCGACCGGAGGCGGTTGAGGTGATGGTTCGCGGTGGCGGCGGCGCGCACCCGCTCGTCGGCCTGTGGCCCGTCGAACACCGCGGCGCAGGCGGCGAAGGACGAGCCGCCCCACACCGACACCAGCGGCAGGGAGGCCCGCAGCCACCGCTCACCGGTGGTCATCCTCACCTGGGTGGCGCTCACCCGCTCCACGGTGGCCCGGTGGACTTCGGCGGTGGCAGCGTCGCCGGCGGTCAGGAGGTGCTGATGCAGGTAGGCCAGGGTGTCGCCGGGCCGGATGGTGTCGGTGGTGACGATGGCCAGGTGGTCGCGGTCGGTCATGGCGGGGTCTCCTAGTCGGTGGCGGGCGGGAAGTGGGGGCCGGGGTGGGCGGCGATGAAGCTCTCCGCGAGCTCGATGGTGGCGGCCGTGAGCAGCGGGCGGCGCCGGGCGCGTTCGGCGGCGGCGCACCCGGAGGGCCAGTCGTCCCCGGCGATGAGCTCGCGCAGCTCATCGGGGGTGCCGGTCCAGCAGCCGATGGACAGGCGCCACCCACCCGGCGTGGGGCACAGCACCAGGTGACCGGACGGCAGACCGTTGATCGAGAGCACCGGAAGACCCAGTACGTCGTGGAAGTTCGCGCCCGTCAGGGTGGCCAGGGTGAGATCCGCGCCGGTCAGGTCCACGTCGCGCAGGTCCGTGCCCCGCAGGTACGCGCTGTGGAAGTCCACGTTCCACAAATCTGCGCCGTGGAGGTCCGCGCCGCCTAGGGCCGCTTTGGACAGGTCCGCGCCGATCAGGTCCGCGTCGCCTAGGGCCGCGCTGGACAGCGTCGCGCCGTGCAGATTCACGCCGCGCAGGTCCGCGCGGCGCAGGTCCGCGCGGTACAGGTCTGCGCGGTACAGGTCTGCGCCGCGCAGGTCCGCGCGGTACAGGTCTGCGCCGCGCAGGTTTGCGCCGTGGGCTTGAATGCCGCGCAGGTCGGGGCGCTCGCCCTCCTCCCGGGCGCGGGCGACGGCAGCCTTGATTTGGTCGGCGGTCATCGTGGTCATGGTGGGGGTCCTTTCAGGCGGCCGCGAGGATGCGGCGGATGTGGCGTGGGCTTGTGCGGTAGGCGCGGGCGAGGTGCTCGGCGAGGGCGGTCCCGTGGAAGCCGAGGTCCTGGAAGTGGCCGGCCTCCTCGGCGACGCGGGCGGTGATGGTCTGGGGCCGGGGGTCGACGAGGGCGGCGACGGCGGACCAGGTGTCGACCTCGGCGGGCTCGAAGCCGTCGTGGGGGTCGACGCGCCAGCGGCCGTCGGCCAGGCGGTGGATGGTCAGCTCAGGCATCGTGGGGCTCCTCCGGGCCGTCGGCGGGCAGGCTGTCGCGGAGGTCGTCGAGGACCCGCAGCGCGTCGGGCAGCGCCGCGGCGATGCGGCTGCGGCCGCCGGCGGCGGTGAGCGTGATCTCCGCGCCGGGGCTCTCCCCGGGCCGCGCCCGGCGCTTGGTGGCGGTGATCGCGACGACCTGGGAGTCGTCGCGCAGCGCCGGCCCGGTGAGCCCGTCGAAGATTCCGCGCAGCAGCTTGTCCAGGTCGGGGCGCTCCACCATCGGCGGGGCGGGCCGGTCGCCCATGGCCTTGGTGCGCGGCATGCGGAAGACCACGGTCATGGCCACCGGCCCGTCGAGAGGCCCGTCGGGGTGGGCCACGGCGGCGCCGGCGGCGACGGCGGCGCGCCACGCGGGCAGGTCCTTGGAGGACTCGCACAGCACGGTGCGGCGGGCGCGCCGGGCGCCGGCGGCGCCGGCTGCGTAGCGGCGGCCGGTGGAGGTGGTGACCTGGCGGGCGATCTTGGAGCCCTGGGGTCGGGGGGTTCCGGGGATGAACATCGCGCCTCCTAGGCGGGGTTCGTGGCGGCTGCACCGGCCGCTCGCGGGGTCTCGGGGGTCGGTGCGGGGTCGTGCCGGGGGGGCGGGGTGCTCGTCGCCGCTGTGGCCCGCTGAGCGCCGGGCGAGGTGCTCGGCGCGCCAGCGGCGCAGCGCCTCGGGGCTCAGGTCCTCGGGGCCGTCGGGGCCGCGGCGGTGCCGGGTGGCGCGGGCGCGCTGCTTGGCGGCGTCGATGATCGCGGTGTTGCCGGCGGCGTCGTGGGTGCACCGGATGGCCGGCTCGACGGCGGCGCCGGAGTGCTGGTCGATGATCCAGCCGGCGTGGTCGCACAGCCGGCAGGGGCCGATGGCGGTTTCCCGGGCGCGCATCTCCTCGCGGGCCCGGGCCTCCGCGGCGGTGCGGGCTGCCATCGCGGCGCGGCGGGCGGCGGCGCAGCCGCCGCATGGCGGTGGCGCGTCGACGGTGGCGTGGGTGGCGCAGCGGGCCAGGCTCGGCTCCTCGACCCACTCCGGCGGCAGCGACGCCGCAGCGGGGTCGGCGGCCGGCGGCGGTGACGTTTCGCGCGCGCCCGCGCCAGCACCTTCCCTGACCTGAGTAAGCCCCTCCTCCCTGTTCCCCTGTTCCCCTGTTCCCCTGTTCCAGCGCCGAGTTTCCGCCGAGGGTTCGGGGGATTCCGCCGAATCCTCGGCGGACTCCCCCGAAGGTTCGGCGGGATGGGGGTTGACCAGCCACGACGTGACGTCGATTTCCTCGCCGTCCTCCGGTGCGGGGTAACGGCTGGCCTTCGAACGCTTGTCCACTTTCTGGTGCGCCTCCCACGACGGGATGGCGTAGTAGGAGCGGCCGGCGACGCGGTAGAACCTCACATCGAATGCTCGGTGGATTTCCCCGAGTCCTCGGCGGAAATCTCCGACCGTCATGTCGTCGTCGTGCGGGAAAGCGAATCCCATCAGCTCTCGCGGCTCGCAGGTGCCGCGACCGTAGTCGTCGGCCCAGGTCCACATGGCGATGAAGAGGAGCCGCCACATCGGGTCGAGTCCGGTGACGCCGGGCGAGGACCAGAACTCGGGCTTGATGGTCCGGATCCGGGGCATCGTGGCCTCCTAGGGGGTCGTGGTGGGGCAGGGGGTGTCGCCGGGGCCGTGGTCGGCGGAGGGCGAGGGCGGGCAGTCGGCGGTGGCCACCGGGGGCCGGCCCGGCGCGGCGGGCGGCGTGGTGTGGCGCCCGGGTAGTCCGGTGATGGTGAGCGCGGCGAGGAGCAGGATGAGCATGGCGACTCCGGTGGCGGCGATGGCCCCGAGGGCGCAGCCGAGGGCGTTGTGGGCGGTCATCGGGGCGTCCCCGGGTGCTCGGGTGGCCAGATGTCGGCGAATTCGGCGTCGGCGCCCGGGGCGGGGCCAGGGCGGGTGCGGAGGGCGCACAGCAGCAGTGCCGCGCCGGCGAGGGCGGCGGTGGTGCCGCGGGCGGTGGTGGCCATCAGCAGACCTCCAGGATGTCCATGCGGGCCTCGCGGGCGGGGATGTGGCCGGGGTCGAGGCGACGGCGCAGCTCGTCGGCGTGGCCGGCGGCGCCCCCGCGGGCGATGTCGGCCAGGCTCGACCAGCCGGCGGTGCAGCCGACGGTGGGGTAGTCGTCCAGGCATTCGCCGCGGATGCGGCCCTCGCGCAAGCGGTTGTAGCAGGGCTTGCACAGGCCGCGGGCCTCATGGACCTTGGTGCGGGTGCACCGGGCGCACGGCACCAGCACATGGCCGCGCTTGCCATTCCTCCAGCTCACTGCTGCTCCTCTGCGGTGATGATGCGCACGTAGAGCCGGCGGGTGAGGCCATCGCCCTCGGTATGGGATTGCAGGTGGAGGCCGCGGGCGGTGAGGTGGGTGCGGACGCCGACGAGGAGGTGGGTGCACCGGGATTCCCAGGCGCCGGGGGTGTCGATGGGGCCGATCTGGCTGACGTCGATGAGCGCCCATCGGCCGGGCTGACCGGCGAGTGCGCTGGCGACGCCGCGGTAGGTGGCCAGCAGGTGCGGGTCGCGGCGGCGTGGCCGGGGTGCCGCCGGGGGCCGGGTGGGCTCCTGCCAGGTCAGCAGCGCGGTCATGACGCGATCCCGGCGAGGGTGTGCGCGTCGGCGGCGATCATCAGCGCCCAGAGGGCGAGGATGACGGCGGCCGCGGCGAGCAGCAGCGCCCACCTGACCAGCCGCTGATCCGGGGCGGCCGGGGCGCGGTGGCGGGCCGGCGGCGCCGCGGCGGCGGTGGCCATGCGGGGCCGTGGCGCGCCCGGGCGGGCCGGACGGCCGGCGGGCCGGGTGCGCGGCGGGTCGAGGACGTCGGCGGCGCGGGCCACGGCGAGCAGGTCGGCGCGCGGAGTCCGCGGGGGCATGGGGGTGGTCACTGGCGGTCCCTCCAGGAGTCGAGGTCGCTGCGCCGGATGAGGATCCGGCCGGCGACGCGGTAGTGCGGGATGGGGTCGTGGGCGCGGCGGGCGAGCTTGTAGACCATGCCCGTGGAGACGCCCAGGTAGGCGGCGGCGTCCCGGACGGGCATGCCCGGGCTCTGGACGGCGGCGGTCATGATGTCCTCCGATCTGGTCGTGGTGTCGTGGGTGGCGCGCAGCCCCACCGGCCGCTGGAAAGTGGCAGCGGCCACGGGGGCGGGGCTTACCGCCTGCCCATGCGGCTTGACGCGCCTGTGCCCCGGCCCGGAGTCGAACCGGGCGCTCACCCGCCGGGGCGGGGCTACGCTATGCACTTATTGGAACTGTTGTGCGAATCATCTGGTGGTGTGGCCCCTCGGGGCCCGGGATGGGGCGGCCTATCCGCCCGGGTGCGCGCTCAGGTCGGCAGCACCCCCTGCATCGCCACCCGGGCGGCGTCGACGAGCCTCTGGAGCTCCGCCGGGTCGGAGACCCGCAGCGCCCCGATGAGGAGCACCGGTTCCTCGCCGTCGACCACCACCCGCAGGGTCTGCAAGCAGGGCTTGAGCACCCCGCCGGCATGCCCGACCTCCGCGGCGAGCACCCCGCCGTCGTGGAGCACCTCGCGGCCGCTCATGACGCCTCCCCCGCCGCCACTGGGCGCGCCGTGGCCTGCCCCCAGGGAGTCGTCGGCGGCACCCCGCCCAGCTGCTCCACCAGCGCCCGGCGCGACTCCTCATCCAGCACCAGGGTCAGCGGCTCCGCGGACGCCTGCTCGAAGACGACCACCGTGCGGGAGTGCACCTCGAACCGGGCGCCGGCCTCCCCGGCGACCCACACCCGGGAGCCGGCCCGGGAGCGCGCCGGGGCGAACTCGACCCGCTCCACCTCCGCGGCGGGGCCCGGGGGCTCGATGAGCCACCGGCCGGTGCGGGCCAGCACCTGCGCCAGCTGCTCATGCGGCACCGCGTACACCGCCGAATACCCCGCATCCGCCAGCTCATCGACGGCATCGGCGAGGTCCACCGCCCCCGACTCCGGGCGCAGGGTCGGATCCGCGATGAGCAGCTCCCGCAGATCCCGGATCATCTGCCGGCGGGTGACCTCGTCCACCACCGGCCGCGCCAGCGGATGGGTCACCACCAGCCCCACCGGCCGCCACGGAAGCTCGCGCACGGGCACGGCCTCATCCTCGACGCGGTAATCCTCCGGATCCGACAGCCGCACCGCGTACGGCTGCAGCAGGCGGTAGATCTCCCGCATCTCCAGCCTCAGCTCCTTGACCTCTTTCTCGCCGAGGACGGCCTCCAGGTCCACGGTGATCGCGTCGGGCTCGGCGTCGGGATGCCGGATGAGCTGGACGCGCATGCGGCGGCTGATGGGGCTGTCCTGGGGGGTGGTATCCTGGTTGCTGGCGTCGCGCTGCATCGCGGCGCCTCCTTTCGTGACGGGGGCTAGAGGGTGACGGGGGTCGGGGGTACAGGCTCCAGGCCGGCGGTCATGGAGACCGCGGCGGCGTGGAGCAGGTCTACGGCGACGGGGAGCGACGGCTGCTCGCCGCGGCGAATTCGGGAGATGGTCGCGGCGGTGACGCCCAGCCGGGCCGCCAGCCGCTCATCGCTGCTCACATCCAGCCGCTCCCGCGCCCGATCTACGACCTCGGGCCTCACTCGGTACCGACTGCTCATCGGGTCCCCTTCCCCGCCGCGCTCCTAGCGCTTGGTAGTGGCTCTCAATGTCCGGTACCTAAGCTTGGCCGCTCTCCTAGCTATTGTCAACCCTTTTTCCCAATCTTGTCAGGAATTCTGGATGCCATGACATGCCTATATAGCCTCTGAACAGCGCGTTCACCTCTAGGCCATGTTTGCACCCGCAGGATTTCTCGCATACCTTGGCAGCATGAGCACCCACCAGAGATGGTTTGACGACCTCACCGACCAGGCCTCCAGGAAGTCCGCCGCCGAGCGCGCAGACCTCCCCGTCAGCACGCTGAACTTCCAGTACAAGCGCGGGGAGTTCTCCGCGGACGTCGTCGTCGCGCTGGCGCGGGCCTACGGCGTCAGCCCGATTGTGGCGCTGGCGCGCACGGGCTTCATCACGCCCGATGAGGTCGTCAAGGGCGGTGCCTCCGAGGCCCTCCAGCTCGCCAGTGACATGGACCTCCTGGCCGAGGTGGGCCGCCGGATCAAGGCCAGCCGTGCGGTCTGGGACATGCCCCTGGACAAGGCCCTGAGCCTCCCCGAGCAGGACCCCGACTACTTCGAGCGGGTGGCGGAGACCGGGCCGGAGGACGACACCGAGCCGTAGGCCGGCGGCCGCGTCCCCGCAGGCAACCCGACCCCGATCCGTGAAAGGCACGCCATGACCGACTCCCCCGCCCACGGGTGGGCGCGCTACGCCCAGGCGCTCATCCGCGGGGACTCCTACGCCTCCGCCGCCCGGCGCGCCGGATTCGACAAGTCGGCGTTCAGCCGATGGCAGCAGGGCAAGCGGCCGGATCCGGTGTGCGCGGTCAAGCTGGCCCGCGCATACGGCGGTGACGTCCTGGAGGCCCTGGTGGCCGCCGGGCTCATCACCGCCGAGGAGGCCGGGCAGCCGCAGATGCGGCCGGCGCGGATGCTGCGGGAGGCCGAGCGCCTCGCGGATGGGATCCGGGCCGCGGCCGGCGCGCAGGAGTCCGCCACCGCGGCGCTGCGCAGCCTCCTGGAGATTCCCGAGGTGCGCGGGGCGCTGGTGGCCTCGGGCGAGGAGGCGGGGGCATGAGCGTCCAGCGCCGGGTGCGCGGCGGGCGGGTGCGGTTCATCGGCCGGTACCGGGGCCCGGACGGCCGGGAGCGCTCCCGGACCTTCGAGCTGCGCCGTGATGCCGTGGCCTGGGTGGCCAAGCGCGAGGCCGAGGTCAGCGCCGGCGACTGGCTGGACCCGGATGGCGCGGCGATCCTCATCGAGGACCTCGCCGCGGCGTGGGCGGCGCAGGCCTCCACGCGCGGCACCCGGCAGATCCGGCAGCAGGTGGAGCGCAACCTCGGCTCCCTGCGGGGCACCCCGATCGGCCGGCTCAGCCCGCCGATGATCCGCACCTGGGTCTCCGAGCTCTCCGAGGGCCGGCCGTGGAAGCCCGGGTGCCGGGGCCTGGCGCCGGCGACCGTGTCGTCGCTGTCGTCGCAGCTGCGGGCGATGCTGCGGCAGGCGGTCGAGGACCAGCTCATCCGCCGCAACCCCGCGGACGGGGTGCGGGTGCCGCGGCCGGCGACGGCGATCACCTGGCGGGAGCTGCCCACCGCCGAGGAGGTCAACGCGCTCATCGCCCTCGCCCGGGACGGCGGGCCGCGCAAGCTCGACGCCGAGGGCCGGCGGCAGTGGGTGTGCGCGAGCCCGGACATGGCGCTGGCGGTGCACCTGATGGCCACCACGGGCATGCGCACCGGGGAGTGCTGCGGCCTGACGTGGGCGGCGGTGGACTGGGAGAGCCGGCGGATCGCGGTCATCGCGCAGGCCGACCTCACCGGGCCGGGGCTGCGGGAGCTCAAGACCGGCGCCGAGGGCCGGCGGACCATCACCGTCGATGAGCGGACGATGGAGCTGCTCGTCGAGCACCGGGAGCGCCGCCGCGGCTCCGAGCGGGTGCTGCTGAGCAGCGCCGGCCACCCGCTCATCGCCTCGGTGACCGCCGTGAAGTTCCGGGGGATGTGCCGCTACCTCGGCCTGCCCGCCGCCATCACCCCGAAGAGCCTGCGGCACTTCCACGCCACGACGCTGCTGCGCGCCGGGGTGCCGGTCAAGACGGTCCAGCAGCGTCTGGGCCACGCGACGGCGCGGATGACGCTGGACGTGTATGCGCACGTGCTGCCCGAGGATGACGAGCCGGCGGCGGCGGTGGTAGCGGGAGTGCTCTCTGCTGCGGGACCAGTGCGGGACCAGCCCCGGAGGCTCCGAGCGCTGTAGAGGCGAACCCCCTGGTCAAATGGATTTCCGGGCCAGGTGGTCAAAGACGCGGTACATGATCCGGATGGTACGTGCGCAGCGGCGATTGGCGCGGTGGGCGCGCCGGGGGCGTGTCCCCGGCGCCGCCCGGGCGCGCCGCCCCCGCACCCGGCGGGGCGGCTCCGCGCCGGCGGGCTCAGCCGCGCCCGGCGCGCCCGCGCAGCGCCGCGGCCACCGGGTCGGGCACCAGCCCGGTGAGGTCCCCGCCGAAGCCGGCGACCTCCTTGCACAGGGTCGAGGAGGTGTAGCCGTAGCGGGGGTCGGTGAGCAGGAACATGGTCTCCACCCCGGACAGCCGCCGGTTCATCTGCGCCATGGGCAGCTCGTACTCGTAGTCCAGGGCGGAGCGCAGCCCCTTGACCAGCACGGTGATGCCGTGCGCGGTGGTGTAGTCGACGAGCAGCCCGGTCCAGGAGTCCACCCGCAGGTTGTCCAGCCCGGGGGTGGAGTCGGCGATGAGCCGCATCCGCTCCTCCGGGGTGAACATGCCCGTCTTCGCGGGGTTGTGCGTGACCAGCATGGTCACCTCGTCGAATTGGGCGCAGGCGCGGCGGGCCACGTCGACGTGGCCCATGGTCACCGGGTCGAAGGAGCCGGGGAAGCAGGCGCGGGTCATCGCGGCCCCTCCCCCGCGGCCGCCTCCGGGGCGGCGGCCGCGTCGCCGGCGGCGGGGCCGACCCAGATGGCGGTGTCGAAGCGGGCCCGGCCGTGGGTCTTGCGCTTGGCCTTCTGCACCAGCTCGGCGTAGCCGGCCGGCCAGGTCGTCGCCGGGTCCGCCGCGGAGCGCTCCACGGTGACCACCGCGTCGGCGGCCAGGGCCGGGCGCAGCGCGGCGAGCATCTCGGTGACCGCGGCGTCGGCGAGCTCGTAGGGCGGGTCCGCGATCACCCGGTCGAAGTAGCCGGCCGGGGCGCCGGCCAGGTAGGTCGAGGCGCGCATCTCCGCCAGCTCCGCCCCGGGCAGGCCGACCGCCCCGATGTTCGCCCGGATGGCGGCCGCCGCCGGGGCGGAGTCCTCGACCAGCACCACCCGCTCGGCGCCGCGGGACAGCGCCTCCAGGCCGAGCGCCCCGGTGCCGGCGAAGAGGTCCAGCACCCGGGTGCCCTCGATGCCGAAGCGCTGCTGCCAGGAGGAGAAGATCGCCTCCTTGGCGCGGTCCGCGGTGGGCCGGGTGGCGGTGCCGCGCGGGGCGGTGAGCCGGCGGCCCCGGGCGATGCCGGCGATGATCCGCATCAGCGCCCCTCCCCGGCCGGCCGGATCCGGGCGAGCACGTCCCCGCCGGCGACGTCGGCGAAATCGCCGGGCAGGGCCTCGGCGACGGTGCCCGGGCAGGGCGCGACCACCGGGGCCTCCAGCTTCACCGCCTCCACCACGGCGATCGCCTCGCCGGCGGCGACCTCGGCGCCGGGGGCGACGAGGGTGCGGGCCACCCCGGCGAAGGGCGCGTGCACGGCCACCTCGGCCGGGTCGGCGGTGCCGGCGCGGCCGGCGGGATCCTCGGGAGAGACGCTCATGGGCCCGATTCTACGGGCCCGCGGCCGCCCCGCCCGGCGGGACCGGGCTCAGCCGCGCTCGAGGTAGTCCGACTCCTCGGCGGTGATGTCCGCGGTGAGCCGCCGGGCCAGCGCCGGATCGGCGGCGGCGATCCGCTCCGCGTCCACCCGGGCGCGGCGGATGATCCGGGCGTCGGCGATGAGGTCGAGTACGCCCAGGCCGCCGCCGGCGCCGGACTGCTCCTCGCCGAGCACGTCGCCGTGCCGGCGCTGCCGCAGGTCCAGTTCGGCGAGCCGGAAGCCGTCGACGGTGGCGGCGATGCCCTCCAGCCGCTCCCGCTCCGGGGTACCCGGCTCGGTGCGGGTGCACAGCAGGCACAGCCCCGGGGCGCCGCCGCGGCCGACCCGGCCGCGCAGCTGGTGCAGCTGGGAGACCCCGAAGCTCTCCGCGCCGCGGATCATCATCACCGTGGCCTCGGGCACGTCCACGCCCACCTCGACGATGCTGGTGCACACCAGCACGTCGACCTCCCCGGCGGCGAACCCGGCCATCCGGGCCTCCTTCTCCGCCGCCGGCAGCCGGCCGTGCAGCACCCCGATGCGCAGCCCGGCGAGCTTCTCCCGCACCAGCGGCAGCACCGACTCCAGGGACTCGTCGCCGGCGACGGCCCCGTCGCCGGGGTCGCCGGCGTCGATCCGGGGGCAGACCACGAAGGCCCGGGCGCCGCCGGCGACCTCCTCCCGGATCCGGGCCCAGGCGCGCTCCGCCCAGCGCGGCTTCTCCAGCACCGGCACCACCGCGGTGTCCACCCCGGCCCGGCCCCCGGGCAGCTCCGCGAGGGTGGACACCGCCAGGTCCCCGAAGACGGTCATCGCGATGGAGCGCGGGATGGGGGTGGCGGTCATCACCAGCACATGGGGGGTGAGCCCGTCGCGGCCCCGGTCGCGCAGCCGGTCGCGCTGGCGCACCCCGAAGCGGTGCTGCTCGTCGACGACGACCAGCCCGAGATCGAAGAACTCCACCCCCTCGGAGATGAGCGCATGGGTGCCCACCACCACGTCGACCTCCCCGGTGACGATCGCCAGCAGCGCCGCCCGGCGCTCCGGCACGGACATGGACCCGGTGAGGGTGAGCACCCGGGGCCCGTCCGGGAGTTCGCCGAAGAGCCCGGCCAGGGTGCGCGCATGCTGGGCGGCGAGCACCTCGGTGGGCGCCAGCAGCGCGCACTGCCGGCCGGCGTCGACGACCCGGGCCATGGCCAGGGCGGCCACCGCGGTCTTGCCGGAGCCGACCTCGCCCTGCAGCAGCCGGTTCATCGGGGCCGTCGCACCCAGGTCGGCGTCGATCTCGGCGAGCACCGCGGCCTGGCCGCCGGTGAGCTCGAAGGGCAGCGCCGCGGTGAGCCGCTCGCGCACCCCGCCGGGGCGCGGCGGGCAGGCCGGGGCGGTGCGCCGGGCGGCGTCACGCCGGCGCAGCGCCAGGGCCAGCTGCAGCTCCAGGGCCTCGTCGTACTTCAGCCGGGCCAGCGCCGGGCCGGGCCCGCCGGCCGGCGGGAACTGCAGCCCGCGCAGGGCGGCGTCGAAGCCGGGCAGCCCCGGCGGCGGCTCCGGCAGCGGCTCCGGCTGCTCGGGCAGGGCGCGCAGCACCCGGTCCAGGTACAGCGCCACCGCGATCCCGGGCAGGCCGCGCCGGCCCCGGTGCAGCGGCAGCGCCGGGCGGTCCAGCAGCCGGCGCAGCTCGCCGACGTCCTCGGCGGCGGCGAGCAGCTTCTCCAGCCGGCCGGTGGCCGCCCGCGGTTCCCCGCCGGGGCCGAGGATCAGGAAGTCCGCGTTGGCCAGCTGCATCCCGGCGGCGGTGGCCCGGACCTGGCCGAGCACCAGCAGCCGGCTGCCCGGGCGCAGCCGGCGCAGCAGCGCCGCCTGGCCGAACACCGGCATCACCAGCTGCCGGGCGCCGTCGGTGATGTGCACCTCCCGGGGCCGGGGGCGCCGGCCCCGGCGCCGGTAGTAGCCGGGATCGCCCTCGGCGGGGTCGCGGCCCAGCCGGGTGACGGTGACCATCGCGGTGACCGTGCGGCCCTCGTCGGCGGGGCCCACGTCGAGTCCGTCGTCGTGGCCCAGCCAGCGCGGCGGCACCAGGGTGAGCAGATCCCCGACCGACTCCAGGCCGAGGGCCTCGCGCAGGGCGCGCGCGGCGGGGGCGTCGAGCACCTCGCGCAGCGGGGCGGCCGCCGCGGGCGAGCGCCGCCAGCCCAGCACCGGGCTACTCCACGCCGAGCAGGATCAGCGAGCCGATCCCCTCGGCGGCGTAGGCGGCGACGTCCACCCCGGGGGCGCTGCGGCCCAGGTGCGCGCGCAGCGCCGCGGCGAGCTCCGCGGCGGCGCCGTCGCCGAGCAGCAGGGTGACCAGCTCCCCGCCGGAGCGCAGCATCAGGTCCACGGTGCGCGGCAGCGCGGTGGCGAGATCCGGGGCGACCACCAGGATGTCCCCGCCGACCTCGGCGAGCACGTCCCCGGCGGCGCAGGGCCCGGCGGCGGTGAGCCCCGGCCCGGCGGCGCGGGTCAGCTCCGCGGTGCGCACCCCGGCGGCGGCCTCGCCCATCGCGTAGGCGTCCACCGCCAGCGGCAGCTCCGGGTCGTGCACGGCCAGCGCGGCCAGCCCGTTGGCGGCGGTGGGCGCGGAGATGATCGCCAGGGTGCGGCCCCCGGAATGGGCGGCCAGCTCGATCTCCACCAGGCCCCGGTTGCCGACCAGCCCATTGGGCAGCAGCACGATCTCCACCTCCGGGGCGCAGCCGGCGATCGCCTCGCGCACCGCGGCCACCGGGTCCGCCCCGGGGTGCACCGGGCGGGCCCCGGAGGAGCCCATCAGCTCCGCCAGCGGGCCCGGCGCGACCAGGGCGAGCACCACCCGGGAGGGGGCCTCCGGCACCGCCGCCTCGTCGAGGATCTCGATCCGGATGGACCCGGGCCGGCCGAGTTCCAGGGCGGCCTCGAGCACCGCCCCGGCGTCGGCGGTGTGGATGTGCACCATGGTGCCGCCCTCGGCGTCCCCGGCGAGCACCAGGCTGTCGCCGAGCCCGGCCAGGCGCTCCCGGAGCAGGTCCTCGGTGCCGGGTTCGCCGGGCAGGTGGAACATCACCTCCAGCCGGCCCCCGGCCCGCCCGTGGCCGCCCGGGTCCGGCCGCGCCCCGCGCGGGGCGGGCCCGGGCCGGCCGGCGTGGCCGGCGTGGCCGACCCGCAGCGCGGGCGCGGCGGGCACCGCGGCGCCGAGCTCGTCGGCCAGCGCATCGAGCAGCAGCACCAGCCCGGCGCCGCCGGCGTCGACCACCCCGGCCTCGCGCAGCACCGCCAGCTGGGAGGGGGTCTGCGCCAGCGCCACCCGGGAGGCCTCCGCGGCGGCCTCCACCACCGCGCGGGCGTCCGCGGAGCCGGTGGCCCCGGCCGCGGCGGCGGCCTCGCGCAGCACGGTGAGGATGGTGCCCTCCACCGGGTCGGCGATCGCCCGGTCCACCAGGTCCACCGCCTGGGCCAGCGCCCGGCGCACGTCGGCGCCGTCGATCCGGCCCGCCCGGGCGGCCTCGGCGATGGCCCGCAGCACCTGGGAGAGCACGGTGCCGGAGTTGCCGCGGGCGCCGTGCACCGCCCCCTTGGCCAGGGCGGCGCCGATCTCCCGGGTCGCCGCGGCGGCGTCCCCGCCGGCGGCCGCGGCGGCGTCCTCCGCGGCGGCCAGCGCCGCGCCCATGGTCGCGGCCATGTTGGAGCCGGTGTCGGAGTCCGGCACCGGGAAGACGTTGAGCTCGTTGATCTCCTCGCGGCGGCGGCGCAGCGCGGCCACCGAGCGGCGCGCCCAGCCGAGCAGGCCGGCGCCGTCGATGGTCCTGGTCTCGCCCATGGCGCTCATGCTAGCCGCCAGTCCACCGGGTCCGCGCCGAGCCGGACCAGCTCCGCATTGGCCCGGCTGAACGGGCGGGAGCCGAAGAAGCCCCGGTTCGCCGACAGCGGGGAGGGGTGCGGGCTCTCGATCCGGGGATGGTCGCCGAGCAGCGGGGCCGCCGATTGGGCGTCCCGGCCCCACAGGATCGCCACCAGGGGCCGGTCCCGGGCGGCGAGGGCGGAGATCGCGTGGCCGGTGATCTCCTCCCAGCCGCGGCGGCGGTGCGAACCCGGCCGGCCGGGGGTGCAGGTGAGCACCCGGTTGAACAGGGCCACCCCCTGCCGGCACCAGGGGCGCAGATCCCCGTGCTCGGGGGGCGCGATGCCGAGATCGGCGTGCAGCTCCCGGTAGATGTTGGCCAGGGAGCGCGGCACCGGGCGCACCTGGGGCTGCACGGAGAAGCTCAGGCCCATCGCGTGCCCCGGGGTGGGGTACGGGTCCTGGCCGAGGATGAGCACCTTGACCTCGTCGAAGGGGTAGCCGAAGGCGCGCAGCACATCCGCCCCGGCGGGCAGGTAGCCGCGGCCGGCGGCGTTCTCGGCGCGCAGGAAATCGCCCATCGCGTGGATCCGGTCGGCCACCGGGGCCAGCGCCTCGGCCCAGCCGTCCTCCACCGGCAGCCGGTCGCGGGCGGCCATCAGAAGCTCACCCAGCCGCCGCGCAACCAGGGCTCCGCCCCGTCGACGCGCACCTGGCCGTCGCCGCGGACCACCCGGCCGATGGCCCGGAAGCCGGTGGGCGGCTCCCCGTTGATGGTGCCGAGCAGGGTGTGGTCCTCGCCCCCGGTGAGCACCCAGTCCCAGGGGTCGGCGCCGACGGCGTCCCCGGCGCGGCGCAGCGCCGCATCCGGCGCCACCGCCGCCCCGTCGACGTCGATGGCCACCCCGGAGGCGGCGGCAATCTGGCCGAGGTCCACCAGCAGCCCGTCGGAGTTGTCGGTGAGGCTGCCCGCCCCGGCGGCGCGGGCCACCGGGCCGCGGCCGTAGGCGAAGTCGGGCACCAGGTGGGCGCGCACCAGCCCGGCGAACTCCGCGGGCACCGCGGCCGGCGCGCCGAAGCGCTCGAGCAGCGCCAGCCCCGCCGCCGAGGCCCCGATCACCCCGGCGGCGATCACGGTGTCGCCGGGGCGGGCCCGGTCCAGGGTGAGCGGCTTCGCCGGGCCGCCGAGCTCCCCGATCGCGGTCACCGACACGGTGAGCGCCTCCCCGCCGACGACGTCGCCGCCGACGATCTCGGCGGCGCAGGTGCCGCACTGGGCGTGCAGTCCGCGGGCGATGCCGACCACCGTCTCCAGGGGGGTGTCCCCGGGGGCGGCCAGACCCAGCAGCAGGGCGGTGGGCCGGGCGCCCATCGCCTCCACGTCGGCAAAGTTCTGCACCGCCGCCTTGGCCCCGATCTCCTCCGGGCTGGACCAGTCCAGGCGGAAATGCCGGCCGGCGACGAGCATGTCGGTGGTGACCACGTAGCGGGCGTTGGGGGTGGTCATGGACAGCACCGCGGCATCGTCGCCGTTGCGGGCCGAGGGGGCGACCTCGCGGATGGCGGCGATCACCGCATGCTCCCCCACCTCTGAGATGGTCGTCTGGTGCGCGGGCACGGGTCCTTCCCGGGGATCGGCGGGGCGCGGCCGGTGGCTAGACTGGGGCCCCATGGGAGACAAGGTTCAGGACCAGGGTAGCCGCCGGCGCGCCGGGATCGCGCTGGCGCTCGCCGTGGCGCTGGCGCTGGGCGTCATCGTCGCCACCAAGATCATGCAGGATCGGGCCGCCCGGCAGCCGGTGCTGCTGCCGACCGTGGAGATGCCCATGGACGACTCGCCGCAATGCGCGGAGCTGGTGGCGGCGCTGCCCGATTCCCTGGGCCGGCTGCAGCGCGCCGAGCTCGCCGAGCCCGCCCCGACGGGCGCGGCGCTGTACCGGGACTTCACCGACGACCGGGTCACGGTGCGCTGCGGGGCGCCGGTCCCGGCGCAGTACACCACCCTGTC
Organism: Corynebacterium sphenisci DSM 44792; assembly: GCF_001941505.1. Classification (NCBI taxonomy): domain Bacteria; kingdom Bacillati; phylum Actinomycetota; class Actinomycetes; order Mycobacteriales; family Corynebacteriaceae; genus Corynebacterium; species Corynebacterium sphenisci. The sequence continues at coordinate 1,032,787 of NZ_CP009248.1, read as the reverse complement.
GCGCACCGTCGAGGCCGGCGACGTCACCTGGCTGCGGGTCGCCGACGACACCCCGGATCTGGATCTGGTGACCTGGTTCTCGGTGGGCACCTCCCCGATCGTGGCGGTGACCGGCTCCTCCGATCACGATGATGTGCTGCCCGAGATCGCCGGGCGGATGGGCGCCGGCTTCGGCGCCGGCCCGGAGCCGGGCCCGCTGCCGCTGACCGATCTGGCCGCCCCGGCCGCCGACGGCCGCTGCGAGGGCCTGCTCGCCGCGCTGCCCGCCGCGATCGCGGAGCGCGACCGGCTCGGCGAGGGGGATCTGCCCGAGGGCATGACCCTGCCGCCGGCCACCGCGGCCTGGGCGAACGCCGACGGCGACGCGATCACGCTGCGCTGCGGGGTGGCGGAGCCGGCCGGCTACGCGGCGATGGCGGACCCGGCCAATGACGGCGATCGGCAGCTCACCCAGGTCGGCGACATCGTGTGGTTCACCGACGCGGAGCGCTCCTCGGGCACCACGGCGACGTACTTCGCCCTGGGCCGGGAGCGGATCGTGGCGGTGCATCTGCCGGTGGCGGTGTCCTCCGGGGTGCTGCCGGAGCTCTCCGCCACGATCGCGGCGAATCTGGAGAACACCGCCCCCTCCGAGGAGTAGCCCCGCCCCGGCCACCGGCCGCGCCGCCCCCGACCCGCATGCCGCGCGGGTCGGGGGCGGCGGCGGATCCGGCTGCCGCGCCGGGGCGGTCAGCGGCGGGCGACCAGCGCCCGGCGCACCAGGATGTCCAGCAGCTCGGGGTAGGCCACCCCGGTGGCGGCGAGCATCTTCGGGTACATCGAGATCGGGGTGAACCCGGGCATGGTGTTGATCTCGTTGATCACCGGTCCGGATTCGGTGACGAAGAAGTCCACCCGGGCCAGGCCGTCGCAGCCCAGCGCCCGGAACGCCGCCCGGGCCACCCGCTGCAGCTCCGCGGTGGCCGCCTCCCCGATGGGCGCCGGGATCTCGGCCTCCACCACGTCATCGAGGTACTTGGTCTCGAAACCGTAGAAGCCCTCCGCCGAGTCACCGGTGCCGCGCAGCAGCGCCGGGGCGGAGGCGACCAGGGCGCCGTCCGGGTGCTGCAGCACCCCGCATTCGACCTCGGCGCCGTCGATGCCGCGCTCCACGATCACCTTCCAGTCATGCCGCCGGGCCAGCGCCAGGGCGGTGTCCAGCTCCGCCCAGTCGGCGACCCGGGAGATGCCGATGGAGGACCCGCCGCGGGCGGGTTTGACGAACACCGGCAGCCCGAGGCGCTCGCGCTGCGCCGCGTCCAGGCCCTCCCCGGGGTGCAGCACCACCTGCTCCCCGATCGGCAGCCCGGCGGCGGCGAGCAGGTTCTTGGTGCGCTCCTTGTCCATCCCGGCCGCCGAGGCGAGCACCCCGGGGCCGACGTAGGGCACCCCGGAGAGCTCCAGCAGGCCCTGGATGGTGCCGTCCTCCCCGTTGGGCCCGTGCAGCACCGGGAAGACCACGTCGGCCACCGCGTGCACCGCGCCCTTGTTCGGCCCGGAGAGCACCCGCAGCTCACCGGGCCGGGCCGGGTCCGCGGACAGCGCCAGGCGCACCCCGCCGGGGCCGGGTTCGGCGACCTCGGGCAGGTCCGCGCCGGCCGGGATCGCACCGCCCGGGTCGGCGACGCCGGGCACCCAGGTGCCGGAGCGGGTGATGCCCACCGGCACCACCCGGTAGCGCTCCGGGTCCAGGGTGGCCAGGATCGCCGAGGCGGAGATGCAGGAGACGGGGTGCTCGGGGCTGGCCCCGCCGTAGAGGACCGCGACCGTGGGCCGGTCGCCGAGGGTGCTGCTGGTCTGGCTCATGGTCGCCGATGGTACCGCCGCCGGCGGGGCCGGCCCTCATTCCGCCTTGCGGCTGCGCCCCATCAGCGCCCGGATGGTCTCCGGCACGCCCACCCCGCGGTGGCACACCGCGTGCACCGCGGCGGTGATCGGCATCTCCACCCCGTGGCCCTCGGCCAGCGCGGAGACGCTCACCGAGGAGATCACCCCCTCGGCGACCTGGCCGCGGGTGGCGTGCTGGGCCTGCTCCATGGTGTCCCCGCGGCCGAGGCGCTCCCCGAAGGTGCGGTTGCGCGACAGCGGGGAGGAGCAGGTGGCGACCAGGTCGCCGAGCCCGGCGAGCCCGGAGAAGGTCTTCTCCCGCGCCCCGGCGGCCAGGCCCAGCCGGGTGATCTCGGCCAGGCCGCGGGTGATGATGGTGGCCAGGGTGTTCTCCCCCAGGCCCTGCCCGGTGGCCATCCCGCAGGCCAGGGCGATCACGTTCTTGCAGGCGCCGCCGATTTCGCAGCCGATCACGTCGGTGTTCGTGTACGGCCGGAAGTAGCCGGTGGCCACCGCGGCCTGCACCAGCCGGGCCCGGTTCTCGTCCACGCAGGCGATCACCGTGGCGGCGGGCTGCTCGGAGGCGACCTCCCGGGCCAGGTTCGGCCCGGACAGCACCGCCACCCGGTCCGCGGCGATGTCCGCGACCTCGGCGATCACCTCGCTCATCCGCTGGTGGGTGCCCCGTTCGATGCCCTTGGCGAGGCTGAGCAGCGTGGCCTGGGCGGGCAGGTGCGCCCGCCATTCGGCGAGGTTGCCGCGCAGGGTCTGCGAGGGCACCGCGAGCACCACGATATCCGCCCCGTCGAGCGCCCCCGCGGCATCGGCGGTGGCGGTGATCCCCGAGGGCAGGCCCAGTCCGGGCAGGTAGTCGGGGTTCTCCCGGGTGATCTGGATCCGGCGGGCCTGCGCCTCGCGGCGGGACCACAGCGCCACCTCGTTGCCCGCGTCGGCGAAGACCTTCGCCAGGGTGGTCCCCCAGGATCCGGCCCCCATCACCGCGATCTGCACCATGGTGCGCTCCTCCCGTCGGGGTCGGCGCGGGGGCGGTGCCCGCGCCGCGGCTGCCGATCCGTGCGCCGGCATCGCCACCAGGGTAGCGGCGTGGCGCCGGGCGGCGCCGGGCGGCGGCGCCGGGCGGCGGGGCCGGCGACGGGGCTAGAATCGACCCGGCCCCGCGCCCGGGCCCGATCCGCGGCGGGGCCCGCCGCGAACCCAGCCCCCGGGAGGAGCCCGTGCCGATGCACGAGAACGACAAGGACCTGGACAACGTCTCCGACCTCACCGGCCGGCGCCGGGAGATCCCGGTCAAGCCCGCCGCCGGGGTGGCCAAGCCCACCTACGCCGCCGGGGCGGTGCTCTGGCGCGGCGACCCCGCCGATCCGGAGGTGGCGGTGATCCACCGGCCCGGCTACGACGACTGGTCCCTGGCCAAGGGCAAGCTGGACCCGGGCGAATCGCTGCCGGCGACCGCGGCCCGGGAGATCCTGGAGGAGACCGGCTACCGGGTGCGCCTGGGCAAGCTGCTCGGCCGGGTGGAGTACCCGGTCGGCGGGCGCACCAAGCTGGTCTGGTACTGGACCGGGGAGGTCACCGGCGGCGAGTTCGCGCCCAACGCGGAGGTCGACGAGCTGCGCTGGACCACCCCGGGGCAGGCCCGCCGGCTGCTCAGCTACGAACTGGACCGGGGGGTGCTGGACAAGGCGGTCAAGCGCCTGGCCGCGGAACCGGACACCCGGGTGATCTACGTCCGGCACGGCCGGGCGCATTCCCGGAAGAACTGGGCGGCGCACGATTCCCGCCGGCCGCTGGACAAGAAGGGCCGCCGGCAGGCGGAGCTGCTGGTGCCGGCGCTGCTGCCCTTCGGCCCGGAACGGGTGTTCTCCGCGGAGCCGGACCGGTGCCGGGCCACGGTGGCCCCGCTGGCCGCCGAGCTGGGCGTCGAGGTGGCGGTGGATCCACTCCTCGGCGACGCCGGCTGGCTGGGCTCCATGGTGGACGCGCAGCGCGCCTTCGCCGATGTGGTGGCCCGCGGCGGGGTGAGCGTGGTCTGCGGGCAGGGCCTCGTCATCCCGGACATGGTCGCCTGGCTCTCCGCCCGGGGCACGCTGCCGCTGGCCGCCGATGACGTGCCCGCGAAGAAGGGCTCGGCCTGGGTGCTGGGCTTCCGCGACGGGGTGCTCACCACCGCCGACTACTACGCCTCCGCGCTGCCGGTGAAGTAGGCGCGCCGCGGCCCGCGCCCCCGCCGGGGCTTTCCGGCGGGGGCGCGGGCGGATCCGGGTGGCCCGGGGCGCTCAGAGCTGCTGGGTGCGCGGCTTGTGGCTGGGCCGGTTCTCCTCGAAGCGGCGGATCGCCTCCTCGTTGCGCAGGGTCAGCGAGATGTCGTCGAGGCCCTCCATCAGCCGCCAGCGGATGGAGTCGTCGACCTGGAAGGGCAGCACCACGTCCCCGCAGGCGGCGGTGCGGTGCTCCAGGTCCACGGTGATGGTGCGGCCGGGCTCCTCCTCGAGCAGCTTCCACAGCAGCTCGATGTCGCCCTGCTCCATCTGCGCGGCGAGCAGCCCGGCCTTGCCGGAGTTGCCGCGGAAGATATCGGCGAAGCGGGAGCTGAACACGGTCGTGAAGCCGTAGTCCATCAGCGCCCACACCGCGTGCTCGCGGGAGGAGCCGGTGCCGAAGTCGGGGCCGGCGACGAGCACCGAGCCATTGGCGTAGGCGGGCCGGTTGAGGACGAAGTCCTCCTCGTTGGTGCGCCAGTTGTTGAACAGGCCGTCCTCGAAGCCGGTGCGGGTGACGCGCTTGAGGTAGACGGCGGGGATGATCTGGTCGGTGTCCACGTTGGAGCGGCGCAGTGGCACGCCGACGCCGGTGTGGGTGATGAACTTCTCCATGGGGGCGGGGTCCTTTCGGGTGGCCGGGGCGGCGGGTCAGGCGGAGGCGGCGCGCGGGGCCGCGGGCATCGCGTCGGCGACCGGGTCCAGCTCATCGGGGGTGCCCAGCCGGCCGAGCACCGCGGTGGCGGCGGCCACCGGCGGGGAGACCAGGTGGGTGCGCCCGCCCTTGCCCTGGCGGCCCTCGAAGTTGCGGTTCGAGGTGGAGGCGCAGCGCTGCCCCGGGGAGAGCTGGTCCGGGTTCATGCCCAGGCACATGGAGCAGCCGGGGTTGCGCCATTCCGCGCCGGCCCGGATCAGGATCTGGTCCAGGCCCTCGGCCTCGGCCTGCTTCTGCACCCGGGAGGAGCCGGGCACCACCAGCATGCGCACCCCCTCGGCGACCCGGCGGCCGCGCATCACCTCGGCGATGGCGCGCATGTCCTCGATCCGGCCGTTGGTGCAGGAGCCGCAGAACACCACGTCGACCGGGATCTCCCGCATCGGGGTGCCCGGCTCCAGGTCCATGTACTCCAGGGCGCGCTGGGCGGCGATCCGCTCGGATTCGTCGGAGAAGCACTCCGGGTCCGGGACGCAATCGTCCAGGTGCACGCCCTGGCCGGGGTTGGTACCCCAGGTGACGAAGGGGGTCAGCGCATCGCCGTCGATCTCCACCACGGTGTCGAACTCGGCGTCCTCGTCGGTGACCAGGGAGCGCCAGTACTCCACCGCCCGGTCCCAGTCCTCGCCCTTGGGCGCGTGCGGGCGGCCCTTGAGGTAGGCGAAGGTGGTCTCGTCCGGGGCGATCATGCCGGCGCGGGCGCCGGCTTCGATGGACATGTTGCAGATGGTCATCCGCGCCTCCATCGACAGCTTCTCGATGGCCTCGCCGCGGTACTCGATGACGTGGCCCTGGCCGCCGCCGGTGCCGATCTTGGAGATGATCTTCAGGATCAGGTCCTTGGAGGTGACCCCGGGCCGCAGGGTGCCGGAGACGTTGATCGCCATGGTCTTGAAGGGCTTCAGGGACAGCGTCTGGGTGGCCAGCACATGCTCCACCTCGGAGGTGCCGATGCCGAAGGCCATGGCGCCGAAGGCGCCGTGGGTGGCGGTGTGCGAATCGCCGCAGACCACGGTGGTGCCCGGCTGGGTCAGGCCCAGCTGGGGGCCGACCACGTGCACGATGCCCTGCTCGATGTCGCCCATCGGGTGGATCCGCACCCCGAAGTCCTCGGCGTTCTTGCGCAGGGTGGCGATCTGGGTGCGCGAGGTCAGCTCGGTGATCAGGTTGATCCGCCCGCCGGAGACGTCGGTGGGCACGTTATGGTCCTCGGTGGCGATGGTGAGATCGGTGCGGCGCACCTTGCGGCCGGCCAGGCGGAGCCCGTCGAAGGCCTGCGGGGAGGTCACCTCATGGCAGAGGTGGAGGTCGATGTAGATGAGATCCGGCTCACCGTCGCCCCCGGGCACGACGACGTGGTCGCGCCACACCTTCTCCGCCAGGGTCTTCGGTCCCGTGTCCGCAGCGCTGCTCATGGTCACCTCATGGGTCGTCGGAATATTCGGTGCGGGGCGGTCCCGGTGGGCTGAACCCGGACCCCCCATCCCAGATGATGGGATGCTAGTATCATGGCATGGGACAGACTAGCACAGCCGCCGGCGGTCCGGTACGCGGGGACGCCCGCGGCGAGGCCCCGGCCAGCGGCATCAAGGTACTCGACCGGTCGGTGCTGATCCTCACCACGGTGGCCGACGGGCCGTGCACCCTCACCGAGCTGTGCGAGCGCACCGGGCTGCCCCGGGCCACCGCGCACCGCCTGGCCACCGCCCTGGAGGTGCACCGCCTGGTCACCCGCACCGCCGACGGCCGGTGGACCTCCGGGCCCGGCCTGGCCGATCTCACCCCGGTGACCTCGGACCTGCTCACCGACGCCGCCGCGCACGTGCTGCCCCGGCTGATGGAGCTCACCGGCGAATCGGTGCAGATCTACCGGCTCACCGGGGACACGCGCACCTGCATCGCCTCCATGGAGCCGCCCACCGGGCTGCGCAACACGGTGCCGGTGGGCTCCCGGATGCCGCTGACCGCCGGCTCCGCCGGCCGGGTGATGCTCGCCTTCGGCCCGGAGGGCCTGGCCGAGCGCTTCCTGCCGGAGGCGGAGTTCAGCCGCGCCGACCTGGCGGCGACCCGGGAGGCCGGCTGGGCGGAGTCCATCGGCGAACGCGACCCCGCCCTGGCCAGCGTCAGCGCCCCGGTGCGCAACGCCGCCGGGGAGATGGAGGCGGTGCTGTCCATCTCCGGACCCGTGGAGCGGCTCACCCCCTCCCCCTACGCCGCCTGGGGACGGGAGGTGCTCGACTCCGCGGAACTGATGGGTCGCCGCCTGTGACGGGGCCGGGCCCCGTCCCCCGCCGGGAGCGGATCGCCGCCGCCGGCGGCTACCGGCACCTCGCCCTGGCGCTGTCCACCCTCGCCGCCACCGGCTCCACCACGGTGCACATGGGGGTGCCCCTGCTCATCCCCGCCCTGGTCGACTCCGGGCTGCCGCTGGCCACCGCCGGCCTGATCGGGGCGATGCCGGCGGCCGGGATCGTGCTCACCCTGATCGCCTGGGGCTGGTTCGTGGACCGCTTCGGCGAACGCGCCGCGATGAGCCTGGGCCTGGCCGCCACCGCGGCGGCCACCGCCGCGGCCGCGGCGGTGGCCGGCTCCGGCACCGCCGCCCTGGCCGGGGCGCTGCTGCTCGCCGGCTGCGGGGCGGCCAGCGTCAACTCCGCCTCCGGCCGGGTGGTCTCCGGCTGGTACCCGCCGGCGCGCCGGGGCACCGCGATGGGGGTGCGCCAGATGGCGCAGCCGCTGGGCGCGGCGCTGTCCGCCGCGGCGCTGCCGGCGCTGGCCGCCGCGCACGGCATCGGCGGCGCGCTGGCCGCCGCGGCGGGGCTGTGCGCCCTGCTCGCGGCGGCCTGCCTGGTCGGCATCGTGGATCCGCCGCGGCCGGCCGCGGGCAGCGCCGGGCACGCCGCGGCGCGGGCGAACCCGTACCGGGGCTCCGGGGCGCGGGTGCCCTACCTGGTGCGGATCCACCTGTCCTCGGCGATGCTGTCCTGGCCGCAGTCCATGATGGGCTCGATGTTCCTGGTCTGGCTGCTCGCCCGGGGCTTCTCCGGGGCCGCCGCCGCGGCCGTGGTGATCTCCGCGCAGCTGGCGGGGGCGGCCTCCCGGGCGCTGATGGGCCTGATCTCGGACCGGGTGCGCTCCCGGCTGCGGCCCTACCGGGCGGTGGCCGCGGCCACCCTGGGCCTGGCCGCGGCGGCCGCGGCCCTCGACGCCGCCGGCGCCGGGGCGGCCGCGGCGGCGGTGCTGGGCCTGCTCGCGGTCTCCGCGGTCTCGCCCAACGGGCTGGCCCTCACCGCGGTCGCCGAATACTGCGGGCCGCTGTGGTCGGGCCGCGGGATGGGCGCCCAGAACACCTTCCAGAACGTGGTCTACGCGGCCACCCCGCCGCTGGCCGGGCTGGTCGTCGCCGCCGCCGGGTTCCCGGCGCTGTTCGCCCTCACCGCCGCCTTCCCGGCGGCCGCGTTGCTCATCTCCCCCCGCTCCGACGAGCGCGGACGCGCCACGCTGCGCTGAACCGGGTTAGGGTTGACCACCATGGAGATGAAGGATCTGAGCGACAGCGCCCAGAACTACCTCAAGGCGCTGTGGACCCTGTCCGAATGGTCGGGGGAGCCGGTGGCCCCGTCGAAGGTGGCCGCGCACCTGGATCTGCGCCCCTCCTCGGTGTCGGATCAGATCCGGCGGCTGCGCGAGCAGGGCCTGGTCGAGCACGCCCCCTACGGGGCGGTGGGCCTCACCGAGCGGGGCCGGTCGATCGCGCTGCAGATGGTGCGCCGGCACCGGCTCATCGAGACCTTCCTGGCGGACACCCTCGGCTACACCTGGGATGAGGTGCACGAGGACGCCGACCGGCTGGAGCACGCGGTCTCCGACCGGATGCTGGCCCGGCTCGACGAACTGCTCGGCCACCCCACCCGGGATCCGCACGGCGACCCGATCCCGGCCCCCGACGGCACCGTGCCCGATTCCGGCGACGGCGGCCTGGACGCGGCCCGGGCCGGGGCCCTGGTGGAGGTCACCCGGGTGCGCGACGCCGATTCGGCGCTGCTGCGCCATCTCAGCGATTCCGGGGTCACCCCCGGGGCCCGGTTCACCGTCTCCGATGCCGGGGCCTCGGCGGGGGTGCTGCTGCTGCGCCCGGCGGACGGCGCCGGCGCGGCGATCCCGGTGAGCCGGGACGTCGCCGCGCTGATCCGGGTCGCCTACGTCGCCGACCCGCCGGCGGGGGCCAGCCGCCAGTAGGCGCGGCCGTGGTGCACCAGCGGCGCGGCGGCCGCGTCCGCGGCCCAGGCGCGCCGGGTGTGGCAGATGAGCAGCCGGGAGCCGCCGACGGCGAGGATCTCCGCGACGTCGACGTGCAGCCGGCCGATCACCCCGGCCGCCTCCGGCAGCACCGGCAGCCCCGCGTCATCGCGGGTGTGGCCCACCCCGGCGAAGCGGTCGATGCCGGAGGTGGCGAAGCGGGCGGCCAGGCCGGCGGCGTCCGCGCCGAGGGCGTGCACCACCAGCCGCCGGCGGTGCGCCACCGCCGGCCAGGAGGAGGAGCCCTCCTGCAGGGACAGGGTGCAGGTGGCCGGGTCCAGGGCCACCGAGGCCACCGAGGAGGCGGTGAAGCCCACCGGCGCGCCCGCGGCATCGCGGGTGGTGACCACCCACACCCCGGAGGCGGTGCCCCGGAAGAACAGCCGCTGCCCCTCCCCCGGGTCCGGGGCGGGGGTCACCGGGCCCCGTCCACCCGCGTGCCGGCCTTGGCGCCGGAGCGCAGCGAGTAGATCTCGTCGATGTGGATGAGCACCGCCCGCTTCGGCTCGCCCATCCCGTTGTCCTGGGCGAAGGCCAGGCAGTCCTCCCAGGCCGGGCCGGACTGCACCGCCTCGGCGTGGCCGAGGAAGCGGTACCCGTCGAGCGTGTCCCAGTCGATGACGGCGACCGCGACCTTGGAGCCGGCCTCGATGTTGGCCAGGTGCCGGCCCCCGGTGTTCTCGTTGTAGATGAGCGTGCTGTCGTCGAACGCCCGCAGCGAGCGCTTGGGCCCGATGTTGGGGGTGGTGCCGTCGGTGACCGTGGCCAGGATGGGCAGCTGCGCGGCGAGCATCTCCCGCATCGCGTCGTCGATGGCGGCCATGTGTGAGCCTCCTTGCCTTCCGTTGAGATTGGGTGCCACGAAGTCTAGGGTTCGCTGCTACGTACTTCAACCGACCCACCGGAAGGCGGACATGGCACTGCTCGTGTACTTCTCCTCGGTCTCCGAGAACACCCGCCGCTTCGTCGACAAGCTCGGCCTGCCGGCGCGGCGGATCCCGCTGCGGCCCTCGGAGCCCCGGCTCGTCGTCGACGAGCCCTACGTCCTGCTCACCCCCACCTACGGCGGCGGCGCCCCCCGCGGCGCCGTGCCCAAGCAGGTGATCCGCTTCCTCAACGACGAGCGCAACCGCGCGCTCATCCGCGGCGTGATCACCTCCGGCAACACCAACTTCGGCGAGGCCTTCTGCCTGGCCGGGCCGATCATCGCCGCCAAATGCGGGGTCCCGGAGCTCTACCGCTTCGAGCTGCTCGGCACCGGGGCCGACGTCGCCGCGGTGCGCGCCGGCCTGGCGGGCTTCTGGGCCCGCGGCGGCCGGCTGCCCGAACCCGGCGAACCCGGCGCGGACCCCGCCGCCGCGCCCGGGGCCGCCGCCGGCGCCCGCTGAGGCCCCGGCCGACCCCGTCCCGGCGCCGGGTGCGGCGCACCGCCGCCGGCGCCGGCGCAGACTTCCCACCCCCACCCGCATCCGGCGCCCGAGGCGCCGGCGATCGAGGAGGACCCTTCCCATGACCCACGCCCACATCACGCCCCCGCAGTGGTGGCCCGGGGAGACCCGGCCGCTGCACCCGGTGAACTGGAACCGGCTGCAGGACGACAAGGACCCGGAGATCTGGCAGCGGCTCACCGCCAACTTCTGGCTGCCGGAGAAGGTGCCGCTGTCCAATGACCTGCCCCAGTGGCGGCTGCTGGAGGAGCGCGAACGGGAGCTCACCGTGCGCATCTTCACCGGGCTGACCCTGCTGGACACGGTGCAGGCCACCGTGGGCGAGGTCGCCCAGATCCCGGATGCGCGCACCGAGCACGAGCAGGCCGTCTACGCCAACATCGCCTTCATGCAGGCGGTGCACGCGCGCAGCTACTCCTCGGTGTTCTCCACCATGTGCTCCACCGCGGAAATAGACGCCGCCTACGCCTGGGCCACCGCCAACCCGGTGCTGCAGGAGCGGGCCACCGCGGTGATGGCGCACTACCGCGGCGATGACCCGCTCAAGCGCAAGGCCGCCGCCACCCTGCTGTCCTCGCTGCTGCTCTACGCCGGGTTCTACCTGCCGCTGCGCTTCTCCTCCCGCGGGGTGATGATGAACACCGCGGACATGATCCGGCTGATCCTGCGGGACAAGGCGGTGCACGGCTACTACTCCGGCTACAAGTTCCAGCGCGGCCTGGACGCCCACCCGGAGCGCCGCGCGGAGCTGGAGGAGTTCACCCACGGGCTCATCGAGCGCCTCCTGGAGCTGGAGCTGGCCTACTCCAGCGAGCTCTACGAGGGCTTCCACATGATCGACGGGGTGATGGCCTTCGTGCACTACAACGCGGACAAGGCGCTGATGAACCTGGGCTACCGGCCGCGCTACGAGAAGGAGGCCGCCGGCGTGGAGCCGGAGATCCTCGCCGCGCTGGCCCCGGATGCCGCGGAGACCCACGACTTCTTCTCCGGCTCCGGCTCCTCCTACGTGATCGGCCGGGCCGAGTCCACGGAGAACTCCGACTGGGACTTCTAGGCCCCGGCAACGCCGGAAAACCCCCTCCCGGACATGTCCGGGAGGGGGTTTTGCGCGTGGTACCCCGTACGGGATTTGAACCCGTGCCGCCGCCGTGAGAGGGCGGTGTCCTGGGCCGCTAGACGAACGGGGCTCGGACCGCGCGGGGCGTGCCCGCGCTGACCCGGGGAAGATTATCAGCCCCGCGCGGGGTTCGCCTAATCCGCAGCTCAGGGCGGTTATCGGGTTGCACCGGAGAGTATCGTCCGGCGCCCTCCCGGCGGCCCGGACGACCCCGGCCGCGCCCGGGGCGGACCGGGACGCGAAAGCGCCCCCACCGGTTTCCGGTGGGGGCGCAGACGTACCCCGTACGGGATTTGAACCCGTGCCGCCGCCGTGAGAGGGCGGTGTCCTGGGCCGCTAGACGAACGGGGCTCGACCTGCCGGCGGACGGATCCGCCTGCGGTCAGCTGGCCTACCAGGACTCGAACCTAGAATGGCTGAACCAGAATCAGCTGTGTTGCCAATTACACCATAGGCCACCGTGCTCGGACTCCCGGCGGCCGGGCCGGTCGTCTCCGCAACGGGGACAACTATATGGGACACCACCCCGGGGCACAAATCCCCAGGTGGCGGCGGATGACCGGCGCACCCCCGGGGGCTGGCCGGCGCCGGGGGCGCGGACTAGGCTCCCCGCCGGACGGCGCCGGCCCGCGGCGCCCGGAGGAAGGGGCCCGCCATGGCCGAATCGCTCACCGAATGGGGCGACGCCGCCGCGGCCTACGACCTCAGCTACGCGGGGATGTGCGCCGGGGCGATCCCGGCGGTGCTGGCGCACGCCCGCGCCGGGGTGCTCGCCGACGTCGGCTGCGGCACCGGGCGGCTGGCCCGGGCCGCCGCCGCGGCCGGCCACCGGGTGCTGGCCTGCGACCCCTCCCCCTCCATGGCGGCCGCCGCCCGGGCGCGCCTGGCCGGCCGGCCCGCGCAGGTGCACCGGGCGGGGCTGCCGGAGCTGGCCGGGTTCACCGACCACGGCGCGCCGGTGGCCGCGGACACCGTGGTATGCGCCTTCGTGCTGCAGCAGCTGCCCGACCCGGCCGCGGCGATGGCCGCCCTGGCCGCGCTGGCGCGCCCCGACGCGGCGGTGATCACCCTCACCTGGCCCACCGGCTACCTCCCGCACCGGCACGTGGTGCTGGATCTGCTCGACGAGCTCGGCGCCGACCCGCTGCCGGCCGCGGCGGCGAGCCCCCTGCGCCCCTCCCCGGAGGGGCTGGCGGAGCTGGCCGCCGGCGCCGGGCTGGAGATGGTCCGCGCCGCGGAGGAGCGCTGGACCTGGTCCACCGACTGGCCGAGCTTCCGCACCGGGCTGCGCGCCGGGATCGCGCACACCGGGGCGCGCTTCCTCGCCCAGGGCCCCGGCCTGCGCGCCGAGGTGGAGCGGCGGCTGCCCGCCGCCCTCGCCGCCTACGGCCCGCCGGAGGCGCTGCGGATCCCCTGCCGGGCGGCGCTGTGCGTGGCCCGGCGGCCCGGCTAACTCCCGCGGCGACGCCGACGGCCCCCGCCCAGGTGGGGGCGGGGGCCGTCGGCGGCGGGGAGGATGCGGGCTCAGCCCTCCGCCGGGGCGGTCCAGGGGGTGGCCTCGCGGGCGGCGCGCAGCCGGCGCAGGCAGCGCTCCCGGCCGAGCAGCTCCATGGACTCGAACAGCGGCGGGGAGACCTGGGCGCCGGTGACCGCCACCCGCACCGGGCCGAAGGCCTTGCGCGGCTTCTCCCCCAGATCCTCCACCAGGGCCCGCGTCAGCGCGGCCTCGATGGCGGCGGTGTCGAAGGAGCCCTCCCCGATACCCTCCACCGCGGCGATCGCGGCGTCGAGCACCGGGGCGGCGGCCTCCTTGAGATTGCGCCGGGCGGAGCGCTCGTCGAGGGTGAACCCGTCCTCGTCGACGACCAGGAAGCGCAGCAGCGGCCAGGCGTCGCCGAGGGTCTTGATCCGGGTCTGCACCAGCTCGGCGGCCATCCGGAAGTCCTTCGCCGGGAAGTCCAGCGGGAAATCGTGGGTGGCCTCCAGGTAGCTGCGCAGCCGGGCGGTGAAGTCCTCCGGGTCCAGCCGCCGGATGTGCTCGGCGTTGATCGCATCGGCCTTCTTCTGGTCGAAGCGGGCCGGATTGGCGTTGACGTCGCGCACGTCGAAGGCGGCGACCATCTCCTCGAGATCGAACACGTCGTGGTCGGCGGAGATGGACCAGCCCAGCAGCGCCAGGTAGTTCAGCAGCCCCTCCGGGATGAAGCCGTTCTCCCGGTGGATGAACAGATCCGACTCGGGATCGCGCTTGGACAGCTTCCGGTTGCCCTCGCCCATCACGAAGGGCAGATGCGCGAACTCCGGCACCCGCTCGGCGACGCCGATCCGCTGCAGCGCCTGGTAGAGCGCGATCTGGCGGGGGGTGGAGGAGAGCAGGTCCTCGCCGCGCAGCACGTGGGTGATCTCCATCAGCGCGTCATCGACCGGGTTGACCAGGGTGTAGAGGGGCTTGCCGTTGGAGCGGGCGATGACGAAGTCCGGCACCGAGCCGGCGGCGAACTCCACCCGGCCGCGCACCAGGTCGTCGAAGGCGATGGCGGTGTCCGGCATGCGCAGCCGGATCACCGGCTCGCGGCCCTCGGCGCGGAAGGCGGCCTTCTGCTCCTCGGTGAGGTCCCGGTCGTGGTTGTCGTAGCCCAGCTGCGGGTCCTCGCCGCGGGCGCGGCGGCGCTCGGCGACCTCCTCGCGGGTGGAGAAGTCCTCGTAGGCCTCCCCGGCGGCGAGCAGCTTGTCGATGACCTCCCGGTAGATCCCGCCGCGCTCGGACTGCCGGTAGGGCCCGTGCGGGCCGCCGACGTCGATGCCCTCGTCCCAGTCCAGGCCGAGCCAGGTCAGGGCGTCGATGATCGCCCGGTAGGACTCCTCGGTGTCCCGGGCGGCGTCGGTGTCCTCGATCCGGAACACCAGCGTCCCGCCGGTGTGCCGGGCGTAGGCCCAGTTGAACAGCGCCGTGCGGATGAGCCCGACATGCGGGGTGCCGGTGGGCGAGGGGCAGAAGCGTACGCGTACGTCAGACATGACTCCCGACGATACCCGCACCGCGGTCCACCCCGGACCGCCCCGCGCGCGGCGGGGCCGCACGGGCGGGCGCGGCTAGTCCACCCGGGGCGCCGCCGGCGCCGGGCAGGTGGAGAAGCCGAGGAGCCGGTACAGCGGGCAGAACCCGACCGCGCCGGTGATCAGCAGCACCGCCCCGACGATGCCCAGCACCCAGTTCCAGGGGGCGCCGGCGATGGTGAAGGCCAGGATGAGCAGGATGATGCCGGCGATGGCGCGCACGGCGCGATCGGCGGTGGATTCGTTGCGCTTCATGAGGTCAGGCTTACCCCGCGAACCCCCCGGGCGGGCGGGGGCACCCCCGGATGGGCGGATACCCCCTCTGGTATTCTCCCGCGCCGTGACCTCGATCAAGCAAAAGCTCGCCCTCACCCCGCTGCCCATCTTCGCCACCGTGATGGGCACCGCCGGGCTCTCCCTGGCCTGGCGCCGCGCCGAGGACGCGCTGGGCGTGCCCGGCGCCTTCGCCGACGTGCTCTTCTGGTTCGCCCTGGTGGTCTTCCTCGCCGCCGCGGCGGCCTACGGCGTGCGAATCGCCGACCGGGACCGCCTCGCCGCCGATCTGGGCCACCCGATGAAGGCCACCTTCCTCACCACGATCACGGTGTCCCTGGTGCTGCTGGCCGCCACCGGCCGGGAGGCGCTGCCCGGCCCGGTCACCGAGGTGCTCTGGTGGGTCGGCGCGCTCGGCCACCTCGCCGGGATGCTGGTCACCATGCGGCTGTGGATGTCGCCGACGATCGGCATCGGCCACGTCACCCCCGCCTGGTTCATCCCGGTGGTCGGCAACGTGGTGGTGCCCCTGGGCGGGGTGCCGCTGGGCCATGTCGGGATGAGCCTGTTCAGCTTCTCCGTGGGCATCGTGATGTGGCTGGGCATCCTGCCGCTGGTGCTGCACCGGCTGTTCCTGCACGACACCCCGATGCCGCCGAAGTTCCTGCCCACCATGGCGATCCTGCTCGCCCCGCCGGCGGTGTCCGCCGGCAGCGCCTACCTGCTCTTCGACGGCGGCGAGGGGGAGCCCGGCGCGCCGGCGAGGATCCTGGCCGCCTCGGCCGGGGCCTTCCTGCTGCTCGCGCTGACCCGGGCGATGGAGATCATCCGGCTGCCCTTCGCCCTGCCGCACTGGGCGATGTCCTTCCCCGCCGCCGCGATGGCCTCCGCCACGCTGCTCATGGAGCCGCGGATCGGCCTGTTCTTCCTCGCCTTCGCGACCATCCTGATCACCGGGCTGTGGGCCCGGATGGTGGTCGCCGTCGCCCGCGGCGGCATCTTCGTCGCCGACTAGCCCGGGCCCGCACCGCCCGGCGCGGCGCCCCCTCCCCCGCCCGCGGGGCCGGCCACGGCCCCGCGGGCGGGGCGCGTCAGGACGGGTCCCACTCCGCGGCGACGTGCCCGGCGTAGCCGGCGGCGCGCAGCGCCCGCACCCACCGGCCCAGCGGGGCCGCCCCGGTGCCGGGGGCGCCGCGGCCCGGGGCGTCGGCGACCTGGACATGCGCCGGCGGCGCCGCCCGGCCGGCGGCGAGGTCGCCGAGCCAGGCGTCGACGTCCACCCCGTTGGCCGCCAGGTGGTAGAGGTCGGCGAGCACCCCGGCCCCGGTGCGCTCCGCCAGCGCCGCCGCGGCCCGGGGATCGCGCAGCGGCAGCCGGGGATCCCCGGACAGCGGTTCCAGCAGCGGGGTGAACCAGTCGCCCACCTCCTCGACCACCGCGGCGATCCGCGCCTCCTGCGCCGCGGTGGGCTCCGGCCCGCCGGCGCCGGGCAGCAGATTGCCCATCGCCACCCCGGTGGCCCCGTGCAGCCGGCGCAGCGCCGCCAGGTGCCCGGGCGGCAGGTCCGCCCGATGCAGCACCCCGCGCTCCCCGGCGCCGAGATCCCCGCCCCACAGGTTCACCGCGACCAGCCGCACCCCGGCGCGGTCCAGCCCCGCGGCGAAGGCGTCGATCTCCGCCGGGGCCGGGTCGGGGACCGGGAAGGGCCACCAGAACTCCACCAGCGACCAGCCGGCCGCGGCGGCGGCGTGCGCGGCGGCGATCGGCTCGCCGCCGAAGAGGATCGAGCAGTTGGCCACGTCGGCGTAGGGCGCCTGGTCGGCGCGCGGTCCCGCGGGAGGCGTCATGGCCACCCAGACTAGACCGGCCATGCCACAATGGCGGCCATGTCCCCCACCGGATCCGAGGTCCCCGCGCCCGCCCCCGAGCGACCCCGGGTGGCCGTGGTCACCGGCGGCGGCGCCGGGATCGGCCGCGCCGCCGCCCGGCGCCTGGCCGCCGAGGGCTGGACGGTGGTGGTCGCCGGGCGCACCGGCGCCACCCTGGAGGCCAGCTGCGACCGCCCCGGGATGCACCCGGTGGTCGCCGACGTCACCTCCGACGGGTCCGTGGCCGCGCTCTTCGAGGCCGCCGGGGCGCTCGGCGAGGTGCGGCTGTGCCTGGTCAACGCCGGGGTGCCGGGGCCGGTGGCGGAATTCGGCGACCTCGCCCCGGCGGAGTTCGCGGACACCGTGGCGGTGAACCTCACCGGCGCCTTCCGCACCGCCGCGGCGGCCTTCCGGGCGATGCGCGACCAGGATCCGCCGGGCGGCCGGATCATCGTCAACGCCTCCATCGCCGCCCAGGTGCCCCGGCCGCGCAGCGCCGCCTACGCCGCCTCCAAGGCGGGCCTGGCGGGGCTCACCCGGGTGCTCGCCCTGGACGGCCGGGCGCACGGGATCGCGGCCACCCGGCTGGACGTCGGCAACGCCGCCACCGGGCTGCTCGCCGGGTTCGGCGTGGCCGGCGCCGATCCCGCCCCCGGCACCCGCACCCCGCCGGGCGAGGAGGGCCCGGGGGCGCTGCAGCCGGACGGCTCGCACCTGGTGGAGCCCTCCTTCGACGTCGCCGAGGTGGCCCGTGCGGTGTGCTACCTGGCCGCGCTGCCGGCCGAGGCCACCGTGGACCAGCTGACCCTCACCGCCGCGGGGATGCCCTTCCTCGGCCGCGGCTGAGGCCGCCGCCGCCGGGGGCCGGCGGCCTTGGCCGCCGTTCGACTCCGCCGCCCGGGCGGCTATGATTGGCCCGACCGAGCACGGCGCGACGAAGGCGGTGAACCCACCATGACGGCGCAGCGCGACGCGGGGTCCCTCGACGGGCCCGGGCGCCGGTTCCGGGATCGCCCGGAGACCGCCCCGGATTTCCTGCTCTCCCGGGCGCACGGCTCGGTGCGCACCCGCGGCATGGTCGCCGGCTACGCCGACCCCTGGCTGGCCGCGGAGCATCTGCGCCGGGGCCGGCACCGGATGGTCGTCGGCGCGCTGCCCTTCAACACCGACCGTCCGGCGGCGCTCACCGTGCCCCGGGAGGTGGTGCGCTCCGCGCAGCCCCTGGAGCCCCCGGCGCACTACCGGGCCCGCCGCGGCCGGCTGGGCGCCCGGATCACCGCCGAGGACCCCGCCCCGCCGGAGCACGTGGAGCGGGTCGCCGCGGCGGTGCGCACCATCGGCGCCTCCGGGCTGGAGAAGGTGGTGCTCGCCCGGGCCGTCGAGATCGCCTTCGACGCGCCGATCGATCCGCTGCTGCTGGCCGCCCGGCTCATCGACGCCTCCCCGAACCGGGACGGCTTCGTCGCCGATCTCTCCCCCGCCGGCGGCCGCTTCGCCGGCCGGCTGCTCATCGGCTCCTCCCCGGAGATGCTGGTGCGCCGCCGCGGCACCCGGGTGGAGGCCTTCCCGCTGGCCGGGTCGGTGGCCCGGTGCCGGGACCGCGCCGAGGACGAGGCCGCCGCCGCGCGGCTGCTGGCCTCCCGGAAGAACCACGACGAGCATTTCTTCGTGGTGGAGGACATCGCCGCGAACCTGGGCCCGCTGTGCCGGGACCTGGACGTGCCGGAGGACCCGGTGCTGCTGTCCACCTCGGAAATGCACCACCTGGGCACCCCGATCCGCGGGGAGCTGCGGGACCCGGTGATCTCGGCGCTGGATCTGGCGCTCATCGTGCACCCCACCCCCGCCATCTGCGGCACCCCCACCGAATCGGCGATGGGGGTCATCGAGGCGGTGGAGACCGACCGGGGCTTCTACGCCGGGGCGGTGGGCTGGTGCGACTCCGCCGGCGACGGCGAGTTCGTGGTGGCCATCCGCTGCGCGGAGGTCGACGCCGGCGGCACCGCCGCCCGGGCCTGGGGCGGCGGCGGGATCGTCGCCGACTCCGACCCGGAGGAGGAGGTCGCGGAGACCTCCGCGAAACTGCGCACCGTGCTGCGCGCCATGGGCCTCTAGCCCCGGCCGGGCCCCCGCGCCGGCTCCCCCGGCCCCGGGGCCGCCGGGGTGGGCCGGCCGGCGCGTTCGTCGACCAGGCGCAGCCCGAGCAGCCGGCCGGCCAGGCCGGCGGAGCCGGGCCGGGCCAGGGACCAGGCCGCGTCCACCGCCAGCAGCGCCGCCACCGCGGCGGGCGCCGCCGTCGGGGCGTGCAGCAGCGCCGCCGCCGCGCCCTGCACCAGCAGCACCCGCGCCGCCCCGGCCGGGGCGGCGCCGGTCTGCCGCAGCCAGCCGTGCCGCAGCCCCAGGGTGCCGCCGCGGCGGGCGGCGAGCGTCGCCTGGCCGGCGACCACCGCCGCGGCGACGAGGACGCCCACGGCCCCCGCGGCGGCGTCCGGCCCCGGCGCCCCGGTCAGCGCGGTGACGGCCACCGCCGCCGCCCCCGGCAGCGCGATGAGCGCCGCCAGGTCGATGCCCCGGGCCAGCACCACCCGCCAGGCGCGCACCGGGCGCGGGGCCAGCCGGTCCGGGGCCGCCGGATCCGGGGCCAGGGCCAGCAGCGGGGCGGCCACCGCGACGCCGAGGGCGGCGCCGGCGGTGTTGAGGATCAGATCCGAGGTGTCGGCGACCCGGAAGCGGCAGGGCGCCAGCCCGAACAGGGCGGTGAGCTGGCTGGTCTCGATGAGCGCCGAGGTCACCGCGCCGGCGGCGATGACCCGGGCGGCGGTGGCCCCGCGCACCCGTCGAGGCACCCGCCCGTAGGTCGCCCACCAGCAGCCGAGCACCCCGAAGGGCAGGAAGAACACCACGTTGAGCAGCCCCTGGCGCAGCGCGGCGCGGTGGATCCGGCCGCCGGCGGGGTCGGCGAGCACATCGCGCACCCAGTCCAGGGGGTTCACCGCGATCCCGGCCTCGTGGGCGGCGCACCAGGCGTCGGTGAGCTCCGGCAGCGGGAAGGTGGTGTAGACGAACAGGGCGGCGGCGTAGACCGCGGTGGCCGCCCAGGCGAGCAGGCCGCGGGCGCGCGGGGCGCCCCAGCGGCGCACCTGCAGCAGGATCAGCGGCCCGGCGGTGAGCGCCGCGAAGACCCCGCCGAGGCCCAGGGACAGGACCAGGTTCTCCTCCATGGCCCCGACGCTAGGGCCGCCGCGGACGGCGGGGGTGGGGTGCGCCCCACCACGGGCACCCGCGCCGCGGGGGCGGCGCTAGTCGGCGCGCTCGACCGGGTTGGCCAGCCGCCCGATGCCCGGGATCTCGATCTCGATCCGGTCGCCGGGGAACATCGAGGCGGTGCCGGCCGGGGAACCGGTGCAGATGACGTCCCCGGGCAGCAGGGTCATCGAGGCGGTGATGAACTCGATGATCTCGGGGATGTCCATGATCATCTGGTCCGAGTTGGAGTCCTGCTTGGTCTCGGTGACGCCCTCGTGGGTGAGATGCGCCTTGATCGGCAGCCCGGCGGGGTCCAGCTCGGTCTGGATCCAGGGGCCCAGGGGGCAGAAGGTGTCGATGCCCTTCGCCCGGGCCCACTGCCCGTCGGCGAACTGCAGATCCCGGGAGGAGACGTCGTTGACGATGGTGTAGCCGAAGATGACGTCCATCGCCCGCTCCCGGGGCACGTTCTTGCAGGGCTTGCCGATGACCAGGGCCAGCTCGCCCTCGAACTCGACCTTGGTGGCGAAGTCCGGGATCCGGATCGGCGCCTCGGGGCCGATCACCGCGGTCGGCGGCTTGAGGAACAGCGTCGGCGGCAGCGATTCGCCGGAGGCCTTGAAGACCTCCTTGACGTGATCGGCGTAGTTGCGGCCGATGGCGACGACCTTCGACGGCAGCATCGGGGACAGCAGCCGGATGTCCGCCAGGGGCCAGGACCTGCCGGTCTTGACGATGTCGGCGAAGGGGTGGCCCTCGATTTCGTGCAGTCGGACATCGGCGCCCTCGCCCTCGACGAGTGCGAAGCACATGCCCTCCGGGTGGGCGATCCTGGCGATACGCATGACGGACAGGCTACACGCGCGGCCCGGTTCGGCCATGTCGGGGGGTGCCGCCGCCGTGTCGCGCCCCGCGGCGGCGGATCCGCCGGGCTCAGCGCCGGGGCACCCGGTGCGCGTCCTGGGCCAGCCACACCTCGGCGCAGGCCAGGGCGTCGTTGAGCGCATGATGCGCCCTGGTGGCGGGCAGCCCGTAGCCGGCCCGGACGTTCCACAGCCGCAGCTCATCGCGGCCGGGCCGCCGGCCGGCGGCGGAGATCCGGGCGAACTCCCGGGTCATCGTGTCATCGGCGGGCACGTCGAAGCCGGCGCCGAAATGGCGCCGGCAGGCCCGGTCCAGGAAGCCCAGCTCCATGTCCGCGAAATGGGCGAGCAGCCGCCGGCCGGTCAGCGCGCGCAGCACCATCGCCACCGCCTCGGCGGGGTCCTCCCCGGAGGCGACCATGTCGTCGGTGAGCCCGTGCAGGGTGGCGGACTCCCCCACCGAGTCCATGTCCTCCCGGCGCAGCACCACGTGCCCGGCCCCGCCGAGGATGATCTCGGCGCCGTCGACCGGCACCCAGCCGATGGAGAGCAGGTGGTCGGCGTCCGGGTCCAGCCCGGTGGTCTCCACGTCCACCGCCAGCCGGCGCTCCGGGTGCGCCTCGGCGGCGTAGAGCCCGGCCAGCGGCCCGGTGGCGCCGCGCCGGGCGCGGTCGCGGCGGATCCCGTCGAAGATGCCCATCGCGCTCAGCCGATCGTGTGGATCGGGTACTTCGCGGCCAGGCCCTGCTGCATCCGGCGCACCACGCCGAAGGCGTCGCGCAGGTGCTGCCGCTCCAGCTTGGACAGCTCCCGGGGGTGCAGGTGGTTGTCGGGCTCCGCCCCGGCGGCCGCGGTGTGCGCCTGGTGCTCCAGCAGCACCGTGGTGAGGAACTCGTAGGCGTCGCCGAGATCGGCGGCCCCGCGGCGGGAGACCGAGCCCGCCCCGGCGGCGGCGATCAGCCGCTCCCGGGTGCCCAGCTGGGGCAACCCGGCGGCCAGCGCGAACAGGCGGGCCATCTGCACCACCGCGGCGGTGCCGCCCTTCTTCAGGTCCAGGGTGTTGGCGTGCTCGCCGTCCTTCTCCAGCACCAGGCCGCGGAACACCCCCAGCGGGGGCTCCCGGTGCGCGGCGAGCTTGGCCAGGTGCGCGTGCAGCCGGGGGCTGTTCGCCGCGATCGGCACGTAGGAGCCGCGCAGCGCGTCCACCAGGGCGGTGGCGCCGTGGATGCCGCGGATGTCGAAGAAGGTCTGGGCGTGCAGCAGCGCATCCGGCTCGGGGGCGGTGACCCACTGGTGGAAGGTGGTCTCCCAGGCCGATTCGGTCATCCGCCAGGCGGGGTTGGTGGCCATCATGTCGCCGGGGCAGAGCGGGTAGCCGCAGTCGGCCAGCCCGGCGCAGACGAACTCGGCCAGGTCCGCGAAATAGCGCCCGTGCGCGGCCTCGTCGTAGGCGTCGTCGAGGATGAGCGCATTGTCCTGGTCACTGGCCAGGCCCATCTCCCGGCGGCCCTGGGAGCCGAGCACCACGAAGGCGTAGGGCACCGGGGGTTCGCCGAGGGACTCCTCGGCGAGCACCAGCAGCCGGCGGGCCACCGCGTCGGCGTTGGCGGTGAGCAGCCGGGAGATCTCGTCGGGGCCGAAGCCGCGGTCGATGAAGGTGCCCACGGTGCGCCGGGCGTTCGCGGCGATCTCGGCGATCTCGGTGATCGAGGCCTTGCGGGACAGCGCCGCGGTGGCGTAGACGGGGTCGGTGTGCAGGGTGCGCATCAGATCGCCGATGACCAGCATCCCGCGCAGCTCCCCGGCGTCGGCCACCGGCAGGTGGTGGTAGCCGCGCTCGGCCATGAGCAGCATCGCCTCGAAGGCGAGCACCTCGGGGGCGAGCACCTCCGGGTCGGGGGTCATCACCTCCGACACCGGGCGGGAGGTGTCCACCCCGGCGACGATCACCCGCCGGCGCAGGTCCCGGTCGGTGATGATGCCGACCAGCCCGGAGGGGTGCGCCCCGTCCGCCGGCGCCGCCGCCGGGTCGACGATCAGGAGGGAGGACACCCCGCGTTCGGTCATGATCGCCGCGGCCTCCCGGATGGGGGTCGCCGGCCCGGCGGTGACCGGGTCGGGGGCCATCAGGTCCGCGACCCGGGTGCGCAGCGCGTCCCCGGCGGCGGTGGAGCGCAGCGAGGAGGCCACCGCCCGGATCCGGGCGTTCTCCCCGCCGTAGTAGCGGGCCACGCACTCGTGGCGCTCCATCAGATCCGCCCAGACGTCGCGGTGCATGACCAGCAGCACCGCGTCCTCCACCGCGGTCATGGTGTAGAGGGAGGGCTCCCGGGAGAGCAGCGTGGAGTAGCCGAGGTGGTCCCCGGCGTCGCGGCGATCCAGCAGGGTGCCGGAGGCGTCGAAGACGTCGACCAGCCCGGAGCGGATCAGGAACACGTCGTCATTGGCGCGGCCGGCGGCGAGCACGTCGTCGCCGCGGCGCACGTAGCGCATGGTGAGCCGGCCGGGCAGGGCGTTGAGGGCCTCGACGGGCAGGTCGGAGAACGGCGCGCAGCCGGCGAGGAAGTCGCGGATCTCCTCGAGTTCGACGGTCATGGGTGGGCGCCTTTCGTCCGCGCGGCGGCCCGGGCGGGCCGGTGCTTTCCCCCAGGATAGCGAGGGGCCCCGCCGGCCCGGGCGGCTTTGCCCGGCGGGCGCGCCGCCGGGGGTGGCCCGGCGGCGGCCGGCCGCCCCCGGCCGGCCGCGGGGGCCGGCCGGGGCCGGGGCGGGATCAGAAGTTCTCCGCCTCCCGGGCGGCGCTGACCAGGTCCTCGACCCGGTCGCGCACCGCGGCCGGGATCCGGTCGTCGTCGAGGTTGAGGAAGCCCTGCACGATGAGATCGCGGGCGGCGTCCTCGTCGATGCCCAGGGCCTTGAGGTAGTCGAGCTTCTCGTCGTCGATCATGCCGACGGCGGCCTCGTGGGAGAGCTGGGCCCGATCCGCCCGGGCGTCCAGGGCCGGGATGGACTCGATGACGCCGGTGTCGCGCAGCAGCAGCCCGTCGCACTCCAGGAAGCCGCGGACGTCCTGGACGGTGGAGCGCAGCGTGTTGACGTTGCGGATCCGGCCGCCGTCGGAGACCATCCGGGAGACCTGCTCGGCCTGCGCCCCGGCCCCGGCGAGATCGATGACCGTGGTCATGTCCCGGTCGGTGCCCTCCGGGGCGAAGACGATGCTGTGCGAGGTGCACGCCGAACGGGCGCCGACCTCGGTGCGGGAGTCGGCGACCATCCTGCGCAGCCCGGACACGGCCACCGACACGGTGCTCATGGTGGCGTCCGCGCCGACCCTGGCGCGGTCGTAGCTGTGCACCTCCATCTCCCGGCCCCAGCGGTCCACGTCGACGCTGCGCACCTGGGCGCCGTCGCCGACGAAGGTCTCGTTGACGCTGACGTGGGTGCCGTGGGTGAGCGCCGGGGCGACCGCGGAGCCGGAGACGGAGTCGACCACGGCGCCGGCGCCGATGACGGTGATGTCGTGCACGAACTGGCGCTCCTGCGGCACCGTCATCACAGTGAAGGACTGGTGCGGCAGCTCCACCCGGGCCCCGTCGCGCACCCAGGTGAAGGTGCCCAGCGGCTCCCGGGTGGATTCGAAGGCCCGGCGCAGGATGGGATCGGACTCCGGGTCGATCAGGCTGAACATGAGGTCCTGCACCCAGGGGTGCGCGAGCAGCGCCTCGGCCAGGGGCATCATCACGATGTCCGGGTGCTGGCTCTCCATGGCGGCGTAGCCGTGGTCGACGAGCACGGAGGTGGCGGAGCGGCGCTCGGGCGGCGCCCAGCCGACGGATTCGAGCAGATCGGGGTTGGCGGCGGCGGGCCCGAGATCCCGCGCGGTGGGGGCGATGGTGGTCATCGTGGGTCATTCCTTTCGCAGGGGCGGTCCGGCGGGGCTCAGGCGGCGGGCGCCCGGTAGCCCTCGCGGCGGATCGCCTCGAACATCTCGTGGGGGTCGCCGGAGTCGACGAGCCGGCCGTCGACCATCAGGTGCGCGACATCGGCGTCGATGCCGTCGAGGATGAACCCGGTGTGCGTGATCACCAGCCCGGCGCGCGGCCGGCCGGCGGCGTCGGGCCGCTCCAGCAGCTCGCGCACCGCCCGGCCCACCACGGCGACCTGCTCCATGTCCACCCCGGACTCGGGTTCGTCGAAGAGGCAGAGGCTGGGGCCCTGCAGATCGAGCTTCATCACCTCGAAGCGCTTGGCCTCGCCCCCGGAGAAGCCGTGGTTGACGTCCCGGTCGAGCAGATGGGCCAGGCCCAGCCGGTCCGCGGCGTCGGGCAGCCGGCCCTCGGCGCCGATCGCGGCGGCGAGCCGGGCGACCTGCACGCCCTTGAGCGCGGGCGGGCGCTGGAAGGCCAGGCCGATGCCGGCGCGGGCGCGTTCCTCGGTGGGCATTCCGGAGATGTCCTCGCCGCGCAGCCGGGCCACGCCGGCGGCGATCCGGAAGGGGGTGATCCCCATGATGCCGTTGAGCAGGGTGGATTTGCCGGATCCGTTGGGGCCGAGCAGGATGTGCCGCTCGCCCTCCCGGATGACCAGGTCGATGCCGCGGCAGATGACGTCCTCGCCGGCGGCCACGTCGACGCCGCTGAGCTGAAGAAGCGGGGTGTCGGACATGACGGTGCCTCTTTCCTGTGTGCGGGCGCCGTGGCGGGGCCGCGCCACCGCGCCGTTATGGCGGGTACTGCCATGGATGAGGCTGCACCACCGAAGATACCACCGGATCCGCAATTCCGCCCGCGCCCGGCATTGCGTACCGCGGCGCCCGCCGCATCCGCGCCACGACCGTGCCGACCTGCGGGTACGTGAACCGGGAAAACCCGTTATGGTTGCCATGAAATAATCTCCCTAAATGCATTCGGCGTTAATTCGCGGATCTGCGCGAATACGCAAATGCGGCATTCGCCGCCGGGTGGGGGCGCCCGGCGGCGGGACCGGGCGGCGGACCCGCTTTGCTAGGATGCATGCGTCCACGCAGTGAGAAAGGAATCCCGCCACATGAGCAGCGCACTGAGGATCGCCGTCATCCCCGGCGACGGCATCGGCACCGAGGTCACCGCGGAGGCGCTGAAGGTGCTCCGCGCCGCGATCGGCGATTTCGAGGTCACCGAGTACGACCTGGGCGGGCGCCGCTACGCCGCGACCGGGCAGACCCTCACCGAGGCGGACCTGGCCGACATCCGCGGCCATGACGCGATCCTGCTCGGCGCGGTCGGCGACCCGGAGCGGGTGCCGCCGGGGGTGCTCGAGCGCGGGCTGCTGCTGCGCATGCGCTTCGCCCTGGACCACCACGTCAACCTGCGCCCGGCCCGGCTCTTCCCCGGAGTGGCCTCCCCGCTGCGCGATCCCGGCGAGATCGACTTCGTGGTGGTGCGCGAGGGCACCGAGGGCGCCTACACCGGCAACGGCGGCGCCATCCGGGTGGGCACCGCCCAGGAGGTCGCCAACGAGACCAGCGTGAACACCCGCTTCGGCGCGGAGCGGGTGGTGCGCTACGCCTTCGACCTGGCGATGACCCGCCGGCGGCGGCTCACCCTGGTGCACAAGACCAACGTGCTCGTGCACGGCGGCGGCCTGTGGCAGCGCACCGTCGACGAGGTCGCCGCGGAGTACCCGGAGGTGGCGGTGGACTACTGCCACATCGACGCCGCCACCATCTACCTGGTCACCGACCCGGGCCGCTTCGACGTGATCGTCACCGACAACCTCTTCGGCGACATCCTCACCGACGAGGCCGGGGCGGTCACCGGCGGGATCGGCCTGGCCGCCTCCGGCAACATCGACGCCTCCGGGGCCAACCCCTCCATGTTCGAGCCGGTGCACGGCTCCGCCCCGGACATCGCCGGCACGGGCGTCGCGGACCCGACCGCGGCGATCCTCTCGGCGGCGATGATGCTGCGCCACCTCGGCCGCGCCGGGGCCGCGGAGCGGATCGAGGCCGCCGTGGAGGCCGATCTCGCCGCCCGCGGCGACGCCCCGGTGCGCACGGTCGAGGTCGGCGACCGGATCGCCGCCGCCGTCGCCGGCTGATCCGGCGCACTCCCCCGCCCCCGACCGAGGAGCCGACGATGACCCGGATCCGCCCCCGCCGACGCGCCCTCGCCGCCGCCGCGGCCGCCCTGCTCGCCCTCGCCGGCTGCTCCGGCGCCGGGGACCCGGACGACTCCGCCGAGGCCCCCGCGGCGCAGGACCCGACCGCCGCGCCCGCCACGCCCGCCGCGCCGACCCCGCCGGCGACCGACGCGGCCGGGGCGGCCGAGCTGCTCGCCGCCGCCGCCGACGGCGGCGCGGTGCGCGCCGGCCGGGTGGTGCCCCCGCCGAACTGGGGCGAGCTGACGCTCAGCGATGTGGGCAACGCCCGGGTGACCGCCCCCGCCGACGGGGAGGTCGATCCGCTCGCCGGGCTCGCCGACCGCTTCCCGGTGGGCGCGCCCGGCTGCGAATCGACGCTGTACCTCATCACCTTCGTCGCCGACTCCGGGGAGGTCGCCGCCGGCTACGGGGCGGACCCGGCGCCGGCCGCGCAGGCCGAGGGCTGGATGCTCGCCGACGCCTGCCACCGGCCGAAGCTCATCGGGGTCACCGCGGACACCCCGGTGGCGGTGGTGGTGGACCGCTACGACCCGCCCGCCGAGGCCCCCGCGCAGCGACCCGCGGGCTAGCCGCGGCGCCCCGGCCGGGCCCCGGGCGCGGCTGCGGCGACCGGGCCCGGGCCCGCGGCGCACCCCCGGGCACCCCCTTTCCGGGTGACCGGGGCCGGCTCCCCCGGCGCGTGCGCGGCGCTTCCGCCCGATCCGGGGCACACCGTTCGCCCCGGTGGCTGCGCGTGACGCCCATCACGTGCTAGATTCGCCTGTGAAGCAACCCTTAGCGGCGGGTCAACGGCGTTACAGACGGCCCCGGGCCCGCCCCATCCACCAGGAGGACATATGTCGGACCGGATCTCCCACCAGGGCCTGCGCGGGAAGGTGATGTCGGCGGACGACGCCGCGCAGCTCATCAAGCCCGGCGACCAGATCGGCTTCTCCGGGTTCACCGGCGCCGGCTACCCGAAGGAGATGCCGGGGGCCATCGCCCGCCGGATCACCGAGGCCACCGAACGCGGCGAGGAGTTCCGGATCAACGTGCTCACCGGCGCCTCCACCGCCCCGGAGCTCGACGGGGTGCTCGCCGAGACCGGCGGGGTCAACTGGCGCGCCCCCTACCAGTCCGATCCGACCCTGCGCGGCAAGATCAACGACGGCACCACCTACTACTCGGACATCCACCTCTCCCATTCCGGGCAGATGACCACCCAGGGCTTCTTCGGCCCGGTGGACGTCGCCATCGTCGAGGCGGTGCGGATCAAGGAGGACGGCTCCATCGTGCCCTCCTCCTCCGTGGGCAACTCGGTGAACTACCTGCAGGCCGCCGAGCGGATCATCATCGAGGTCAACGAGTGGCAGTCCGCCGAACTGGAGGGCATGCACGACATCTGGCTGCCCGGGCTGCCCCCGGCCCGCCAGATCATCCCGATCGAGGAGTCCGGCCAGCGGATCGGCAAGGCCGCCATCGACATCGACCCGGCCAAGGTCGTCGCCGTGGTGGAGACCAACGCCCCGGACCGCAACTCCCCCTTCAAGCCCCTCGACGAGGACTCCAAGCGGATCGCCGGGCACCTGATCGACTTCTTCGAGCACGAGGTGGCCCAGGGCCGGCTGCCGGAGAACCTGCTGCCGCTGCAGTCCGGGGTGGGCAACATCGCCAACGCGGTGCTCGCCGGGCTGCTGGACTCCAAGTTCGAGAACCTCACCTCCTACACCGAGGTGATCCAGGACGGCATGATCGAGCTGCTCGACAACGGCACCATGTCCGTGGCCTCGGCGACCTCCTTCGCGCTGTCCCCGGATGCCGCGGACCGGATGAACGAGAAGGCCTCCGACTACGCCAAGAAGATCATCCTGCGCCCGCAGGAGGTCTCCAACCACGCCGAGGTGATCCGCCGGCTGGGCGTGATCTCCTGCAACGGGCTCATCGAGGCCGACATCTACGGCAACGTCAACTCCACCCACATCATGGGCACGAAGATGATGAACGGCCTGGGCGGCTCCGGGGACTTCACCCGCAACGCCTACATCTCCACCTTCGTCTCCCCCTCCACCGCGAAGGGCGGCGACATCTCCGCCATCGTGCCGATGGTCTCCCACGTCGACCACACCGAGCATGACGTGATGGTGATCATCACCGAGCAGGGCCTGGCGGACCTGCGCGGCCTGGCCCCGCGCCAGCGGGCCAAGGTGGTCATCGACAAGTGCGCCCACCCGGACTACAAGGAGGCGCTCACCGAGTACGTCGAGCGCGCCGAGAAGCAGCCCAAGGTCGGCATGCACACCCCGCATGATCTGCGCGAGGCCCTCGGCTGGCACCAGCGCTTCCTGGAGACCGGCAGCATGAAGGCCTAGTCCCGCCGCATCCGGGACCGTCGGAGGGGGCCGGGGCGGCCACGGCGCCGCACCCCGGCCCCCTTCGCCGTGGGCGCCCCGCGCCGCCCCGGGCGCGCGGACGGCCCCGCCGCCCCCTCGAGGGGGCGGCGGGGCCGCTGCCGTGGCGCGGTTGGCCGGGGCCTAGGAGGGGTTGATGACCCGGCCCCAGGTGGACTTGTTGCCCCAGACGTTCTGGCGCAGGCCCTCCAGCTGGAGGATCTGGGAGTGGTCGACGAAGAGGTTGCACTCGTTGCCGTAGTTCTTCACGTACCACTCGAACACGGGGCCGTCGGCGGCCTCGAACATGACGTTCTCCAGGCCGAGGCCGTTGATGATGGAGGCGGCGGCGCCGGTGTTCCACTCGACGACGTTCTCGGTGATGCCCTCGGACTCGATCATGATGATGGAGGCGCCGGCGTCGAGGGCGCGCTTGCCCCGGTCGACGAGGTCGCCGACGTCCTTGGCGGTCTCCGCGGCGAGCTCCGCCTCGGAGGAGTCGCCGCCGGAGCCGATCTGGATGCCCAGCTCGGGCTTGGCCTTCAGCCCGGCCTTGACGACCTTCTCCACGAGCCGCTCCAGCCCGGAGGTGGGCAGCATGATGAAGCCGGTGGAGATCTCGATGACGTCGAAGCCGACCTCCTTGGCCAGCTTGAGGTACTCGTCGACGGCGTCGTCGCCGTAGCGCAGCACGGTCTCGATCCAGCCGCCGGAGGAGACGTAGGCGTCGTTCTCGTGGGCGATGTCGCTGAACCTGCGGACCTGCTCCGGGGGCACCAGGGAGAAGGAGCCGCCGGCCCACTTGATCCCGTCGACCCACTGGCCGGCGACGTCGAAGACGTCCTGCAGGTGCCGGGTGCCGAAGGTGTCGTAGTACGGCGCCCGGATCTCGGTCATGCCGTAGGTGCGCGGCTTGGCCGGCCGCTTGGCGCGGGGGACGAAGTTGAAGGAGACGTCGAAGTCGATGGCGTTGGACATGGTTCGGGTCCTGTCTTTCTGTGGTTCGGGGGTACGGGTGGCGCGCGCCGGGCCCGCGGGGTCGCGGGCCGCGCGCGGCGGGCGCCGGGGCGACCCCGGGGCGTGGCCGCCCCGGGCGCCCGGCGGGCCCGCTAGGAGCGGGTGACGGAGACCTGCGCGAGCAGCTCGGTGAGCTCGGTGATCCTGGCCACCTCGTCGAGGCGGTGCACCGTGTCGGCGATCTCGTCGCGCAGCGCCTGGTCGGCGAAGGGCGCGGCCAGGGAGTCGAACTTCGCCCGGGCGCCGGCCCAGTCCAGCGGCTGGGAGTGGAAGCCGTCGTAGGCGGACTCCACCGCGTGGAACTCGGTGCCGTCG
Organism: Corynebacterium sphenisci DSM 44792; assembly: GCF_001941505.1. Classification (NCBI taxonomy): domain Bacteria; kingdom Bacillati; phylum Actinomycetota; class Actinomycetes; order Mycobacteriales; family Corynebacteriaceae; genus Corynebacterium; species Corynebacterium sphenisci. The sequence continues at coordinate 1,001,917 of NZ_CP009248.1, read as the reverse complement.
TCGAGGACGACGGTGAGGTCGGCGGGCATCTCGTCCGGGAACCGGTCGGAGAAGCCGTCGTCGGGGGTGATCGTGACCTTGCCCATGAGGGTCTGCACGTCCTCGGCGACGATCCGCTCCGGGGCGTACTGCCGCGGGGTGAGCTCCCCGTCCAGCAGCATCGCGGCGAGCATCCAGGGCAGGGAGTGGTCGGCCTCCTCCTTGGTGCGGATATTGCGCTTGTCGCCCTCCTCGCCGCCGCCGATGATGGAGTAGGCGACGTCGAAGGTGGTGAGCCGGACCTCGGCGATCCGGGAGGCGTCGAAGCCCTCCTCGGCGCGGATCTTCGCCGCCGCGTCGAGCGCGGACTGGGAGTGGATCTCGGCGTTGTACTTCTTGATGATGGAGCGGGTGACCGACTCCAGGTCCTCGGCGGACCAGTCCAGCTCGTAGTCGCCGGCGAGGGCCTTGAAGCCCTTGTTGCCCTCGAAGACCTCCTCCGGGCCGGTCATCCCCTTCGCGGCGAAGAGGGCGTAGAACATGCCCTCCTTGGCCACGTGCGGGTAGGCCAGGCCCTTCCAGTGCGAGAGGTTGCCGGTGCGGGTGACCCGCAGCGCCACGTTCGCGGTGCCGGTCATCGCCGCGGCGTTGGCGATCTGGTCGGCGTCCAGGCCCAGCGCCTTGGCGGCGGAGGCGCCGGCGGCGAAGGCGCCCTGGGTGGTGTGGTCGAAGCCGCGGGCGCGCACCGGGGCGACGTCGGAGAGCCGGGTGTGCACCTGGTAGGCGACCGCGAAGGCGGTGAGGAAGTCCCGGCCGGAGGCGTCGGCGACCTCGGCGGCGGCGAGCACCGCGCCCATGTTGTCGGTCGGGTGGTTGGTCTCCCCCTTGGCGAGGTAGGCGTCCATGAAGTCGAGGTAGCGGCTGGCCGCCGAGTTGTGGAAGGCGGCCAGGTTCGCGGCGGTCTTGCCGCCGCCGATGAGCGTGGCGGCGCCGTTGCCGCCGAGATCCTCGATGAGGGAGCGGATCGCCTGGAGCACATCGGAGTCCAGGGCGCCGATGCCGACGCCGATGGTGTCGAGCACCCGGATCTTCAGCTGCTCGACGGCCTCCTCGGACATCTGGGAGAGATCCGCGGCGGCGACGAAATCGGCCATCTGCTGGACTTCGGTGCGGTGTGCGTCTGTCATGTCGGAAACCCATCCGGCGGGGAGGCCCCGGGTTCCGCCGCATGGCGGAAGCCCCGCCTGGTTCAATTCGCGGGCCTGGCCCCGGAGGTTAGGCTGCCCTGCCTCATTGTCAAGCCCCCGAAGGCACCCCCGCGGGCCCGCCGCCGAGGGTCCGCCCACGCCCCCGGCGCACCGCGGCGCACCCCCGGCCGGGGATGTCTCCGCTGGTGGGACCGGGTTTCCGAATGGCACCGGCCCGCCCCGTGGGCGCCGCGTGCGCGGCACCGGGGCGGGCCGGAATTTTTCCAGGATCGGTGGGGAAAACCCCTCCGGGCGGGTGCCTAGTCGAGCACCAGCTGCAGCACCTTCTCCGCGTCGACGGCCTCGGCGATGGCCTCCTGGAGCGCCTCGGGCACCTCCCGGTCGACCCGCAGCACCAGGATCGCGTGCTCCCCGTCGCCCTCCTGGCTCAGCGCCGCGGCGTCGATGTTGATGCCCTCGCCGCCGAGCTGGCCGGCGATCCGGCCCAGCGCGCCCGGCTGGTCCGGGTAGGACAGGAAGAGGTTGCGCCCGGCGGAGCGCATGTCCAGCCCGCGGCCGTTGATGCGCACGATCTTCTCCACCCGCTGCAGCCCGGTGAGCGCGCCCACCACGGTGGCCTTGGCCCCCTCGGCGGAGATGATGGACACCTCCAGCACGCTGCGGTGGCTCACCGACTCCGGGGAGGTGGTCACGGAGACCTCCACCCCGCGCTCCTCGGCGATGGTCGGCGCGTTGACGAAGGTCACCGGCTCATCGACCATGATCGAGAACAGGCCGCGGGCGGCGGCCAGGCCCAGGATCTGCACGTCCTCGGTGGACAGCTCGCCGCGGGCGACGACCTCCACCTTCGCCGGGGCCCCGTCGAGCAGCCCGCCGGCGACCAGGCCGAGCTCCCGGGCCAGCTCCAGCCAGAGGGAGACCTCCTCGCCGACCGCGCCGCCGGTGACGTTGACCGCGTCGGGGACGAACTCCCCGGCCAGGGCGAGCAGCACGGAGCGGGCCACGTCGGTGCCGGCCCGGTCCTGCGCCTCCGCGGTGGAGGCGCCCAGGTGCGGGGTGGCGACGACCTCGGGCAGGGCGAACAGCGGCGAGTCGGTGCACGGCTCGGCGGCGTAGACGTCGAAGCCGGCGCCGCGGATCCGGCCCTCCCGGATCGCCTCGGCCAGGGCGGCCTCGTCGACCAGGCCGCCGCGGGCGGCGTTGACGATGATCTGCCCGGGCTTGGCCTTGGCGAGCAGCCCGGCGTCGAACATGCCGGCGGTCTCCTTGGTCTTGGGCAGGTGGATGGTGACGAAGTCGGCGCGGCCCATCAGCTCCTCGAGCCCGACCAGCTCCACGCCCAGCTGCGCCGCCCGGGCCGGGTTGGCGTAGGGGTCGTAGGCGATGATCTCGGTCTCGAAGGCGGCCAGCCGCTGCGCGAAGAGCTGCCCGATGTGGCCGAAGCCGACGATGCCGATGGTCTTGCCGAAGACCTCCACGCCCTTGAAGGAGGAGCGCTTCCACTCCCCCTCGCGCAGGGTGGCGTCGGCGGCGGGGATCTGCCGGGCGGTGGCCAGCAGCAGCGAGATGGCGTGCTCGCAGGCGGAGTGGATGTTGGAGGTGGGCGCGTTGGCGACCATCACCCCGCGCTTGGTGGCGGTGGCGATGTCGACGTTGTCCAGGCCCACGCCGGCGCGGCCGACGATCTTCAGCTTCGGCGCGGCCTCGAGGACCTCCGCGTCGACGGTGGTGGCGGAGCGGACGAGCAGGGCGTCGGCCTCGCCGACCGCGGCGAGCAGCTCCGGGCGGTTGGGGCCGTCGACCCAGCGCACCTCGACGGAATCGCCGAGGGCGTCGACGGTGGACTGGGCGAGCTTGTCGGCGATGAGGACGACCGGGCGAGCGTTCTGGCTCACGTGTACTCCTGATATGTGCTTGGGCGACCGCCCCGCCGGCACGACCGCGTCGGCGGGGCGGGACCACGCCGGCTCGTTGACGTGGAACATGCCAAGCATATCCCGCCCGGCCCGGCGGCATGCCGGGACCTGGCGGGTTCCCCCTCCCCGCCCGGGACGCGCCGGGCCCGGGGCGCACGCCGCCGGCCGCGCGCCCGGGGCGGGCCCGGGTGCGCGGCCGGCGGGGGTCGCCCGCGGGCGGGCGCCCGCGGGGGGCGGGTCACTGGTAGGTGACCACCCAGGGGGTGGGCTCGATGGCCGCGGTCTGCGCGGGATCGAACATCGGCTGGTCCTCGTCGATGAAGTTCTTCCAGGCCAGGAAGATCTCCGGCTGCAGGTCCTGCTTCATCACGTTCCAGGTGTCGAACTTCTGCCCCGGGGTGCCGTGGCCGTCGGCGTGCAGCACCAGCGCCAGCTCCGGGTGGTCGGTGCGCACCTCCTCGCGGTCGCGGATCATCTGCAGCTGGAACTGGTGCAGCATGAGCATCTTCTGCGGCAGCCCGCGCTCCCGGGTGAACGAGGCCAGCCAGTCGGCGACCTCGTTGACCTCCTCGGCCTCGACGTGGCCGACCTCGGTGGCGGGCACCTGGCCGGGCTCCATCTTCCACTCCGCGTCCAGGGCCAGGCCCACGTTGGGCCGGGCGAGCAGCTCCTCGTAGAACTTCGCCTGGTCCAGGAAGCGGGCGTTGCCGGGCTGCAGGTCGAGCACCGCGTAGCCGCCGGCCTCGGTGATCGCGTCGACGTAGGGCTCCAGCTCGCTCACCGGGGCGGGCACCGAGAAGGTGCCGTCCTCCCCGGGCACCGGCTGCGCCACCGAGGCGATGATCTCGAACATGGGCACCACCGGCTCCTCGACGTGCTCGGCGAAGGCCTGCGCCCGGGTCTTGGCGTCCTTGACCGCCTCGGCGGGGGTCTCCTCCCCCATCACGCCCATCGCGGGCACCCCGGGGTGGCCGTAGACGGCGACCATCCGCCGGCCGGGCAGCAGCAGCTGCCCGCCGCCGGCCAGGCCGAGCTCCTCGACCTCCTCGTCGGCGGCGAGCTCGGTGAGCCGCGCCAGGTGGTCGGCGTCGCCGAAGGAGGCGCCCAGGGCGATCACGGAGCGGCCCTCGCGCACCGCGGACACCGAGGCGTCGGTGGCCCGGGGGTCGCCGGCGGGCAGCCAGAGCACCTCGTGGCCCACCGCGCGGGCGGTGGCGATGGCGCCCAGGGGCGCGTCCGGGCCGGCGAGCACCACCGCGTCCGGGTCGCCGTGGCCGGACATCTCCGGCAGTTCGGCGATGGTGCGCCGGGCGCGCTCCGCCTCGGCCGCCGTGGCCTGCCCGGCCGCCTCCGCCTCCTCGGCGTCCGCGGCCTCGGCCTCCTCGTCCCCGGCCGGCGGGATCGGGTCCTCGGCGGCCTGCTCCGGCGCGGCCGGTTCCGGGTCGATCCCGGGGGCGGTGGGGTGCTTCCGGTCGAGTTCGGCGATCGCCCGGGCGGGGTTGCGCTCCTCCTCCGGCTCGGCGGGCTCGACCCCGGTGAGCTCGGCGAAGCCCTCGGCGTCGCCGGGGTCGGCGACCACGGTGCGGCCCTCGGCGCCGGCGCCGAGGTCCACCGCGCCGACGGTGACCACGTGCCCGGCGTCGAGCCGGTCGAGTTCGGCGGCGATCTCCGCCGCGTCGGAGCCGGTGGCCTCCCGGCCCCAGTAGGACTGGTCGGCGGCGAGCGCGCGGGCCTCGGCGACGTCGTCGATCTCCCACAGCCGGCCGCCCTCCTCGCGCACCTGCTCCATATGCCGGCGGTCGGCGTCGGTGCGCAGGGTGAGCATCGGCGCCCCGGCGGCCACCGCCAGCGCGGCCGCGCGCCGCTCGACCTCGGGGCCCATCGCGGAGACCACGACCAGCTCGGCGGAGTCCAGCAGGGTTTCGCTGGCGTCGAGTTCGGTGGCCGCGGCCACCGGGGCGTCGGGGGTCTTCGTGCGGGTCAGGCCCTCGTCGTCGGGGCCGCCGCAGGCGACGAGCCCCGCGGCGAGGGAGAGGCCGGCGAACAGCGCCAGGGGGCGGCGCCACGGCGACGGGCGGTGGGGGGACCGGATCACGTCGGGTCTGCCTTTCGGGTGGAGGACGATGTTCCCGACCAGCGTATCCGAGGCTCACCCCGCGGCGCCGCCCGCCCCGCCGGAAACATGAGGCCCATTCACCCGCGGCGTCGCCCGCACCGGCGCCGCCGGCGACGGCGACGGCCCCACGCCGACCCGGGCGGCGGGTCGGCGCGGGGCCGTGGCGGGGGCGCGGTTTAGGCGGTGGCGTCCAGCGGGTTCTTCACCCAGGACATCAGATCGCGCAGCTTGGCGCCGGTCTCCTCGATCTGGTGGGAGTTGTAGGAGGCGCGCAGCTCCTCCAGCTCCTTGTTGCCGCCCTCCACGTTGGCGATGAGCCGCTTGGTGAAGGTGCCGTCCTGGATGTCGGAGAGGATCTCGCGCATCCGCTGCTTGGTGTCGGCGTCGATGACCCGGGGCCCGGAGAGGTAGCCGCCGAACTCGGCGGTGTCGGACACCGAGTAGTTCATGTTGCCGATCCCGCCCTCGAACATCAGGTCCACGATCAGCTTCAGCTCGTGCAGGCACTCGAAGTAGGCCATCTCCGGCTCGTAGCCGGCCTCGACGAGGACCTCGAAGCCGGTCTTCACCAGCTCCTCGGTGCCGCCGCAGAGCACGGCCTGCTCGCCGAAGAGGTCGGTGACGGTCTCCGCCTCGAAGGTGGTCGGGATGACCCCGGCCCGGGCGCCGCCGATCGCGGCGGCGTAGGACAGGGCCAGCTCGCGGCCCTCGCCCTTGGGGTCCTGGTCCACGGCGATGAGGCAGGGCACGCCCTTGCCGTCGGCGAACTGGCGGCGCACCAGGTGGCCGGGGCCCTTCGGGGCGACCATGCCCACGGTGATGTTGCCGGCGGGCTGGATCAGGTCGAAGTGGATGTTCAGGCCATGGCCGAAGAACAGCGCGTCGCCCTCGTCGAGGTTGGGCGCGATGTCCTCGGCGTAGACCTTCGCCTGGGTGGTGTCGGGCACCAGCAGCATGATCACGTCGGCCCAGGCGGCGGCCTCGGCGTTGGACTTCACCGCGAAACCGGCCTCCTCGGCCTTGGCCGCGGACTTGGAGCCCTCGCGCAGGCCGATGACGACCTCCACGCCGGAGTCGCGCAGGTTCTGCGCATGCGCGTGGCCCTGCGAGCCGTAGCCCAGGATCGCGACCTTGCGGCCCTGGATGATCGACAGATCGGCGTCGTCGTCGTAGAAAACTTCAATAGCCATGTGCTTGTGTTCGCCTTTCGGGGGGAAACGTCGGGTTGTCGGGTTCGGGGAACCCGGCGCGCCGGCCAGTCTAGCCGGGCGCGCCGGGCCCCGGCGGCCGCGCGCGGCGCGGGCGGCCGCCGGGGCGGGTCGGCTCAGCCGCGGTCGGTGAGCATCGGCCGGGGCCCGCGGGCCACCGCGACGACGCCGGACTGGACCAGCTCGCGGATGCCGAAGGGCTCCAGCACCTCCAGCATGGCGCGCAGCTTGGAGGGCTGCCCGGTGGCCTCGATGACCACCGACTCGGGGCAGACGTCGACGACGCGGGCCCGGAACAGCTCCGCGGCGGCGACCACCTGCGGCCGGTTGTCGTTGTCGGCGCTGACCTTGACCATGAGCAGGGCGCGGGAGACCAGCTTGTCGGCGGGTTTGCGCACCACCTTGATCACCGGCACCAGCTTGTTGAGCTGCTTGGTGATCTGCTCGATGGGGAGATCCTCGGTCTCCACGACGAGGGTGATCCGGTTGACCCCGTCGACCTCGGTCTGCCCGGAGGTGATGGACTGGATGCTGAAGCCCCGGCGGGTGAACATCCCGGCGATGCGGACCAGGATGCCCGGCTCGTCGAGGGTCAGCACGGACAGGGTGTGCAGTTCGGCCATGGTTGTCGGCTTTCCTCTCGGGGCGCTGCTCAGCGGCCCTGGATGGTCGGGTGATCGGCGTCGAGGGCGGCGTCCTCGCCGCGGTCGGCGATGGTCTCGTTGATGTCCGCCGGCGGCTCCCCGGCGCTCATCTCGTCGTCGAAGAGGGGGCGCAGCCCGCGGGCGGACTCGATCTCGTCATTGGACTTGCCGGCGGCGACCATCGGCCACACCTGGGCGTCCTCGCCGACGATGAAGTCGATGACCACCGGGCGGTCGTTGATCCCGCGGGCCCGCTCGATGGCGCCGGCGACGTCCTCGGCGCGGGTGACCCGCATCGCCACGCAGCCCAGGCCCTCGGCGAGCCGCACGAAGTCCGGGACGTAGGAGTCGTCGGCCGGGCGCAGCTTGGTGTTGGAGTAGCGCTCCCCGTAGAACAGGGTCTGCCACTGCCGGACCATGCCCAGGTTGCCGTTGTTGATCAGGGCCACCTTGATCGGGAAGCCCTCCACCGCGGCGGTGGTGAGCTCCTGGTTGGTCATCTGGAAGCAGCCGTCGCCGTCGATGGCCCACACCTCGGCGTCCGGGGCGGCGGCCTTGGCGCCCATCGCCGCCGGGATGGCGTAGCCCATGGTGCCCAGGCCCCCGGAGTTCAGCCAGGTGCGCGGGTTCTCGTACTGGATGAACTGGGCGGCCCACATCTGGTGCTGGCCCACGCCGGCGGCGTAGATCGCCTCCGGGCCGACGATGTCGGAGAGGGTCTTCAGCACGAACTGGGGCGACAGGGAGCCGTCGGACTGCTCCTCCCAGCCCAGCGGGAAGCGCTCCCGCAGCCCGTCGAGCTCGGCGTACCAGTCCGCCGTCCGCGGGGCGGGCAGGTCCAGGTCCCGGTAGGTCTTCAGCAGCGCGGCGAGCACCTCGCGGGCGTCGCCGACGATGGGCACGTCGGCGTGCCGGATCTTGCCGATCTCGGCGGGGTCGATATCGGCGTGGATCACCTTCGCCTCGGGGGCGAAGGTCTCCAGCTGGCCGGTGACCCGGTCGTCGAAGCGGGCGCCGATGGTGATCAGCAGATCGGACTTCTGCATCGCGGCGACCGCGGAGACCTTGCCGTGCATCCCGGGCATGCCCATGTGCAGCCGGTGCGCGTCGGGGAAGGCGCCGCGGGCCATCAGGGTGGTCACCACCGGGATCCCGGTGTGCTCGGCGAAGGCGAGCAGCTCGGCGCAGGCCTCGGCCTTGAGCACCCCGCCGCCGATGTAGAGCACCGGGCGCTCGGCGGCGGCGATCATGCGCGCCGCCTCCTCGATCTGGCGGAAGTAGGGGGTGGTCACCGGGCGGTACCCGGGCAGGTCGATCCGGGGCGGCCAGGAGAAGTCGATCTCGGTGTTCTGCAGATCCTTGGGCACGTCCACCAGCACCGCCCCGGGGCGGCCGGTGGCGGCCAGGTGGAAGGCCTCGGCGATGGTGCGCGGGATGTCCTCGGCGCGGGTGACCATGAAGTTGTGCTTGGTCACCGGCAGGGTCACCCCGCGGATGTCGGCCTCCTGGAAGGCGTCCGAGCCGAGCAGCGGCCGGCCCACCTGGCCGGTGATCGCGACCACCGGCACGGAGTCCATGTTCGCGTCCGCCAGCGGGGTGACCAGGTTGGTCGCCCCCGGCCCGGAGGTGGCGATGCACACGCCGACCTTGCCGGAGACCTGGGCGTAGCCGGTGGCGGCGTGGCCGGCGCCCTGCTCATGGCGGACCAGCACGTGGCGGACCTTCTCGGAGTCGTAGAGGGGGTCGTAGAGGGGCAGGATGGCGCCGCCGGGGATGCCGAAGACGACGTCGGCGCCGAGCTCCTCGAGGCTGCGCACGATGGCCTTGGCCCCGGACATGCGCTCGGGGGTGCTGCGCCGGGTCCTCCCGGCCACGGTGGCGGGCGTTGGGCTGGTGTTGGGGGCGGCGTTCACGTCGGTGCGCTCCTCGGGTTTTCGGTGGGGTGGGGTGCTGCGGGCCGTCCGGCCGGTCCGGCGCCGCCCGTGGCCTGGGCCACGGAAAACGCCCCCGGGCACAGCGGGACTGTGCGGGGGCGCCAGCGGGTGCGACTGGTCGAGCCGCTATCGGCCGGCGCCGGCGGCTACGGAAAGTCGGTTTCGCTGCATGCCCCAGACCATAGCGTCCACATAGTGGACAGTCAATCCCACTCAATGAACACCGTATTCCGCTCACCCGTCCGGGGGGCCGGGGCCGGCCGGGCCCGCCGGCGGCGCCGGCGGCCGAAGGCGCCTACGGTGGCCCCCATGGAGTTCGCGTTCTATCTGCTGCGCCGGATGCTCACCTGGTTGGCCGATCCCGGGCTGACCATCGCCGCCCTGGTCATCGTGCTGCTGCTGATCCCCCGGATCCGCCGGTTCATCCTGGCGATCTCGGAGCGCAACATGGTCGAGGGCCAGGAGGAGACCAAGGGCCGGATGGCCCTCATCGGGGCCGTGGTCTACGTCCTGGAGATGGTCGCCTACTTCGTCTTCGGGCTCACCCTGCTGGCGAAGCTGGGCGTGAACCTCGGCGCGGCGGTGGTGCCCGCCACGATCGTCTCCGCCGCCCTCGGCTTCGGCGCCCAGGGGCTGGTCGGGGATCTGCTCGGCGGGGTGTTCATCATCCTGGAGCGCCAGTTCGGCGTCGGCGACTGGGTGGCCTTCCACTCCCCCTCCGGCACCGTGCAGGGCGACGTGGTGAACCTGACCCTGCGGGCGACCACCATCCGCACCCTCAACGGGGAGGAGATCATCGTGCCCAACGGGGAGGCCCGGATGGCGGTGAACTACTCCTCCCGGTGGTCCCGGGCGGTGGTGGAGGTGCCGGTGCCGGTGACCGCCGGCCGGTCCGTCTCGGAGATCGAGCGGCGCACCCTGGCCGCGGCGCAGCGCGCCGCGGACGCCGAGGGGGTGCGCGAGCACGTGCGCAGCGAGGTGCGCATCCAGTCCTCCACGGATCTGGCCCCGCCGGCGGCGATGGGCCAGCCCTGGACGGTGAGCATGCGCATCGTCGTGGAATCCGATCCGGGGGATCAGTGGGTGGTGGAGCGCGCGGTGCGCGCCGCGGTGCTGGACACCTGGTGGGAGGCCTACGGCGAGCGCGCCGAGGGCCCGGTCGCCCCCTTCGCCGGCTCCGCCGGGGCCCCCGCGGCCGCGGCCGCCGGCGGGGAGGGCGCGATCCCCACCGCGGCGGAGGTCGACGCCGCCCGCGCCGATGATCCGGCCGGCGACGGTGACCGGCCGCATCCGGAGGCCCCCGCCGCCGCGGACCCGACCGATGCCGCGGACACCGAGCTGCTGGCCCCGGCGGCCCGGCCCGCCGGGCGGCGGGCCCGGCTGCGCGAGCTGCTCTCCGCCGGGGGCCGGGCCCGGCCCTCCACCGTGGTCATGATCGTCACCCTGCTGCTGCTCGGGCTGCTCAACCTGGCCACCATCGAGCCCGGCGAGGGCGAGGACACCCCCTCCGGCTGGCTGGCGCCGAGCCGGTTCACCGGCGAGCGCGACGCCGGCGACGGCGACGGCGAGGACGCCGGCGCGCCCGCCGGCGAGCGCGGCGCCGGCCGCGAGGGCGCCGATGGCCGGGGCACCCGGGATTCCGGCGATCTCCGGGATCGCGGGGAGCGCGGGGACGACCGCGGCGATCGCGACGGCGGCGTCCGCACCCCGGGCACCCGACCCGACGGCGGCGACGCGGGGCGGCCCCCGGCCGGCGGCGCCGGCGACTCCGGCGCCGGCGGGTCCGACTCCGACTCCGGCGGCGGTGCCGGGGGCGGCGACTCCGATGCCGGCGGGGACGCCGGCGACGGCGGCTCCGGGTCCACCGGCGCGGCCGGCGGCGGGGACGCCGCGGACGCCGACGGGATGGACGGGGCGCCCGGGGTGACCCGGGCGGCCCGGGCCCGGGGCTGAGCCGCACCCGGCCCCGCCCCGGGGCCTCCCCCGGCCGCGCCGGGCCGAATCGGGCGGCGGGGCGGGCGCGGGTTAGCATGGCCCGCATGAGCTCCGATGAACCCGCCGTGCCGGCCGCGGACGGCGGAACCCTCCCCGTGACCAGGTTCCGCCCGCAGAAGACCCACTACCTGGGGGTCGCCTTCCTCGCCCTGATGGCCTTCATCGCCCTGGGCTTCGAACCGCGGTTCTTCGCCTGGACCCCGATTCCGCCGATCGTCTACGCCGCCTGGATCCACCGGGCGCGCACCACGGTCAGCGATCGGGGGATCACCGCGGTCTACCTCCTCGGCCGGCGGCGCTCGCTGCCGTGGTCGCGCTTCCGCGGGGTGCTCTTCGGCAGGACCGGCCGGGCCTTCGCGGTCTCCGCCGAGGGCGAGGACGCCAACCGCGCGGAGCGCTTCGCGCTGCCGGCGATCAGCTTCAACTCGCTGCCCGCCCTGGCCGAGGCCTCCGGCGGCCGGATCCCGGATGTGCTGAGCTCGGGGCTGGCCGCCAAGGACGAGCAGGTCGAGGTGCACCACCGGGACGGCTACTCGGTGCTGCGGGATCGCAGCGAGGTCGCCGAGCGCAAGCTGCCCACCTTCGAGGTCAAGCCCACCGAGCGCCCCCGCGCCGGGGAATAGCCCGGCGCCGCGGCCGCGGCGCCGGGGCCGGCCGATCCCACGATCCATCCCACAGGATGGGACGGTTCGCCCGCAGCGTGGGACACCGGCTATCATCGTCCGGAAGCGCCGGCGGCGCCCACCCACGCCGCCGCCGCGGTACCGACTCCGACCCAGCTACGGAAGAACGCCCATGATCCCCCTCCGCTCCAAGGTCACCACCTCCGGCCGCAACGCCGCCGGCGCCCGAGCCCTGTGGCGGGCGACCGGCATGACCGAATCCGACTTCGGCAAGCCGATCATCGCCATCGCGAACTCCTACACCCAGTTCGTCCCCGGCCACGTGCACCTCAAGAACGTCGGCGACATCGTCGCCGAGGCCGTCGAGGCCGCCGGGGGCGTGGCCCGCGAGTTCAACACCATCGCCGTCGACGACGGCATCGCGATGGGCCATGACGGGATGCTCTACTCCCTGCCCTCCCGCGAGATCATCGCCGACAGCGTGGAGTACATGGTCAACGCGCACACCGCGGACGCCCTGGTGTGCATCTCCAACTGCGACAAGATCACCCCGGGCATGCTCAACGCCGCGCTGCGGCTGAACATCCCCGCGGTGTTCGTCTCCGGCGGCCCGATGGAGTCCGGCGAGTCCATCGTGGTCGGCGACGTGGTGATGCCCGGCTCCGATCTCGTCGACGCCATCTCCGCCTCCGCGAACGACCAGGTCAGCACCGAGCAGCTCGACGTCATCGAGCGCTCCGCCTGCCCCACCTGCGGCTCCTGCTCCGGCATGTTCACCGCCAACTCGATGAACTGCCTCACCGAGGCCCTGGGCCTGTCCCTGCCCGGCAACGGCTCCACCCTGGCCACCCACCACGCCCGCCGGGACCTGTTCACCCGGGCCGGCCGGCTCATCGTGGACCTGGCCAGGCGGCACTACCACGAGGGCGACGACTCGGTGCTGCCCCGGTCCATCGCCTGCCGGGAGGCCTTCATCAACGCGATGACCCTGGACGTGGCCATGGGCGGCTCCACCAACACGGTGCTGCACATCCTCGCCGCCGCCCAGGAGGGCGAGGTGGACTTCGACCTCGACGACATCGACGCGATCTCCCGCCGGGTGCCCTGCCTGTCCAAGGTGGCGCCGAACTCGCACTACTACATGGAGCACGTGCACCGCGCCGGCGGGATCCCGGCCATCCTCGGCGAGCTGAACCGGGCCGGGCTGCTGGAGACCGGCGTGCACTCGGTGCACTCCCCCACCCTGGCCCGGCACCTCGCCGACTGGGACATCCGCGGCGGGGAGGCCACCGCCGAGGCCGTGGAGCTCTTCCACGCCGCCCCCGGCGGGGTGCGCACCACCGAGCCCTTCTCCACGGAGAACCGCTGGGAGAGCCTGGACCGCGACGCCGCGGAGGGCTGCATCCGCGATGTCGAGCACGCCTACACCGCCGAGGGCGGGCTGTGCGTGCTCAAGGGCAACATCGCCGAGAACGGCGCCATCCTGAAGACCGCCGGGATCAGCGAGGAGCAGTTCCACTTCGAGGGCCCGGCCCGGGTGGTGGAGAGCCAGGAGCAGGCGGTGACCGCCATCCTGAAGAAGCGGCTGCAGCCCGGGGAGGTGCTCTTCGTGCTCTACGAGGGCCCCTCCGGCGGGCCCGGGATGCAGGAGATGCTGCACCCCACCGCCTTCATCAAGGGCTCCGGCCTGGGCAAGGTCTGCGCCCTGGTCACCGACGGCCGCTTCTCCGGCGGCTCCTCGGGACTGTCCATCGGGCACGTCTCCCCCGAGGCCGCGCACGGCGGCGCGATCGGCCTGGTCCGCGACGGCGATCCGGTGTACATCGACGTCGGCGAGCGCCGCCTGGAGATCCGGGTGCCCGAGGAGGAGCTGGCCCGCCGCCGCGAGGAGGAGCTCGCCCGGGAGCACCCCTTCACCCCGCACACCGAGCGGCCGCGGAAGGTGTCCAAGGCGCTGCGCGCCTACGCCAAGATGGCCGCCAGCGCCGACAAGGGCGCCGTGCGCGTGGTGGACTGACCCGCCCCCCGCACGGCCGACGCCGCCGGCGCCCCGCATCCGGGGCCCGGCGGCGTCGGCGATCCGGGATGCGCCGGGCTCAGCGGCGGGCCGCCGCCGGCGCCCCGGGGATCCCCGGGATCCCGGGCATCGCCGGGATCCCGGGGGCGGCGGGCGGCCGCGGCAGCCCCGGGCCGGCCCCGTCGGAGCCGGCGGCGATCGCCCCGGGCAGCCCGCGCACCGCATCCGCCCCGCCGGGGAAGGCGGCGCGCACGTCGGCGGTGTGCGTGGCCGCGGTGCCCCAGGTCGCCGCGCCGACCACGAAACCGGTCCCGATGGAGGCGCTGGCGTGGCAGGACACCCGGTCATCGGACCAGCCGAACTTGGTGCCGGTGACCCCGGGCAGGGTGGCGGTGCCGAAGTTCTGCGGGTAGCCGTCGGCGGCGATCGCCTCGGCGTGCCGCATCGCGGTGAGCACCGGCCCGGTGGGGTCGCGGCGCTCCAGGGCGTCGAGGAAGGTGGCCATGTCGTAGGCGGAGGTCCGGGAGGCGCCCCAGCGGGCGCCGGCGACGGTGTCGCCGAGCCGGTACCGGGCGGCGATCGCGGCGATGGACTCCGGGTGGCGCCGGTAGAGCCGGGTGGCCACCGCGTCATCGGAGGCCCGGATCATGCGGGTGACCTCCGGGATCTCCGCGGGGCTGCCCTGCTCCACCACGTATTGGCCGATGAGAAGTTTCACCATGGAAAGCCCCGGTCGGGACTCGTGCTGGTTGGCGGTGCCCAGCCGGATGCCCAGCGGGGTGTAGATGATGGAGATCTGGGTCCGCGGCGGCGCCTGCAGGTTGCCGGCGGCGTCCAGCGCGGGCAGCGGCACCATGGCGGAGGCGGAGGCGGCCGCCGGGGCGCCCAGGGCGGGGCCGAAGACGGCGGCCGCGGCCAGGGCGAGCGCGGCCAGGCGGCGGCGGATCGGTCGGCTGCGCTGCGGGCGCATGGGGTTCCTCGGGGGTCGACGGGCCGGTGGACCCGACCATCCTGCCACAGCGGACCCGCGCGCGGAAGGCCAGGATCGCCGAAACCCGCCGGGGGACTCCCCCGGCGGGCGCCCGCGGCGGCCGCCGCGGGACCGGCTCAGCCGACGTCGACGGTGGTGGAGCCGACGAAGGGCAGGGTGCCGGTGACGAGCCACCACAGCGCCACCGCCGCGGCGATCGCGATCAGGCAGAAGATCCAGGAGCTGGCCAGCGGGCGCCGGGCCCAGCCGCGGGTGGCGTCCAGGCCGTACCGGCCCGGGCCGGTGAACTGCAGGGCCAGCGCCCCGGCGGTGAGCAGCAGCTGCAGCCGCACCGCCTCGGCGCCCTCGCCGGCGGCGATGTTCCAGCCGCCGGGGCCCATCGCCACCTCCGCCATGGTGAGGAAGGCGGAGATGACCAGGGCCAGGGCCGCGCCCAGCGGGGTGGCCAGGCCGAGCACCAGCAGGCCGCCGGCGATGACCTCCACGGTGGGCACCGCCACCGCCATCACCTCCGGCACGTTCCACGCCGCATCGGCGAAGGAGCTCTGCAGGGCCCCGATGCCCGGGGCTCCGCCGAAGCCGAAGAAGGTGGTCAGCCCGTGCAGCAGCAGCATCCCGCCGACGCCGAGGCGCAGCAGCAGCAGGCCCAGGTCCAGGGTGCCCCGGCGCGGGTCCGGCTCCTCCTCGAGGAAATCGTCCTCGGCGGGCGCGGCCGGCTCGGCGACCGCGGTCCCGGCGCCGCCGGCGACGGCCGCCGCGGGCAGCGGGGCGGCGGCCACCTCGGTGGGCGCGGGCTCCGCCGGGGCCGCCGCGGGGGCGGCCCGGGTGGCCTCCGGGTCGGCGGCGGCGAGGTACTCGGTGGGCGCCTCCGCCTCGGCCGGGGCGTAGCGGGGCTCGATCACCCGCGGGGCGGCGCGCCCGGCGGCGGCGTAGGGATCCAGCGGGGCCTCCGCGGGCTCCGCGGTCTCCGTGGGCCCCGGCTCCGCGGGGCCGGCCGGCTCGGGGCGCGCGGCGGCGGTGGAGCCGCCCTCGCCGGCGGGGGCGGGGGCCTCCGGCAGGGTCTCCCCGGCGGCCCCCTCGGGGGCGGTGTCATCGTCGGCGAGCCGACGGTAGACGGGCACGTCCAGATCGTCGTCGAGGCCGCCGCCGAGATCGTCGTAGGCGTTGTCGGGCTTCCGGTCGTCGTTGTCGTTCACAGGCTCCACAGTAGGGTCCCCGGGGCCGGTGCGGGTGCCGCCGTGCCGTGGGCGGCCCGGTTTTCCTATGCTGGCCGGCGTGGGCACCAGGGACGCGGGCAGGCGCCGGGCCGCGATCGCGGCCCGGTGCGCCGCGCTGGCCGCCGCCGCGGCCCTGGCCGCCGGCTGCGCCGCCGCCCCGGATCCGCATGCCGGGCCCTTCACCGCCCGCGAGGCCGAGCCCACCCCCGCACCGATGCCCGATGCGGCGCTGAGCCGCGCGCCCACCGCGCAGCCGCCCCGCGGCGACCGCTCCGAGGACCCCTGCGCCCGGGACCGGATCACCCTGGCCGCCTGCCTGCCCGCGGTCACCGCGCTGGCCCCGATCGGGCCCGGGCGGGCGCTGGCCGGCGACGCCGCCGGGGATCTGTGGGAGGTCGCCCCGAATCGCCCGCCGCGGCTGGTCGCCGAACTGGGCGCCCGGGTGCGCCAGCTGCTGCCCTCCCCGGAGGTGGCGGAGGACCACCAGGTGCACGTGCTGCTCCTCGGCGGCGCGGTGCTGCGGCTGACCCTGCTGCCCGGCGGCGGCGTGGATCGCCGCGAACTGGCCGCCCCGCCGGGCACCATCGCCATCTACCGCGGCGCCCTCGACCCGCCCGGGGCCCCGGTGAACTACCTGGTCGCCGGGGATCCGGCGGTGGAGATCGTGGCCACCTGCCTCACCGGGCGCGGGGTGCCGCCGCTGCTCGCGGCCCGGGTGGACGGCCGCCCGCAGCTGGTGCAGCTGGACGGCCCGGAGCTGATCCCGGTCGCGGAGGTCGACTTCGACGACAGCATCGGCGGCTGCGCCGTCGCCGGCGGGCTGGTGGCGGTGGCGGTGCCGGGGGCGCAGAAGGTGCTCACCCTGCCGATGTCCGTGGACGTGGCCGTGGCCCCCGGCCCCGGGCCGGCGCACTCGCCGCGGTGGCGGGCCGACGGGGCCCCGGAGACGGTGGTGGAGGGCGAGTTCGGCCATGTCGCCACGGTGGCCGCGGTGCCCGCCGGCGGCGGGCCGCAGCTGTGGGCGGGCACCGCGAACCGGGAGCTGGCCGCGGCCGGCCCGGCCGCCGCCGATGACCGGGTGGTGCGGCTGCCGGACGCCGGCTCGGCCGCCGGGGCCCCCGACTAGGCCCGCCGACGGCCGCGGCCCCGCCGCGCCCGGGCGGGGCGCGGCGGGGCCGAGGCGCCGCCGGCGGGGCCTACATCTTCGCGACCAGCTCGCCGATCAGCTTGTTGACCTGGGCGGGATCGGCCTTGCCGCGGGTGGCCTTCATCACCTGGCCGACGATCGCGCCGCCGGCCTTCGTCTTGCCGTCCTTGATCTTGGCCACGATGTCCGGGTTGGCGTCCAGGGCCTCCTGCACGGCGCGGGTCACCGCCCCGTCATCGCGGACCACCTCCAGGCCGCGGGCGGCGACCACCTCGTCGACCTCGCCCTCCCCGGCGAGCACCCCGTCGACCGCGGAGCGGGCCAGCTTGTTGGTGAGCTTGCCCTCCCCGATGAGGCCGATCACCCGGGCGACCTGGGCGGGGGTGATGTCCAGGGCGGCGAGCTCCACCCCGGCCTCGTTGGCCTTCTGGGAAAGGTAGGCCACCCACCAGGAGCGGGCCTCGTCCGGGGCGGCGCCGGCCTCCACGGTGTCGATGATGAGGTCCAGCGCCCCGGCGTTGACCAGGTCGCGCATCTCCTCGTCCTTGAGCCCCCAGTCCGCCTGGATCCGGGCTCGGCGCACCCAGGGCAGCTCCGGCAGGGTGGCCCGGATCTCCTCCACCCACTCCCGCGGGGCGAGCACCGGGGGCAGATCCGGGTCGTTGAAGTAGCGGTAGTCCTCGGCGGTCTCCTTGATCCGGCCGGCGGAGGTGGAGCCGTCGGCCTCCTGGTAGTGCCGGGTCTCCTGCCGGATCTCGCCGCCGGCGGCGAGCACCGCGGCCTGCCGGCGCATCTCGTAGCGCACCGCCTGCTCCACGGATTTCAGGGAGTTGATGTTCTTCGTCTCGGTGCGGGTGCCGAACTCCTCCCGGCCCACCGGGCGCAGGGAGAGGTTGGAGTCCACCCGCATGGAGCCCTGGTCCATCCGGGCGTCGGAGACCCCGAGGGCCTTGACCAGGTCGCGCAGCGCGGTGACGTAGGCCCGGGCGACCTCCGGGGCGCGCGCCCCGGCGCCGATGATCGGCTTGGTGACGATCTCGATCAGCGGGATCCCGGCCCGGTTGCAGTCCACCAGGGAGCGGGTGGCGCCGTGGATCCGGCCGGTGGCGCCGCCGAGGTGGGTGAGCTTGCCGGTGTCCTCCTCCATATGCGCCCGCTCGATCTCCACCCGCCAGGTCTCACCGTCGTCGAGCACCACGTCGAGGTAGCCGTCGTAGGCGATCGGCTCGTCGTACTGGGAGATCTGGTAGTTCTTCGGCTGGTCCGGGTAGAAGTAGTTCTTCCGCGCGAAGCGGGAGGACTCGGCGATGGAGCAGTTCAGCGCCAGCCCGATCTTGATGGCCCACTCCACCCCGGTGCGGTTGACCACCGGCAGCGCCCCGGGCAGGCCCAGGGAGCAGGGGTCGACGTTGGAGTTCGGCTCCGCCCCGAAGTTCGCCGAGGAGGCGGAGAACATCTTCGTCTTCGTCGCGAGCTCCACGTGCACCTCCATCCCCATCACGGGATCGAAGCGGTCGAGGACCTCGTCGTAGTCCATCAGGTCATCTGCGTAGGCGGCGGTCATGGCCGACATCCTACCGCCGGGGCGGGGCCGGTCGCGTCCGGGCCGCCGGGGCGCCCGCGGGCTATCGTGGGGGCCTGACCCGCCGCCGCCGGGCGCGACCCCGGCGCGGCACCCGAGACCGCCCATGCACCGGAAGGCAGAGCAGATGACCGAGCGAGACCACCGCGACGAGCCCGCCCGGCCCGGGGACCCGGCCGGCCCGGACCGGCCGGGCGAGGGCGCCGCCGCGCCGCAGCCGGCCGAGCGGGCCGGCCAGGCCGAGCCGGCCGCCGACCCCACCGCGCTGCCGGCACCCGGCGGCGCCCTGCCCCGGGTGCTCATCGCGGCCCTGGCGGTGGTGGCGGTGCTCGGCGCCGGCGTCGCCGGCTGGCGGCATTTCGCCGGCGGCCCGGAGGGCCACGGCGCCCCGCTCACCGCCGAGGCGGTGCGCGACCGGCTGCCGGAGCCGCTGGCCGGGGCCTGGGTGGCGCAGGCCTGCGTGGCCCAGGCCGGCACCCCGCCGGGGCTGGGCCTGGACGGGGCCGTGGAGGCGATGAACTGCCTGCTGCTGGACACCGGCGACGGGGAGCCGGCGGACGGTCCGCTGGTGGCGATGTACTCCGATCCGGGGGTCGCCGAGGCGGTGCGCGGGGACGCGGATCTGGTGGACCTCGGCGAGGCCGAGGGCGGCGCGCACCGGATGCGCTACCAGCCGGGCACCGGGTTCAGCTGGGATCTGCGTGAGGACGCGGTGCTGCGCTTCGGCCCGCATGCCGACGAGGACGCCGCCCGGGCCTTCGCCGCGGCGCACGGGCTCGTCGAGGGGGAGTGAGCCGGGCCCGGCCCGCTAGGGTCGGCCGGGCCCGGGCTCGCCGTCCTCGGCGACCTCGCGCAGCAGCCGGGCCTTCACCGGCTGGTGGCCGCGGCTGGGCCCGGTCGCCGCGCGGCGGCGCGCCGTGGCCCGGCCCGCCGCGGCCCGGCGGCCGTCCGCCCGCCGCCGGCGGGCCCGCTCGGCGGGGCTCGCCGCGGCATCGGCGGCCAGCTCCTCCTCGGTCTTCAGGGTGAACCGCCAGCCGGGTTCGGCCGCCGGCCCGTCGTGGTCGTCGGCGTCGTCGGGCCGGTCCTCCCAGTCCTCGTCCTCCGGGTAGACGATGGTCGCCGCATCGGCGGCCTCCGCCGCGGCATGGGCGTAGGAGGGCGCCGAATCCACCTCCGGGTCCGGGAAGTCCACCTCGTCATCGGCGATGAGCTCGGCGACGACCTCCTCGTACACCGCGTCGACCAGGGCCCGGTCGTCGACGTTGGAGTCGTCCACGGCCTTGCGCAGCCGGCGCGCGTCGCCCTTGGTGAAGCGCATCCGCGGGTCCAGCCGGCGCACCGCCAGCGCCCGGATGTGCTCCCGGCGGGCGGACTCCTCCCGGATCGTGGAGCGGCCCCGCAGCCAGCCGACGATGACCACGATGACCAGCAGGATCCCGAAGTAGCCGATGAGCGGGTAGAGCACCGCGATGAGCTGCTTGAAGCCGACGAAGCTGATCGCGAACCCGGCGAGCACCACGGAGATGAACACCACCCGGAACCGGTCCTGGCGGCCGGCGGTGAGCCGCTTGCCCAGGGCGTAGAACATCCCGATCCCGGTGTTGAAGATCATGCCGAAGACGACCAGGGACATCACCACGCCGAGCACCGGGTTGATCGAGGTGACCAGCTCCATGGTGGGCAGATCGGCCGCCATCAGCTCCGGGGAGTTCAGGTACAGGGCGCTGGAGACCAGCAGCACCAGCACGCCGTAGCCCACCCCGCCGAGCAGCCCGCCGATCCCGGCCTCCCGCGGGGAGAGGTTGGTGCCGCCGATCACGATCGCCATGGACACCCCCACCATGAGGTTCATGCCCACGTAGTTGAGGGAGGCGACCAGCCAGTGCGGCAGGATCGCCTGCATCCACCCCGGGTAGCCGGCCCGGATCATGGTGGACTGGTCGTGCAGCTCGGCGAAGGTGTGCCCGTTGTGCAGCAGCGCCCACGCCCCGGCGAAGACCAGCAGCACGATGATGAAGGGGGTGATCGCGCCGATCACCCGGTTGACGATGTGCACGTCGAGCATTCCGGCGGCGAGGATGAGCCCCAGCATGATGAGCGAGCCGACGATGAGCGGCAGCCCGAACTGCTGGTTGAGGTTCGACCCGGCCCCGGCGAGCATCACGAACCCGGTGATGAACAGGGTGGCCATCACGCTGAGGTCCAGGATCCGGGAGGTCCACGGGCCCCGGGAGATCCGGGAGAACACCGCCATGTGCTCCTCGGCCTGCAGGTAGCTGGCCATCTGCAGGGTGGCGTAGCCGGCGACCACCATGATCGCCCCGGCCAGCGCCGCCCCCCAGATCCCGGGCAGGCCGAAGGCGACGAAGTACTGCATCATCTCCTGGCCGGAGGCGAAGCCCGCCCCCACGACCAGGCCGATGAAGGACATGGAGATCCCGATGGCGCGTTTGAGCATGGCTGTGGTTCCGGGTCCTTCCGGTGCCGGCCGGGGACCGGCGCTCCCGGGGTCGCCGGAAGACCGCGCCCGGGCGGCGGTTGACGGGCGTTCGGTCGCGGCGCGCCCGCGGGCGCGCCGGGTGCCAGGCTAGTCGGCGCTCAGGCGTCGCGGGGGGCGGTTTCGCCCTCCTCCTCCGAATCGGGGTAGACGACCTCCGCGTCGGCGGCGGCCTGCACGGCCGCGTCGGCCGCGGAATCGCCCTCGGCGACCTCGTACTCGGGGAAGTCCACCTCCTCGTCGGCGCGCAGCTCCTCGACCACCTCGCTGTACACCGCGTCGGCGAGATCGGCGTCGTCGACGTTGGAGGCGTCCACGGCGCGCTCCAGGTGCCGGCGGTCGGTCTTGGTGAAGCGCATCCGCGGGTCCAGCCGGCGGGTGACCAGGGTGCGCAGCAGGTTCCGGCGGTCGGATTCGGCGGAGATCCGGCCGCGGGCCCGGAACCAGGCCACCACCATGATCGCCACCAGCACGATGCCGAAGTAGCCGAGCACCGGGTAGACGTGCGCGACCAGGGTCTTGAAGCCGACGAAGGAGAGGATGAACCCGGCGACGGTGACCGCGGTGAAGACCACCCGGTAGCGCTCCGGGCGCTTCGCGGTGAGCCGCTTGCCCAGGGCGTAGAACAGCCCCAGCGCGGAGTTGAAGATCATCCCGTAGATGATGAAGGCCATCGCCACGCCGAGCCGGGGGTCGATGGACTCGATGAGCGCCAGCATCGGCATGTCCTCGCCGGCGACGATCCCGGAGGTCAGCAGCAGCGCGATGGTGCCCAGGACCAGGAAGGCGCCGAAGAGGATGCCGGCGATGAGCCCGCCGATGCCCGCCGAGCGCGGGATCAGGTTCGCCCCGCCGATCACGATCGCCATGGACACGCCCATGATGAGCGCCAGCCCGGTGTAGTTCACCGCGGACAGCCACCACACCGGCAGCGCCGGGGTGACCCCCTCCACCACGGAGAGGTCCCGGCCCGGCTCGGAACCGTAGGCGATGATCGCGTAGAGCGAGCCGATGAGCAGGAACACCAGGATGAAGGGGGTGATCCCGCCGATCACCCGGCTGACCTTGTCCACGTCGAGCATGCCCGCGGCGAGCACCAGCAGCAGCATCACCCCGGAGCCGACCCACACCGGCAGCCCGAACTGCTGCTGCAGGTTGGACCCGGCGCCGGCGAACATGACGAAGCCGGTGGAGAACAGGGTGACCAGCACCGCGGCGTCGAGGATCCGGGAGGTCCACGGCATCAGGGTCATGCCCTCGAACACGGCGGTGTGCTCCCGGGCGCGGTAGTAGCTGCCGTACTGCAGCATGGCCAGGCCGGCCAGGGCCATCATGATCCCGGCGGCGCTGGCGCCGATGATCCCCTTCGTGCCGAAGGCGACGAAGTACTGGAGCAGCTCCTGTCCGGAGGCGAAGCCGGCGCCGATGATGACGCCGGTCACCGCCATGGCGATGCCGAGTGCTTCCCTGAGCATGATCCTCCTAAAGGACGGGACGTATCGCCCAAGGCCGGCGCGCGGGCCGCACCCCGGGGCGGGGTGAACGTCGCACAGGATAACCGCAGCCCCGGCCCCCGGGGTCCTTCGGGTGCGGAAAGCGCCGATCCCGGGCGGCGCCGCCCGGCCCGGTCGCGCGGCCCGGGATCGGGCCCGCGGCGGCTCAGCCGAAGAGGGCGCGGGCGGTGCGGTAGCGGCCCTCGGGCACCACCTTCAGCTCGGCGACGGCGTCGTCGATCGGGATCCGGGTGACCCGCTCGCCCTGCAGGGCGACGATGGTGCCGAAGTCGCGCTCGTGCACCGCGCGGGCGGCGTGCACCCCGTAGCGGGTGGCCAGCACCCGGTCGTAGGCGGTGGGGGTGCCGCCGCGCTGGATGTGCCCGAGCACCGTGGTGCGCACGTCGTAGCCGGTGCGGTTCTTGATCTCGTCGCCGATGATCTGGCCGATCCCGTTGAAGGTCTGGTGGCCGAACTGGTCCACCCCGCCGGCGTCGAACTCCATGGTGCCCTCCTTGGGCGCCGCACCCTCGGCGACCACGATGATCCCGTACTTCTCCCCCATCTGGAAGCGGCGCTCCATGGACTTGCAGATCTCGTTGATGTCGAAGGGCTCCTCCGGGATCACGATGTAGTGCGCCCCGCCGGCCATGCCCGCGTGCAGCGCGATCCAGCCGACGTGCCGGCCCATCACCTCCACGATCATCACCCGCTGATGGGATTCGGCGGTGGTGTGCAGCCGGTCCACCGCATCGGTGGCCACCGCCACCGCGGTGTCGAAGCCGAAGGTGAAGTCGGTGCCGTTGACGTCGTTGTCGATGGTCTTCGGCACGCCCACCACCGGCACCCCGTTGTCCGCGAGCCATTTGCCGGCCTTGAGGGTGCCCTCGCCGCCGATCGGGATCAGCGCGTCGATGCCCGCGTCGGCGAGGTTGTCCTGGATCCGGTCCAGGCTGGCGGTGAGGATGTCCGGGTGGATCCGCCCGGTGCCGAGCATGGTGCCGCCGCGCAGCAGCACCCGGTCGATGTTCTCGTCGTCGTAGAGCTGGACCCGGCGATCCTCCATGAGGCCGATCCAGCCGTCCTCGTAGCCGACCACGGTGGAGCCGTACTCGGAGGAGGCGGTGCGGACGATGGCACGGATGACGGCGTTGAGCCCGGGGCAGTCGCCGCCGGAGGTGAGGGTCGCGATACGCATGAGCCCCAATCTAGTCCGCCCGATCCGGCCGCGCCCACCGAGGGTGAAGGCCCAGGTCACGACCGTTCGGGCCGGATCCGCCGGGGCGGGCGGCGGTGCCGGGCCGGGCCCGGCGGCGAACACCGTGCGCCGGGGCTCAGGCCCCGCCGGCGCGCTCGGGCGCGCCGCGCGGCGGCCGGGGCCGGCGGGAGAACCCGGAGACCGCGACCAGGCCCAGGGCGAGCACCACCGCCTGCATCACCAGCACCTGGCCGAGTACCTCCACCCCGGCGCCGGCGGCCTCGCGCAGCTGGATGAACGCCGCGGTGGCCGCCGAGCCCAGCACCGCGCCGACCTGGCGGGCGGTGTTGTACACCCCGGAGGCGGCGCCGACGGCGTCCCCGCGCACGCCGAGCATCGTGGTCGTGGAGTTCGGCGCCCACACGAAGCCGTTGCCGAAGCCGAGCACCACCGAGGCCGCCGGAACCCACCACACCGAGCGGGCCGGGTCCAGCACCAGCCACATCAGCAGATGGCCGGCGATCATCATGGCGAAGCCGAACATGGACAGCACCCGCGGCTGCACCCGGCCGATGAGGGCGCCCACCAGCGGGGCCAGCGCACCGGAGACCACCGCCATCGGCGCGATCATCAGCCCCGCGGCCAGGGCGGAGCGGTCCGCGAAGCGCTGCAGGTAGATCATGATCGGCAGCGCGTTGGAGGCCACCGCGAAGCCCATCGCGGCGATGGAGAAGGAGCCGCGGGAGAAGTCGCCGTCGCGGAAGAGCCCCAGCGGCACCAGGGCCTCCACCCCGCGCTCGCTGGCGCGGGCCTGCAGCCGGATGAACACCGCCACCAGCGCCGCCCCGCCGGCCAGCAGCGCCCACACCCAGCCCGCCCAGCCCGCGGACTCGCCCTGCTGCAGCCCGACCACCAGGAAGGTCATCGCCAGCAGGGAGACCACGATGCCGGGGATGTCGAAGCTGCGGGAGACCCCCGGCAGCTCCGGGATCACCCGCAGCCCCAGCACCACGCAGAGCACGCCCACCGGCACGTTCACCAGGAAGATCCAGTGCCAGGTCAGGGCGGTGACGATCACCCCGCCGAGGATCGGGCCGGTGAGCGTGGCCAGGCCGGCCACGGTGCCCCACAGGCCCATCGCCGGCCCGCGCCGCTCCGGGGGGAAGATCCGGGTGATCACGGACAGCGACTGCGGGGAGATCATGGAGGCGCCGAGGCCCTGCAGGGCGCGGGCGCCGACCAGCAGCTCAATCGACGGGGCCAGGCCGCACAGCAGGCTGGCGACGGTGAACACCGCCACCCCGGCGAGGAAGATCCGCTTCTGGCCGAGCTGGTCGCCGAGCCGGCCCATCACCAGCAGCGGCACCGCGTAGGCGAGCAGGAAGGCGCTGGTCACCCAGATCACGGCGTTGTAGTCGGCGTCCAGCCGGGCCATGATGTCCGGGGTGGCCACCGCCACGATGGTCTGATCCAGCAGGATCATGAAGAAGGCGGTGCACAGCGGGATCAGGGCCAGCCAGGCCTGCCGCGGCGGCGGGTACCCGGTGCCCGGTTCTGCGTTCCTCGACACGCAGGCGACGCTACACCAGCGCCCCGCCGCCCCGGATCGGGGCGGCGGGGCGCGGCGGGCGGCGGGGCCTAGCCGATCGGCCCGCGGCGGGCCTCGTAGGCGGCGCCGACCCGGTAGAGCCGGTCATCGGCGTGCCGGGGGGCCATGATCTGCAGGCCCACCGGCAGCCCGGTGTCCGCGGCCAGCCCGGAGGGCACCGACATGCCGCACATGCCGGCGAGGTTCAGCGGCAGCGTGCACAGGTCGAACATGTACATGCCCAGCGGATCGTCGGTCTTCTCGCCGAGCCGGAACGCGGTGGTCGGGGTGGTCGGCGAGACCAGCACGTCGACCTGCTCGAAGGCCCGGTCGAAATCGCGCTGGATGAGGGTGCGCACCCGCTGCGCCTGGATGTAGTAGGCGTCGTAGTAGCCCACGGACAGCGCGTAGGTGCCGATGATGATCCGGCGCTTGACCTCGTCGCCGAAGCCGGCGGCGCGGGTGGCGGCCATCACCTCCTCCGCGGAGCGGGTGCCGTCGTCGCCGTCGCGGCGGCCGTAGCGCATCCCGTCGAAGCGGGCCAGGTTGGAGCTGACCTCGCAGGGCAGGATCAGGTAGTAGGCGGCCAGGGCGTGGTCGAAGTGCGGGCAGTCCACCTCCACCACCTCCGCCCCGGCGGCGGTGAGCTCCGCCACCGCGGCGTGGAAGCTGTCCAGCACCCCGGGCTGGTAGCTCTCCGGGCGGTCGAACTGGCGCACCACGCCGACCCGCACCCCGGAGAGATCCCCGCCGGCGCCGGCCCGGGCCCCGGCGACCACGTCGGCGATCGGCCGGTCCGTGGAGGTGGAGTCGTGCTCGTCATGGCCGGCGATCACCTGGTGCAGCAGCGCGGTGTCCAGCACGGTGCGCGCGGTCGGCCCGCCCTGGTCCAGGGAGGAGGCGCAGGCCACCAGGCCGTGCCGGGAGACGGTGCCGTAGGTGGGCTTGACGCCCACGGTGGCGGTCAGCGCCGCCGGCTGCCGGATGGAGCCGCCGGTGTCGGTGCCGATCGCCAGCGGGGCCATCGCCGCGGCCACCGCCGCCGCGGAGCCGCCGCCGGAGCCGCCGGGGGTGCGCTCGGCGTCCCAGGGGTTGCGGGTGGGCCCGTAGGCGGAGTTCTCCGTGGAGGAGCCCATCGCGAACTCGTCCATGTTGGTCTTGCCCAGGATCGGGATCCCGGCGGCGCGCAGCCGGGCCACCACGGTGGCGTCGTAGGGGCTGCGGTAGTCCTCCAGCATCCGGGAGCCGCAGGTGGTGGGCGCGTCCACGGTGGTGAACACGTCCTTCAGGGCCAGCGGCACCCCCGCCAGCGGGGAGGCCGGCTGCTCCCCCGCGTCCAGGGCGGCGTCCACGGCCCGGGCGGCGGCCAGGGCCTCCTCGGCGCCGACGTGCAGGAAGGCGTGCAGCCGCGGGTCCACCTCGGCGATCCGGTCCAGGAAGGCGCGGGTGACCTCCTCGGAGGTCAGCTCCCGGGAGTGGATCCGCTCGGCGAGTTCGGCGGCGGTGGCGCCGAGGATCGGGTCGGCGGCGACGGCGGCGGCGAGATTCGGGTTGGGCTCGGTCATGCTCACTCCGCCTCCCCCAGGATCCGGGGCACCTCGAAGCGGTCCTCGCGCACCGAGGGCGCCTGGTCGAGGGCCTGCTCGGCGGTGAGGGTGGGCCGCACCTCGTCCTCCCGCATCACCCCGGCCAGCGAGGAGGGGTGGCTCATCGGCTCGACATCGGCGGCGGCGACCTCCTGGACCTGCCGGACGTGGTTGATGATGCCGTCGATCTGGCCGGCGAACTCGTCGAGTTCGGCGTCCGTCAGCGCCAGGCGGGACAGTCGTGCGAGGTGGGATACCTCGTCGCGCGAGATGGCGGGCACGCGTGACCCCTTTCCTAAGTCGGGTGGTTGATCAACGCACCAGGGTAGTCGCCCGGCCCGCGCGGCGCGCGGAGCGCCCCACGCGGGCGGTGGCGGGGGTGCGCCGGGAACAAAGCCCGGGGGCATGCGCGTTACGTGATGGAGGGTCCGCCCGGGGGGCGGCCGCCGCCGCCTCCCCCGCCGGGGCCCGCTGAGCCACCCGACCCGACCCGGAAAGGCCGAACCGATCTCCGCCATGAGCTACCTGCTGCGAGTCCAGCTGCCCGACGTGCCCGGATCCCTGGGCTACCTCGCGGCCGCCCTCGGCGAAATCGGGGGCGACATCCGCAGCGTCGACGTCGTGGAGTGCACCGAGGACCGCACCGTGGTCGACGACATCGTCGTGGAGCTGCCCACGGGGGTGCTGCCCGATGCGCTGATCACCGCCGCGCGCTCCATGGGGGACGTGGAGGTCGACTCGGTGCGGCCCTACTCCGGGACCGTGGACCGCCGCGGCGAGGTGCGCATGCTCGCCGACCTGGCCCGGCACCGGGCCGCCCCGGTGCGCGCCCTGGCCGAGATCGTGGAGGGCCTGCCGCGCACCATGACCGCCGGCTGGGCGATCGTGCTGGAGCACGACGGGGCCGGCACCCGGCGCCTGGCCGCCTCCGCGGCCTCCCCGGAGGACGATGGCCGGGTGCTCGCCGAACCCCCGGTGACCAGCCCCCGGGAGCTCGACGGCGAGGGCGAGGACTGGATCCCGGACTCCTGGGCGGTGATGGACTCCGCCCTGGCCGCCGCCCCGGTCGGCGAGCGCTACACCCTGGTGGTGGGCCGGCCCGGCGGGCCGGACTTCCTGCCCTCCGAGGTGGAGCACATGGGCCGGCTCGGCGACATCATCGGCGCCGTGCTGGGCTGAGCCGGCGGCGCCGCGCGGCGGCCCGACCCGCGGATCGGCGCCGGTGCCGGGTATGCTGGGACTTTGGCCGCGACCCCGCCGCACCCGCCGGATGGGGCCGTGGCCGGACCGCGCCTCGCCGACCCCTAGGAGCAGCCCCATGACCGATTTGACCGCCAGCCTCGCCTCCCACGTCCGGGCGGAGTCGGGCCGCACCCCGGCCTCGGCGACGGCCGCCGAGTTCTGGGCCGGGCTGTCCAGCGTGGTCGTCGACCGGCTGGCCGGCAACTGGGAGGCCAGCTCCCGGGCCTACGCCGCCACCCGCCGCCAGCACTACTTCTCCGCCGAGTTCCTCATGGGCCGGGCGCTGCTGAACAACCTGCTCAACCTGGATCTGCTCGACGAGGCCCGGGAGGCCGTCGCCGCCTGCGGCGCGGAGCTGCCGGACGTGCTCGAGGCCGAGCATGACGCGGCCCTGGGCAATGGCGGCCTGGGCCGGCTGGCCGCCTGCTTCCTGGACTCCTGCGCCACCCAGGACCTGCCGGTGACCGGCTACGGCATCCTCTACCGCTACGGGCTGTTCAAGCAGACCTTCGAGGACGGCTTCCAGGCCGAGCACCCGGACCCGTGGATGGAGGAGGGCTACCCCTTCGTGGTGCGCCGCGAGGAGCGCGCCCGGATCGTGCGCTTCGACGACCTGGTGGTGCGCGCGGTGCCCCATGACATGCCGATCACCGGCTACGGCACCGACAACGTGAACACCCTGCGGCTGTGGAACTCCGAGCCGATGCGGGAGTTCGACTACGACGCCTTCAACTCGCAGCGCTTCACCGAGGCGATCGTGGAGCGCGAGCGGGTGCACGACCTGTGCCGGGTGCTCTACCCCAACGACTCCACCTACGAGGGCAAGGTGCTGCGGGTGCGCCAGCAGTACTTCTTCGTCTCCGCCTCGCTGCAGGAGATGGTGGAGACCCACCTCGCCGAGCACGGCGACCTGGCCACCTTCCACGAGTACAACTGCATCCAGCTCAACGACACCCACCCGGTGCTGGCCATCCCGGAGCTGATGCGGATCCTGCTCGACGAGCACCACATGGGCTGGGACGAGGCCTGGGGCATCGTCTCGCGCACCTTCGCCTACACCAACCACACCGTGCTCGCCGAGGCCCTGGAGACCTGGGAGTACTCCATCTTCGAGCGGCTGTTCCACCGGGTGCTGGAGATCACCGCGGAAATCGACCGCCGCTTCCGGCTCGACCTCGCCGGGCGGGGCGTGGACCAGGGCACCATCGACTACCTGGCGCCGATCTCGCACGGCCGGATCCACATGGCCTGGATCGCCTGCTACACCGCGTACTCCATCAACGGCGTCGCCGCGCTGCACACCGAGATCATCAAGCGGGAGACCCTGCGCCCCTGGCACGACATCTGGCCGGAGCGGTTCAACAACAAGACCAACGGGGTCACCCCCCGGCGCTGGCTGCACCAGTGCAACCCGCGCCTGGCGGAGCTGCTCACCCGGCTCGCCGGCTCCGACGCCTGGGTCACCGACCTCGACGAGCTCGCCGAGCTGGAGCGCTACGCCGGGGACGAGTCTGTGCTGCGCGAGATCGCCGCGGTGAAGCGGGCCAACAAGGCCGATTTCGCGGAGTGGATCCGCCGCCGGCAGGGCGCGGAGATCCCGGTCGACGCGATCTACGACGTGCAGATCAAGCGGCTGCACGAGTACAAGCGGCAGCTGCTCAACGCCCTGTACATCCTGGACCTGTACTTCCGGATCAAGGCCGACCCGGACCTCGACATCACCCCCCGGGTGGCGATCTTCGGGGCGAAGGCCGCCCCCGGCTACGTGCGGGCGAAGGCGATCATCAAGTTCATCAACGCGATCGCCGAGCTGGTCAACGGCGACCCGGAGATCGGCGACCGGCTCAAGGTGGTGTTCGTGGAGAACTACAACGTCTCCCCCGCCGAGCACATCATCCCCGCCGCGGACGTCTCCGAGCAGATCTCCACC
The DNA here is from genome assembly GCF_001941505.1 of Corynebacterium sphenisci DSM 44792. NCBI lineage: Bacteria > Bacillati > Actinomycetota > Actinomycetes > Mycobacteriales > Corynebacteriaceae > Corynebacterium > Corynebacterium sphenisci. Next base: position 971,806 of record NZ_CP009248.1, on the reverse strand, counting down.
GCCGGCAAGGAGGCCTCCGGCACCGGCAACATGAAGCTGATGATGAACGGGGCGCTGACCCTGGGCACCATGGACGGGGCGAACGTGGAGATCGTCGCCGCCGTCGGCGACGACAACGCCTACATCTTCGGCGCCACCGAGGAGGAGCTGCCCGCGCTGCGCGAGTCCCACCGGCCGCGGGAGCTCTACGAAACCGTGCCGGGGCTGCGCCGGGTGCTCGACGCCCTGGTCGACGGCACCCTCTCCGACGGCGGCACCGGCATGTTCCACGAGCTGCGGGCCAGCCTGCTCGACGGGGTCGGCCATGAGCCGGCGGACGCCTGGTACGTGCTCGGCGACTTCGCCGACTACCGGGAGACCCGGGACCGGATGGCCGCGGACTACCGCGATGAGCTGGGCTGGGCGGCGATGTGCTTCCGCAACATCATCCGCTCCGGCCGGTTCTCCTCGGACCGCACCATCCGGGACTACGCCGAGGAGGTGTGGCGGATCGAGCCCACCCCCATCGAGGGCGAGTAGCCCGGCGCGGGCGCGTCGGGCGGGGCCCGGCCCCGGCGGTGGACGCCGCCGGGGCCGGGCCCCGGCCGGCTCCGCCGCGGGCCGCCGGCGCTACCCCTCCCGCCCCGGGATCGCCGCGGCGCCCTCGGCGAGCAGCCGGTGGAAGCCGGCCTCGTCGAGCATCGGCACGCCCAGGGACTCGGCCTTGTCCGCCTTGGACCCGGCCCCGGGCCCGGCGACGACCACGTCGGTCTTCTTCGACACGCTGCCCGCGGCCTTGCCGCCGCGGGCCATGATCGCCTCCTTGGCGCCGTCCCGGGTGAAGTCCGCCAGCGACCCGGTGACCACCACGGTGAGCCCCGCCAGGGTCTGCTCGGGGCGGTCGGCGGCCGCATCGGCCATCCGCACCCCGGCGGCGGCCCAGCGGGCGACGACCTCCCGGTGCCAGTCCACCGCGAACCAGTCGATGACGCTGTCCGCGATCACCTCCCCGACCCCGTCGACGTCGGCGAGCTCCTCCCGGTCCGCCGCCCGGATCGCGTCCATGGAGCCGAAGCGGCCGGCCAGCGCCCGGGCCGCGATCGGGCCGACGTGCCGGATGGACAGGCTGACCAGCACCCGCCACAGCTCCCGGTCCTTCGCCGCCTCGATGTTGGCCAGCAGCTTGCGCCCGTTGGCGCTGAGCTCCCCCTTGGCGGTGGTGTACACCCCGGTGCGGCGCAGATCGGCCTCGCCGAGCTCGAAGAGCCGGCCCTCGTCGGGCAGCACCCCGCGGTGGATCAGGTCCGCGGCCCCGCGTTCGCCGAGGTTCTCGATGTCCAGCCCGGCGCGGGAGGCGAGGAACTCCACCCGCCGGCGCAGCTGCCCGGGGCAGTACCGGGTGTTCGGGCAGCGCCAGTCGGCGTCGTCCTCCCGGGCCGGGGCCAGCCGGGTGCCGCATTCGGGGCACAGGTCCGGGAAGCGGTACTCCCGCTCGGAGCCGTCCCGGGCCTCGGCGACGGGGCCGAGCACCTCGGGGATGACGTCCCCGGCCTTGCGCACGGTGACCCGGTCGCCGATGTAGACGCCCTTGCGGCGCACCTCGGCGGGGTTGTGCAGGGTGGCCATCTCCACCGTGGACCCGGCCACCTGCACCGGGCGCAGCACCGCGTAGGGGGTGGCCCGGCCGGTGCGGCCGATGGACACCCGGATGTCCAGCAGATCGGTGATCTGCTCCTCCGGCGGGTACTTGTAGGCGATCGCCCAGCGCGGGGCGCGGCTGGTGGAGCCCAGTTCGCGCTGCCGGGCGAGATCGTCGACCTTGACCACCAGCCCGTCCATCTCGTGCTCGGCGTCGTGCCGGTGCTCCCCCCAGTGCCGCATCGCGGCGACCACCGCATCGGGGTCGGTGACCCGCCGGGTGTGCGGGCTGACGTGCAGCCCCCAGGCGGCCAGCGCCCGGTAGCCGTCGTGCTGGGTGGCCGGGCGCTCTCCCTCGAAGGCGCCGATGCCGTGGCAGATCATGGACAGCCGGCGCCGGGCGGTCTCCGCCGGGTCCTTCTGCCGCAGCGAGCCGGCGGCGGCGTTGCGGGGGTTGGCGAAGGCGGGCCGGCCGGCCTCGACCCGCTCGGCGTTGACCCGCTCGAATTCGGCGAGGGGGAGGTACACCTCGCCGCGGACCTCCACCAGCTCCGGCACCGGGAACTCCGCGGTGCCGGTGAGCTCATCGGGGATGTCGGCGATGGTGCGGGCGTTGGCGGTGACGTTCTCCCCGGTGACCCCGTCGCCGCGGGTGGCCGCCCGGGTGAGCCGCCCGCCCTCGTAGACCAGGTCGATGGACAGCCCGTCGATCTTCAGCTCGGTGAGGTAGGCCTGCGCCGGGGTGCGCGCCAGCCAGTCCCGCAGCGAGGCCTCGTCGAAGACGTTGTCCAGGCTGTACAGCCGCTGCAGGTGGGTGACCGGGGCGAAGACCTCCCCGTCGCCGGCGGCGGCCAGCGCCGCCGGGTCCGCGCCCACGGTGCGGCTGGGGCTGTCCGGGACGGCCAGCGCCGGGTGCGCCGCCTCGAGATCGCGCAGTTCGGCGAAGAGCCGGTCGTATTCGGCGTCGGCGACCACCGGGGCGCCGGCGTAGTAGCGGGCGGAGTGCTCGCGCAGCGCCCCGGCGAGCTCGGCCCAGCGCGCCCGGGCGGCGGCGGGCACGGCCCCGGGGTCGTCGGCGGGCTCGGCTGCGGCATCGGTGCGGGAAGTCACGGCGCCGAGTCTAACGCCGCGGGCCGGCGGCGGGCCCGGATGCGCCCGCGGGCGCGCGGGATCGCCCGGGCCCGGCCTAGACTGTCCGGCATGAGCCGCTTCGACGTGGGAAAGATGGTCGCCTTCGATTTGGAGACCACCGGCACCGATCCGCGCACCTGCCGCATCGTCACCTCCGCCCTGGTGCGGCTGACCGCCGGGCAGGAGCCGCGGAAGCTGGCCATGCTCGCCGACCCGGGGGTGGAGATCCCGGAGGCGGCGACCCGGATCCACGGGATCACCACCGAACGCGCCCGCGCCGAGGGCGAGCCCCATGAGCGGGTGCTGCGGCGCACCATCGACGCGCTGCGGGCGGCCTGGGCGGACGGCTACGCGGCGGTGATCTACAACGCCGCCTACGACCTGTCGGTGCTGCGCGCCCTGGAGCCCGGATTCACCGTGGACGGGCTGGTGGTGGACCCCTACGTGCTGGACAAGCGCTTCACCCCGAAGCTGCGCGGCTCCGGGCAGCGCAAGCTGGGGCCCACCTGCGAACGCTACGGGGTGCGCCTGGACGCCGCGCACGACGCCACCGAGGACGCCCTCGCCGCGGCCCGGCTGGCCTGGATGATGGCCAAGCGGCATCCGGAGATCACGGAGATGGACGGCGATGCGCTGATGGAGCTGCAGGCGGTGCAGGCCTGGGAGGACGCGGCCTCGCTGGCCGAGTACTTCCGCAGCCGGGGCCGGGACGCCTCCGATGTGGACGGCACCTGGCCGATGCGCGGCTGAGGCCGCCGCCCCGCCCCTAGTCCGCGGCCGCCGCCGCGGCCCCGGCCGGCGCCGCCGGCCACAGCGCCCGCGCCCCGAGCAGGCGCACCAGGGCGGGCACCACCAGCGGGCGCACCACGAAGGTGTCCAGCAGGATGCCGATCGCCATGGCCAGGCCGAACTGGAAGAGCTCGCGCACCGGCATCACGGTGAGCACCGCGAAGGTCGCCGCCAGGATCACCCCCGCCGAGGAGACCACCCCGCCGGTGCGGGTGAGCGCCTCGCGCATCGCCGCCCGGGGCCCGGCGTGCACCAGCTCCTGGCGGTACCGGGCCATGAGGAAGATGGTGTAGTCCACGCCCAGGGCGATGGTGAAGATGAGCACGTAGGCGGGCACCTCCGCGCCGATCCCGGCGTCCCCGCCCAGGGTCACCGCGGCGAGCACGGTGGCGCCCATGGTGGCGGCGTAGCCGAGGGCCTGCAGGGCCATCAGGTACGGCGGGGCCAGCGCGGAGCGCAGCAGGGCGGCGAGCACCGCGCCGACCACCACCAGCAGCAGCGGCAGCAGCACCGCCAGGTCCCGGTGCACCGCGGCGCGCAGGTCCCGGTCCTCGGCGGCCGGCCCGGCCGCCGCCGCCCGCGGCGCGGCCACCCCGGCGGCGGCGAGCCCCTCCTCCACCGCGGCGGTGAGCTCGTCGAGGGAGTCCATCACCGCCGGGGTGCGCGGGTCGGCGGCGGGGATCACCCGCAGCCGCCCGGCGGTGCCGTCGGCGGTCGCCGCGGGCCGGGGCAGCGCCACCCGGGCCACCAGATCGGGGTGCTCCTCCGGCAGCCGGGCGGCGACCCCGGCCAGCCGGGCCTCGTCCAGGCCGCCGGCGGCGCGCAGCTCGATGGTCTCCGGGGCGGTCTCCCCGGGGCCGAGTTCGGCGGCGATGAGGTCCCGGCCGGCGGCGGCGTCGGTGGCCACCCGCAGCCCGGAGACGGTGTCGTGGCTCTCCCGGTAGCCGGCCAGGCCCGCGGTGAGCGCCAGCAGCAGCGCCAGGCCGGCGGCGAGCACCCGCCGCGGGGCGCGGTCGACGCCCCGGGCCACCGCCGCCCACAGCCGGGGCCGGGCCGCCCGGGCCAGGGCGCGATCCCGCCCGCCGGGCCAGAACACCGCGCCCCCGGCGGCGAGGATGAGGGCCGGCAGCAGGCTCACCGCGGCGGCGAAGAGCACCGCCACGCCGAGGGCGAACAGCCCGCCGAATCCGCGCAGCACCGGGGTGGCGGCCACGAGCAGCGCCAGCAGCGCGGCGATGATGGTGCCCGCCGAGGAGGCCAGCGCGGAACCGGCACGGCCCATCGCCCGGATCATGGCGGCGTGCCGGGCGGGGCCGGGGTCCGCCGCGGCCCGCGCCCCCGCCGCGGCGAGCTCCTCCCGGTAGCGGGCGTTGATGATGAGCGCGTAGTCGGTGCCCACCCCGAACAGCAGCACGGTGAGGATGGCGGTGGACTGGGCGGTGCTGGACACCGCCCCGGCGGCCTCGGCGAACCCGGCCAGGCCGCGGGCGGCGACCAGGGCCACGGCCACCGCGGCCAGCGGGATGACCGCCAGCACCGGGGAGCGGTACACCGCGAGCAGGATGATCAGCACGATCGCCATGGTCGCCGCGCCGAGCGCCCGGTCGGCCTGGGCGAAGGCGGCGACCAGGTCATTGGCGATGCCCGCCGGGCCCGCCAGATGCGCCGCCGCCGCCGGCCCGGCGGCGGCGGCGACCGCGTCCCGGGCGGCGGCGCGCACCCCCTCGATGGTGTCGGCGTAGCCGGCCGCGCCCGGGGTATCGGCGAGCAGCACGGCGGCGGTGCGGGTGGCCCCGTCCGCCGAGGCCGTCCCGGCCTCCTCCCCCGGGATGCACCCCGGGCCGGGGCGCAGCCCGGAGCCCGGGTCCGCGCACAGCGGGGACACCACCGCGGTGACGCCCTCGGCGGCGCCCACGGCGCGCAGCGCCGCGGCCATCGCGGCGGTCGCCGCACCGGCGTCGCCGGCGTGCACCACCAGGGTGCCGGGCGGGCCGCCGGCGCCGGCCGGGCCGGCCGCGCCGGCGTCCAGGAAGGCCCGCTCCAGGCGGGCGGAGGCCGCCGCCGAGGGCGCGTCCGCCGGCGCTCCGCCGGCGTGCGCGGCGGGCTCCCCGGCGGCCGGGGCGGTCAGCGCGAGCAGCACCGCGGCGAGCAGCCAGGCCCCGATCACCGCCCAGGCGCGGGCGCGGGTGGCCAGGAGGGTCTCGGCGAGGCGGCGGAACATAGCTGGATTGTCGCACGGGTCGGCCATGCCCGGTGTTCGGAGCCGACGCCGCCCCCGGTGCGGGCCCCCGCCCGGGGCGGGGGCGGGGCCTCAGAGGTCCCCGGCGGCCCGGGTGACCAGCCCGGCGGCCCGGCGCACCGCGGCCAGGGCCCGCGCCGGCCAGGCGGCGTCCACCCCGGCGAACCCGGCCTCCGGGGTCAGCGCCACCCGGTCGACCAGTTCCGCGCGGGGGAAGCCCAGCTCGTCCCAGAGCCGGGCGACGCCCTCGGCGATGGCCCGCTCGTCGGGGTCCGCCCAGGCGCCGGTGATCGCGTCCCGGGCCCCGGGCGCGGCCGGGGCGCAGCCGAGCTCCAGGTGCACCCCGCCGGCGATGAGGGAGCCCACCCCGTCCAGGGCGGCGGTGCCGCGCAGCCGGTCCGCGCGCACCCACAGCGCCGCCGCCCCCGATTCGGCGACCACGGCGGCGGGCAGCGCCGCGGTCCCCGGGCCGGCCGGGCCGGCTACCGGGGCGGCGCCGGGGCGCAGGGTCACCGGCACCTCCGCGGCGGCCAGCCGCCCGATGAGGAGGCGCAGCAGCGCGGCGGCCTCCCGGGCGGGCACCGGCTCCAGCCGGCCCCAGCCGGCGGCGTCCGGCACCAGCCCGCCCAGGGCCGCCCCGATCCCGGGTTCGTCGAGCTGCACGGCGACCGCCGCGCCATGCCGGCGGCGGATGTCCGCGGCCGCGGCGGCCAGGCCCTCGGCCAGGGATTCGGCGAGCCAGGCCCGGGCGCCCCGGTCGGCGAGCAGCCGGTGCCCGGCGGCGTCCTCCACCGCGGTGGCCAGGCTCAGCGGGCCCAGCGCGCTCAGCCGCACCCGCTGCGGGGCCGTGCCCCAGGCCGCCTCGCAGCCGTCGGCCTCGGCCTCCAGCAGATCCCGGGCGCGCACCGCCGCCCGCGGCGGGTGCCCGGCGTCGCCGCCGGCCGCCACCCGCCAGCCGCGGATCCCGCGGTCCAGGACGAGATCGGCGGCCAGCGCCCCGGTGCGGCCCACCGGGTCGGCGCCGAGGCCCCGGGCCGGCTGCACCGGGCGGTGCACCACCCCGGCGGATTCCCCGGCGATGATCTCGGCGGCCGCGGCCGGGTCCGACCCCGGCATCGGGCCCAGCCCGTGGCAGCCGGTCACCGGCCGGCCCCCCGGATGGTGCCGGAGGCCAGCACGATGTCCCCGCGCGGGTCGGGGCGGTAGAGCACCGCGGCCTGGCCGGGGGCGATCCCGGTGAGATCCGCCGCGGCGTGCACCCGGAAGGCCCCGCCGCGGCCGGTGCCCGGGTCCTCCGGGCCGGCCAGCGGCTGCACCGTGCAGTCCACCGGGGCGCCGTGCGCGCGCACCTGCACCTGCACCGGGCCCGCGGTGACCTGACCCGGGTCGGCCAGCCACACCGCCCGGTCCACCTCCAGCCGGCGCACCCGCAGCTGCTCGGCGGGGCCCACGGTGACCGTGGCGGTGGCCGCGTCGATGCCGGTGACGTAGCGGGGCCGGCCGTCGGCGGCGGGCCCGGGCAGGCCCAGGCCGCGGCGCTGGCCGATGGTGAACCCGTGCACCCCCTGGTGCCGGGCGAGCACCTCCCCGCTGCCGGCGTCCACCACCGCCCCGGGGCGCAGCCCGATCCGGGCGCCGAGGAAGGCGCGGGTGTCCCCGTCCGGGATGAAGCAGATGTCGTGGCTGTCCGGTTTCGCCGCGGTGCGCAGGCCCAGCGCGGCGGCCTCGGCGCGGATCGCGGGTTTCTCGGTGTCCCCGCAGGGGAAGAGGCAGTGCGCCAGCTGCACCCGGTCGAGCACCCCGAGCACGTAGGACTGGTCCTTGGCGGCGTCCGGGCTGCGCCGCAGCAGCCCGCCCTCGTGCACCGCGTAGTGGCCGCTGGCCACCGCGTCGAAGCCCAGCGCCAGGGCGCGTTCGAGCAGGGCGGCGAACTTGATCCGCTCATTGCAGCGCAGGCAGGGGTTGGGGGTCTCCCCGCGGGCGTAGGAGGCGGTGAAGTCGCCGATCACCTCCCGTTCGAAGCGCTCGGCGAAATCCCACACGTAGAAGGGGATGCCCAGCCGGTCGCAGACCCGGCGGGCGTCGGCGGAGTCCTCCAGGGAGCAGCAGCCGCGGGCGGATTCGCGCACCGCCGCCGGGTCCCGGGACAGCGCCAGGTGCACCCCGATGACCTCATGGCCGGCGGCCAGGGCCCGGGCGGCGGCGACGGAGGAGTCCACTCCCCCGCTCATCGCGGCGACGACGCGCATCACGCTCCCCTTCCGGCTCGACCATGGGCCGCCCCCGCGCGGGCCGCGGCCGGGGGCCGGGGCGGGCGGTGGGCGGTGCGGCGGGCTCAGGCCATGCCCGCGGCCCGCGCCCGGGACACGGTATCACCGACCGCGGCGAGCACCGCGGCGACATCGGCCTCGGTGGAGTCCCAGCCGAGGGTGAACCGCACCGCGGCGCGGGCGACGTCCTCGGCCACGCCCATGGCCAGCAGCACATGGCTGGGCCGGTGCACCCCGGCGGAGCAGGCCGAGCCGGTGGAGCACTCCACCCCGGCGGCGTCGAGCAGCATGGTCAGGCTGTCGCCCTCCGCCCCGGGGAAGCTCAGGTGCAGATGCCCCGGCAGGGCGGGTTCGGTGGTGTGCACCACCACGTCGTCGACGGTGGCCAGGATGCCCTCGCGCAGCCGGTCGCGCAGCGCGCGCAGCCGCCGCCGGCGCTCCTCCCCCTCGGCCCGGTCGGCGGCCAGGGCCGCGGCCAGGCCCACCGCCCCGGCCACGTCCGGGGTGCCGGAGCGCAGCCCCCGTTCCTGGCCGCCGCCGTGCACATGCGCGGCCAGGCGCGCCCCCCGGCGCACCAGCAGCGCCCCGATCCCGCGGGGGCCGCCGAACTTGTGCGCGGACAGCGCCAGGGTGGCCGCCCCGCAGTCCCGGAAGGGGGTGGGCGCGCCGGAGGCGTCGAGCACCGCCCCGGCGGTCTGCACCGCGTCGACGTGCAGCGGCACCCCGGCGGCGCGGCAGCGCTCGGCGACCGCGGCCACCGGCTGGATCGCCCCGGTCTCGTTGTTCGCGGCCATGCAGGCCACCAGGGCGGTGCCCCGGCGGTCCAGTTCCGGCAGCCGCGCCGGGTCGACCCGGCCGGCGGCGTCGACGGGGGCCGCCAGGATCTCCGCCCAGTGCTCGGCGGCCAGATGCGCGGCGATCCGGGCCACCGCCTCGTGCTCCACCGGGGGCGCCACGATGGTGGAGCCGGAGCGGGCGAGGTAGAGCCCCTGCACGGCGAGGTTGTCCGCCTCGGTGCCCCCGGAGGTGAACACCACCTCGACGGGTTCGCAGCCGAGCAGGTCGGCGACCCGCTCCCGGGCGTCGTCGAGCAGCGCCCGGGCGGCGCGGCCGGAGGCGTAGCGGCCGCCGGGGTTGCCGGCGCCGAGCGCCCCGATGAGGGCCTCCCGGGCCTCGGGGCGCAGGTGGCTGGTGGCCGCATGGTCGAGGTAGTGCCGCTCGCTCATGCCCCGACCCTAGCGCGGGCGGGGCGGATCCGGGGCGGCGGATCGGCGCCGCCGCCGCACCCCGCGGTGGGCGGGGTGCGGCGGCGGGAGGCGGCCCGGTCGCGGCGCGGCGGCGCCGCGGCGGGCTACTTGACCTTGTCGGTCAGCGCCGGGGTGACGTCGAAGAGGTCGCCGACGATGCCGAGATCGGAGATCTCGAAGATCGGGGCCTCCTCGTCCTTGTTCACCGAGACCACCGTCTTGGAGGTCTGCATACCGGCCTTGTGCTGGATGGCGCCGGAGATGCCCAGGGCGATGTACAGGTCCGGGGACACGGTCTTGCCGGTCTGGCCGACCTGGAACTGGCCCGGGTAGTAGCCGGCGTCCACGGCGGCGCGGGAGGCGCCCACGGCCGCGCCGAGGGCGTCGGCCAGGGGCTCCACGACATCGGCGAAGCCCTCCGCGGAGGCGACGCCGCGGCCGCCGGCGACGACGATCTTGGCCTCGGTGAGCTCGGGGCGGTCGCCGCCCTCGGCCGGGGTGAAGGAGACGATCTCCACCGGGGCGTCGGGGGCCTCGGGGAAGGCCACCTCGGTCACCGCCGGGGAGGCCGGGGCCTCCTCCGGGTCCACCGAGCCGGGGCGCAGCGCGTAGACGGGGGAGGCGCCGAAGCCGCCGCCGTCGACGATGAAGTCGCCGCCGAAGATGGAGTACTTGGCGCTGCCGTCGGCGTTGATCGCGACGACGTCGGCGAGCACGCCGGAGCCGGTGAGGGTGGCCACCCGGCCGGCGATCTCCTTGCCGGCGGCGGAGCCGGTGACGACGACCGGCACCTGGCGCTCGGCGGCGAGGGCGACGAGGGTGTCGACCTCCTCGGAGAGCAGGTAGGTGCCGGCGGAATCGGATTCGGCGGCGAGGATCTCCCCGGCGCCGTAGGCGCCGAGGGTGTCGGCGAGCTTGGCGGCGGTGCCGGGCTTGCCGACGACGACGGCGGCGGGGGTGCCGAACACGCGGGCCGCGGTGAGCAGCTCGGCGGTGGCGTTCTTCAGCTCGCCATCGGTGTGGTCGACGAGAACGAGGACATCGGTCATGGTGTTCTACTCCTGGTATTCGTTCGTTCGGTGTCGCGGTGGCGGACTAGATGAACTTGTTGGTCTTGAGGAATTCGGCGATCTTGTCGGCGCCGGCGCCGTCGTCGGCGACGATCTCGCCGGCGGACTTCTCCGGCTTCGGGGTGACCCCGGTGACGTTGGTGGCGGAGTTCTCCACGCCCAGCTGCTCCGGCTCGGCGGCGACGTCGGCCAGGGTCAGCTCGCGCACCGGCTTCTTCTTCGCGGCCATGATGCCCTTGAAGGAGGCGAAGCGCGGGGAGTTGGCCTTCTCGGTGACGGAGACGATGGCCGGCAGGGAGGCCTTGAGCTCGTAGATGCCGTCCTCGGTCTCCCGCTCGCCGGTGATGGTCTCGCCCTCGATGGCCACCGAGCGCATGTGGGTGAGCACCGGCAGCCCGCGGTAGACGCCGAGGGCGGCGGGCACGGTGCCGGTGCCGCCGTCGGTGGAGGCGTTGCCGGCGATGACGACGTCGAACTCGCCGATCGCGTCGAGCACGTTGGACAGCGCCCAGGCGGTCTGCACCGCGTCGGAGCCGGCGACCGCGTCATCGGAGAGGATCACCGCGTCATCGGCGCCCATGGCCAGGGCCTTGCGCAGCGACTCCACGGCCCGCTCCGGGCCGACGGTGGCGACGGTGACGTTGCCGCCGTGCGCCTCCTTCAGCTCCAGGGCGGCCTCGACGGCGTTCTCGTTGATCTCGTCGAGCACCGCGTCGGCGGAGTCGCGGTCGAGGGTGTAGTCATCCTCGCTGAGCTTGCGCTCCGACCAGGTGTCGGGGACCTGCTTGACCAGAACCACGATGTTCGGCATGTGTCTGTCGTCCTTACTGTGGGGAATGTTGCGTCGGGTGTGCCTGCGCGCCCGCCGGCCCCGGTGCGGGGCCCTCGGGCTCGCCGACGGCGGCGCGGGCGGTGGCCCGTTCCGCGTCATCCGTTCCGAAGCTAACAGAGGTCCGGCCCGCGCGGGGTGATCCAGGTAACAATTTGTTTATTTTTTCGTCCGCGCCTCAGTTCACCGGGCCCGCGGCGCACCCGCCGGGGGTGGCGCCGGCTGACCCCGCCCGCCGCACGGCGGGCGCGCGCGGTCGCCGGCGGGGCCGGCTCAGCCGGCGACCCGGGGGCCGCAGATGAACGCCCGGGCGGAGCGGCCCACCCGGGTGAGCACCACCGCCAGCGGGCGCCCCCCGCGCAGCCGCCAGCTCGCGCGCAGCCGATCCGGGTCCTGGTCCACGCCGCGCACCAGCACCTCGGCGCTGCCGCAGTCCCGGGCGGCGAGCTCCGCGCGCAGCCGCTTCGGGGCCACCTCGGCGAGCACCTCGAACCCGGTCGCCCCGGGCGGCACCGCGTCCCCGGTGAGGTGGGCGATCCGCTCGTCGAGCTGGTGCAGCCCGTGCGCGGCGGCGAACTGGCGGACCAGCCCGGCGCGCACCACCGCCCCGTCCGGGTCGATGATGAACCGCCCGGCGGGGCCGACCCCGCACCCGTCGGGCATCGCGTCGTGGTAGCGCCGGGTCGGCGCCCCCCGGGTGGACAGCAGCGTCGCGCTGCGGCGCACCCCCGGCGCGGCCAGGCCCGGGGTGTACAGGCAGGCCTCCTTGACCCGGCCGTCCACCGAGGCCAGCGCCACCTCCCCCGGCCAGTCGGCGAAGTCCAGGCCGGGCGCGCACTTCACCGCCGCCTCCGCCCCCGGCCAGGCGGCGAGCAGCCCCGGCAGCGGCGGGCGCAGCTGCTCGGGGCGGCGCAGCCGGCGGCCGCCGGCGCGCCGGGCGGGGTCGGCGACGATGATCGGCGCCCGGGAGGCCGGGGCCAGCGCATCGGCGACCAGCACCGGGGCGCCGGGCACGTTGGCCCGGGCCATCGCCGCCCGGGCCGGGTCCAGATCGCTGCCGAGCACCCGCGCCCCGGCGGCGGCCAGGGCCGCCAGATCGGCGCCGATGGAGCAGGTGAGGTCGTGCACCCAGGCCCCGCCGGCGGCGCGCGCGATCCGCCCGGCGCGTTCGGCGGCGACCAGGGCGTGGGTGGCCTGCTGGGCGGCCTCGGCGCTCATCAGCCAGTGCCCGGGCAGCCGGCCGGCGGCGCCGCGGCGGGCGCGCACCAGCTCCACCAGGGCCCGGGCGCGTTCGCCGTGCCGCGCCCGCAACGCCGCCAGATCCGCGATCAGGGTGGCGTCGTCGAGCTCCCGGGCCTCCGCCTCGGCCACCGCCTCCGGATGCGCCGCCAGCCAGGCCACCTCGGCGGGGTCCAGGCTCATCCCCGCTCCCCCGCCGCGTCCCCGCCGGCGGCGCCCTCGGCGGCGCGGCCCCCGGCCCGGTCGGCCAGGGCCCGCTCGCGCAGGTGGCCCATGTGATCGGCGACCGCGAAGAAGGGGTCCATGAACTCCTCGCCGAGGAAATCGGAGGTGGTCCGGGCCACCGGGGCCTCGGCCAGGGCCAGCGCGGCGGCGACGTCCGGCGCCTCCGCCAGCCGGGTCAGCTGATACCAGGTCGGCGGCATCAGCCCCACCCGGCCGGCCCGCCAGCCGGCGAGCAGCTCCGCCGGGGCGGCCCAGCGCGAGCCCGCGGATTCGGCGGTGTCGCCGTCGGGGCGCTGCCCGGCCGGGGCGGCGGCGAGGAAGAAGAAGGTGTCGAAGCGCATCGGCGACCACCGGGGGGTCACCCAGTTGCCCCAGGGGCGCAGCAGATCCGCGGCCAGGGCGAGCCCCTCCGCGGCGAGCAGCCCGCCCAGGTCGGCGGTCTTCGCCTCCAGGGCGTCGCGGTGCGCCCGCCGCGCCCGGCCGGACAGCGCCGGGGCGGCGCCGGCGGGGTCCACCGCGAGCAGCACCCCGGTCTCCTCGAAGACCTCCCGCACCGCGGCGACCACCAGGGCCCGCGCCGCGGCGGCGGGGACCCGCAGCCGATTCGCCCACCAGCGCTCCCCCGGGCCCCGCCAGGCCCCGGGCGCGGCGGCGTCGCGGTCGTCCACCCCGCCGCCGGGGAAGACGGTCATCCCGGGGGCGAAGCGCATGGTGTCCGCCCGGCGCTGCACGAACACCTCCAGCCCGGCCGGGCCATCGCGCAGCAGCAGCACCGAGGCCGCCGGCCGGGGCGCGGCGGGCCGATCCGGGGCGGCCGGCACGCTCAGCCCCGTCCGGCCCGGTCCGGGCGGGTCAGCGCGGAATGGTCCCGGCGGGCGAAGAAGCGGCCGTCGATCCGGTCCACCGCGATGGGCTGGCCGAAGGCGGCGGAGAGGTGCTCGGAGGTGAGCACGTCGTCGATGAGGCCCTGGGCGACCACGGCGCCCCGGTCGAGCAGCAGCGCATGGGTGAAGCCGTAGGGGATCTCCTCCACGTGGTGGGTGATCATCACCATCGCCGGGGCGTCCGGGGACAGCGCCAGCTCGCCGAGGTAGCCGACCAGGTCCTCCCGGCCGCCGAGATCCAGCCCGGCGCCGGGCTCGTCGAGCAGCAGCAGCTCCGGGTTGACCATCAGGGCCCGGGCGACCAGCACCCGCTTGCGCTCGCCCTCGGACAGGGTCCCCCAGGTGCGGTCGGCCAGATGGGCCGCGCCGAGCCGGCGCAGCAGATCCGCGGCCTGCGCGAAGTCGATCTCCTCGTAGGTCTCCCGCCAGCGGCCGAGCACCGCGTAGGAGGCCGAGACCACCAGGTCGCCGACGGTCTCCTCCTCCGGGATCCGGTGCGCCAGGGCCGAGGAGGTCAGCCCGATCATGGTGCGCAGATCCCGCATGTCGGTGCGGCCCACCCGCTCCCCCATGATCCGGGCGACGCCGGTGGAGGGGTGCTCCTCGGCGGCGGCGAGCCGCATCAGGGTGGTCTTGCCCGCCCCGTTGGGGCCGATGATCACCCACCGCTCGTCGAGCTCCACCTGCCAGTCCAGCGGGCCGACCAGGGCCCGGCCGCCGCGCACCAGGGACACCCCCCGGAAGTCGATCAGCAGATCCTCGTCGTAGTCGTCCTCGAATTCAGCCACGCCCCCATCGTGCCCCACCGGCGGCGACGGCGTCGAACGCCCCGCCGCGGCCCGGCGCCGCCGCGGCGGGCTGCTCTACCCTGGACGGTGGACCCATGATGTACGGACGCGGGCGGGCCGGGCCCGCCGCGCAAGGAGCGGTGAAGGTGACTGGACGACTCGGTATCGATGATGTGCGGCCCGTGGTGGACGGGGGCGCGACCCCCGCCAAGGGGGTCGTCGGGGAGGTCATCCCCGTGTTCGCGGTGGTGTGGCGGGAGGGCCATGACGCGCTCTCGGCGACCCTCAACGTCAAGGGGCCGGGCGAGTCGGCCTTCGCCGCGCGCACCCAGCGGATCCCGATGCGCTACTCCGATCACGACCCGAACCAGGTCAACGCCACCTTCGTCCCGGACGCCCCGGGGCTGTGGACCTTCCGGGTGGACGCCTGGTCGGATCCGATGGCCACCTGGCGCAATGCGGTGACGAAGAAGATCGAGGCCGGCCAGGACGCCGCGGAGATGGCCAACGACCTGGAGATCGGGGCGCGGCTGTTCGAGCGCGCCGCCGCCGGCGCGGCCACCCGGCACCGGCCGCATCTGCGCGGGGTGGCCCGCAGCCTGCGCGCCGGGGGCGCCGATGTGCGCGCCCGGGTGGCGCAGGCGCTGTCCGAGGAGACCCTGCGGATCCTGGAGATGCACCCGCTGCGCGAGCTGCTCACCCGGGGCAAGACCCGCAAGGTGCTGGTGGAGCGCCGCGCCGCCCTGGTCGGCGCCTGGTACGAGTTCTTCCCCCGCTCCACCGGCGGCCTCGACGAGGCCGGGGAGCCGGTGCACGGCACCTTCGCCAGCTCCGTGGGCCAGCTGGACCGGGCCAAGTCGATGGGCTTCGACGTGGTCTACCTGCCGCCGATCCACCCCATCGGGGAGGTCAACCGCAAGGGCCGCAACAACACCCTGGACCCGGAGCCCGGCGACGTGGGCTCGCCCTGGGCGATCGGCTCCGCCGCCGGCGGCCATGACGCGGTGCACCCCGAGCTCGGCGATCTCGCCGATTTCGAGGGCTTCGTCGCCGCGGCCGCCGAGCGCGGCCTGGAGGTGGCCATCGACCTGGCGCTGCAGTGCGCCCCGGACCACCCCTGGGCGGCGGCGCACCCGGAGTGGTTCACGGTGCTGCCCGACGGCACCATCGCCTACGCGGAGAACCCGCCGAAGAAGTACCAGGACATCTACCCGCTGAACTTCGACAACGACCCGAAGGGGATCTACGAGGAGATCCTGCGGGTGGTGCGCTTCTGGATCCGCCGGGGGGTGCGCATCTTCCGGGTGGACAACCCGCACACCAAACCGGGCAGCTTCTGGGAGTGGCTGATCGCCGCGGTGCACGACACCGACCCGGACGTGATCTTCCTCGCCGAGGCCTTCACCGCCCCGGCCCGGCTCTACGGGCTGGCCAAGGCCGGGTTCACCCAGTCCTACATCTACTTCCCGTGGAAGACCACGAAGGCCGAGCTCACCGAGTTCGGCGAGGAGATCGTCCGGCACGCCGACATCGCCCGTCCCTCGCTGTGGGTGAACACCCCGGACATCCTGCACGCCTACCTCGTCGAGGGCGGCCGCGCCGCCTTCGCGGTACGCGCCACCCTGGCGGCGACCATGTCCCCGCTGTGGGGCATGTACTCCGGGTTCGAGCTCTACGAGAACACCCCGGTGCGCCCGGGCAGCGAGGAGTACCTGGACAGCGAGAAGTACCAGCTGGTGCACCGCGACTGGGCCGCCGCCCGGGAGTCCGGGGACTCCCTGGAGCCCTACATCACCCTGCTGAACCGGCTGCGCCGGGAGCATCCGGCGCTGCAGCAGCTGCGCACCCTGCGCTTCCACGAGATCGACGATGACGCGATGCTGGCGTACTCCAAGTTCGACCCGCTCACCGGGGACGCGGTGCTGGTGGTGGTCAACCTCGACCCGCACCGGGCCCGGGAGGCGACGCTGACCATCGACATGAACTCGCTGGGCCGGCGCAGCGTGGACCGGATGGCGGTGCGCGACCTGGTCACCGGGGCCGAGTTCGACTGGGGCCGGGAGAACTACGTGCGCCTGGAGCCCTGGTCGAACGTGGCGCACATCGTGCAGCTGCCGGATATCCCGGAGGGGCTGCGCCGCCGCCTGGCCTGGCGCGAGGTGCCCGACTACGCGGGCTGATCCGCCCCGCCGGCCGGCGGGGGCCACCGTCGCCGCGCGGGCGCGGCGGCGCGCCTAGGCTGGGGGGTGGCGCGGTATGCGCCGCGGCGGCGCCCCGGCCCGGGCGCGGTGCGCCGACGACGATCGACACCCTCCGGAAGGACCCCCGAATGACCTCTCCCTCGGATCCCCGCCTCGGCATCCCCGACGGTGATCTGGAGCGACTGCGCTCCTGCTCGCACCACGCCCCGCACGACTACTACGGGGCCCACGTCATCGACGGGGACACCGTCGTGCGCACCCGGGTGTTCGGCGCGGAGCGGGTCGACGTGGTCACCGAGACCGCCGAGTACCCCGCCGAGCCGGTGGGCGATGACGTGTGGGCGGCGCTGGTGCCCGGCGCGGAGGGCTTCGACTACCGCCTCCGGATCCGCTGGGCCGCCGGCGGGGAGGTGCTCCGCGCCGACGGGTACCGCTTCCTGCCCACCGTGGGCGAGGCGGATCGGCACCTCATCGCCGAGGGCCGCCATGAGCGGCTCTGGGAGGTCCTCGGCGCCCATGTGCGCCGCTACGACACCGCCATGGGCGAGGTCACCGGCGTCTCCTTCGCGGTGTGGGCGCCCAATGCCCGGGGGGTGGCCGTGATCGGCGATTTCTGCATGTGGAACGGCGCCCAGTACCCGATGCGCTCCCTGGGCGCCTCCGGGGTGTGGGAGGTGTTCATCCCGGGCATCGGCGCCGGGGAGACCTACAAGTTCGCGATCACCACCGCCGAGGGGCACCGGATCGACAAGGCCGATCCCATGGCCTTCCACGCCGAGGTGGCCCCGGCCACCGGCTCCATCGTCGCCGAATCCGACTACGCCTGGGGCGACGCGGACTGGCTGGCCCGGCGCGCGGAGACCGACTGGCAGGCCGCCCCGATGAGCGTCTACGAGGTGCACCTGGGCTCCTGGAAGCAGGGCCTGTCCTATGAGGTGCTCGCCGAGCAGCTGGTCGGCTACGTCTCCGAGATGGGCTACACGCACGTGGAGTTCATGCCGGTGGCCGAGCACCCCTTCACCGGCTCCTGGGGCTACCAGATCTCCGGCTACTACGCGCCGACCTCCCGCTTCGGCACCCCGGACCAGTTCCGGGCCCTGGTCGACGCCTTCCACGCCGCCGGGATCGGGGTGATCGTGGACTGGGTGCCCGGGCACTTCCCCAAGGACGAGTGGGCGCTGGCCCGCTTCGACGGCACCGCCTGCTACGAGCACCCGGACTGGCGCCGCGGGGAGCAGCGCGACTGGGGCACCTACGTCTTCGACTTCGGCCGCAACGAGGTGCGCAACTTCCTCTACGCCAACGCCCTGTACTGGGCGGAGGAGTTCCACGTCGACGGCATCCGGGTCGACGCGGTGGCCTCCATGCTCTACCTGGACTACTCCCGCGAGGACGGCGAATGGCTGCCGAACCAGTACGGCGGCCGGGAGAACCTGGAGGCGGTGCAGTTCCTGCAGGAGTTCAACGCCACGGTGCACAAGCACCAGCCGGGCTTCCTCACCATCGCCGAGGAGTCCACCTCCTGGCCGGGGGTGACCACCCCCACCGAATACGGCGGGCTGGGCTTCTCCATGAAGTGGAACATGGGCTGGATGAACGACACCCTGGAGTACTTCGCCAAGGACCCGGTGCACCGCGCCCACCACCACAACGACCTGACCTTCTCCATGGTCTACGCCTACTCGGAGAAGTTCGTGCTGCCCTTCTCCCATGACGAGGTGGTGCACGGCAAGGGCTCCCTGTGGGGCCGGATGCCCGGGGACGACTGGAACAAGGCCGCCGGGCTGCGCTGCCTGCTGGCCTACATGTTCGCCCACCCCGGCAAGCAGCTGCTGTTCATGGGCCAGGACATCGGCCAATGCGCGGAATGGGATCACGACTCCTCGGTGTCCTGGGGCGATCTGGACGGCTGGGGCGGGGAGTACCACCGCGGGATCCAGCTGCTGGTCAAGGACGTCAACCGGCTCTACCGGGGCACCCCGGCGCTGTGGAGCCGGGACGACCGCCCGGAGGGCTTCGAGTGGATCAACGCCGATGACGCGGCGAACAACGTGCTCTCCTTCGTCCGCCGCGGCGCCGACGGCTCCCAGCTGGCCTGCGTGTTCAACTTCTCCGGCACCACCCACCAGCGCTACCGGGTGGGCCTGCCGGCCCCGGGCCGCTGGGCGGAGGTGCTGGCCACCGACGTGGACCGCTACGCCGGCGCCGGCTTCCACAACGACGGCGGGGTGACCGCCGGGGCCGAGCCGTGGAACGGCCACCCGCAGTCGGCGGAGATCTTCCTGCCGGCGATGTCCGCGGTGTGGCTGCGCCACGAGGGCTGAGCCGGTGGCGCGGCGGCGGCTGGCCGAGATCCCGGAGATCGGGATGGAGGTCCGGGTGGCCCGGATCCTGGGCCGGCTGGTGACCCGGCATGAGCGGTGGAAGACCCGCCGCTTCGGCGTGCTGGTCGCCCCGGCGACCATCCTCGCCGGGCTGGCGCTGCTGCTCGTCGGGATCATCGCGCTGCCCGCGCCGGGGCCGGGCTGGCTGCTCATCTTCACCGCCCTGGGGGTGCTCTCCCTGGAGCTGCGCGGCACCCGGGGGCTGGTGCTGCTCGCCGCCCGCGGCTTCGACCGGCTCGAGGCCTGGTTCCGCCGCCGCCATCCCGCGGTGCAGCTCACCCTGGGCGGGCTGACCACCGCGCTGACCATGGCGGTGATCGCCGGCTCCTGGTGGCTGCTCGCCCCGGCCGGCTGGCCGCTCACCCGCGGCTGAGGCCCCTCCCCCGAGCCCCGGCGGCCCGCCGCGACGGCGGGCCGCCGGGGCGGCGCCCTAGAACAGGGCGCTGGCCATCCGGCGCCGGGCGTCCAGGGCCAGCGGGTCGGCGGGGTCGAACAGCCGCAGCATCTCCAGCAGCCGGGCGTGCACCCGCTTCCGGTCCTCCCCGGCGGAGCCGGCCAGCGCCGCCAGCAGCCGGTCCAGGCAGGGCCCGGCCTCGCCGAGCAGCATCTGCTGATCGGCGGCGTCCAGGGCGGCGTCGACGTCGCCGGGGGCGGCGTCGGCCCGGGCGATGTGGTCCACGGTGCGGTCCAGCCGCTGCGCCCGGGCCAGGAAGGCCACGTTGGTGCGGGCGGCGAGCAGGGCGGCGTTGCCCGGCTCGGAGTCCAGGATCGCGTCGTAGACCGCGATCGCGCGGTCGAAGTCGCCCTCGGCCAGCGCCTGCTCGGCCTCCGCGAGCCGGGGGTCGTCGGTGGGCGCGTCCGGTTCCGCGGCGGCCTCGGACTCCTCCCCGGCCCCGCGCATCCGGGCCCCGGCGGGCAGCCCGCGCAGCCGGCCGGCGACCGCGTCGAGCACCGCGGTGGCCCACTGCTCCAGGAACTCCCGGGGCTTCTCCCCCTCGGCCTGGCCGATCGGGGCGCCGCCAGCGACGGCGACCAGGGTGGGCAGCATGCGCACCCCGAAGGCCTGCGCGACCTGGAACTCCGCGTCCGCGTCGACCACGCCGAGCAGCCAGCCGAGATCCGCGGCCCGGACCATCTCCTCCAGGTCGGCGCGCATCCGCACCGTCTCCGGGGCCCCGGGGGCGCCGATCAGCACCAGCACCGGCACCTCCTCGGAGCGCAGCACCACCGCCGCCTCCAGGTTCGCCGCGGTCACCTCGGTGACCGGGTCGATCGCCCCGTCCGGGTCCCCGGCGGCGGCGCGGGCCTCCCGCCGGCGGCGCTCCTCGGCCTCGGCGCGCAGCCGCAGCTGCTCCAGGTCGACGGTGCCCGGCGGGGGCGGCGGGGTGGCGCATTCGCGGTGGCCGTGGCCTGCGGGTCCGTGGGCGTGGGTCATGGGGGTCCTTTCCGGTGGCGCGGCGTCGGCGGCGGGGACTGCGGCGGGGTGGGCGCACCCGGGGCCGCCGCGGGCCCAGGGTACGCCGCGGCGCTACCGCCCGGCGAGGCGGCGCTCCACCCGGTCGACCTTGCCGCGCAGCATCCCGGTGTGCCCGGGGCGGATGTCCGCCTTGAGCACCAGGGAGGTGCGCGGGCTGACCGCGGCGACCGCCTCGGTGGCGCGGCGCACCACCGCCATCACCTCATCCCACTCCCCCTCCACCAGGGTGAACATGGCGTTGGTCTCGTTGGGCAGCCCGGATTCGCGGACCACCCGCACCGCCTCGGCGACGGCGGCGGACATGCCGGCGTCCGGGTCGGCGGCGGCGGGGGCGACGGAGAAGGCGACGATCATGGCCCCACCCTAACCGGGCGGCGCCGCGGCGGCGCGGGGGTGCACCCGGGGCGCTCTCCGGCGGCCGGGGCCGGGCCCGCGCAACTAGGATCGGGGCCATGACCGACTCCCCCGCCCCCGCGCACCTGCCCCATGATCTCGTCACCGCCGTCGACCACGTCGGCGTGGCGGTGCCCGATCTCGACGCCGCCCTGGACTTCTACCGGGAGTCCCTGGGCTGGGTGAACCACCATGAGGAGGTCAACGAGGAGCAGGGGGTGCGCGAGGCGATGGTCGGCCCCGCCGACGCGCCCGCCGGCGCCGCCCTGGTGCAGCTGCTGGCCCCGCTGGACGAGGGCTCCACCATCGCCGCCTTCCTGGACAAGCGCGGCCCCGGGCTGCAGCAGTACGCGGTGCGGGTGCGCGATCTGGACGCGCTGATGGCGCATCTGGCGCGGGTCGGCACCCGGGTGCTCTACCCGGAGCCGAAGGCCGGCACCGCGGGGTCGCGGATCAACTTCATCCACCCGCGCGACGCCGGCGGGGTGCTGCTGGAGCTCGTCGAGCCGGCGCGGTAGCCCCCGCCCCGGCGGGCCGGGAAGGCCCCCGGAGCCGCCGACGGGCCCGGACCCCCGATGGGGGCCCGGGCCCGCGGCGGATCGGCGTCCCGGCCGGCGGATCAGGCCTCCGGCGGGGTGGGCCGGACCTCCAGCAGGGCGTCCCCGGCGGCCACCCGGCCGCCCTCGGCGACCACGTCGACCCCGGCGAACTTCCTGTGGTTCGTCACCAGCACCGGGGTCACCGGGGAGTACCCGGCGGCCTCGATGGCGGCCCGGTCGAAGCGCACCAGCGGGGTGCCCGGCTGCACCCGGTCGCCCTTGGCGACCAGCAGCTCGAAGCCGCGGCCCTCCATGTTCACCGTGTCCACGCCGATGTGGATGAGCAGCTGCACCCCGCCGTCGAGCTTCAGCCCGATGGCGTGGCCGGTGGGGAAGGCCACCATGACCTTGCCCGCGGCCGGGGCCACCACGGTGTCCCCGGCGGGGTCGATCGCCGCGCCCAGGCCCACCTTGCCGGCGGCGAAGGCCGGGTCGGGCACCTGGTCCAGGGCGAGCACCTCGCCCTCCATCGGGGCGGCCACGACGACCTTCTCCAGGGTCAGCACCGCGCCCGGCTCGCCGGCCGGGGCGGCCGCGGCGCCGGCGGCGGCGGCCGGGGCGGCGGGCCCGGCGGCGGGCTCCTCATCACCGCGCTGGGCGGCGAGCTCCGCGCGCACCTGATCCCGCTCCGCGGCGGTGCGGTAGTCGAAGAAGACCACCAGCAGGAAGGAGGTGAAGAAGGCCACCGCGATGCCGATCGCGTAGCCGCCCAGCGGCTCGAAGGCCGGCATGGTCAGCAGCGAGGTGAACACGAAGGCCTTCGCCTTGACGTTGAACAGGCCCATCACCACGCCGCCCGCGAAGCAGCCCGGCAGCAGGCGCACGTAGGACTTCCGGAAGCGCAGCAGCACACCGTAGAGGGAGGGCTCGGAGATGCCGCCGAAGAGGCCGGCGAACATGCCGCCGGCGCTGACCTGGCGCATCTGGGTGTTGCCCTCGCGCATGGAGACCACCATGACGCCGGTGACCACGCCGAAGCAGGCGAAGTTCCAGGCGCCCATCGGGCCCTGGATGAAGTCGTAGCCCAGGGTGGCGATGTTCTGGATCATGATCGCGTTCAGCGGCCAGTGCAGGCCCAGCGGCACCATGAAGGGGTAGATCAGCGGCACGATGATCGCCAGGATGAAGGGCGAGAAGTCGTTGACCGCGAGCAGCATGTTGGAGATCCCGTTGCCCAGGCCGATGCCGAAGGGGCCGACCACGAAGGCGGTCACCGGGATCATGATGAGCAGCGAGAAGAAGGGCACGAAGACCATCTGCACCGCGGCGGGGATGAGCTTCTTCAGGCCCTTCTCCACCCAGAACAGCACCACCGCGGCGAACAGCGGCGGGAAGACCTGACCGGCGTAGTCGTTGAGCACCATGGGCAGCCCGAAGACCTCGGTGGTGTAGATCTGCACCTGCTCGGTGGCGCCGGTGGTCACCTGCGCGGTGTCCTTCAGGGCGAGGAACTCCGGGGTGAGCAGGGCCGCCGGGATGGCCGCGCCGACCCACTCGTTGGCGCCGAGCTTGCGTGCGGCGGTGGCGCCGATCATCACCGGCAGGAAGTAGAACACCGAGCGCCACATGGCGTGCATGAACTGCCAGCTCGGCGGCAGCGTCTCGCCCTCCTCCGGGGAGAAGGGCTGGATGTTGAAGGTGTCCGCCAGCACCAGCAGGGTGATGATGAGGGAGGCGCCGAGCAGCGCCCACAGCACCGGGCGGAAGGTGTCGGAGAGGAACTCGAAGCCGTAGTCCACCCAGCTGTAGCGGCCGCGCACGCCGCCGTACTCCTTCTTGCCGGACTCGGCCGCGGCACCGCCGGACTCGCCCATCCCGGGCGCGCGCATGATGCCGGCGTAGTAGTCGGCGACGCCGCCGCCCATGATGACCTGCAGGCCGTTGTCGCCCTGCGGGACCACGCCCATCACGTCCGCGTTGGCGTCGATGGCGTCGACGTCGGCCTTGGCCCGGTCGACGAGCTGGAAGCGCAGCCGGGTGGCGCAGTGGCTCAGCGAGGCGACGTTCTCCGCGCCGCCGACCTGGTCGAGGATGAATTGCGAGGTGCTCGCGACGGTGTCGGCCACGGGCGACCCCCTTTCGTGCTCCCGCGCCACCGCGGGCGGGGTGGCCCGCCGGGGCGCGTGCGTCGGATCCCACGGGCCGGATTGCCCGCCGGGACTTCCCGAACGGCGACCGGCCGGGCGTCCGGCCCCGCGCACCGGGCCCGGCGGCCATCGCCGGGCGCCCGGGTCCGCGGCCGGGGCGTGCGCTTCCGGCGTCATGCTCAATCGCGTATTCGGGTACTGCCGGATGCGATTCTAGACCGAGGGGACGCACCCGGTCCCGGGGTGGTGATGAAGGCCACAGGGTTGATTCCCGGGGTCCCGCGGCGTACCGGATCCGCCCGGGCGGGCCCGGTTCAGCGGCGCCGGGTCGGGCCCCGGTGGCCGCGTTTGGCCCAGCAGTTGCGGTGCCAGTGCCGGCGGTCGTCGGCCCCGGCGCCCCAGGACTCCGGCCAGGCCACCACATGGGCCACCCCGGGCGGGATCTCCTGATCGCAGCCCGGGCAGCGGTACCACTTCACCGCCTGCCCGGCGGAGATGTCGCGCACCCGGAACTCCTCGCCGGCCAGCCGGCCCGGCCCGGGCTCCACCCGGGTGGGCGTGAAGGCCGAGCCGTGGGCCGGCAGCGGCCGCGGCGCCGGGCCGGGGCCGGCGCCCCGGGGCCGGCCGCGGCGGCGGCCGGGTCGATTGCGCCGGGGCATCAGAACAGCCGCAGCTCGTCGGACTCGGCCCCGCGCAGCGCCTCGTAGTCCACGGTGACGCAGCGGATCCCGCGGTCCTCGGCGAGGGTGCGCGCCTGGGGCCGGATCTCCTGGGCGGCGAAGACCCCGGCGACCGGGGCGAGCAGCTCGTCCCGGTTGAGCAGGTCCAGGTAGCGGGTGAGCTGCTCCACGCCCTCGATGGTGCCGCGGCGCTTGACCTCCACCGCCACCGTGGCCCCGGCGGCGTCCCGGCCGAGCAGGTCCACCGGGCCGATCGCGGTGGGGAACTCGCGGCGGATCAGCGTCCAGCCCTCCCCGAAGGTGCCGAAATGCTCCGCGAGCAGCTCCTGGAGATGATCCTCCACCCCGTCCTTGACCAGGCCGGGATCCTCGCCGAGGGCCTCCTCATGGTCGAGCAGCACCTCGGCGAGGGTGATCCGCAGCTGCTCGCCCTTGCGGTTCTCCACCACCCAGAGCAGCTCCCCGGTCTCCTCCCCCTCGGCGTCGAGGATCGGCCGCTCGGTGAGCGTGCACGGCGGGGTCATCCAGTTCAGCGGCTTGTAGGCGCGGTCGTCGGCGTGCACGGACACCGATCCATCGGCCTTCACCAGCAGCAGCCGGGGGGCCAGGGGCAGGTGGGCGGTGAGCCGGCCGACGTAGTCGACGGCGCAGCGGGCGATGACGAGGCGCATTCGACCACCATAACCCGCCGCCCGGGGCGGGCGGATCGGGTGGCCGGGGCGTACGCGGCCTCAGCGGCGCCGGCCGCGGGCGCGCTGGCTGCGGAAGGTGCGCTCGATGTCCACCGGCAGGGTGCGGGTCTGCCGCACCGAGGGCGAGGACTCCAACCAGGCCACCAGGGCGGTGTCCGCGCAGGCGTCCGCGGCCATCTCGATCCGGCCGGCCTCCCCGGCGTCGAGGACCAGCACCCGGACCCCGGAGCCGAAGATGCCCGCCTCGATCCGGGTGGGAGCGCGGCGGGAGGTCAGCTCCACGCGCTGCCGGTGCAGTTCGATGTCGGCGCCGGGGCGCAGCGAGCGCAGCTTGTAGAAGCGGGCGTCGAGATCGCTGCACAGCAGCACCCCGTGCCGCCAGCCGTGGCCGTCGCCGGCGGCGGGCAGCTCCCGGATGGCCACCGGGATGCCGGTGGAGCGCAGCCGGGTGAAGCGCCACAGGGCCAGGGCGCCGCCGGTCGCGAAGGCGATGCCGCCGATCAGGATGATGACCGCGAACCAGTTCATCAGGGCCTCGCTTCCACTCGGCCGCCGGCGCCCCGGGGGTGGTCGGTGGGGCCCGTGCGGTCAGCCGCGCCGCCGCGCGTCGGGATTCACCTTAACCCAGCCCGGCGCCCGCGGCGAAATGCCGCCCGCGGTATCGCTTATCGCCCGCTGCCCGGCGGCCCACCTGCGCCGATGGCCGCCGGCCGGGGCATGCGGGGACGCCGCCGGCCCCGGCCCCCGTGGGCGGGGGCCGGGGCCGGCGGCGTCTCGGGGCGGGGCGCCCTAGACCTCGGCGGCGGCGCGCCGGCGGGCGCGCAGCTCCGATTCCGCGCGCGCCTTGACCACGTGGTCCTCGGAGGACAGCGCCTCCTCGGCGGCGGTGACGTCGACCTCGGAGGCCCACCGCGCCGAATCGGCGAGGATGGTCACCTTGGTCGGGGACACGGAGAGGAAGCCGCCCTGCACCGCGGCGACGAGGCGCTCCCCGTCGACGGTGCGGATGACCACGGCGCCGTTGTCGACCAGCTGGCCGAGCAGCGGCTGGTGGCCGGGGAGCACGCCGATCTCACCCTCGGTGGTCTGCGCGGAGACCAGGGTGGCCCGGCCCTCCCAGAGCTTCCGCTCCACGGCGACCAGTTCAGCGGTGATGTCAGCCATGTGCGCCGCCCCCTACTTCTTCTGCATTTCGGCGTACTTCTTCTCGACGTCGTCGAGCCCACCCAGGCCGTCGAAGGCCATCTCCGGGTAGTTGTCGAAGTCGCCCTTGCAGATCCGGTCGAAGGCCACGATGGTGTCCTTCAGCGGCACGTAGGAGCCCTTCAGCCCGGTGAACTTCTCCGCGACGAAGAAGTTCTGGCCGAGGAAGCGCTGGATCCGCCGGGCGCGCTGCACGGTGACCTTGTCCTCCTCGGAGAGCTCGTCCATGCCGAGGATGGCGATGATGTCCTGCAGCTCCTTGTTCTTCTGCAGGATGTTGATCACCTGCTGCGCCACCCGGTAGTGCTCCTCGCCGACGATCGACGGCTCCAGGATCCGGGAGGTCGAGGTCAGCGGGTCCACCGCCGGGTAGATGCCCTTCGAGGCGATGGAGCGGGAGAGCTCCGTGGTCGCGTCGAGGTGCGCGAAGGTGGTCGCCGGGGCCGGGTCGGTGTAGTCGTCCGCGGGCACGTAGACCGCCTGCAGGGAGGTGATGGAGCGCCCCTTGGTGGAGGTGATCCGCTCCTGCAGCACGCCCATCTCGTCGGCCAGGGTGGGCTGGTAGCCCACCGCCGAGGGCATCCGGCCCAGCAGGGTGGACACCTCGGAGCCGGCCTGGGTGAAGCGGAAGATGTTGTCGATGAACAGCAGCACGTCCTGGTGCTGCACGTCCCGGAAGTACTCCGCCATGGTCAGCCCGGACAGGGCCACGCGCATGCGCACCCCCGGCGGCTCGTCCATCTGGCCGAACACCAGGGCGGTGTCCTGCAGCACGCCCATCTCCTCCATCTCCAGGAAGAGGTCCGTGCCCTCGCGGGTGCGCTCGCCGACGCCGGCGAACACCGAGGTGCCGGAGAACTCGCGGGCGATGCGGGTGATCATCTCCTGGATGAGCACCGTCTTGCCCACGCCCGCGCCGCCGAAGAGGCCGATCTTGCCGCCCTTGACGTAGGGGGTGAGCAGGTCGATGACCTTGATGCCCGTCTCCAGGATCTCGGTCTTGCCCTCGAGCTGGTCGAAGGCCGGCGGCTCGCGGTGGATGCCCCACTGCTCGCCGTCGCGGCCGAGGCCCGGCTCGTCGAGGCAGTCGCCGAGGGCGTTGAAGACGTGGCCCTTGACCACGTCGCCGACCGGCACCGAAATCGGGCGGCCGGTGTCGACGACCTCGGTGCCGCGCACCAGGCCGTCGGTGGGGGCCATCGAGATGGTCCGGATCATGTTGTCGCCGAGGTGCTGGGCGACCTCCAGGGTGATGGTCTTGGCCACCGCCTCCAGGGTCACCTCCACCGTGAGGGCGTTGTACAGTGCCGGGAGCTCGTTACGCGGGAACTCCACGTCGACGACGGCACCGATGACACGCACGACGCGGCCAGTGGCCGTCGCGGTGTTCTGCTCCTTGAGAGCTGTGCTCATATCTAGTCACTTTCTCCGCTGTCGTCGAGCGCACCGGCGCCACCGACGATCTCTGTGATTTCCTGGGTAATCTGCGCCTGACGTGCCTGGTTGGCCACCCGCGAGAGGTCCTTGACCAGCTCGTTGGCGTTGTCCGTGGCCGACTTCATCGCGTTGCGGCGGGCGGCCGACTCGCTCGCGGCCGCCTCCAGCATCACGGCGAAGAGGCTGCGCGACACGTACTGCGGAAGCAGCTCGGACAGCAGGGTGTCCGCGTCCGGCTCGAACTCGTAGTCGGGCTGGAGCTCGGAGGCCTCGGCGGCGTTGGACAGCATGTCCTCGCCGAGCTCGATCTCCTCGTCCTCGAAGACGGGCTCGATGGGCAGCATCTGGTGCGCGGTGGGCACCTGGGTGAGCATGGACACGAACCGGGTGTACACGATGTGCACCTGGTCGAATCCGGTCACCGGCTCGCCCTCGCGCACATCGCGCAGGCCCTCGCGCCACTTGGCCGCGCCCTCGCTGGAGGCGACGAAGCCGTCGATGAGATGCCGGCGCACGTCATGCGTCGCGGCGTACTCCGGGTCCTGGGAGAATCCGTGCCACGCCCCGGCCAGCGGAATCTGCCGGAAGTCGTAGTAGTCGATCCCCTTCTTGCCCGTGACGTAGAGGGCGACCTCGTGGCCCTCCTGCTCCAGCTTGGCGCGCAGCTCCGCGGCCTTCTTCAGCACGTTGTGGTTGTAGCCGCCGCACATGCCGCGGTCGCTGGTCACGACCAGCACCGCGGCCCGACGGCCGCCCTCGCGCTCCCGCAGCATCGGGTGGTCGAGCGAGGACGCCGAGGCCAGGCGGCTGATCACGCCCTCGATCTCGTCGGCGTAGGGCTGCGAGTCCGCGACCCGCCGCTGCGCCTTGGTGATTCGCGAGGTCGCGATCAGCTCCTGCGCCTTGGTGATCTTCTTCGTCGAGTTGACCGACTTGATGCGGGCCCTGAGTTCACGAAGATTCGCCATCGCCTAACGCCTCCCTTCCGCGTGTCCGTGGGTTGTCCTGTCCTGCATGCCCGCCTACTTCGCGGACTTGCGGGAGACGGTGATCTGCTCCTTGCGCAGATCCTTCTCCGGCAGCGCATCGGCCGGGGCCTCCTGGACCACCGGGTGGCCCTCGGAGGTCTGGAAGCCGCGCTTGAACTTGGCGACCGCCTGCTTCAGCGTCTCCTTGGACTCGTCGGAGAAGGGCTGCCCGCCGTCGATCTGGTCGAACACGGCGGTGTTCTCCGCGTGCAGGTGCTCCAGCAGCTCCGCCTCGAAGCGGCGCACGTCCTCCACCGGGACGTCGTCGAACTCGCCCTCGCCGGCGAGCCAGATGGACACCATCTGGTCCTCCACCGGCTGCGGCTGGTTCTCCTTCTGCTTGAGCAGCTCCACCAGGCGCTGGCCGCGCTCGAGCTGGGACTTCGACGCGTCGTCGAGGTCCGAGGCGAACATGGCGAAGGCCTCCAGGTCACGGTAGGCGGCCAGGTCCAGGCGCAGGTTGCCGGAGACCTTCTTCATGCCCTTGGTCTGGGCGGCGCCGCCGACGCGGGACACCGAGATGCCCACGTTGATCGCCGGCCGGACGCCCTGGTTGAACAGGTCGGACTCCAGGAAGACCTGGCCGTCGGTGATCGAGATGACGTTGGTGGGGATGAACGCCGAGACGTCGTTGGCCTTGGTCTCGATGATCGGCAGCGCGGTCAGCGAGCCGGCGCCCATGTCGTCGGAGAGCTTCGCCGCGCGCTCCAGCAGGCGGGAGTGCAGGTAGAACACGTCGCCCGGGTAGGCCTCGCGGCCCGGCGGGCGGCGCAGCAGCAGCGAAATCGCGCGGTAGGCCTCGGCCTGCTTGGTCAGGTCGTCGTAGATGACCAGGACGTGCTTGCCCTGGTACATCCAGTGCTGGCCCAGGGCGGCGCCGGCGAAGGGCGCCAGCCACTTGAAGCCGGCCGAATCCGACGCCGGGGCGGCGACGATGGTGGTGTAGTCCAGGGCGCCGTTGTCGGCGAGGGTCTGCCGGACCCCGGCGATGGTGGAGCCCTTCTGGCCGATCGCGACGTAGATGCAGCGCACCTGCTTGGCCGGATCGCCGGACTCCCAGTTCGCCTTCTGGTTGATGATGGTGTCCAGGCAGACCGCGGTCTTGCCGGTCTTGCGGTCGCCGATGATGAGCTGCCGCTGGCCGCGGCCGATCGGGGTCATCGCGTCGATGGCCTTGATGCCGGTCTGCATCGGCTCCTCGACCGGCTGGCGCTGCAGCACCGAGGGCGCCTGCAGCTCCAGGACGCGCTGCTCCTCGGCGGCGATGTCGCCGAGGCCGTCGATGGGCTCGCCCAGGGGGTTGATCACCCGGCCGAGGAACTCGTCCCCGACCGGGATGGACAGGACCTCGCCGGTCCGCTTGACCTCGTCGCCCTCGGCGAGGGTCTCGAAGTTGCCCAGGATGACGACGCCGATCTTGTCGGTGTCGAGGTTCTGCGCCACGCCGATGACCCCGCCGGGGAACTCCAGCAGCTCGTTGGTCATGACCGACGGCATGCCGGACACCTGGGCGATGCCGTCAGCCGCGCTGATCACCACGCCGACCTCCTCTCGGGAGGCCTCCGGGGAGTGGCTCGAGGTGTAGTTCGCAATCGCGCTACGGATCTCATCGGAGGAGATCGTCAGCTCCGCCATAGTCTTCCTGCTCTCGGTAATTTCTCTTTCGGTGAATACGTTCAAAACCATCCGTCAGCCGAGGCCGACGCGGAGCTTCTCGAGCTTCGTCGAGAGGCTGCCGTCGATGACCTCATCGCCGACCCGGATGACCAGGCCGCCGAGAATCGACTCGTCGATGTCGGTGTGGATGGACATGTCGGCGCCGTAGATGCCGCCGAGCTTGTCCGCCAGGGTCCGCTCCTGCTCCTCGGAGAGGGTGGTGGCGCTGGTCACACGGGCGACGGTCCGGTTCCGGAGGCTGGCGGCCAAGCCGGAGAGGGAGTCGATGTCGTCCGCGGGACGCCGCTCGGGGCGCCCGACCGCCTGCAGTGCCAGGGCCTCGGTCACCGGGGTGACCTTGCCGTAGAGCACGGAGGCCAGGAGCCCGCGCTTGGCTTCGGGGGTGGCGGTCTTGTCCGCCAGCAGCTGCTCCAGCTGCGGTTCGTTCGCCAGGAGGTGGCCCAGCCGGAACAGCTCGTCCTCGACCGCGTCGAGTCGGCCCTCCGCCTCGGCCGCGCGCAGCAGGGCGCGCCGGCCCAGCTCCACCAGGCCGGAGCGCAGATCGCGGGCGCTGGACCACTGCCGCGCGGTCGCCTCGCCGACGATGCCCGCGGTCAGGTCGGAGACCTTGCCCGCCAGCAGCTCCCGCAGGATCCCGGAGCGGCGCTCCGGGGTCGCGGAGGAGTCGGCGACCGCGACGCGCAGCGCGCGGTCGGAGTCGAGCAGCTCGACGACGTCGAAGAGCTCCGCGCCGGCGCCGGCCGCCGCGGCGACCGGGTTATCGGCCCCGCGGATCCGGGCGTCGAGATCGGAGCGCAGGGCGTCCAGTGCTTCGCGGCTCGCTGCGTGCATGTTCCGCCTACTTTCCGGCCGGGGCCACGGTGTCGAGGTTGCCGAGGAAGCGATCGATCGTGCCGGAGGTCTTCACGCCGTCCGACAGCTGCTCGCCGAGGAGGCGCTCAGCCAGGTTGATCGAGTTTTGCCCCATCTCCTTGCGCAGCTCCGCGACGACCTGCTCGCGCTGGGCGGCGAGCTGGCGCTCCCCGTTCTCCAGGATGCGGCCGGATTCCTCATTCGCCTTCGCGGTGGCGTCGGCGATGATCTTCTGGCCCTGCACGCGGGCCTCGTCGCGGATCTTCGCGGCTTCGGTCCGGGCCTCGGCGAGCTGGCTGTTGTACTTCTCGAGGGCGGCCTTGGCCTCGGCCTGCGCGGCCTCGGCGCGCTCGATGCCGCCCTCAATCCGGTCCTCCCGCTCAGTCAGGACCTCCTGGAACTTCGGGAGCACGAGCTTCCAGAAGATGACCAGGATGATAACGAGCGGGACAATGGACCAGACGATGTCATACGTCTTGGGCACCAGCGGATTGAGCTTGTCGCCCATGGGCAACGCCTCCTCCGCCAGGAGGTAGATGAAATCGTTCATGGTTCAGTGTCTTCCGCTTGTAGGTCCGGACTCAGAAGATGAAGCCGGCGACCAGGCCGATCAGGGCCAGCGCCTCGGTGAAGGCGATGCCCAGGAACATGGTGGTGCGCAGCTGGCCGGCCATCTCGGGCTGACGGGCCATGCCCTCGACGGTCTTGCCGGCGACGATGCCGATGCCCAGGCCGGGGCCCAGGGTGGACAGGCCGTAGCCGATGACCTTCAGGCCGCTGCCGGTGGCGTCCGCGTTGGCGGCCTGGCTGAGGATGACGTCGTTCATGGTGAACCGTGTGCCTTTCTGGGAGTCCCGGGCGGGGTTGGTTTCTCGGGCCCGGGGCGGTTGGGAAGGGGGTCTTGCTATTCAGTTGGGAGTATCCGTTCCCGGGGGTGCCCGGGCCCGGGGCCTAGTGCTCGTCCGCGTGCAGCGACAGCTCGATGTAGACGGCGGCCAGCAGGGCGAAGATGTACGCCTGCAGGAAAATCACCAGCAGCTCGAACAGCGTGAACAGGACCGATGCGACCAGGGTCAGTCCGGACAGGGCCGTCCAGCCGTTCAGCTGCCAGAAGAAGAAGTTCGTGGCACCGAACAGCAGGACCAGGACCATGTGGCCGGCCAGCATATTGGCCATCAGACGGATGGTCAGGGTGGCCGGACGCAGGACGAAGGTGGAGAAGATCTCGATCGGCACCACGATGATGTGGAGCGCCGGCGGCAGGTTCGGGATCACCACGGAGGACTTCACGTACTTGAAGAAGCCGTACCTCTTCGAGCCCGCGTAGATGAACGTGATGTAGGCGAAGATCGCCAGAACCAGGGGCATGCCGACGCGCGCGTTCGGCGAGATGTTCAGTCCCGGGATGACGGCCGCGAGGTTCATCGCGAAGACGAGGAAGAAGATGGTGGCGATGACCGGCAGGAACCGGCGCCCCTCCTTCTTGCCCAGGATGTCCTCGGCGATGTGGATGCGGACGAAGTCCAGGAAGTACTCCGCGACGTTCTGCACCCCCGACGGCACGAGCTTCGGTCGCCGCATGGCGATGACGAAGAACACGCCGACGAGGACGGCCATGAGCAGCCGGACGAGCATCAGCCGGTCGAAGGCGAACCAGTCGCCCGTCGAGCCGAAGATGAACTCGCTGGGGAGAAGATTCCTCTCCGCCAACTCACCCGGGAAATACTCCTCCTCCAAGCTGGGCGAGTGGAATTCGCCCTTCATGGCAAGTGTTGTAACGCTCAGCGTTCTCTCCCGTGTTTGGGCCGCAAGAACCAGGTCAAGCGGTGCGAGGGATGACCGTTTAACGTGCGGCGCCGCGGATTCCCTCGCACATCGGGGCGGAGCTCACGGGGCGCGCAGCCTGCGGCGACCCGGCGCGGACGCCGGCCCGCCGCCGAGATCGCAGGCCGGGTGCGCCGCCTCACGGCGGCTCATGGCTGGTACGGGCTCGGCTGGCTAACCCATTGCCGAGGATAACAGTTCGGCAATGTGCTTTCCCACCCGGGACACCCCCGGAAACCCCGACGGCGGCGCACCGGGTCCCCCGCACCGGGGGATCGGCGCACCGCCGATCGGGTGGGCCGGCGCAGGCGCAGGTCAGCGCACCCGCCCCGGTCCGCGGGGCGGCTCAGCGCGAGCCGGCGTAGGTCAGGTTCTCCTGTGCCATCCCCCACACCTCGGCGGCGAGGGTGGCCACCAGCACCACCGCCACGGTGACCACGAAGGCGATCCGGTCGTAGAAGCCGGCGTCGCGGATGAGCGCCAGCACCGCGATCAGGGCGATGATCTTCAGCAGCCAGCCGCCGAGCACCACCGCCCCGGTGACCGTGGGGCTGGTGCGCGCGGTGGCCCACACCGTGGCCACGGTGAGCAGCACGAAACCGCCGCCGATGGCCGCGCCCAGCAGCACCGCCCACACCCCGGGCAGGCCCTCCTTGCCGCCCCAGATGAGCAGCGAGACCACGGTCACCGCGGCCAGGGCCAGCGCCCCGTGCCGGGCCGCCGAGGCCAGCGGGCGCCGGGAGTCGTCGTACCGGGAGGCCGGGGCGGCGGGCCCGGCGTCGGGGGCGGCGGGGTCAACGTTGCGCTCGGTCACGCCGGGGATCATACCGGGCCCGCGGATCCGGCCCGCCGCCCCTCGGCCCGCCCCCGGCGCGGGGCCCTCCCCCGCCGCGGGGCCCTCAGCGCCGCGGGGCCCTCAGCGCCGGCGGCGGCCGCCGCGGCGGGGCCGGCGGGCGCCCGACCCGGCCGCCCCGGGCGGCGGCACCTCCCGGGGCATGGCCCGGCCGGCGATCCGCTCCCCCGCCGCCGCCGGCGGCTCCGGCCACCGGCCGAACCCGCCTCCGGCGGGGGCCCCGTCGCGGGGCCGGGCCCCGGCCGGGGAGCGCCGGCCGAAGGTGATCCAGGCCGCCCCGGCGAGCAGCAGCACCGAGCTGAGCACCACGAACCGGGGCGGGAAGACGGTGGTCGCCACCGCCGCGTAGGCGACCACGGAGACCCAGGAGTACAGCACCAGCACCACCCGCCGGTGCCCGTGGCCCATCGCCAGCAGCCGGTGGTGCAGGTGCATCTTGTCCGGGGCGAAGGGGCTCATCCCGGCCCGGGTGCGCCGCCACACCGCGAGCACCAGGTCCAGCAGCGGCACGGACAGCGCCGCGGCGACCACGATCACCGGCGACCACAGCGCCACCGCGTCGGCGACGCCGTACATGGAGGGCGAGATCCGCCCGGAGGCGGAGATCGACGCCGCGGCGAGCAGCAGCCCGATGAGCATCGCCCCGGAGTCGCCCATGAAGATCCGGGCGGGTTCGAAGTTGTGCGGCAAAAAGCCCAGGCAGGCGCCGAGCAGCATCGCCGAGATCATCGCCGGCGGGTAGGCGGCCACCGCCCCGCCCTGGTCGTGCAGCATCACCATGGAGTAGATGAGGATCGCCCCGGCGGCGATCATGCCCAGGCCCGCGGCGAGGCCGTCGATGCCGTCGACGAAGTTGATCGCGTTGATCAGGGTCACCGTGAACACCACGGTGACCGCGGTGGCGATCACCGGGTCCAGCACCAGCACCCCGCCGCCGCCGAAGGGCAGGTAGATGAGGTACCAGGTGACGCCCTTGAGGGCGAGCAGCAGCGCGGCGAAGACCTGGCCGAGGAACTTCGTCACCGCGTCCAGGTCGTAGAGGTCGTCGACCATGCCGACCACGATGAGCACCGACGCGGCGGCGAGCACCGCGCTGAGGTCCGGGGTGGTCGGCGGGAAGCCGCGGGTCAGCGCGGGCAGCTCCCGGGCCAGCCACAGCGCCACCAGGATGCCGGTGAACATCGCCGCCCCGCCCAGGCGCGGTTTGGGGATGTCGTGCACGTCCCGGCTGCGCGGGGCGTCCACCCGCCCGGAGCGCAGCATGACCACCCGCACCACCCCGGTGAGCAGGTAGGTCACCGCCGCGGCGACGAGGGTGAGCAGCGCCAGTTCGCGCATGGGCACGCCGGCGCCGCCGCCGGCGGCGGCCAGCAGGTCCTGCTGCACCGGGGGCACCGGGCTAGCCCCCGGCCGGGGCGCGCAGCGCCTCCGGGGCCACGTCGAGCACCCGGGCGATGTCGGCGAGGGCCACCGCGCCCTCGCGCAGCACCCGGGGCCGGCCGGTGGACAGGTCCACGATGGTCGAGGGGGTGCCCACCGGGGCCTCCCCGGCGTCCAGGTAGACCGTCGCCTCCGCGCCCAGCTGCTGCTTGGCCCGCTGCGCGGTGGTCGCCGGGTCCTGCCCGGAGATGTTCGCGCTGGACACCGCCATCGGTCCGGTGCGGCGCAGCAGCTCGATGGCCACCGGGTGCAGCGGCATCCGCAGCATCACCGTGCCCCGGGTGTCGCCCAGGTCCCAGGGCAGGCTGGGCGCCTGGTTCACCACCAGGGACAGCCCGCCCGGCCAGAAGGCCTCCACCAGGGTGCGCCCGGCGGCGGTGCGCTCCCGGACCAGCCCGTCGACGGTGGACCAGGAGCCCACCAGCACCGGCACCGGCATATCGGGGCCGCGGTGCTTGGCGCGCAGCAGCGCGGCCACCGCGGCGTTGTCGAAGGCGTCGCAGCCGAGGCCGTAGACGGTGTCGGTGGGCATGACCACCAGCCGGCCGGCCTGCACCGCGTCCACGGCGGCGGCCAGGCCGGCCTCCCGGCCCTGCTCCGTGGCGCAATCGAAGATCCTGCTCATCGGCCGTACTCGCCGTCCCTTCGCCTGGTGCTCCGGCGCGGCCGCGCCCGGGCGGCCGCCCGGGGCGCGCGCGCCCGTTCCGGTGGACGAGGTTACCCGCCCGCGGCGCCGCCGCGCACCGCGGTGGTGAACCGTTCCCGGCCGGCGAGGTCCCGCCGGGCGGTGATCCCGGTGAACCCGGCGGTGGCGAGGATCCCCGCCACCGCCGGGTGCTGGTGCTCGTCATGTTCCATGGCAAGGTGCCCGCCCGGGCGCAGCAGGGCGGCGATGACCGGGGCCATCGGCCGGATCAGGTCCAGCCCGTCGGGGCCGGCGAACACCGCCTCCGGCGGGTCCGCCCGGGTCTCCGCGTCCACCGCGGAGCCCTCCGGCACGTACGGGGGGTTGGTGAGCACCGCGTCCACCCGGCCGCGCAGCCCGGGCAGCAGCCCGGGGTCGGCGGCGTCGCCGCGGACCAGGCGCACCCGCTCGGCGATCCGCAGCCCCGGCCGGGCCGCGGCCGCCGCGTCGATGTTGCGCCGGGCCCAGGCCAGCGCCTCCGGGGAGCGCTCCACGGCGCTCACCCGGGCGCCGGGGATCGCCGCGGCCACCGCCAGGGCGATGGCCCCGGTGCCGGTGCACAGATCCACCACGATCGGGGCGGCCAGCGCATTGCCGCGGAGGTAGTGGTCGACCAGGCACTCGGTCTCCGGGCGGGGGATGAACACCCCCGGGCCCACGGCGAGCTCCACGTCGAGCAGCGCCGCGGTGCCGATGATGTGCTGCAGGGGCTCCCGGCGCGCCCGCCGGGCGATGAGCCCCGGCAGCCGGGTGCGCAGCGGGGAGTCCGCGGGCACCGGATCCCGGCGGGCGAGCAGCAGCGCGCTGCGATCGCGGCCGGCGGCGTGGCAGGCCAGCTGGAGCGCCTCCGCCTCGGGGGCGGCGCAGCCGGCGGCGGCGAGCTCCGCCGCGGCGGCGGCGAGCAGCTCGTGCAGGGCCGGGTCGGCCACCTACTCCGCCTCCAGGCGCTCCCGGCGCTCGGCGTCGTGCAGGGCGCCGAGCAGATCGGACATGTCCCCGCCGAGCACGGCGTCCAGGTTGTGCGCCTTGTAGCCGATCCGGTGATCGGAGATCCGGTTCTCCGGGAAATTGTAGGTGCGCACCCGCTCCGAGCGGTCCATGGTGCGCACCTGGGAGCGGCGGGCGTCGGAGGCCTCCGCGGCGGCGGCCTCCTCGCGCAGCGCGGTCAGCCGCGCGGCGAGCACCTGCATCGCCCGGGCCCGGTTCTGGATCTGGGAGCGCTCCTTCTGGCAGGTCACCACCAGCCCGGTGGGCAGGTGGGTGATCCGCACCGCCGAGTCGGTGGTGTTGACCCCCTGGCCGCCCTTGCCGGAGGAGCGGTACACGTCCACCCGGATGTCCTTGTCGTCGATTTCGACGTCCTCGACCTCATCGGGCTCCGGGTAGACCAGCACGCCGGCGGCGGAGGTCTGGATCCGGCCCTGGGATTCGGTGACCGGCACCCGCTGCACCCGGTGCACCCCGCCCTCGAACTTGAACACGCTCCACGCGCCGTCGCGGGAGGGCGTCTTCGCCCGGATGGACACGGTGGCGTCCTTGACCCCGCCGAGATCGGATTCGCTCAGGCCCAGGATCTCGGTGACGAAGCCGTGCCGCTCGGCGTAGCGCTGGTACATGCGCAGCAGCTCCCCGGCGAACAGGGCGGCCTCCTCCCCGCCGGCGCCGGACTTGACCTCCATCACGATGTCGTCGCCGTCATGGGGGTCGCGCGGGGCCAGCAGATCGGCGAGCCGCTCCTCCAGCTCCACCCGCTCCGCCTCCAGGGACTCCGCCTCGGCGGCGAACTCGGCGTCCTCCCGGGCCATCTCCCGGGCGGCGCCGAGGTCCTCCTCGACGCGGGTGAGCCTGCGGTGGCAGTCCACCACCGGCTGCAGCTGGGAGTAGCGCTTGCCCACCCGCCGGGCCGCGGCCGGATCATTGTGCAGCTCCGGGTCGGCCATCTGCATCTCCAGGCCGTGGTACTCGGAGAGGATGTCGTCGACGGCGCCTGCGTTATCGGACATGACGGACCCCTCAGACCATGTCGTCGACGTCGACGTCGGCGGCCATCGGCGCGCTGGAGGCGACCTGGGCGAGGAACTCCCGGTTCGTCGGGGTCTTCTTCAGCTGCTTGATGAGCAGGTCGATGGCGTCCTGCGGGTCCAGGGCGGAGAGGATCCGGCGCAGCTTGTGCATCACCCGGGACTCCTCCAGGCCGAGCAGCAGCTCGTCCTTGCGGGTGCCGGAGGGGTTGACGTCCACCGCCGGGAACACCCGGCGCTCGGAGATCCGCCGGTCCAGCTTCAGCTCCGCGTTGCCGGTGCCCTTGAACTCCTCGAAGATGACCATGTCGCCGGCGGAGCCGGTCTCCACCATGGCGGTGGCCACGATGGTCAGCGAACCGCCCTCCTCGATGTTGCGGGCCGCGCCGAGGAAGCGCTTCGGCGGGTAGAGCGCGTTGGAGTCCACGCCGCCGGAGAGGATCCGCCCGGAGGCGGGCGAGGAGTTGTTGTACGCCCGGCCCAGGCGGGTGATCGAGTCGAGCAGCACCACGACGTCCTTGCCCTGCTCCACCAGGCGCTTGGCCCGCTCGATGGCGAGCTCGGCGACCGCGGTGTGGTCGCTCGGCGGCCGGTCGAAGGTGGAGGCGATGACCTCGCCGCGCACCGAGCGCTGCATGTCGGTGACCTCCTCCGGCCGCTCGTCGACGAGGACGACCATGAGGTAGCACTCGGGGTTGTTGG
Source organism: Corynebacterium sphenisci DSM 44792 (assembly GCF_001941505.1). Taxonomy (NCBI): domain Bacteria; kingdom Bacillati; phylum Actinomycetota; class Actinomycetes; order Mycobacteriales; family Corynebacteriaceae; genus Corynebacterium; species Corynebacterium sphenisci. Next base: position 933,243 of record NZ_CP009248.1, on the reverse strand, counting down.
TGGCGATCGCGTTGGCGATGTTCTGCATGATCGTGGTCTTGCCCGCCTTCGGCGGGGAGACGATGAGCGCGCGCTGGCCCTTGCCGATCGGCATGATCAGGTCGATCACCCGGGTGGTCAGGATCTTCGGGTCGGTCTCCAGGCGCAGCCGCTGGTTCGGGTACAGCGGGGTGAGCCGGGAGAACTGGGCCCGGTTCTTCACCTGCTCCGGGTCGAGCCCGTTGACCGAGTCGACCCGCACCAGCGGGTTGTACTTGCGCTTGTTGCGGCCGGAGCCGTGGGTGACCTGGCCGGCGCCGGAGCCGTCGCGCGGCATCCGCACCTGGCCGACCACCGCATCGCCCTTGCGCAGCCCGTACTTGCGCACGTTGTTCTGGGAGACGTAGACGTCGCTGTGCCCGGGCAGGTACCCGGAGGTGCGCACGAAGCCGGAGCCGTTGTCGAGCACGTCGACGATCCCGGCGACCTGCTGCAGCACGTCGTCCTCGCGGATCTCGTCGCCCCCGCCGCCGCCGGAGCCGTCCCGGCCGCGCCGGTCCCGGCGGTTGCGCCGGTTGCGCCGGCCCCCGCCGGAGCCGCCGTCGCCCTGGTCGCCCCGGTTGCGGTTGCGGCCGCCCTGGCCGCCGCCGCCCTGGTTCTGGTTGCCCTCGCCGGAGCCGCCCTGGTTCTGGTTGCCCTGGTTCTGGCCCCCGCCCTGATCGCCCCCGCCGCGGTTGCGGTTGCGCCGGTTGCGCCGGGAGCGGGAGCGGGACTCGCCGCCGTCGGCGTTGTCGTTGCCCCCGCCGCGGTTGCCGTCGTTGCCGCCGCGGTTGCCGTCGCTGCCGCCGCGGTGGTCGTCGTCGCCGCCGCGGTTGCCGTCGTTGCCGCGGTGGTCGTTGCCCCCGCGGTTGCCATCGTCGCCGCCGCGGGAGTCGTCCTTACCGCGGTTGCCGTCCCCGCCGCGGGAGTCGTCCCCGCCGCGGTCCTCCGCGCCGCCGGCGGGCTCCTCCCGCCGCTTGGCGGGGGCCTGCTGCGCCGGGGCGGCGCCGCCGCCGTGGCCCTGGATGGCGGCGATGAGCTCATGCTTGCGCATGGCGGAGATGCCCCGGATCCCCTTCTTGGCGGCGATCGCGCGCAGCTCCGTCATCCGGAGCGCGGGCAGGTTCTCCTGCTGGCCCTGGGCGTTGGTGTCCGTATCGGTCACGGATGTCCTTTCCTGGTGGTCCCCACCCGCTTCACGGCCGGGGACGATTGGGAACCCGGCCCGTCAATGGGGCGGCGTGCGCCCGCCCGCGGTGGACCCGGGCGTCCGAGCCGGACGCGGGCCCCGCTCACGCGGCGGGAAAAGATGTGGGGTGGATGGCGCCGATGCGGGGGAAGAGCTGGGACTCGCCGCTGCGCCCGTCACGGGGCGGGCTGGGTGCGGGGTCGGCCGCGTCGGCCATCGCCCTAGAGGGTAGCCCCGGCACCGCCCCGCGGGCAACCGGGGCGGGCCCGCCCGGTGTGTCGCGCCGCGCCCGGGCCCGCCGGGCGCCCGGCCCCGGCCGCGCCCGGGGCCGGGGGCCTCCGGCTAGGGTGGGCCCATGCGCAGCACCATGCAGGAGGTCCCGCTGTCGGTGGCGCGGATCCTGGAATACGGCCGCACCATCCACGCCGCCACCCCGGTCACCACCTGGGGCCCCGACGGCCCGGAGACCACCACCTTCGCCATGATCGGGGCCCGGGCCGCGGCCCTGGCGCACGCCCTGCGCGATGAGCTGGGCATCGACGGCGACCAGCGGGTGGGCACCCTGATGTACAACTGCGCCGAGCACCTGGAGGCCTTCCTGGCGGTGGCCGCCATGGGGGCGGTGTTCCAGCCGCTGAACAAGCAGCTGATGCCGGATCAGATCACGCACATCATCAACCACGCCCGCGACGAGGTGATCATCGCCGACCCGGCGCTGGCCGGGGAGCTCGGCCCGCTGCTGCGCGACTGCCCCCGGGTGCGCGCGGTGGTGTTCACCGGGGTCGGCGATCTCGCCGCCGCGGCGGCGCACCTGCCGGAGGGGGTGGCCTGGCACTCCTACGAGGAGCTCATCGACGGCCGGCCGGCCCGCTTCGACTGGCCGGAGATCCCGGAGACCGAGGGGGCGGCGATGTGCTACTCCACCGGCACCGAGGGCGCCCCGAAGGCGGTGGTGTACTCGCACCGGGCGCTGTACCTGCACACCCTGAACCTGCGCACCCCGGACGCCTTCGCGATCGCGCACGGCGACCCCTGGCTGTGCTGCGTGCCGATCTACCACGTGCTCAGCTGGGGGGTGCCGCTGGCGGCCTTCGCCTGCGGGGCGCCGCTGGTCTTCCCCGGGGCGGACGTGTCCGCGCCGAAGCTGGCCGAGATCATCGAGACCTCGCTGCCCCGGGCCGCCCAGGGGGTGCCCACCCTGTGGATCTCGCTGATGGTGCACTACCTCAACAACCCCCCGGAGCGGATGAGCCTGCAGGACATCTTCGTGGGCGGCTCCCCGGCCCCGCCGCGGCTGATCCGGATGTGGGAGGAGCGCTACGGCGTGGACGTCACCCACCTGTGGGGGATGACCGAGACCTCCCCGATCGGCACCGTGGCCCGGCCCCCGCGGGGCGCCTCCGGGGAGGCGCGCACCCGCTACCGGGTCAGCCAGGGCCGCTTCGGCGACATCATGGAGTTCCGGATCGTCGACGAGGCGGGCCGGCAGCTGGGCCTGCACGACCGCAACCAGGGGGAGCTGCAGGTGCGCGGCAACACGGTCACCGCCCGCTACTACCACTCCCCGGAGGAGGAGGCCGGGGGCCGGGCGGCGACCTTCCGCGGCAAACCGGTGGAGGACGCCGCGGAGAAGTTCACCGCCGACGGCTGGCTGCGCACCGGCGACGTGGGCTCGATCACCCGGGACGGCTTCCTCACCGTGCAGGACCGGGCCCGGGACGTGATCCGCTCCGGGGGCGAGTGGATCTACTCCGCGCAGCTGGAGAACCTGGTGATGGCCGCCCGGGAGGTGGTGGAATGCGCGGTGATCGGGATGCCGGACCGCAAATGGGGCGAGCGGCCGCTGGCGGTGACCGTGCTCATCGACGGGGTCGAGCCCACCGCGGCCACCGCGGAGTCGCTGCGGGACTTCCTGCGCCCGAAGCTGCCGAAGTGGATGCTGCCGGAGTACTGGGCCTTCGTCGACCACATCGACAAGACCTCGGTGGACAAGTTCGACAAGAAGGATCTGCGCGCCCATCTCGCCGACGGCGATCTGGACGTGATCTGCCTGCGCGGCCCCGGCGAGGACTGAGCCGGCCCCTCCCCCGCCGCGGCCCGGCGCCCGGGCGCGGGCGGGTCAGCCGAGCACCTCGACCGCGACCGGCCCGGCGACCTCGAGGTCGAGCACCGCGATCCCGGCCCGGCGGGCCTCGTCGAGGATCTCCCCGGCCACCGGCTCCACGCCGAGCACCAGGCAGGTCGGCCCGGCCCCGGAGAGGAAGGCCGCGTAGCCGCGGTTGCGCAGCCGGTTGACCCATTCCGCGGTCACCGGCAGCACCTCGGCCCGGTAGGTCTGGTGCAGCCGGTCCCGGGTGCCCTCCCAGAGCAGCTCCGGATGCGCGGTCAGCGCGGTGACCATCACCGCGGTGCGGGAGACGTTGAAGCGGGCGTCGACGTGGCTGACGTCGCTGGGCAGCACCTGGCGCACCGCGGTGGTGGAGGCGTGGAAGGCCGGCACCAGGGCGGTGGCCCGGATCCCGGGGTGCACCGGCAGGCCGACGGCCCGATACTGGGGCGCGGTGCGCCCGTCGACCGGCCGGTCGGTCCAGCTGACCACCGCCCCGCCGAGCACGCTGGCCGCGGCGTTGTCGGGGTGGCCCTCGAACACCGAGGACACCTGGATGAGCTGCTCGGTGGACAGCGGGAACCCGGCCAGGCCGTTGGCGGCGGCGACCCCGGCGACCGCGGCGGCCGCCGAGGAGCCCAGGCCGCGGGACTGCGGGATGGCGTTGTCGCAGACCACCCTGAGCCCCGGGGCGGTGACCCCGGCGGCGTGCAGCCCGGCCCGGATCGCCCGGACCACCAGGTGGGATTCGTCGACGGGCAGCTCGCCGGCGCCCTCGCCGTGCACCTCCACCTCGACCCCGGACTCGATGACCTCGACGTCGACGACGTCGTGCACGGACAGGGCCAGACCCAGGGTGTCGAAGCCGGGGCCGAGGTTCGCCGAGGAGCCGGGGACGGTGACCCGGACCCGCTGGCCGGGGAGGATCTCCTGGGTCATGCCTAGACGTCCATCCCTTCGATCCGGATCACGGAGTTGATGGAGAGCACCGCGTCGAGGTCGGTGAGCGCGTCGATGCAGCCGCGCAGGGTGTCCTCCTTCGCGGAGTGGGTGATGATCACCAGCCGGGCGCCGGGGTTGGCGCCCTCCTGGCGCACCGTGCGCAGCGAGATGCCCTCGTCGGCGAAGGTGCGCGCGATGTCCGCGAGCACGCCCACCCGGTCGTCGACGTGCAGGTCGATGTGGTAGCGCGTGGTGACCTCCCCGAAGTCGAGGATGGGCAGGTTGGCGTAGGTGGAGTCGCCCGGGGCGCGGCCGCCGAAGACCTTGTTGCGGCCGGCGGCGACGAGGTCGCCGAGCACCGCGGAGGCGGTGGGGTTGCCCCCGGCGCCGCGGCCGTAGAACATCAGCCGGCCGGCGGCGTCGGCCTCCACGAACACCGCATTGAAGGATTCGCGCACCGTGGCCAGGGGGTGCCGGCGCGGGATCAGCGCCGGGTAGACCCGGGCGGAGATGCCCTCGGTGCCGTCCTCGCCCTTGACCCGCTCGCAGGTGGCGAGCAGCTTGATGGTGCAGTCCGCGGCCTTCGCCGCGGCGATGTCCTCGGCGGTGATCCCGGTGATCCCCTCGCAGTGCACGTCATCGGCGGTGACCCGGGTGTGGAAGGCCAGCCCGGAGAGGATCGCGGCCTTGGAGGCGGCGTCGTGGCCCTCCACGTCGGCGGTGGGGTCGGCCTCGGCGTAGCCCAGCCGGGTGGCCTCGGCGAGCATGTCGTCGTAGTCGGCGCCGGTGGCGTCCATCGCGTCCAGGATGAAGTTGGTGGTGCCGTTGACGATGCCCACGACCTTGTTCACCTGGTCCCCGGCCAGGGAGCGGCGCAGCGGGCCGACCACCGGGATCGCGGCGGCCACGGCGGCCTCGAAGAACAGGTCCGCGCCGGTGGACTCCGCGGCGTCGGACAGCTCCGCCCCGCAGGCGGCGACCAGGGCCTTGTTCGCGGTGACCACGGATTTGCCGGCCTTCAGCGCGGCGAGCACCACCCGGCGGGGGTAGTCGATGCCGCCGATGACCTCCACGATGACGTCGATGTCCTCGCGCTCCACCAGGGAGAAGGCGTCGTCGGTGAGCAGGTCCGGGTCCACCCCGGGGCGGGGCTTGGACTTGTCGCGCACGGCCACGGCGCGCACCTCGACGGGGCCGCCGACGCGGCGCTCGAAGTCGCCGGCGCGTTCGCCGAGCAGGCGCAGCACCTCCGCGCCGACGGTGCCGAGGCCGAGGATGGCCACGCCCACCGGCGAGCCCTCCCCCTTGCCGGGGTTGTAGGTGGTCGCGGTCATGAGGGGTTCTCACTCTCCAGGCTCAGAAGGTCGGACAGGGTCTCGCGGCGGAGGAGGGCGCGCGCCTCCCCCTCCCGCACGGCCACCACCGGCGGCCGGGTCAGCATGTTGTAGCGGCTGGCCATCGCGTAGCAGTAGGCGCCGGTGGCGGCGATGGCGAGCAGGTCGCCCTCGGCGACGCCGTCCGGGTAGGCGGCGTCGTCGACGAGGATGTCGCCGGATTCGCAGTGCTTGCCGACGACCCGGGTGGGCGTGGGCGCCCCCTCGACCACCCGGTTGACCACCCGGCCATCATAGGCGGAGCCGTAGAGGGCGGGCCGGATGTTGTCGCTCATGCCCCCGTCCACGCTGAGGTAGCGGCGGGTGAGCCCCTCGCCGACGTGCACCGTCTTGGCGGTGCCCACCTCGTAGACGGTGACCATCGCCGGGCCGATCAGGCTGCGCCCGGGCTCCACCGCCACGGTCGGCGCGGGGATGCCCAGCCGGTCGGCGGTCTCCGCGACGGCGCCGAGGATCCCGGCGGCCAGGGCCTCGACGTCCAGGGGGGTGTCCCCGGGCAGGTAGGCGATGCCGAAGCCGCCGCCGAGGTCGAGGGTGGCCAGGTCCTCGGCCACGCCCGCGCCGTGCCGGGCGACCAGGCGCTCCACGGTGGCCAGGATCCGCTCCGCGGCGAGGATGAACCCGTCCGGGTCGACGATCTGGGAGCCGATGTGGCAGTGCAGCCCGGTCAGCCGCAGCGTCCCGGCGGCGAGCACCCGGGCGCAGGCCTCCTCGGCGTCCCCGCTGGCCAGGGAGAAGCCGAACTTCTGGTCCTCGTGGGCGGTGGCGATGAACTCGTGGGTGTGCGCCTCCACGCCGGGGGTGACCCGCACCAGCACGTCCTGGACGATCCCGGCCTCGCCGGCGATGGCGGCGAGCCGGTCGATTTCGGTGAAGGAGTCCACCACCACCCGGCCCACCCCGGCGGCGACCGCCCCGGCGAGCTCTGCGGGGGACTTGTTGTTGCCGTGGAAGGTCATGTCCGCCGCCGGGAAGCCGCCGGCCAGGGCCACGCCCATCTCCCCGCCGCTGGCCACGTCGAGGTGCAGGCCCTCCTCGTGCACCCAGCGGGCGACGGTGGTGCACAGGAAGGCCTTGGAGGCGTAGTGCACGTTCGCCGCGCCGCCGAAGGCGGCGGCCATGGCCCGGCAGCGGGCGCGGAAGTCCGCCTCGTCGAGGACGAGCAGCGGGGTGCCGTACTCGGCGGCGAGCTCCGGCAGGCCCACCCCGCCGATGGCCACCGAGCCGTCGGCGCGGCGGTGCGCGCTCGCCGGCCACACGTGGGCGGGCAGGTCGTTGAAGTCCCCCGCGGGCGGCCGGGGCCGCTCGGTGTCGAATCCGCTTCCGTCGACGGTCATCGGCTACATCCTCTCCGGGGCGGTGACGCCGAGCAGGCCCAGGGCATTGGCCAGGGTCACCCGGGTGGCCTCGGCGAGGGCGAAGCGGGCCAGGTGCCGGGGCTCGGGGTCCGCGCCGGCGCGGGGCAGCACCTGGCAGGCGTCGTAGAAGCGGTGGAACACCCCGGCGAGCTGCTCGGCGTAGCGGGCCACCCGGTGCGGCTCGCGCAGCTGCGCGGCGGCGGCGACCACCGCCGGGAACTCGCCGAGGGTGCGGATGAGCGTGCCCTCCCGGTCGTGGTCGAGCAGCGCGGTGTCCGCCCCGGCGGCGGCCACCCCGGCGGATTCGGCGCGGCGGGCCAGGGAGCACAGCCGGGCGTGGGCGTACTGCACGTAGTAGACGGGGTTGTCGTTGGAGCGGGCGGTCCACACGCCGAGGTCGATGTCCAGGGAGGAGTCCACCGAGGAGCGCACCAGGGCGTAGCGGGCGGCGTCGACGCCGATCGCCTCCACCAGGTCGTCGAGGGTGATCACGGTGCCGGCCCGCTTGGACATGCGCACCGGGGTGCCGTCGCGCAGCAGGTTGACCATCTGCCCGATCATCACCTCCACGGCGTCCGGGTCGTGGCCGAGCGCGGCGGCGGCGGCCTTGAGCCGGGCGACGTAGCCGTGGTGGTCGGCGCCGAGCATGTAGATGCACCGGTCGTGGCCGCGGGCGAACTTGTCGGCGACGTAGGCGATGTCGCCGGCGATGTAGGCGGCGTGGCCGTCGGACTTGATCACCACCCGGTCCTTGTCGTCGCCGTAGTCGGTGGAGCGCAGCCACCAGGCGCCCTCGGCCTCGTAGAGCCGGCCGTCGGCCTTCAGCCGGCCGATGGCGGCGTCGACGGCCCCGGACTCGAAGAGGGAGTTCTCGTGGAAGAACACGTCGAAGTCCACGCCGAATTCGCGCAGCGAGTCGCGGATGTGCGCGAACATCAGCGCCACGCCCTCGGCCCGGAAGATCTCCTGCAGCGCCGCGGCGTCGATCCGCCCGGCCTCGGCATCGGCCAGGGCGTCGGGGTGGTCGGCGAGCACCCGGGCGGCGATGTCGGCGATGTAGGCCCCGCCGTAGCCGTCCTCCGGCGCCGGCTCGCCCTTGGCGGCGGCGACCAGGGAGCGGGCGAAGCGGTTGATCTGCTCGCCGTGGTCGTTGAAGTAGTACTCGCGGGTGACCTCGGCGCCGCGGGCGGCGAGCACCCGGCCCAGGGCGTCGCCGACGGCGGCCCAGCGGGTGCCGCCGAGGTGGATCGGCCCGGTGGGGTTGGCGGAGACGAACTCGAGGTTGATCCGCTCCCCGGCGTAGTCGGCCCCGTGGCCCCAGGCCGCGCCGGCGGCGAGGATCTGGTCGACCAGCCGGCCCTGTGCCCCGGCGTCGAGCCGGATGTTGATGAACCCGGGCCCGGCGACGGAGGCCTCGGCCACCCCGGCGGCCCCGGCCAGCGCCCCGGCGATCCAGCCGGCGACCTCGCGGGGGTTCGCCCCGGCCCGGCCGGCGCACTGCATGGCCAGGTTGGTGGCGTAGTCGCCGTGCTCCGGGTTGCGCGGCCGCTCCACCGTGACCCGCTCCGGGATGACCTCGGCGGGCAGGTCGTGGGCGGCGAATGCGTCGACGGCGACGCCGCGGATCAGGGCGGCGAGTTCGGCTGGAGTCATGGTGAGCCATAGTAGCCGGTGAGACTCGTACACTTGGACGTGCCCGATGCGCGACCGCCCCGGCCCACGCCGCCGGGGCCGCGGCCCGGCCCGGCCGCGAGCCACCGGCCCGCCGACGGCGGCCGCGGCACCGGCGAACCAGCCCATCCCCGACCCCACCCAAGGAGCGTCCGATGAAGGTCGCGTTATTCGCCACCTGCATCGGGGACATGATGTTCCCCGATGCCGTGAAGGCGACGGCCGCCGTGCTCACCCGGCTCGGCTGCGAGGTCGTCTTCCCGCCCGAGCAGTCCTGCTGCGGGCAGATGCACGTCAACACCGGGTACCAGAAGGAGACCCTGCCCCAACTGGATCGATTCACCGAGGCCTTCCTCGACGACTCGATCGACTACGTGGTGGCGCCCTCGGGCTCCTGCACCGGGGCGGTGCGCCACCAGCACCCGGCCATCGCCCGCCGCTTCGGCGACGCCGCCCAGGTCGACGCCGCCGAGCGCACCGCGGCGAAGACCCTGGATCTCGCCGAGTTCATCGTCGACGTCGCCGGGGTCACCGATCTGGGCGCCTGGTTCCCGCACCGGGTGACCTACCACTCCACCTGCCATTCCCTGCGGGTGCTGCGCATCGGCGAGCGCCCGCTGCGGCTGCTGCGCGCCGTGGCGGGCATCGACCTGGTGGACCTGCCCGGGGCCGAGGAATGCTGCGGCTTCGGCGGCACCTTCGCGATCAAGAACGCGGAGACCTCCCAGGCGATGGTCGCCGACAAGACCGCGAACATCCGCGCCACCGGCGCCGAGTTCGTCACCGCCGGCGACGCCTCCTGCCTGATGAACATCGGCGGGGCGCTCAACCGGCAGGCCCGCGGCGGGGCGCTGCCGGTGCGCGCCATCCACCTCGCCGAGATCCTGGCCAGCACCCGCCGCCGGCCCTACGCCGGCCCGGGCGCGGCCGGCCACGCCGCCCCGGCGGACGTCGCCGCGAACGCGGGGGGTGCCCGATGAGCCCGGTGCACCTGGGCCTGCCCGCCCGACCCGGCCCGCACGCCCCCGACGGGGTGGGCCACCTGCGCGGGACGGAGGGCTTCCCCGCCGCCGCGCACCATGAGCTGCGCGACCGGCAGCTGCGCGGCAACCTGCGCAACGCCACCCGCACCATCCGCGCCAAACGCGGCGAGGTCGTCGCCGAGAAACCCGACTGGCAGCGCCTGCGCGACGCCGGCTCCGCCATCAAGCGCGACGTCAACGCCCGGCTGCCGGAGCTGCTGGAGCAGTTCGAGGCCGCGGTCACCGCCCGCGGCGGACGGGTGCACTGGGCCCGCGACGCGGTGGAGGCCGGCCGGATCGTCACCGACCTGGTGCGCGCCACCGGGGAGACCGAGGTGGTCAAGGTCAAGTCCATGGCCACCGAGGAGATCGGGCTCAACGACCGGCTCGCCGAGGCCGGGGTGCACGCCCAGGAGACCGATCTCGCCGAGCTCATCGTGCAGCTCGCCGACGACACCCCCTCCCATATCCTGGTGCCCGCCATCCACCGCAACCGCTCGGAGATCCGGGAGATCTTCCTCGAGGGCATCCCCGGGGTGCGCGAGGACCTCGGCGAGGACCCGGCGGAGCTGGCGGAGGCCTCCCGGACCTTCCTGCGCGAGCGCTTCATGGCCGCGAAGGTCGCCATTTCCGGGGCGAACTTCGGGATCGCGGAGACCGGCACCGTCGCCGTGGTGGAGTCCGAGGGCAACGGCCGGATGTGCCTGACCCTGCCGGAGACCCTGATCACGGTGATGGGCATCGAGAAGCTGCTGCCGGCCTACCGGGACCTGGAGGTGTTCCTGCAGCTGCTGCCGCGCTCCTCGACCGGGGAGCGGATGAACCCGTACACCTCCCTGTGGACCGGGGTCACCCCCGGCGACGGGCCGGCCGAGTTCCACGTGGTGCTGCTGGACAACGGCCGCACCGCGGCCCTGGGCGACGCGATCGGCGCCGAGGCGCTCAAGTGCATCCGCTGCTCGGCCTGCCTGAACATCTGCCCGGTCTACGAGCGCGCCGGCGGGCACGCCTACGGCTCCACCTACCCGGGCCCGATCGGGGCGATCCTCACCCCGCAGCTCACCGGGATGGCCGATCACGGGGACCCGAACGCCTCGCTGCCCTACGCCTCCTCGCTGTGCGGGGCCTGCTTCGAGGTGTGCCCGGTGAAGATCGACATCCCGGCCGCCCTGCTGGAGCTGCGCCAGCGCAAGGTGGCCGAGACCCGGCCCCCGGTGGAGCGGCGGATCTTCGCCGCCCTGGGCACCGTGATGGGCCACCGGGCACTGTGGGACGCCACGGTGCGGATGGCCTCCCTGGCCCGCCTGCTCGGCGGGCGCTCCGGGCGGATCCCGCCGCTGCCGTCCTTCCTGGCCGGCTGGACCGACGCCCGGGACACCCCGGTGCCGCCGAAGGCGGCCTTCCGGCAGTGGTGGGGCGGGGACGAGGCCGCCGCGCTGCTCGCCGGGGAGCGGGAGCACCCGGTGCCCTCGCGGATCCGCGGCGGGGCCGCCGCGCGGGGGGACGATGCCGCCGGCGAGGGGGAAGGCGGGGACGGGAAGGAGGCGCGGCGATGAACGCGAAGCAGGAGATCCTGGCGCGGATCCGCTCCGCGCGGGCCGCGGCCGCCGGGCAGGACTGGGCCGGGGCGGTGCTCGACGGGCCGCGCATCGTGCCCGATGAGCCCTACCCGGTGCCGCGGGACTACGACGCCGGCCGGCCGCGCACCCCGGAGCTGGTGGAGCTGCTGGTGGACCGGCTCGACGACTACGGGGCCGCGGTGCTGCGCTGCGGCGCGGAACCGGCGGAGATCGCCGCCGCGGTGGGCCGGGCCCTGGAGCTGGTGCCCCGCCGCGGCGGCGGTTCCGGGACCGCCGACGACCGGTTCCGGCTGCGCCTGGCCCCGGGCGTGGACCGCGCCTGGACCGCCGGCGTCGCCGCCGAGGTCGAGGCCGATGATCCGGGGGTGGACCCGCGCGCGCTCGACGCCGCGGACGCGGTGCTCACCTCCTGCGCGGTGGTCTCCGCGGAGACCGGCACCATCTTCCTCGACGGCTCCCCCGAATGCGGCCGCCGGGCGCTGACCCTGGTGCCGGACGCGCACATCTGCGTGGTGCCGGTGGCGCGCATCGTGCACGGGGTGCCCGAGGCGCTGGCGGAACTCGAGCCCACCCGGCCCACCACGCTCATCTCCGGGCCCTCGGCGACCTCGGACATCGAGCTCAACCGGGTGGAGGGCGTGCACGGCCCGCGCACCCTGGCGGTGATCCTGGCCGGCTGAGCCGGATCGCCGCGAGGCCGCCGCCGCGCCCCGCCGCCCGCGCCCGCCCCGGGCGCGGGCGGCGGCCCTTTTCCCGGGGGTGCCCCCGCGGACGGCCGAGGTAACGAAGGTCACCGACTCGTTCGCCGTTCAATCATCCACCCCCTCCCCCCGTGCGGCGGTGCGACCCGGACTTTTGAACATTGTTCGCGTTCCGCGAAAAACCATGATTTATATCACCCCGCCATACAGGGGCGATCGAATTGGTTTCGTACTTGGCCAACCGCTAAAGTCATCCCCACTACGGGAAACCCATTCAAGATCCGGGACCCTCCCGAAACCTCCACTCCCCCTGAAAAAATCACCGGCGGGAAGGACTCCCCATGAACATCATCGAAGAGGGCCGCGGCGGCCCGGGCGACGCGCCCTACGTCGTCGGCACCCCCAACGCCACCGAGGACGTGTACCGGCACCGCAGGCCCGGTTCCAAACGCGCCCACGTGCTGCGCTACCTCCGCTTCAACCTGCCCCGGCTGACCAAGGCCCTGCTGCTGGCCGTGGTCGCCCTGATCGGCGGCTGCGCCGCGGCGGTGGCCGTCTCCGACCACCCGCCGTTCCCCCATGCGGAACCGGCGCTGTGGCTGGTCGTCGCGCTGGCCGTGGCCTTCCTGGCCTTCGGCCTGACCACCCGGCTGCGCATCTGGGACTTCGGTTCCGCGGTCGCCGCCGGCGCGCTCATCATCTACGTCGGCGGCATCATCGGCGACGCGCCCTTCGTCTGGAACGGCGCCCCGGTGGGCCTCGCCGCGACCTGGAACCTCATGGCCTTCGCCTCCCTGGGCTACCTGGCGCTCAATTGGGCGGTCAACTTCGGCATGCTCGTCGCCTGGCCGGACACCCAGGGATTCACGGACTAGGCAAGGAGCCCGACAATGACGACCTTCGACTTCCCCTGGTGGCTCCGCGCGGAGCACTTCCTCAACATCATCTTCATCACCTTCTTCATCCGCTCCGGCATCGAGATCCTGGGCACCTTCCCGCGTTTGCACACGAATGTGCACACCCGCGCAGGAAAGCAGTGGGCCGAGTTCACGATCAAATCAAAGCCGAAGCACAAGTACTATGCGGTCGGCAGCGAGTACGAGGATTACTCGCCGATCATCTCGCTGCCCGGCCGGGGCCTGCTCGGCCAGGGCCGGTACTGGCACTTCATGACGGTGATGGGCTTCATCATCTGCTTCGCCGTCTACTACGTGCTGCTCTTCGCCACCGGCCAGTGGCGCCGCTACATCCCGCACTCCTGGTCCGTGTTCCCCGAGGCCCTGGACAACATGGTCAGCTACCTGGCCTTCCAGGTGCCCGAGCACATGCCCGGCTACCCCTTCAACGCGGTGCAGCAGCTGTCCTACGCGGCGGTGATCTTCATCTTCCCCGCCTTCATGATCATCACCGGCTTCTTCCAGTCCCCGGCGGTGAACTCGCACTGGCCCCGGATCACCCGGGCCATGGGCGGGCGGCAGATGATCCGCTCCCTGCACTGGTGGGGCCTGGTGGCCTACCTGGCCTTCATCGTCGTGCACGTGGTGATGGTCATCGCCCACGGCTACGGCCACGAGGTGTCCAAGATGGTCTTCGGCCACGCGGACAGCCCCGTCGCCGGCGGGGTGATCTTCAGCATCGGCCTGGCCCTCGTGGTGTGGCTGCACATCGTGGCCACCCGCACCTCCCTGGACCACCCGCGGTTCATCGAGCGGATCCACAACGTGATCGTCCGGCCGCTGACCCGGCAGCTGATGAAGCTGGAGTCCCGGCAGGATCATGACCCGGCCGCGACCACCGAGCACTTCCGGGCCTCGGGCTGCCCCCCGGAGAACGACGAGTACCTCGCCCTGCTGGCCAACGACTACCAGGATTACTACCTGGAGATCGGCGGCCTGGTGGAGCGGCCGATGACGCTGAGCCTCGCCGAGCTGCGCGAACTCGCCGCCGGCCACTCGCAGACCACCATGCACAACTGCGTGCAGGGCTTCTCCTCCGTGGGCACCTGGGGCGGGGTCCCGCTGAAGACCCTGCTGGAGCTGGCCCGCCCCCTGGACGGGGCCACCGACGTGGTCTTCCACTGCTTCCAGAACATGGGCCGCGACGACGCCATCTACCCGGAGGGCTGGTACTACGAGTCCTGCCCGATGATGGAGGCGATGCAGGAGCAGACCCTGGTCGCCACCGAGCTCGACGGCGAGGACATCCCGATCAAGAACGGCGCCCCGATGCGGGTGCGCATGGAGATCTCCACCGGCTTCCGCTCCGCCAAGTGGGTGGAGCGGATCGAGGTGGTCAACCGCTACGACATCATCGGCAAGGGCCGGGGTGGCTGGTTCGAGGACTTCGACAGCTACGACCGCCTGCAGATGATCTGACCAGGAGAGCCACATGTACCCCCTGTACCAGGACATCACCCTCACCGAGGAGCAGAAGCGGATCGTCGCCGACTACCTCGTCGAGGTGGACTTCCACCTCCCCGGCGCCACCGCCCGCGACTTCGAGATCGCCGACGTGGCCCGCTACGTGGGCTGGAACTTCCAGTCCGAGGACCTCGAGTCCTACGCCATCGGCCTGCGCTGCACCGCCCCCGGCCTCGAGGATCACCGCACCTTCATCCGGATGAGCCGCGGCCAGCTGCTCGGCGCGGCGGACGCGCCCCGGCTGCCGGTCAACGAGCCGGTGCTGGCCAACGAGACCCTGCGCATGCAGCGCTGGCGGGACACCCCCACCGGGCCCTCGCGCACCGGGGTGGACTCCTACGCCACCGACGACGGCTCCGTGCCGGGCATCGACATGGACCTCACCCAGCTGCACGACGTGCTGGCGGACATCTCCGATTTCGCCCGCTCCGGGCGCGGCAAGGCCGACGAGGGCCAGTTCGACCTGGCCCTGGACTTCGGCTCCCTGCTCGCCGGGCGCTACCCGCGGGTGAAGCACTACCAGGCCGCCGGCCGGCTGCGCCCGGACCAGGAGGAGCGGCTGCGCGCCTTCGAGGACGCCGCCGAGGCCATGGCCGGGACCCTGGAGGCGCTCGACCTGCCCACCCTGGGCCGGCTGCGCGTCCCCGAGCGGCGCCGGCACGCCCAGCACAACAACTGACCCGCGGCCGCCCCGGCCGCACCCCGACGACGCCCCGCCGCCCCGCGGCGGCGGCGCCGGGGACCCACCCACCCCGAACACCGACCCAAGGAGGAGAAGAACATGCCCTTCGCCCAGGAAATCGGCCTCATCGCGCCGATCGCCCTGCTCGCGGCCTTCGGCTTGCTCAACCTCGGCAAGCTCACCCCGCAGCACTACACCTACCAGTGGCTGAACGTCATCGGCGCGGCGGCGCTGACCTACTCGGTCATCAACCCGTTCAACGTCGGCGTGTTCATCACCGAGGCGGTGTGGACGCTGATCGGCGTCTACGGCGTCATCAAGATCTTCCTCGCCCGCCGACGCGGCGAGCCCGCCCCCGGAGCCGCCGCGGCCGATGCGCCGCGCGTCGCCTGAACCGCAGCACCACGAAAGGACTGATCATCATGCCGCTTTCCGCCGCGGTCTCCATCTTCGGCACCATCTGCTTCCTGGGCTCCTTCGCCGCCCTGAACGCCGGGCTGCTGAAGTCGACCTCCTACATCTACCAGTGGGCCAACCTGATCGGCGCCGCCTGCTTCACCTACACCGCGATCAAGCCCTTCAACGCGGGCCTGTTCATCACGGAGTTCATCTGGGCCATCTTCGGCGCCTACGGGATCTGGAAGATCTGGGCCACCGTCAAGAAGCGCCGGACCGCCCCGCAGGCGGCCTGAGCCCGACGCCCGGCCCCGCCGCGACGCGCCCCGCACGCCGCCGGGGCCCCGCCGCCCCGCCACCGCGGCGCACCCCACCCGGGGGCGCCCCGCGCGGCGGGGCGCGGCCGTCCCCGGCCCGGCCGGCCCGCCCCTCCCCCAGCACCGCGGAAGGATCCCCCGATGACCGCCCCCGTGCCCCTGGCCCCGCCCCGGCGGCGCACCCTGGCCGATGACCACGGCCGGGTGGCCCGCGATCTGCGGGTCAGCCTCACCGACCGGTGCAATCTGCGCTGCACCTACTGCATGCCCGCCGAGGGCCTGCCCTGGCTGCCGCCGAAGGAGACGCTCACCACCGCCGAGTTCATCCGCCTGATCACCATCGGGGTGCGCGATCTCGGCATCCGCCGGGTGCGGCTCACCGGCGGGGAGCCGCTGCTGCACCGGGATCTGGCGGGGATCATCGCCGCGGCGAAGGCGCTCACCACCGACGCCGGCGCGGCCCCGGAGGTGGCGCTGACCACCAACGGGCTGGGCCTGGCGCACAGGGCCGCGGCCCTGGCCGCCGCCGGACTGGACCGGGTGAACGTCTCCCTGGACACCCTGGACCCGGACCGGCACGCGATGCTCACCCGCCGGAAGCGGCTGCCCGACGTGCTCGCCGGGATCGACGCCGCCCGGGCCGCCGGGCTGACCCCGGTGAAGCTCAACGCGGTGGTGCTGCCCGGGGTCAACGAGGCCGACATCCTGCCCCTGGCCCGGCACGCCCTGGCCCGGGGGCTGCGCCTGCGCTTCATCGAGCAGATGCCGCTGGGCCCCTCCCGGGCCTGGTCCCGGGGGGCGATGGTCACCGCCGGGGAGATCCTGGCGAGGCTCGGCGAGGCCTATGAGCTCACCCCCGCCGCCGCGCCCCGCGGCGCCGCCCCCGCGGCGCTGTGGCGGGCCGTCCCGCGCGCCGGCGGGCCCGCCGGGGAGATCGGGGTGATCGCCTCGGTGACCGCGCCCTTCTGCGGCGACTGCGACCGCACCCGGCTCACCGCGGACGGGGCGGTGCGCGCCTGCCTGTTCAGCCGGGGGGAGACCCCGCTGCGGGAGCTGCTGCGCGCCGGCGCCGGGGACGCGGAGATCGCCGCGGCCTGGGCGGCTACCATGCGGGCCAAGCCCGCCGGGCACGGCATCGGCGCCCCCGGCTTCCGGCAGCCGGGGCGCCCGATGAGCGCCATCGGCGGCTGAGCCCCCCAACACCCCCGTCCCCCGGCCACGTCCCCGGGCCCCGCCGGCCCCGGGGAGATAAGGAGCATCCCATGACCGAGCGCCCCGACGCGCCCATCACGCTGACCCACCTCGACGATCGCGGCGCGGCCCGGATGGTCGACGTCACCGCGAAGACCCCCACGGTGCGCAGCGCCACCGCCCGCGGGGAGGTGGCCTGCTCCCCGGAGGTGCTCGCCGCGCTGCGCGAGGGCGCCGTGCCCAAGGGCGATGTGCTCGCGGTGGCCCGGATCGCCGGGATCGCCGCGGCGAAGCGCACCCCGGAGCTGCTGCCCCTGGCCCACGCCATCGGGGTGCACGGGGCGAGCGTGGACCTGGAGCTGGCCGCCGACCATGTCGCGATCGAGGCCACGGTGCGCACCGCGGACCGCACCGGGGTGGAGATGGAGGCGCTCACCGCGGTGACCGTGGCCGCCCTGGCGGTGATCGACATGGTCAAGGGCGTGGACCGCTCGGCGATGATCCGGCGCACCGGGATCATCGCGAAATCCGGGGGCCGCTCCGGGGACTGGTCCCGGCAGCTGCCCCCGGCCTGAGCGGGCGCTCAGGCGGGGTCGCCGCCGGCGTCCAGCCAGGCCTCCACCCCGCCGTCGAGCACCGCGGCGGCCACCCCGGCCGCGGCGAGCAGCCCCGCCGCCGCCCGGGCCCGGCGATCGGTGCCGGAGCAGACCACCACCGCCGCACCGGAGGCGGCGGCCGCCCGCGCGGCCCCGGGGATCTCCCCGGCGCGCAGCGCGCTCAGCGGCGCGTTCACCGCGCCCGGGATCGCGTAGGAGGAGAACTCGCAGGGCTCCCGGACGTCCAGCAGCACCGCCCCGGCGAGCTCCCCGGGGCCGACCAGGGTGGGGCCGGCCGGCCCCGCCGCGGGCCCCGCGGCGGCCGGGGCGGGCCCCGGGGCGCCGGCGCGCGGGTCCGCGCCCCCGGCGAGCACCGGGATGTACTCCCAGCGGCCGGTGAGCATGTCGAAGGAGCCGACGGTGCCCAGCAGCGGCTCGCCGACCCCGCAGATGAGCTTGATCGCCTCCCCGGCCATCGCCGCGCCGACGATCCCGGGCACCGGTCCGAGCACCCCCTCGCGGACGCAGGAGCTCGCCGCCGCCGGGTCCGGCGGCGCCGGCACCAGGTCCTCGTAGACCGGGCCGCGGCCGGCGTGGAAGACGCTCAGCCGCGCCCCGTAGCCCAGGATCGCGCCCCAGACATGGGGGATGCCCAGCTCCGCGCAGGCCGCGGAGATGATGTGCCGGGCGGCGAAGTTGTCCGTGCAGTCCAGCACCACCTCCGCATCGGCGAGCACCGCGGCGGCGTCGTCCGCGGTCAGCCGGCGGCCGTCGGCGACGGCGACCACCCCGGGGTTGAGCTCGCGCACCCGGGCCGCGGCGGAGGCGGCCTTGTTCACGCCCACCGCGGACTGCGGGTGGATCACCTGCCGGTGCAGGTTGGACACCCCCACCACGTCATCGTCGATGATGTGCAGATGCCCCACCCCGGCCCCGGCGAGGTAGAGCAGCGCCGGGGAGCCCAGGCCGCCGGCGCCGACCACCGCCACCCGGGCGCGCAGCAGGGCGCGCTGCCCGGCGGCGCCGAAGCGGTCCAGCATCAGCTGCCGGCGGTACCGGCTGACCTGATCCCGGTCCAGGCCGGGGCCGGCCCCGCCGGGGGCCGCGCCGGGTTCGGCGCTCATTCGACGCCCACCCACTGCACGGTGCCGTCGTCGAGGCGCTGCTCCTTCCAGATCGGCACCCCCGCCTTCACCGCGTCGACCAGGTCGGCGCAGGCGGCGAAGGCCGCCGCCCGGTGCGCGGCGGCGACCACCACCAGGAAGGCCAGCTCCCCGATGGCCAGCGGGCCCACCCGGTGCGCCGCCCAGATCCGGGTCTCCGGATGCCGGCGGCACACCTCGGCGGCCACCGCGGCGAGCATCGCCTCGGCCTCCGGGTGCGCGGTGTAGGACAGCGCCGCCACCCGGCGGCCGCCGTCATGATCGCGGACGGTCCCCTCGAAGACGACCACCGCGCCCATCGCCGCGGTCGCCGTCGCCGCCCGGGCCCCGGCGGCCAGCGGCTCCAGGGCCGCCGCGGTCACCCGGGCGCCGAGCACCATCCCGGTCTGCTCCGCCACGTGGGCGGGATCCTCAACGCTCATTTCGCTCCAGCATGGTCAGGATGTGGCCGAGCACCGGGTCCAGCACCGCGATCCCGTCGGCGACGGCGCCGCGGGAGCCCGGCAGGGTCATCACGAAGCTGCGGCCCACGGTGCCGGCCACCGCCCGGGAGAGCACCGCGGTGGGCACATTCGCCAGCCCGGCGGCGAAGAAGGCCTGCACCACCCCGGGCAGCTGCCGCTCCAGGTGGGGCTCCACCGCCTCCACGGTGCGGTCGTCGTCGGTGATCCCGGTGCCCCCGGTGGTGAGCACCACCCGGGGCAGCCGGCCGCGGTCGCCGAGCACCCGGTCCACGGTCGCCGCGATATCGGCGTCGGCGACCACCACCGGGTCCGGGGTGGCGATCCCCCGGGAGCGCAGCCAGTCCACCAGCACCGGGCCGGTGCGGTCGACGTAGTCGCCGGCGGCGGCGCGGGTGGAGGAGACGATGACCAGGCCGTCCGCCGCACCCGCGGCGGGGGCGGCGGCGTGGCCGGGCCCGGGATCGGGGCGGTCGGCGGGGTCGGTGCGGTCGCTCATGGTGGGCTCCCTCGGTCGGGGTCGGGGTATCGGGTTCTCGGGGTGCCGGGGCTCCGGCGGCGGCTCACAGCCGCAATACGGTCACCGGTTCGCCGGCGGCGATGGCGCGGCCGCCGCCGGGCACCCGGATCAGGCAGTCCGCGGTCGCCGCCTGGGCGAGCAGGTGGGAGGAGCCGCCGCCGAGCTGGGCGGCGGTGAGCCGGCCGGCCCCGTCCACCCGCAGCCGGCCGCGGCGGAAGCTCACCCGGGCGTCGGGCAGCCCGGTGAGCCGCTCCGCGGCGATGGCGGCGATCCCGCCGACGTCCGCCGCCGCGCCCTCGGCGCGCAGCAGCGCCGGCCGGGCGAAGAGCCGGAAGGACACCAGGGTGGACATGGGGTTGCCGGGCAGGCAGACCACCGGCACCCCGCGGTGCGCGGTGAGCCCCTGCGGGCCCCCGGGCTGCTGGGCGACGTGGCCGAACCAGGCGCCGGGGGATCCGCCCAGGGCCAGCCGGACCACCTCGAAGCGGCCGTGGCTGATCCCCCCGGAGGTGAGGATGGCGTCCACCGGGCCGCCGGGGTCGGCCAGGGCGGCGTCGAGGGCGGAAAGCAGCGCCGCCGGGTCGTCGTCGACCCGGATCCGGCGGGCCACGTCGATGCCCGCGGCGGCGCAGAGCAGCTCCAGCATGGGCCCGTTGCTGTCCGGGATCCCGGCCGGGCCGCCGCGGCCGATCTCCGCGCCCCCGGTGCACAGGATCACCCGGGGCCGGCGCAGCACCGGCACCTCGGTGACGCCGAGCCCGATGAGCGCGGCCACCGCCACCGGGGTGAGCCGGTCCCCGGCGCGCAGCACGGTCTCCCCCGCCCGCAGATCGGAGCCGGCGGCGCGGATGAACCGGCCGGCGGGGGTGGCCGGCACCCGCACCGCGCCGGCGGCCTCGGCGGCGGCGAAGTCGTCCGGGTCGCAGTCCTCCACCGGCACCACCGCGCCGGTGCCGGCCGGCAGCCGGGCCCCGGTCATCACCGCGGCCGCCGCCTCGCCGAGGCCCCCGGGCAGCACCCGCGCCGGGTCCGCCCCGGCGGCGATGGTGGGCCCCACCGACAGCGTCGCGGGCAGCGAGCCGAGCCGGGCGGCCGGGATCGCCCAGCCGTCCATCTGCGAATTGTCGAAGCGCGGGGACGGCCCCGGGGCGGTGACGTCGGCGGCCAGGATCCGGTCCGCCGCCGCCTCGGCTAGCACCGTTTGGCAGCTCAGCCCGGGAATTGCCCCGGCCACCGCGTCGAGGTGCTCCTCGGGTGTGCGCATGCGGTCCTGCCTTTCTTGCGGAATCGCAGGTCAGTGTACCATTATGGGGCCCAGGATCGATTCAGGAGACGCCCGTGGAAATCCGCTTCTACGCCGCCGCCCGCGCCGCCGCCGGCAGGGCCTCGGCCACCGTCGGCGCACCCCCGGCGACGCTCGGCGAACTGCTCGCCGAACTCGCCGCGGCGCACCCCGGGCGGACCCCCGCGGGCACCACCCTGGCCGAGATCCTGCCGGCCTGCTCCTTCCTCGCCGACGGCCGCCGGGTCGATCCCGGCGCGCCGCTGGCCGGGGTGGCGCGGCTGGACGTGCTGCCCCCCTTCGCGGGCGGCTGATCCGCCCGCCCGCGTCGCCCGGTCCGGTCGACGCGCACGCCGCGGGG
This sequence comes from Corynebacterium sphenisci DSM 44792, assembly GCF_001941505.1. Classification (NCBI taxonomy): domain Bacteria; kingdom Bacillati; phylum Actinomycetota; class Actinomycetes; order Mycobacteriales; family Corynebacteriaceae; genus Corynebacterium; species Corynebacterium sphenisci. The sequence goes on along the minus strand of NZ_CP009248.1, from coordinate 911,872 downwards.
CGGCCACGGCAAAACCGGACCGCAGTTCGACCAGAAGGAACCAGCCCCATGACCGGTATCCGCCCGCGGCGCCTGCTGCGCCGCCTCGCCCTGCCCCTGCTGCCCGCCCTCGCCCTGGCCGCCTGCGCCCCCGGCGGCGGCGACGACGCCGCCGACGCCGGCGACGCCGCCGCCGCCGAGGTGGTGGTCCTCGGCGCGGCCTCCACCCGGGTGCTCAACGACGATCTCGCCGCGGCCGCCGCGGACCTGGACCCGGCGCTGCGGCCCACCTTCGTCAACGCCGGCTCCACCGCCCTGGTCTCCCAGCTGCGGGAGGGCTCCCCCGGCGACGTGTTCATCTCCGCCGACGAGAAGCACATGGCCGACGCCGTGGCCGAGGGCCTGGTCGGCGAACCGGTGGACGTGGCCACCAACTCCATGGTGATGGTGGTGCCCAAGGGCAACCCCGCCGGGATCACCGGCGTGGACGACTCCCTGGACGGGGCCAAGGTGGTGCTCTGCGATGTGCAGGTGCCCTGCGGCCGGGTCTCCGCGGCGATCCAGGAGGACCTGGGCCGCGACATCGACGCCGCCTCCCTGGAGCAGTCCGTCTCCGACGTGCTCGGCAAGGTCGCCGGCGGCAACGCCGACGCCGGCTGGGTGTACCGCACCGACGCCGCCGCGGCCGGCGATGACGTGGAGGTCATCGAGATCCCCGGCGCCGAGCGGCACATCAACACCCTGGTCGCCGCGGTGACCGCCGACCCGGCGGACCGGGCCGCGGCGCAGGCGCTGCTGGATCTGCTCTCCTCCGGGGAGTTCGCCGAGGTCTGGGCCCGGCACGGGTTCACCCCGGTCGCCGGCGACGACGGCGCGGACGCCTGATGGCCGCCGCCGCGGGGACCGGACCCGGCGGGCGCACCCCGGTCGCCGAGCGCCTGGACCGCGCCCCGCGGCGCGCCCCCTGGCCGCTGGCCGCCGTCGCCGCCCTGGCCCTGGCCCTCATCCTGGGTCCGGTGGCCGCCCTCGGCCTGCGGGTGCCCTGGGCGGGGCTGCCGGGGATCCTCGCCGAACCGGGCACCGTGGCCATGCTGCGGCTGTCCCTGGCCGCGGCGGTGCAGTCCACCCTGCTCGCCGTCGCCGCCGGGGTGCCCCTGGCGGTGACCCTGGCCGGGGCCCGCGGCGGGGCCCGGCTGGCCCGCTTCCTGGTGCTGCTGCCGCTGGCGATGCCCCCGGTGGTGGCCGGGATGGCGCTCACCGCGGCGCTGGGCACCCGCGGGGTGGCCGCCCCGGTGCTCGACGCCCTCGGCCTCGAGTTCGCCTTCGCCTTCCCCGGGGTGGTGCTCTCCCACGTGTTCATCTCCCTGCCCTTCGTGGTGATCGCCGTGGATTCGGCGCTGCGCCAGCTCGACCCGGAGATCCCCGACTCCGCCGCCGGGGTCGGGATGAGCCGGGCGGCGGTGCTCACCCGGGTGACCCTGCCCGCGGTGGCCCCGGCGGTGGCCTCCGGGGCGGGGCTGGCCTTCGCCCGCTCCCTCGGCGAATTCGGCACCACCCTGACCTTCGCCGGCTCCATGCCGGGGGTCACCCGCACCATGCCGCTGGGCATCTACCTGGAGCGCGAACTCGACCAGGACCGGGCCTACGCCCTGGCCGCGGTGCTCATCGCGGTGGCCGTGGCGGCCATCGCCGCGGCCGCGGCACCGGCGCTGCTGCGCCGCACCCCGGCCCCGGTGGCCCGGGTCGCCGGGGCCATCGACGTGGCCCGGATGCGCGAGCTCACCCGGCCGACCGCGCCCCCGGTGGCGGTCACCGTCGGCGCGGGGGCGGCCGCCACGGTCTTCGCCGCGGGGGCGACCACCGCCCTGGTGGGGCCGAACGGCTCCGGCAAATCCACCCTCGCCGGGCTCATCGCCGGCCGGCTGCGCGGCGGCCGGATCCGGGTCGGCGACACCGTGGTGGACGCCCCCGGGGTCTTCGTGCCGGCCCGCCGCCGCGGGGTGGTGCTGCTCACCCAGGCCGCCGGGCTGCCGCGCACCGCCACCGTGGCCTCCGCGGTGGCGATGGCCACCGGGGACCGGGCGCTGGCCCGGGAGCTGCTCGCCGCCGCGGGCCTGGCCGAGCTCGCCGAGGTGCGGGTGCCGGCGCTCTCCGGCGGCCAGGCCGCGCAGGTGGCCCTGGTGCGCGCCCTCGGCGCCCGGCCCGGGGTGCTCATCCTCGATGAGCCGCTGGCCGCGGTGGACGCCGACTCCACCCGGCAGTGGCACCGGCTGCTCGCCGCCGCCGCCGCGGATCGCACCACCCTGCTGGTCACCCACGATCCGGTGGAGGTCGCCGGGCTGTGCTCGGCGGCGGTGGTGCTGGAGGCCGGGGAGATCGTGGCCCGGCTCAGCCCCGATGAGCTCTCCGCGGCCCCGCCGACCCGCTTCGCCGCGGAGCTGATGGGGCTCAACCGCCTCACCGGCACCATCGTGGAGGTCCGCCCCGGCGCCGACGGCGCCGGGGAGGTGCTGGTGGACTGCGCCGGCACCGTGCTGCGCGGCGGGTTGAGCGGGGGCCGGCCCGCCCCGGCGCCCGGGGATCCGGCGATGGTCACCTGGGCGCCCTCGGCGGGGTCCCTGGAGCGCGTCGACGACGCCGCCGGGGACCGCGGCGGCGCGGACCCGGAGGAGGGGCCGGGCCTCGCCGGCACCGTGGCCCGGCTGCGCGGGGCGCCCGGGGACGGGGCGGTGGCCGCGGTGGTCGCCGTCGGCGAGGCGGAGATCACCGTGGCGGTGCCCACCGCCGAGGCGATCGCCCGCCGGCTGCGGGTGGGCGCCCCGGTGCGCTGCCAGCTGCCGCCGGGGCGGGTCAGCGTGCACCCCGCCGGCTGATCCGACCAGGTGGCTGGGGTGATTTCCCCGCCGCCGGGGGTGATGCTAGAGTATCCCGCGTGCCCCGATGAGGGGCGCCCCGCCTCCGTAGCTCAGTGGATAGAGCACCGGTTTCCGGTACCGAAGGTCGCACGTTCGACTCGTGTCGGGGGCACTGCAAGACCCCGCGTCCCTTCCGGGACGCGGGGTCTTCGGTCTTCCGGGGCCCGGGCCGGCTAGGCCTCGGGCAGCACGATCACGCCGAGCAGGTAGATGATGATCGCCGCCGGCGCGGCGGCCACGGCCAGCAGCGCGAACAGCGCCCGGATGATGTTCGGGTTCACCCCGGCGGCCTCCCCGATCCCGCCGGCGACGCCGGTCAGCCACCGGTTGGCGTGGCTGCGCCGCACCGGCCGGCCGGCCAGGGAGTCGATCCGCCGCGACAGCGCCGCGGCGTCGAAAAGCCCGTTCTTCGGTTCCATGGTGGATGTCCCTTCGCTGGTGTGCTGGATGGTCGCGCCGATGCTGCGGCGCGCGGGGCGGCCCCGGCAGGGCCGGGTCCGCGTCCCCCGATCTTACATGCGGTTCACCACGGTCCCCGGCCTTCGAACCCCTCCCCCGGGCCCGCCCCGCGGCTCAGCCGGCGCCGCCGGCGGCCCGGTCATGGGCCAGCACCGCGGCCAGCCCGGCCCGCATCGCCGCGATGTCCTGGCCGGCCAGCGGCTCGAGCACCGCGGCGCGCACCGCGGCGACGTAGGCGGGCGCGGCCTCGGCGAAGACGTGCCGGCCCATCCCGGTCAGCGCCACCGCGTACTCGGCCTCCGGGTCCGCGCCGCGATCCTCGACGGTGAGCACCCCGGCCCGCTCCAGCCGGCCGACATGCAGCGCCGCGCGCGGGTGATTCCACTTCAGCCGCTCGCAGAGCCCGTCCACGTGCATCCGCCCGTCGGGGGTCTCGTGCAGGGCGATGAGCACCGTGAAATCGGCGAAGGTCATCCCGGTGCGGGTGCGCAGGGTGGCCTCGATATCGCGCTCGACCACCCGGAAGGCCGACACCAGCATCCGCCAGAACTCCTGCTCGGCGTCGCTGAGCCATTCGTAGTCGTCCATGGCGTGCAGGGTAACCCGTCGCCGGCGCCGCGCCCTAGTCGCCGGCGGCGTGCGCGGCCTCCGCCGCGGCGTCGGCGTCCGCGGCGGCGGCCACCGCCCTGGCGTGCGCCTCCACCACCGCCCCGGCCGGCATCGCGCCATTGCCCAGGGCCAGCTCCTCCCCGCGCATCCCGGCGGCGCTGGCCGCGATCCGCTCCAGCACCTCCGCCCCGGCGGCGAGATCCGCCTCCCCCAGCTGATCGAAGATCAGGTGCCGCACCGTGGCCACGTGGTCCGGGGCGGTGCGCTCGATGATCTCCCGGCCGAGGGCGGTGAGCCGGACGTCGATGCCGCGCTGATCGCAGTCGCAGCGGCTCTTCTCCACCAGGCCCCGTTTGCCCATCCGGCTGATCTGGTGCGAGACCCGGCTGCGGTCCCAGGCCAGCAGGGCGCAGAGCTCCCGCATCCGGCAGCTGCCCCCGGGGGCCTCGCAGAGGCTGACCAGGATCGCGAAATCCGCCGAGGAGATCCCGGCGGTCTGCTGCAGGCGGTGATCCATGGTGCGCTCGGCGCTGCGCACCGCGGCGACGAGGGTGCGCCAGAAGCGCTGCTCCTCCTCGTCGAGCCAGGGATCCAACCGCATGGGGGGAAGGATACTATCCGGCTCCGGGCGGGGCGAAACCGGCCGCGGCCCGTTTGGCCACCCCCGGCCCCGCCCCCGGGCGCCCCCGGCGCCGCCGCGGGGGCGGGGCCGGCTCAGGGCTCCAGCAGCGAGTCGATCGGCAGCCAGCGCACCGGCCGCATCCCGTACCGGTCCGGGTCGCAGGTCAGCACGATCACCTGGGCCTCGTGGCCGGCGATGTCCAGGGCGACGTTCATGTCCGCCAGCCGGTCCGGGTCGGTGGCGCCGAGGGCGTCGTCGAGGATGATCGGCGCGGACTCCCCGCCGTCGAGGATCATCGCCGCGGCCAGCCGCAGCAGGATGTCCAGCTGCTCCCGGGCGCCGCCGGACAGCGCCGCGAAATCCACGGTGCGCCCGCCGCGGGTGCGGCTGACGATGCCCAGGTCCTCGTCCAGGTCGAAGGCCACGTCCGCGCCGAACACCGGTTTGGCCAGGCGGGTGAGGGTGTCCCGCAGCGGGGCGGCGTAGGCCACCCGGATCTCCTCCCGGGCCTCCTCCAGCACCTCCACCAGCATGCGCAGCGCATCGGCGCGCTCCACCAGGGACTCCGCCCGCTGCCGGGCGTGCGCCAGCTCCCCCTCCGCCCGGGCGATCCGCTCGTCGAGGCCGCCGGCCTCGTCCACGGTGCGCTGCAGCCCGTCCCGCCGGGCGATCGCCCGCTCCAGGTCCATCGCCTCGGCGTTGAGCCGGGTGCGCTCGGCCTCGTGCCGCAGGATGGTGTCCCGCGGGTCGCGTTCGGCGACCTCGGCGGCCACCGCCGCGGCCGCCCCCTCCGCCTCCGCAAGCGCCTCCCCGGCGGCGGCGAGGGCCTCCGCCAGGGCCTCGTCGGCGGCGTCCGCCCGGGCCTCCGCCAGGGCCGCGGCGGCCTGGTCGGCCTCCCGGACGGCGTCCTCGCGGCGGGCCCGCGCGGTGGACACCCGGGTCAGCGCCGCCCCGGTCTCCGCGGCGCGCAGCCGCCCGGCGGCGCCCTCCTCGGCGGCCTCCGCGGCGGCCAGATCCGTCTCCGCGGCCTCCCGGGCGGCGCGGGCGGCCCCGGCGTCCGCCGGCGGCTCCGGGGGCTCGCCGGGGCCCCGCCAGGCGGCCCGGCGCGCCCCGGCCCGATCCATCGGGGCCGCCTCCGGGCCCGGCTCCGCGGAACCGTAGATCCGGCGCAGCAGCTCCCGGTCCGCGTCGGCGTCGCCCGCGGCGCGGGCCTCGGCCAGGGCCCGCTCCGCCTCCGCCAGCCCCTCCTCCGCGGCCGCCCGGCGCGCCGCCGCGGCCCGGGCGTCCTCGACCCCGGCGGCCCCGGCGCGCTCCAGCAGCCCGGCCAGGGCCCGGTCGGCGGCCTCGGCCTCGGCGGCCCGGTCGGCGGCGTCGGCGGCCGGGTCCACGGTGACGGTGACCCCGTCGACGCCGATCACGGTGCGCGCGGTCACCGGGCGCACCAGCTCCGCCTCCCCGAGCTCGACGCCGGCGCCGTCGAGGAGCACCTCCCGGGCCGGGTCGGCGGCCAGGCGCACCGTGGGCGCGGCCTGCTCCAGCACCGCCCGGGCCAGCCGGGCCCGGGAGTCCGCCCGGTCGATGTCGGCGATCAGCCCGGCGGTGACCGCCAGCCCCTCGAGCCGCGCCGCGGCGGCGTCGCGGGCGCCGGTGGCCTCGGCGACGGCGGCCCGGCGCCGGCGGGCGGCCTCCGCGGCGGCGAGCTCCGCCAGATGCGCGGCATCGGTTTCGGCGAGCACCCGGCGGGCCCGGGCGTCGGCGATCGCCGCGGCCGCGGCCTCCCGGTCGGCGCGGGCGGCGGCCACCGCGGCGCGGGCGGCCTCGGCGGCCTCCTCCGCGGCGGCGAGCTCCGCGCCGGCCCGGTCCCGGGCCTCCTCGCGGGCGCGCAGCTCCGCCACCAGCCGCTCCCGGGTCCCCCGGGCGCCGGCCGCGGCCTCGTGCTCCAGCCGGCGCTGCCGCACCGCGGCCTCGGCGGCCTCGGCGCGGCCGGTGAGCCCGCGGGCCGCCTCGGCGGCCTCGGCGAGTTCGGCGACCAGCTCGCGCTGCCGCGGGGCGCGCTCGCGCAGCCGCCGGATCTGCGCGTCGAGGCGCTCGATCCCGGCCACCCAGTCGTCGAATTCGCGGCGGCGTTCGCGCAGCCCCGCCAGCTCCGCCTCGATCTCCTCCGGGGCCCGCAGCGCCTCGGTGACCCGCTTGTTGTACCGCCCGGTCGGGGTGAGCAGCTCGGCGTGCTCAGCGCGGGCCCGGTCCAGGATCTCCGCCGCCGCGGCGGCCTCGGGCTCCCCGGCCGCGCCCGCGGCGGCCTCGGCGCCCGCCGGTCCCCCGGCGGCGGCGCGGGACATCTGCGGCACCTTGGCCAGCTCCAGGGTCCCGGGGATGGTCCCCTGCTCGGCGGTGAAGGCCCCCCACAGGTCCTGCAGCCCCGCGGCCTGCACCCGCTCGGCGAGCCAGTCCTCCGCCTCCCGGCCCGCGTACTGCGCCGGCGCCCCGGGCCCCTCGAGCACCCGGATCTCGGTGCTCGCCCCGGAGCGGCCGGTGTAGCGCTTGTCCACGGTGAACCGGCGGCCGTCCAGGCTCAGCTCCGCCGTCACCGCCGGGGGCCGGTCCACGCCGACGCTGCGCATCGCCTCCAGCACCTTCCCGGTCTTCCGGGCGGGGGTGAACAGCACCGCGCGCAGGGCGGCGACGATGGTGGACTTGCCCCGCTCGTTGGGGCCGTGGATGACGTGCACCCCGGTGTCCGCGAGATCGTCGAGGACCAGGTGGCGCACCCCGCGGAAATCGCGGATCTCCAGTCGGTGCAGGCGCATCTCAGGACTCCTTCCCGGCCAGCCGGATGAGGGTGCGCAGCGCCCGGGCGGCGGTCTCCGCCCCGTCCGAGCCGGACTGGGCGTGCGCGATGAGCCGCTCCGCGGCCCGGGCGGGCACGCCGGTGAGCCCCAGATCGGGCAGGTCGCCGTCCCCGGGCACCACCGCCAGGTCGAAGGTGCGCTCCCGGCGGTAGAGGCAGGCGAAGAGGTCCCGGAACCGGTCCAGGGCGGCGTCCAGGCGCAGCTTCTGGCCGATGGTGACCTCCCCGCGCAGGGAGTACTTCACCACGGTGCGGTCCTTGTCCGGCAGTTCGGCGAGCCGGGCCAGGAAGGCGTCCAGGTCCGCGTCGGAGGCGATGTCGGCGTCGATCGCCCGGAAGGCCCAGCGGCCCACCCGCACCGGCTCCACGGCGACCGTCGTCTCCCCCGCCGCGTCGGCGGCGACGTCGACCACGAGCACCCGCCCGGAGTCGTGCTCCACGTCGTCGAAGTCGGTGACCTCCGGGGAGCCGGAGAACCAGGTGCGCGGCGCGGCCTCCAGGGTGCCGTGCCGGTCGCCGAGGGCGACGTAGTCGACCACCCCCTCCGCCACCGCCGCGGCGAGGGCGCCGGCGTCGATGAGCGCCTCCCCGCCGAAGCCCTCCAGCTGGCCGTGGCCGACCAGGATCCGGATGCCGGCGGGCCGGTCCAGCCCGGACAGCGCCGCGGCGACCGGGTCGGCGGCCGGGGTGCGGGAGCGGAAGGGCGCGCCGACCAGCTGCACCCCCTCGGCGACCTCGATGGGCGCCGAATCCCGGATCACGTGCACCCCGTGCTCGGCGAGCCCGGCGAACTCGGGGCGCCGGTACACGCTGGACGGGTCCAGGCTGTCGTGGTTGCCGGGCAGCAGGTACGCCGGCACCGGCAGCCCGCGCAGCCGCTCCACCGCCCGGCCGAGCTGCTGCGGGTCCGGGGAGTTGGAGTCGAAGACGTCCCCGGCGACCACGATGAAGGCGCAGCCGCGCTCGGCGGCGACCTCCCCGAGGCGCTCCACCGCGTCCAGGCGGGCCCGGGCGAACTCCGCCGGGACCGCGTCGTCGTAGCGGGCCAGGAAGGCCGCGGGCATGCCCAGCTGCCAGTCCGAGGTGTGCAGGAAGCGCACTGCCGGCGCGTTCATCGCCCCTCCTCCGGGCCGGCGTCCCCGGCCCCGTCGGGATCATGGTCCCCGCCATCATCGCCCGAACCGGCCCCGCCGCGCCCGCGAACCGGGGTGAGCGCCTCGTAGAGCACCTCCAGATCGGAGATCAGGCGCGTCTCGTCGACCCGGCCGTAGCAGACCGTGGCCAGCGCCTCCTCCAGCAGGGCGCGGTCGGCGGCGGCCAGGGCGGGCGCGGCGGTGACCTCCGGCACCTCCGGCGGCGGCAGCTCCCGGCCCCAGAAATCCCCGCCGCCGGGCGGGATCGCCTGGTCCACCGCCCGCCAGCTCGGGGCCGCCGGCCCGCGCGGGGCCCCCTCCGCCCCCTCCCCGCCGGGGCCGGCCCGGCGCTGCGCCCGGCGCAGATCGGAGTCGGTGATCCCGCGCAGCCGCAGCAGCAGCGCCGGGTCGGCGTCCAGGGCCGCGGCGGCGGCGAGGGTGACCGCGATGATGTGCTTGCAGTACTCCGCCGGATCCGGGCAGTCGCAGCTGCAGCGCAGCGATTCCCCGGGGCCGAGCAGCAGCCGGTGCTCCTCCTCCGCCGGCAGGGCGCCGTTGAGCGCGGCGAGCACCCCGCCGGGGGCCGCGGCGATCGCGGCGACGGCCCGGTCCCGCTCGGCCTCCCCGCGCCAGGGCAGCTGCAGGATCACGGTGAAGGGGTCGAGCTGGGTGCCGCGCACCAGCGCCGAGATCGCCCCGGCGGCGAGGGTGAGCTCGGCGACCCGGCCCTCGGCGTGGTAGTCCCGGCCCCGGTCCACCCGGCCCCGGTCGGCGCCCGGCAGCACCCGGTCGACGAGGGTGCGCGCCGCCCAGGTGCGCGCCGCCTCCCGCGCCGCCCGGCGGCGCGCCGCCGGGCGCGCCCCGGCGCGGCCCGGCGTCCCGCGGCGGCCGGTGAAGTCCGCCCAGATCACGTTGTCGCCCCGGTCGGCCATCACCGCCGCCTCCCCGCCGCGTCGGCGTCCCCGCCGCCCGGCCGCGGCCGGGCGTCCAGGTGCACCAGGGTGCGCAGCTCCTCGTCGTCCAATTCGGTCAGCGCCCGGGCGCCGGTGCCGATCACCGCCCCGCCGAGGGCGATCTTGTCGGCGATGACCCGGTCGATCCGCTCCTCCAGGGTGCCCCGGCTGACCAGCTTGTGCACGGTGACGTCGCGCAGCTGGCCGATCCGGTAGGCCCGGTCGGTGGCCTGGTTCTCCACCGCCGGGTTCCACCAGCGGTCCACGTGCACCACGTGGTTGGCCCCGGTGAGGTTCAGCCCGGTGCCCCCGGCCTTCAGCGACAGCAGCAGCACCGGCGGGCCGCCGGGGGCGTTGAAGGCCTCGACCATGGCCAGCCGCTCGGCGCGCGGCACCCCGCCGTGCAGGAAGGGGATCGGCCGACCGTAGCGCTCCGCCAGATAGGGCCGCAGCAGCCGGCCGAATTCGGCGTACTGGGTGAACACCAGGGTGGATTCGCCCTGCCCCACGGCCAGGTCGAGCAGCTCCACCAGCCGGCGCACCTTCCCGGAGCGGTGCCCGCCGCCGTCGGTGATCGCCGAGCCGTCGGCGAGGTAGTGCGCCGGGTGGTTGCAGATCTGCTTCAGCCGGGTCAGCGAGGTCAGCACCAGCGCCCGGCGCGACATCGCGGTGCGGCCCGGCTCCGCGGCGCCGCCGCGCTGTGCGGCCAGGGCCGCCTCGAGCTCCCGGACATAGGCGGCGTAGAGCGCCGCCTGCTCCACGGTGAGCTCCACGAACTCGGTGTTCTCCTGCTTCTCCGGCAGATCCCCGAGGACCGCCGGATCGGTCTTCACCCGGCGCAGGATGAACGGGTCGAGTACCCGCCGCAGCCGGGCGGCGGCGCCGGGATCGGCCCCGGTCTCGATGGGCCGGGCCCATTTCGCGCGGAAGGACCGGGCGCTGCCGAGCAGCCCGGGGGCGCAGAAGTCCATGATGGTGTGCAGTTCGCCGAGGTTGTTCTCCATCGGGGTGCCGGTGAGCGCGATGGCGTGCCGGCCGGGCAGCCGGCGGGCGACCCGGGACACCGCCGTGTTCGGGTTCTTGATCGCCTGCGCCTCGTCGAGGACGAGGTGCGCCCAGTCCACGGTGGCCAGATCCGCCTCGTCCCGGGCGAGCAGCGGGTAGGTGGTGATCACGATGTCGGCCCCGGCCGCGGCGGCGGTGAACTCCGCCCCGCGGGCCCGGCGCGGCCCGTGGTGCAGCACGGTGCGCAGGTCCGGGGCGAAGCGGGCGGCCTCGTCCACCCAGTTGCCGGCCACCGAGGTCGGCGCGACCACCAGGGTGGGCCCGGCGCCGCCGTGCGCGCGCTCGTGCAGCAGCAGGGCGAGCACCTGGATGGTCTTGCCCAGGCCCATGTCATCGGCGAGCACCGCGCCGAAGCCGTGCCGGGACATCCACTCCAGCCAGGCCATCCCGCTCAGCTGGTGGGGCCGCAGTTCGGCCCGCAGCCCGGGCGGGGCGGGCAGCTCCTCGGGGCGGGGGTCGACCACCCCGGTGAAGAAGTCGCCGAGTTCGCCGGCCACGGTGAGATCCACCTCGGCGTCGGTGGCCTGGCGGACCTCGTCGTCGAGGCCGATGAGCTCCACCATCGGCGCGGTGCCGCCGAAGCGGTCCGCGCCGCCGGCGCGGTTGCGCAGGTGCTCCAGCATCCGGCGGGCCTTCGCCGGGTCGACCAGGATGAACCGGTCGCGCAGCCGGATCAGCCCGGTCTTGGATTCCAACAGCAGCGCCATCGCCGCCTCGTCGATCTCCCGCCCGTCGACGGAGATCCGCCAGGAGTAGTCGACGAGCTGGTCCAGGCCGACCCGCCCGGGGGTGGCCCCGCGCACCGACCCGGTGGGCTCCGCGGCGCGCAGGGTGATCCGCGCCGCCGGGTCGCGGCGGTCCCAGCCGGCGGGCAACCGCACCCGGATCCCGGCCTCGGCGAGGGCGCCGATGCCGGTGAGCAGCAGCTGCTCCACCTCCCGGCCGGTGAGCAGCAGGTCCAGGCCGCGGCCCGCGGGGGCGGCGGCGCCCAGCGGCGGGAAGGCGGCGGCCGCGGCGGCGAGCAGCCGATCCAGGCTCCGGCGCACCCCGGCGCCGAGCAGCTCCGGGTCGGCCGGCAGCTCCCCGCCGTGCTCGTCGAGCACCCCGACCCGCAGCGGCCACGCCGGGTCGGTCCCGGACAGCGGATCCTCGGCCGCGGCGGCGTCCCGGGCCCCGTCGAGGTCGGTGACCGGCGCCGGGGCCCCTTGGGCGGCCCCGTCCCGGCCCGGGGCGGCCTCGGCGCCGGAGCACCGGTCCGCGCGCAGCGGCAGCACCGCCGCCTCGGCCGCCGGCGCATCGGCGGGCTCGTCCTCCGGCTCCGGCTCCTCCAGGGTGAGCACCAGGTTCATCCGGGCGGCGTTGACGCTGGCCCGCCATTCGTTGAGCCCGGCGACGAACCCGGGCGGCGGATTGCGCAGCGGGGCGCCGTCGAGCATGGTCCGGATCATCCGGTGCCGGCCCGCCGCGGCGGCGTAGCCGGAGAGCTCGCGCAGCGTGATCTCGTGGGCGAGCTGGGCCAGCAGATCATCGAGCATCGCCGGGCCGCCGTTGGCGCGCAGCACCTCCGGGAGCAGCCGGCGCAGCTCGGCCAGCCAGGGCGCCTCGGCGATGCCGTCGGCCAGGCGGAACTTCAGGTACCAGGAGTCGGCCTCCCAGGTCACCGCGGGCATCACCCGGCCGGCGCGCACATGCGCCCGGATCCCGGCGGCGACCCGGGCGAGGTAGCGCAGGTCGTGGTCGATGGCCGGGTGCCCGTCGAAGTCTGCGGCCACGGCCAGGGCCGCGGCCGCCGCCGGCGGGGCGAGCAGCCGCATCGGCGGGGTTTTGCGCACCCGGCGCCCGGAGGGGCTGGCCAGCACGGTGACCGGCCCCCGGCGCAGCGGCCGGTGCCCGAGCAGCCCCGCCAGGGGCTCCGGCAGCGCCCCGCCGGCCTGGGCGGCGGAGTCCAGGATGAGATGGCCCTCGACCCGCTCCAGCCACAGGCCCAGGCCCTTTCCGGGCAGCCAGAGGCCGTGCAGCAGATGGGTGGGGTCCATGTCCGCGATTGTGGCAGAGCCGCGGACGCGGGGCACCCCGGCTCGAACGCCCATGCGCCTCCCGGCGGGATTGCCGGGACCGTCCACCGCAGGCGCCGCGGGCCCCGGCGCCCCGGGCGTAGCCTCGGTGGGTGAACGCCACTGCCCCAGCGACGGGAGGGAGACCCCGATGACCGATACCGCGAACTCCGCCGCCGGCGGCCGGGAGGTGCGCCTGGCCCGGGTGCCCGCCGGCCCGGTGACCGCCGGGGACTTCCGCCTCGCCGAGGCGCCGGCGGCCGCCCCGGGGCCCGGGGAGGCGCTGGTGGGCCTGCGCATGCTGGGCCTCAACGCCGGGCTGGCCGGCCGGCTGGGCGTGCACGCGGCCACCGGCGGCCGCGGCGGAGTCGATGTCGGCGGGGTGCCCGAATCCGATGCCCTGGTGGAGGTGCTCGATCCCAACGGGCTGCCCGGCTGGGCGGCCGGCGATCCCGCGGTGGTGCAGTGGGCGCCGTGGCGGGAGCGCTTCGCCGTCCCTGCCGGCGCCCTGCGTCCGGCGCCCGTGCGGGATCCGGGCCGGGCGGCGGAGAACCTGACGGTGCTCGGCCACGTCGGCTTCACCGCCTTCATCGCGGTGCACGACATCGCCCGGCTGCGCCCCGGCGAGCGGCTGCTGGTCTCCGCGGCGGCCGGCGGGGTGGGCGCCCATGCGGTGCAGTTCGCCCGGGCGCTCGGCGCCGAGGTGGTGGGCGTGGCCGGCTCCGCGGCGCGGGTGGCGCTGCTGGAGGAGCTCGGCGCGGTCGGGGTGGACCGGCGGGCCGGGGATCTCGCCGGCTCCCTGGCCGCCGCCGCCCCGGACGGCGTCGACGTCTACCTCGACGCCGTCGGCGGGGAGATGCTGGAGGCCGGGATCGACCTGCTGCGCGACGGGGGCCGGGTGGTGCTCATGGGCGCCGCCGGGGAATCCGGGGGCGCGCCGCGGCCGCCGCGCAACTACAAGCGGATGATCCACCATGAGCTGAGCATGACCGGGTTCACCGTCCTCGCCCACGAGGACCGCCGCGCCGTCTTCGAGGAGATCGTCGGCGGGTGGCTCGCCGCCGGCCGGGTGCGCCCCGTGGCCACCGTGCACTCCGGCCTGGCGGCGGTCCCGGGGGCCTTCGCGGATCTGATGGCCGGGGCCGGCACCGGGCGCACCATCGTGGATCTCCGCTGACGCCGCCCCCGCCGGCGCGCCGGGACGCCGCGGCCCCCGCCCCGGGGGTTCCGGGGCGGGGGCCGGCGGCGGGCCGGCCCCGGCTCAGTCCTGGTGGACCGGGCAGACCACCGGCACCCCGCCGTCGTCGAGCACCCGGGCGCGCAGCCCGTACACCCGCTCCAGCACATCGGGCACCAGCACCTCCGCCGGCGCCCCCTGGGCGTGGGCCACCCCGTCGGCGAGCACCACCAGCTCATCGCAGTAGCGCGCCGCGAGGTTGAGGTCGTGGATGGCGACCACGCCGAGGGAATCGGTGCGGGCCACCTGGCGCCGCACGATCTGCAGCAGCTCCACCTGGTGGCGCAGGTCCAGCGCGCTGGTGGGCTCGTCGAGCAGCATCACCCGGGGTTCGCGCACCAGCATCTGGGCGACCGCGACCAGCTGCCGCTGGCCGCCGGAGAGCTCCGCGACGTAGCGGGAGGCCAGGTGCGCGATGCCCATCAGCTCCAGCACCGCGCCCGCGGCCTCGAGCACCTCGTCGGTCATCCGCCAGGTGCCGGCGCGCCGGCCGGCGACCAGGATGGTCTCGAAGGCGGTGAGCGAGGCGGAGGTGGGCAGGTCCTGGGGCACGTAGCCCACGGTGCGGCGCAGCTCCGCGCCGCGGGGCACCCGCTCGCCCAGGCGCACCACCGCCCGGCCGCCGTCGGCCCGGTGGATCCCGGCGATGGTCTTCACCAGGGTGGATTTCCCGGCGGCGTTGGGGCCGAGCAGCCCCACCACCGTGCCGCCGCGCAGGGTGGAGATGCTCATCCCGCGCAGCACCCGGTTCGTCCCGTAGGCGAAGCGCAGATCCTCGATGGTCAGGCTCACCGGCTCCGCCGCCGCGGCGGCCAGGGCCGCGTCCGCGGTGGCCGCCGCCTCGGCGGCCCGGGCGGCCCGTCGTCCGCTCCTCATGGCGCTCACCCCCAGACCTGTCGTTTGCGGGTGAACAGCAGCGCCAGGAAGAAGGGCACGCCGACCAGGGCGGTGATGATCCCGATCGGGATCGCCCGGCCCGGGATGAGCATCAGGCTCAGCGCATGGGCGCAGGTGAGCAGCATCGCCCCGGCGGCCATCGCGGCGGGCACGAAGAAGCGCTGGTCCTCGCCGACCAGGATCCGGGCCACATGCGGGCCGACCAGGCCGATGAAGCCGATGATCCCGACGAAGGCCACCGAGGTCGCCGCGAGCAGGCTGACCACCACCAGGGTGATGATCCGCAGCCGCTTGACGTCGATGCCCATCGCCGCGGCCCGGGCGTCGCCCAGGCGCAGCGCGGTGAGCTTCCAGGAGTTGGCCACCACGTAGGGCACCGCCAGCGCCAGGGCGCCGAAGACGATGCCCACCGCGGTCCAGTTCGACCGGCCCATCGAGCCCATCGTCCAGAACACGATCTGCTGCAGCGCGTCCTGGTCGGCGCGGTACTGCATCAGCGCCAGCAGCGCCTGGAAGAGGAACACCAGGGCGATGCCGAGCAGGATCATCGACTCCGCGCCGGCGCCGCGCCACACCGAGGCGCCGATCACGATGGACACCGCCAGCATCGCCGCGGCCCAGGCGAACAGGGCCAGGTTGAACTGGGCGTTGGCCAGCAGCCGCCAGCCCTGCACGATCACCGCCGCACCGCCGAAGGCGGCCGCCGCGGAGATGCCCAGGGTGAAGGGCTCGGCCAGGGGGTTGTCCAGGATGGTCTGCATCTGCGCGCCGGCCAGGGCCAGCGAGGAGCCGACCAGCACGGCCATCACCGCGGCGGGCAGTCGCAGCCGCCACAGCACGGTGCGGGTCTGCTGATCCACCGCATCCGGGGAGAAGATGCCCTTGAGCACCGTGGACCAGGAGAAGTCGAGGGCCCCGACCGCGGTGGACGCGAGGAACGCCACGAGGCAGATGGCGATCAACGCGACGACGGCCGCGACCTTGCGCACCGCGCGCCGCCGGTAGTTGGCGACGGCGGCCGCACCGGTCGCGGCCCGGTCGGGATCGGCGGCGGGTCGCCCCGCCGCGGGGAGGGCGGCGCCGTGGCCGGCGCCGCCGTCGGATCCCTTCGTCATCTAGCTAGGACAGCTCCGCGAAGAAGGTGCCCTCCGCCTCGAAGGGCATGTGCTCGGCGTGGAAGTCGGCGAACTCCTGCGCCGGGTCCACGTCCGAGAACTCCTCGGGCAGCAGCCACTTCGCCATTGCCTCGAGGGCGAAGATGTTGAAGGGGGAGTCGTAGAACTGGTGGTAGAGGCCGTAGACGTGGCCGTCCTTGACGGCCTTGACCTCCTCCATGCCGGGGGTGGCGTCGAGCACCGCCTGGAAGGACTCGCTGGCCTCCTCGGCGTCGTAGTTGTAGCCCAGGTGGGTGTAGTCCACCGCGGCCATCTCCGGCTTGTCCTTGACGTAGGCGGTCCAGTCGCCGCCGGTGAGCACGATGTGGTCCGGCTCGGCGGAGATGACCTTCTCCACGGTGAGATCGCCCTCGGCCTTGTCCTCGAGCAGCTCATCGGCGATGTTCTCCGCGCCGGCGGTGCTCAGCACCCCGCCGAGGTTCTCGGTGCCGAAGGTGCCGCAGCAGTCGGACAGGCCGGCGGCGCGCCACAGGAAGGCCTTCGGCTTCGCGTCGGCCTTGGCCACGCGCTCCTTGACCATCGCCAGCTTCTCGTTGTACATCTTCGCGAAGTCGGCGGCCTCCTCCTCGCGGTCGAGGACCTTGCCGACCAGCTCCACGGAGGGCACCGTGTTGTTCAGCGGGTCCTCCCGGAAGTCGGTGAAGACGTACTTCAGCCCGGCGTCGTCGAACTTCTGGAGCATGCCCTGCTCCTCGGCGACCTCCTTCTGCTGCAGGGTGAGCACCATGATGTCCGGGTCCTGCGCGAGCAGGGTCTCCACGGAGACGTCGTCCTTCTTGAAGTGCCCGATATCGGCGATGTCCGCGGCGGCCGGGTCGGCCTCCACGAGGCGATCGTAGAAGTCGCTGGCGGCGGACTGCAGGTCATTGCCCCAGGCGACGATCTTGTCGGTGGGCTCGTCCTTCTGCAGGAAGGAGATGACGAAGGCGGCCCGGGACTCGCCGAACAGGACCCGCTCCGGGGCCTTGTCCAGGGTCACGGTGCGGCCGGCGACGTCGGTGACGGTGAAGCCGGCGCCGTCATCGGCGGCGGCGGTGTCGTCGGCGGGGTCGTCGCCGCCGGCGCAGCCGGCGAGCAGCAGGCCGGCCGCGGCGACCGCGGCGGCCGCGCGGCGGCCGCGGTGTCCGAGAATATGCATTGTGTACTTGCCCTTCACTGAGGTGGATGGGTCACCCGTTCCGGTTAACCCGCGGTTAGGCTACCGTTACCTGCGAATTTCGTCCACTATTAATAATTGGGCCTATGCAGTCGCGCCCGGGGAAGCGCCGCCGCCGGCGCACCTGGCCCGGCCCGCGCCCCGCCGGCGGCGCCGCGGCGGGCGGTATCCGGGTGAACGCCGCCCCCGCAGGTGGGGGGCGATTTGCCCGGCCGGGTGCCGCGGTGCCACCGTGAACCGGTCCCCGATGCACGACCCACCCCGGGTGCGCGCGGGCGGCGGCCGCGGGCGCCCCCGCACCGGCGCCGCCCCGCCGCCGCGCCCGCCCATCCGGAAGGAGGCCACGGCCGCGTGAGCGAGCATTCGTGGTTCATCGTCGCCATCGTCGCCTACCTGGCGACCATGCTCTACATCGGCTGGCGCGGCTACCGCCGCACCGTCGACTACGACGACTACGTCCTCGGCGGCCGGGGCCTGCACCCCTTCGTCGCCGCCCTGTCCGCCTCCGCCTCGGACATGTCCGGCTGGCTGCTCATGGGCCTGCCCGGGGCGATCTACCTCTCCGGGCTCTCCCAGGCGTGGATCGCGATCGGCCTGTTCATCGGCGCCACCGCCAACTGGGTGTTCACCGCGCCCCGGCTGCGCGCCTACACGCACATCGCCCGGGACTCGCTGACCGTGCCGACCTTCTTCGAGGCCCGGGTGCGCGACTCCAGCCACCTGCTGCGGGTCACCGCCGGGATCATCATCCTGGTGTTCTTCACCTTCTACGTCTCCTCCGGGATGGTCGCCGGCGGCCGCTACTGGGAGTCCACCTTCGACGGCTCCTACCTCACCGGGATGCTCATCGTCGCCGGGGTCACCGTCGCCTACACCCTGGTCGGCGGGTTCGTGGCGGTGGCCAACACCGACACCGTGCAGGGCATCATCATGTTCCTCGCCCTGGTGGCGGTGCCCGCGGTGGCGCTGGCCTACCTGATGGGCCAGGGCCTGTCCTTCACCGAGGTGCTCACCTACCCCGCCGGGCACGCCTACCCGGGCTCGGCGGACGGCGGCGTCGACGGCACCTGGTTCGCGATGACCGAGGGGCTGCCGGCGCTGACCATCATCGGCCTGGCCGGCTGGGGGCTGGGCTACTTCGGCCAGCCGCACGTGATCGTGCGCTTCATGGCGCTGCGCCGGCCCGCCGAGGCCCGCCAGGGCCTGGTCTACGGCGCCGCCTGGCAGTTCATCTGCCTGGCCGGGGCGATGCTGGTCGCCCTCATCGCCACAGGCTTCTTCGACGTCACCGGGGCCCGGATCGCCGACCAGGCCTCCTACGAGACGGTGTTCCTGGACATGTCCCGGTTCCTGCTGCACCCGCTGCTGGCCGGGCTGGTGCTCACCGCGGTGCTCGCCGCCATCATGTCCACCATCTCCTCCCAGCTGCTGGTGTCCTCCACCGCCCTGGTCGAGGACCTCTACCGGGGCCTGGTGAACAAGAACCTGCGGGCGAGGTGGTCGATGCCGCTGTCCCGGGCCGCGGTGCTGCTGGTCGCCCTGGTCGCCGCGATCCTGGCCGCCGACCCGGAGAACTCCATCCTGGACCTGGTGGGCTTCGCCTGGGCCGGGTTCGGCTCCGCCTTCGGCCCCCTGGTCATCGCCGCGCTGTACTGGCGGCGGCTCAACGCCCCCGGGGCGATGGCCGGGATGGTCACCGGGGCGGTGGTCTCCTTCGCCTGGGGCAGCTCGGCGCTGACCGACGTGGTCTACGAGATCATCCCGGGCGTGGCCGCGGCCACCGTCGCCATGGTGGCGGTCACCCTGCTCACCCCGAAACCGGACGAGGCCATCCTCGCCGAGTTCGACCGGGCCGCCGCCGCGGCGAAGCTCTAGGCCCGCCGCCCCCTCCCCCGGACGGGGCCGCGCCCGCGGCGGGGCGCCCCCGGCGGGAACCGGCGCGCACCGCGCCGGCGTCCAATGGGCATGCCCCGCCGCCGCGCCCCCGCGCGCCCGCCGCGGCGCCGGCCGGGCCGGTTCCGGCTGTCCTCGCCGATCCTGGCGCCGGCGCTGGCGCTGATCCTGCTGCCGCCGCTGATCGCGCCCGGGACCG
Organism: Corynebacterium sphenisci DSM 44792; assembly: GCF_001941505.1. Taxonomy (NCBI): domain Bacteria; kingdom Bacillati; phylum Actinomycetota; class Actinomycetes; order Mycobacteriales; family Corynebacteriaceae; genus Corynebacterium; species Corynebacterium sphenisci. The sequence continues at coordinate 892,678 of NZ_CP009248.1, read as the reverse complement.
GGCCCGGGCCGCCGCCGCACCCGGTGGCGCGCCCGGCGGATCCGGTGGAGGCGGCGAGGCTGCTCGGCGCCGTCGCCGTCACCGGGGAGCGCGTCACGGTCACCGGCTACCGGCGGGCCGCCTTCGGCGACTGGGCCCGGGACGGGGCGTGCACCACCCGGCAGTCGATCCTGGTGCGCGATTTCGGCGGCCCGCCCTGCCGGCCCGGGGATCGGGTGATCGCCGACCCCTACACCGGCGCGCCCCTGGTGGCGGCCGACGCGGAGGTCGACCACGTCTACCCGCTCGCCGCCGCCTGGGATTTCGGGGCGCACGCCTGGCCGGCCCGACGCCGCGCCGCCTTCGCCAATGATCCGCTGAACCTGCTGCCCACCGCGGCGGCGGCGAACCGCGCCAAATCCGATCTCACCCCCGCCGAGTGGCTGCCCGCCCCGGCGGGCGCCTGCGACTACGCGATGCGCTATCTGCGGGTGGCCCGGAACTGGGCGCTGCCGGTGTCCGCGGCGGATTTCCGCGCCCTGGCCGGGGCCTGCGGGATCCGGGTCGCCGGCTGAGCCGCCCGCGCCCCGGTGGCGGTGCCGGGCCGGCGCCGCCGGTTGGCTAGGGTGGACGATCCCGGCCCGGGCGCGGCGGCCCCCGCGCCCCGGCCGGCGCACCTCACCAGGGCACCCGAGACGAAGGAGCCGTACCCGCCCATGAACCCCATCACCATCGCCCACGTCGTCGCGGCGATCCTGCTCATCGGCCCCGTCACGGTGGCGACCTCGATGTTCCCCCGGCTGGCGGTGGCCGCCCGGGACGGCGAGGCCGGCACCGTCGGCGCCGCCCGCACCATGCACGCGGTGAGCCGCACCTACGGCATGATCTCGCTGCTGGTGCCGCTGCTCGGCGTCGGGGTGGCCTTCACCAACGCCGCGTACTTCTTCCGCAGCGGCGTGGTGCACGCCTCCATCGCCGGCTCCATCATCGCCTGGGCGATCCTGTTCTTCGCGATCATCCCCCGCCAGCGGGTGATGCTCGCCGGGCTGGGCGTCGCCCCGGACGGCGAGGAGGCCGATGACCCGGATCTGGCGAAGCTGCGCGCCAAGGCCGCCGAGCTGGACTGGGCCAAGGCGAAGTCGAAGCTGGCCATGTTCTCCGGCATCTTCGCCGCGCTGTGGGTGATCATGGCCGTGGCCATGTTCTTCATCTAAGACCCGGATACGCCGACACCGGCGGCGCCCCGCATGGGGCGCCGCCGGTGTCGTCCGTTGCGGGGCCTAGTTGTCCCAGCCGCCGCGGGAGGCGCCGCGGAAACCGCCGCGCCCGCCGCGCTCGTCGCGGTCCCGGCCGCCGCGGTAGCCGCCCCGGCCGCCCCGATCGTCGCGATCCCGGCCGCCCCGGTAGCCGCCCCGGTCATCCCGGTCGCGGCCGCCGCGGTAGCCGCCCCGGTCGTCCCGATCGCGCCCGCCGCGGTAGCCGCCGCGATCGTCGCGGTCCCGGCCGCCGCGGTAGCCGCCCCGGTCATCCCGGTCGCGTCCGCCGCGGAAACCGCCCCGGCCGCCGCGATCCTCGCGGTCCCGGCCGCCCCGGTAGCCGCCCCGGTCGCCGCGGTCCCGGCCGCGGTAGCCGCGGTCGTCGTCCTCGCGGGCCCCGGCCGGCGCCGAGGTGTCCTCGGACAGGTCGATCGGCCGGCCGCAGATGCGGGTGCGGGAGAGGTTGTCGCGCACCTCGCGGGGCAGGTTCGCGGGCAGCTCCACCAGGGTGTAGTCGCCGCGGATGTCGATGTGCCCGAAGTCGCCGGACTGCAGCCCGCCCTCGTTGGCGATGGCGCCCACGATGGCCCCGGGGCGCACGCCCTGGTTGCGGCCCACCGAGATCCGGAAGGGCTTCTTCTCGGCGCGCTCGAACTCCACCCGCTCGGTCTTGCGGCCGCGGTCGCCGCCGCGGCCCCGATCCCGGTCCCCGCGGTCCCGGCCGCCGCGGCGGTCGTCCCCGCGGCCCCGGGGGTCGTCCTCGCGGGAGCGGCGCGGCTGCTCCTTCATCAGGAAGTCGTCGTTCTGGGTGGAGGCGGCCAGCGCCGCGGCGATGTCCACCAGCGGGGTGTCGTGCTCATCGGCGTAGGCCTGGATGAGCTCCCGGAACACCGGCACCTGGTCATCGGCCAGGGCCTCGGTGATGGAGTCGGCGAACTTCTCCTTGCGGGAGTCGTTGACCTGGTCCACGGTCGGCAGGTGCATCTCCTCCAGGCGGGACTTGGTGGCCCGCTCGATGGAGCGCAGCAGCCGGCCTTCGCGGGGGGTGACGAAGAGCAGCGCCTCGCCGGAGCGGCCGGCCCGGCCGGTGCGGCCGATCCGGTGCACGTAGGACTCGGTGTCGTGCGGGATGTCGTAGTTCACCACATGGCTGATCCGGTCCACGTCCAGGCCACGGGCGGCGACGTCGGTGGCCACCAGCACGTCCAGGCGGCCGTCCTTGAGCTGGCCGATGGTGCGCTCGCGCTGGTTCTGCGCGATATCGCCGTTGATCGCGGCGGCGGCGAAGCCGCGGGCGCGCAGCTTCTCCGCGAGCTCCTCGGTGGCGTGCTTGGTGCGCACGAAGACGATCATCGCCTCGAATTCCTCGACCTCGAAGATCCGGGTGAGCGCGTCGAGCTTGTTGCGGTGCGCGGTCATGAGGAAGCGCTGGCGGATGTTGTCCGCGGTGCGCGACTCCGATTTGACGGTGACCTCGGCGGGGTCGTCGAGGTACTTCTTGGACAGCCGGCGGATGGCGGCGGGCATGGTCGCGGAGAACAGGGCGACCTGCTTGTCGTCCGGGGTGTCGGAGAGGATCCGCTCCACGTCGTCCTGGAAGCCCATCTGCAGCATCTCGTCGGCCTCGTCGAGGACCAGGAAACGCAGCTCGGAGATGTCCAGGGTGCCCTTCTTCAGATGATCGATGACCCGGCCCGGGGTGCCCACGATGATCTGGGCGCCGCGGCGCAGCCCGGACAGCTGGATGCCGTAGGCCTGGCCGCCGTAGATGGGCAGCACGGAGATGCCGCCGAGATGATCGGCGAACTGCTGGAAGGCGTCGGCGACCTGCAGCGCGAGCTCGCGGGTGGGGGCGAGCACCAGGGCCTGCGGGCGGCGCACGGACCGGTCGATCCGGGCGAGCACGGGCAGCGCGAAGGCGGCGGTCTTGCCGGTGCCGGTCTGCGCCAGGCCCACCACGTCGCGGCCGGTCATCAGGGTGGGGATGGTCTCCGCCTGGATCGGCGAGGGCGACTCGTAGCCGACCTTGCGCACCGCGGCGAGGACCTCCTCGGGGAGATCCAGGGCGGCGAATCCGGTGTCCCCGGCGGGGGCCTCGTCCTTGGGCTTCTCGGCGGGGGCCTCCTCGGGCTCCGCCACGGGGGCCTCGGCCCCGGTCGCGGCCTCCTCGGCGGGGGCCTCCTTCTCCTCCGCGGCCTCCGCCGCCGGGGCCCCGGTGTCTTCCGCGGCCTCCTCGGCCCGCTCCACGGCCTGGTCGATCTGCTCCTCCACGGCCTCGTGGATCTCCGCGCGCTCGGCGGCGACCTGCTCCTGGACCGCCTCGGCGATCTGCTCGTTGCGCTCGTCCCGGTCCTGGGCCTCCGCCGCGGACTGCTGGTTCACATCGTTCTCGTTCACTTCATACCCTCATCGGCGGGGCGTCCCTGCCCCGCGCCATTCCCGGAGCGTCCCTGCTCCGTGTTGTCGTTCGCACCTGCGGCATCCTGTGCGCCGCCTGGTGCAGCAGCCCGTACGGCATCGACCCGGCCGACGCATTTTACGTCGCCGGTTGCCTGGGCCATGGGGTGCGTGCCCCCGCATCGGGGGCCCCTGCGGGGCCCCTCGTGCGCGGGGACGCGATCCCGCCAGCCGAACGGCACGTCGACCACCATCGGTGGGGTGCCGGCCCGCGGGCTGTCCTGAGTGGGTGTCCGATGCTCCAGCCGCGGCGGTCGATAATCGCCCTTGCCGGTCTCGCCATCACTCATTGGGTAGTCATGTTACGCCCTTGAGCTGCTGAAAGCGACTTCACCACGCCGCCGCGGATCGATGCCCAGACCGGGGTTAGCTCAGGAGGCGAGCCCACCCCCGCGAACCCAGCCTCAGCCTGTCAGAGTGCAGCACCGGAGGACGAGAATCAACTGGAAGCCCTTGACATGACATTGGGCCAAAGCGAAGCTAGAAGTCAACTATCGATGCGCCTAGTTAAGTCACATAGTCCCAGGAGCCTTGGTCGACACGCCTCCCACAAAGGGGCCAACCCCTACACTATCCCGCCCTGCTAGGCGATCGGAACTAGTGCCGCCTTAAGGGGATCCCATTCACTGTTACCATGTTCGCAAAATCAGTGTTCGGCAACCTTCAGAACAACGTGGCAACCCACACCAGATAAGCCCGGGAAGCCTGAACCGATAAAAAGCTACAGCGGCCCTTACAGAGTCCGATATAACCACACTTTGTCCCGGCAGAACCGTCGTCGAGATCACTGGTCAACCAAACCTCTCCCTTAATCTTTGAAAACTACATCTTAAGCCCTAGAGTCTACAAAAGCTCCTCATGAAATAATAGCTACCGTCTAAAACCTCGACGCAAATCACGGGCTAACCAGAAAATATGGCACGCAGCCAATGGGAAACCATGAAACGTCTGAACGAACACTTACACTGCTACACGCTGGAGCAAATACCCTGAGGAACTGCACCCCAATATTCCAACCCACAAGCAAATCGAGACCAGCCACCCATAAGGGAATACAGCAAATACATGCACAGATAATCGGTTAATTCCAACCGGGGCCAGGGCCAAAACATTGGCGACCACGGCAGGAGCCCGACGGGTGCGCTAAATTGCCGCAGCCCAAACTTAGAAGGTTAGCGAACCAACGCCTAGCCCTCAACCGCAAGGACCCCTTAGGCTAGTGCTGCAGGGCTCGGAAACTGAATCGACCCTAATAATCCCCGAAGCAACCCGGCACAGGCCGGACGCCGCCTGTCACCAAGGACGACAACGCGTCCGTCCCGACCCCAGAGCGGCCGAGGTCACCGCATCAAGCGGAGACACTCCTCAGGGGCCTCTCGCGAGCCTCCGTTAGAGACGAGCACCCAGCCGAGCGGAGGACCTCCGGCCGCCACCAACCCCCGCTACCGGTTCGTGAGCCTAACGAGGGCCGTTAAGGTAGCCACCGACCCTCCGTCCGCAGGCCCAGTAGAGTCTACCGGCGAGGATAGCCCCGGGTCCCGCGACGGAGACAACCCGACAGACACGCCGATGCTCGTACCCGTCCCCCCTACGGGTACCTTATAAGTTGCATCCGTCATGAGACAGCCCCAGATAAATCGTAGGCCCCTATAGGTGATAAATGAAAAACTAAGTGTGGATCGGCACAACCGCGATGAGCGACAACCATGCCAATTGAAAAACTAGACTAGAGGCGGATATTGCCTACCGGCCAATATTTAGAGCTTCACCCACCGTCGGTTACACTATTGCCCCCAATCGAACATGCCCGTATATTCGTTTTCAGGACGGAGTAAAACACGGGCGCAATCAGACAGGGCACTGACCATCCCAGAGGTGCGGAAAGTACACAGTTAGCAAGTCAAGACCAGCGATAGCTGATTTCCAAACACGTTATACATAATCCACGCAATATTACCTGTTGCCAAATCTAGGAAAACGAACTATGCCAAAACTGACCTCGCTTGAGATATGCGCCGGAGCCGGTGGCCAAGCCTTGGGGCTCGAACAGGCGGGCTTTAAGCATATCGCAGCAGTAGAGAATGATCATTGGGCTTGTGAGACTCTCAGACAGAACCGAGATAACCCCGAAATGCCGGTAGACGAGCGATGGCCGGTATTGGAATTGGATGTTCATGACCTTAGGGGTGACGATTACTATGGTATCGACCTCTTTGCCGGTGGAGTTCCCTGCCCTCCTTTTTCGGTGGCCGGGAAACAGTTGGGGGCGGAGGACGAGCGTGACCTATTCCCCAAGGCTCTGGAGTTGGTACGTGGGGCTCGCCCAAAGGCCGTTATGCTAGAGAATGTACGGGGCCTTTCACAACCCCGCTTTACTACTTACCGCAACGCTATCCTTAAAGAACTACACGAAATGGGTTATGCCACTGAGTGGCACCTTATCAAATCCTCCGATTATGGGGTCCCGCAGCTGCGTCCGCGATTTATCTTAGTAGCTTTAATGCCCAGCTATGCACAAGACTTCTCATGGCCAGACCCAGAACTGACGCCACCGACAGTTGGCGAAACCCTTTATGAGGAAATGGCAAGCCTTGGCTGGCTTGGTGCCGAAAGTTGGGCCAACTACGCAAACACTATTGCACCGACACTTGTTGGCGGCTCAAAGAAGCACGGCGGCCCTGATGTTGGCCCCTCGAGAGCCCGGGAAGCCTGGAGGAAGCTAGGTGTGCGGGGAACGTCTATCGCCGAATTTCCGCCCACTAGCCAAGACCCACTCGGTCACATTCCCCGCCTTACCGTCAAAATGGGCCAGTTGCTTCAGGGGTTCCCGCCGGAATGGGAGTTTATGGGTGGAAAGACTGCGGCCTGGCGCCAGGTTGGAAATGCATTCCCTCCGCCCGTCGCTAAATCATTCGGCAGAGCGATTAAGGCAGCACTTCAAGAGTGAGACTACCCATCGCTCACATAATCCACTGACCGGCCGACCATCTCGATTAGGCTTGAGTTAACCTAAGATATAAAGGGCGGGCAACTGATAAATCCCCCCTCCGATCGCACCTAAGCCCGCCAACCCACGAGCTTGGCCTATGGCGGCAAGATGTGGGTTCTTAACAGGCTAAGGTCGGCGGGACCCTAAATTACGGTGGCGTTTAGGAGTTATGCGACCTCACCCTTTTGCCCTAGCACCCTTGATGTACTCCGACTATATCAGTGAAGACTAATAGTACTGCCCGCTTAATGGGGCGTTTTCAGAACAGGCTACCTACTCCCCCCCCCCCCCTCGGCTAGAACTCCCAACCTCCGCCTTCCCCACTGCTATTCCCCCCGATAGGGGCTATAGCTAACATTATCCACAATAGCGGAATCGATAATAACTCTTACTGATATAGGCATCAACACTTTTGGCTGGATTAAAGACAATACGCCGACCCCTCAGGCTCGATGCTCCACGCGATCAACCACCAAGACATGGTACTCCATTAACTGTTCCTCATTACTCAGGATAGGAAATACACGCTAGTACTTCCCAGTAGCAGTTTGGAGGTCGTTCATTAGCCTGTCACGATCGTCGGGCCTCATCTTATGGATCTTCGCATAGACGATCTCGACAGGACTGAGGTCACGCCGCTTCTCCGTAAGCCAACGCAACAACTCCTGCTTATCCTTCCGGCCCAATTTTTTGACGTCAGGCCAGACGTTGTCATAGGTATTAATCGCATCACCAGAGTCGCGCTTTGGTTCGTTGCAACGCGCACATTCCGCCTGGAGATTTTGAAGCGTGGCTTCACCGCCGTGCGACCTAGGAACGATATGACCCACAGTCAGAACTACTCGTGTTCCATCCTCCCCTGGGTATTCATCCCCGGCATGAGCACCACAAATCTGACAGAAATGTCTGTCGCGCTCAAACACTTGCCTTCTCACGCTGGCGGTTATGGGGTCTCGCTTCCGGGGCTTGCCACTCTCGGGAGTCCAACCCTTTTTAACTAGGCGGTATTCCTGGACATCTAGTTCTGCATCCTCTTGATGATTGCGGAAGTTCCAATCGAGGTCTTTGATTTCTCGGATCCGTCGTTGGAAATGCTCGTGGTTGACCCGCTGACCCGCTCTACCCAACTTGAGCCTTAGCTCATCTGTCGTAAATGTGGCACCAACTTCAACCTCGTGATACAAATAAGACGCAATTTTTGGGACACTGCCGAGCTTTCTTCTCGTTCCCGGATAGTAGTCCAGTTTCCAAAACGGTTGTTGTTCAGAGTATCCTGCCATTCGAGACCACCTCCGCTATTCTTCGCTGGATAGCCAGCGTTCCGTTCTCTCTATAGCCCGACCGAACCTCGGGGATTTGCCTGGCCAGCAGACACTGCGAGCCGTGGAGCCCCAGGCAAATCTAAGGCGGATAGCCAGCTAGTAGAGGCTGCCTCTAACGATACCTGACCTGCTTGGAGGGCGGTTGGTCTCCCGGCCGGTGAGCCAGATGCCGGCGGCGAGGAAGGTGATCGCCCCGCAGGCGAGGAAGCCGGCGCGGAAGCCGGCGGCGTCCACGATGGCGCCGACGATGAGCGGGCCGGCGATGGAGCCCAGGTCCTGGGCCATCTGGTAGTTGGCGAGCACGGCGCCGCCCTGGCGCTCGGCGCCGATCACGTCGGCGACCACGGCCTGCTGCACGGGGTTGATCATGCCGGCGCCGAACCCGGCCGCGGCGGAGACCGCGAGCACGGCCAGGTCGGCGTGCATGAAGCCCATCACCCCGGTGAACAGGCCGTTGATGAGCAGGCCGGTGAGCAGCACCGGGCGCCGGCCGATCCGGTCGGAGAGGGAGCCGGAGAACTGCAGGGCGATGATGTTGCCGAGGGCGAACAGGGTCAGCGCGAACCCGGCGACGGCGGCACCGCGGCTGAAGGTGGCTGCGGCGAAGAGCGGGATGATGGCCACCCGCACCCCGAAGTTGGACCAGCCGTTGGCGAAGCCGGAGGCGAGGTTGGCCCGGTAGGCGGAGTCGGCGATGGCCTGGCGGAAGGTCATCACCGGGCTGGTGCGCCGGGGCACCCGCTGGCGCAGCGCCTCCGGGGAGAGCCGGATGGCCACCACCAGGGTGGCGGCGATGAGGGCGAGACCGTAGATGAGGAAGGGCACCCGCATCCCCCACTGCACCATGGCGGCGCCGGCGATGGGCCCGAAGACGTTGCCGAGCAGGAAGGCGCTGCCGTAGGTGGCGGAGCATTTGCCGCGGATCTCCGGGGGCGAGATGCGCACGATGAGGCCCATCGCGGAGACGGTGAACATGGTCGAGCCGATGCCGCCGAGGGCCCGGAAGGCCAGCAGCTGCCAGTAGTTCTGGGCGACCGCGACCAGCAGGGTGGAGGCGGCGACGATGGACAGCCCGGTCAGGTAGGTGCTGCGGTAGCCGAGCCGGTTGACCAGGGTGCCGGACGCCGGGGCGAAGAACAGCCGCATGATGGAGAAGGAGCTGACCACGAAGCTGGCGGCGAAGACGGTGACGTCGAAGCTGCGGGCGTACTGCGGCAGGATCGGGGCGATGAGCCCGAAGCCGAGGGCGATGATGAACGCGGCGGAGACCAGCACCCAGATCTCGTGCGGGACCGGGATCGATTCAGCCCGCTCCCCCGCCGCCCGCCGGCCGCGCCGCGTCCACCGCACTCCCCGACCTCCTGATGTCATATCAACAATAACGTTCCCGACCATAGCGAAGAACCCGGATGAAAACCACGGCACTTATAGGGGATGTATTCGAACATCCGGTCGTGGACGTGTCCGGGCCGGCCATAGCCTCGGCGCCATGAGCAACGAACGCCCCCTGCCCCGGATTCCCAGGACCCCGCCCGATGTCGCCGATCTCACCTCCCGCTACCGGGAGGAGCTGGGCCACGATCTCGCGCTGGCGCACACCCTGCTGCGCCACCCCGCGGGCCGCCGGGCCGGATTGGCCGGCCGCCATGACCTGGTGCTGCCCGATGCCCCGGAGCTGGTCGCCCGGCTGCGCACCCGGGCCGCCCCACTGCCCCGGGCGCTGCTTGGCCGGCTCGCCCGGCATGAGCCGGCGCTGGCCGCGGTCGACGGGGCCCCGGTGCTGGCCCATGAGCTGGGCGTCACCATCCGGCCCCGCCGGCTGGGCCCCTCCCCCGCCCCGGTCCATGCCGGGATCCGCTCCGCGGCGCTGGTCGCGGCGATGCTGCCGCCCGGTGCGGCGGAGCTGGTGCACGACCGCGGCGCCGACGCGCGCGGCCGGGTGTTCAGCTGGCTGGCCACCCGGGAGGGCACCGTGCTGCCCAGCCCGGCGGCGCTGTTCGCGACCCCGGGCCGGGCGGCATGAGCGCCCTGGCCCCGCGGCGCGGCGACATCGCCCGGCCCGGCGGGGATCGGCCCGGGGCGAGCCGGCCGGCGGGCACCCGGCCCGGCAACGTCCGCCCACTGCGCCCCGCCCCCGCGGCCGGCTACGGCCCGCCGCCGGCGGTCACCGCCTCCTGAGCGCGGACCGCGCCCGGCTCAGTCCTCCGGGTCCTCGTCCTCGTCGGCGTCGGCGTCGGCGTCGGTGTCCTCGTCATCCTCGATCGCGTCGTAGATGAAGTCGATGGTGCCGTCATCGACCGGGGCGAGCATGTCCTCCCAGTCCTCGGCCCGATCCACCACCAGGGCCAGGGCGTCCACCAGCTTGTCGAAGTCGGTGAAGGAGCCCAGCGACATCACCTCGTTGCGCAGCGACTGCGCGTCGGCGTAGAGGTCGGCGAACATCTTCCGCCGGTCCTCGTCGGTGAGGATGGTCTCCGTGTCGGAGTCCCAGAACTCCTCGATCGCCTGATCCACGATGTCGTCCAGGTTCGCGTCCTGGGCCACGAAGCGCACGTGCGCGGTGGGCACGTTGTCGATGGCGGTGACCATCACCTGCAGCAGGGAGGACTCGCCGACCTCGGCGGTGACCAGGGTGGCCTCCTCCGGGTCCTGCTCGAACTCGAGGGCCTCCAGGCGGTCGTCGGCGCCGTCGAGCAGATCCCGCAGCAGCGCCACCACCCGGTCGGTGGCCACATGGTGCGCCACCGCGTCCACGGCGTCCTCGACGGAGAACACCACGGACACCAGCACCGCCTCGAAGTCCTCGTCCTCCTCGTCGACGTCCGCGGCGGCGACGTAGACCTCCGCGGCGGGCAGGGCCTCGTCCAGGGTGACGAACTGCACCTCCAGGTCCTCGGTGATCGGGACCAGCAGCACGTCCTCGGTCACGCGGCTCTCGATGCCCTCCGCATCCAGCGCCGCGGCGATCTGCTCGAAAAAGCTCATGGGCGGGTTCCTTCCCTCATCTGCTCCGGCCGGACCCCCGGCGGCGCGGGTCGCGCGCCGGCCGACCGGTACGGCCGCCATGGTAGACCGAAACCCCCTACAGGGCCCGGGCCATCCACTGCGCCTCCCGCTCCGGCCGGGCCCGGCGCGGGCAGGACGCGCACAGCTCCCCCACCGGGGAGCGGTAGATCATGCAGCAGCTGGCGCGCACCAGCGCCGCCCGCGCATCCCAGTCCGGCTCCTCCCCGACCCCGGCGAGGGGATCCAGCTCCGCCACCGAATCGGGGGTGACCTCGGCGAATCGGGCCGGCGCGGGGACGGGCGCCCCGGCGGCGCGGGTGGCCCGGGCCACGCCCGCGGCCAGGCGCGCGCCCACCGCGGCCCCGCGCCGGGGCTCCATCAGCTCATTGCCCGCCCCGCAGGCCGCGCCCGCGGCCTCGTCGGCGACCAGCGCCCACAGCGGCGCCGGGCGCACCCCGGCGGCCTCCCCCAGCGCCGCGATCGCCGGCGCGAGCATCCCGGCGATGCGCTCCCCGTACCCGGCCACCGGGTCCGCCTCCGGCGGCGGCCCGGCCGGCCCCGCCGGCACCGGGGTGAACTCGGCGGCGGCGAAGGCGGTCCAGAAGCCCTCGCGCAGCGCCATCGACCAACCCGCCCAGTCGGCGGCCGGGGCGGCGCCGGCGACCAGGATCCCGGCGGCGGCGGGCCGCCACAGCGAGCCCAGCAGCGAGTACCACCACAGCTGGGCGTGCGCCCGCGGCCCCCGCTCCCCCGGCATCGGGAAGATGGCCTCCCCGGCGGCCGTCCGCGCCGCCACCCAGCCCGGGTCCGCCAGCGCCGCGGCGAGCCCGGACCCGGTGAGCACCGGCGCATCGGCGTCCCCGGCGATGGCCCCGGCCAGCCAGGGCACCTCGGCGAGGATCCGGGCGTACTCCGGCGCCGCCGCGACCGCCTGCTCCCGGCCCATCGGCGCCGCCTCCTTCCCGCGTCCCCGCCCGATCCGCCGCCCCCGCGGGGCGCCCGGCGCGGACCGCTCCTGACGCGGCGGTCCGTCACCGGGTCCCGCCTCCGAGGATAGGGGCCCCGGCCGGATCCGGCCGCCGCGGCGGGGATCCTCCCCGATCCCGGGGCCGGGGCGGCTCAGGCGAGCAGGGAGCCGCCGTCGACGGGCAGCACCACCCCGGTGATGAAGGAGGCCTCCTCGGAGAGCAGCCAGGCCACCGCCGCGGCGATGTCCGCCGGCTCGCCGAGGCGCTTGACCGGCACCGCCGACTCCTCCTCGTCCTGCCGCTCCTGCGGCAGGGTGGCGAAGCTGGCGGTGCGGATCGGCCCCGGGGCGACCGCGTTGACCCGGATGCCCCGCTCGGCGTAGTCCAGGGCGGCGACCTGGGTGAGGCCGACCACGCCGTGCTTGGCGGCGATGTAGGGGGCGAGCAGCCGGGAGGCCTGCAGCCCGCCGATGGAGGCGATGTTCACCACCGCCCCGGCGCCGGCGTCCGCCATCGCCTCGAGCTGGGCGCGCATCCCGTAGAAGGTGCCGCGCAGGGTGACGTCGACGGCCCGGTCGAAGGCGGCGTCGTCGACCTCGGCGAGCTTCATCGGCGGCGCGCCGAGGCCGGCGTTGTTCACCGCCGCGTCCAGCCGGCCGTATTCGTCGATGGCCGCCCGCACCAGCGCCCGGTTGTCCTCGGGGCTGTTCGCGTCCACGGCCAGGCTGACGGCCCGGCCGCCGCGGTCCCGGATCTCGGCGGCGATCTTCCCGGCGGCGTCGCCGTCGATGTCGGAGACCACCACCGCATATCCCTCGTCGGCCAGCCGCAGCGCGATCGCCCGGCCGATCCCGGCCCCGGCGCCGGTGATGGTCACCGCCCGGCCCGCCCCGGTCCCGCCGGTCTCCTCCGTCGCGGCGGCCTTGTCCGCATCCGTCATGATCCTGCCTCCTTCATCGATTAAGTGGCACGGCCCCGCGCCGCATCCGGCGGCCCGCGGCCACCCCCATTGGGGTGAACGGAATTCTACGCGGGATCCGGCCCGACCCGGTAGGGTTGCCGCGTCACCCGGGGCACCCCGGCGCCCGCCGGCGCCGCCGCCCCGGGCCGCGGCCGGGCCCGGCCGCACCGCGCGAGACCCCGCACCCCGACCCGGCGGAAGACAGGAGAGACCATGCTCGGCTTCGGAAAGAACGACGACCGCCGCGCCCCGGCGAAGGCCGGCCGCGGCGAGGAGCTCACCGACACCCTCGGCTCCGACCCGGCCGCCCTGGAGCGCCACGCCGGGATGAGCGGCAAACTGCTCATCAAGTCCCTGGACACCGCGATGAGCTGGCAGACCGACATGATCGCCGGCTACGTGCGCAAGCTCCGCGCCCGCCACCCGGAGGAGACCCCGGCGCAGATCCAGGACCGGATCGACGCCCAGTTCCTCACCTTGGTCACCGGCTCCGGCGGGGCCGCCGGCGGCGCCGCCGTGGTGCCCGGGATCGGCTTCGTCACCGGCCTGGGCGCCATCGCGGTGGAGTCCCTGGCCTTCCTCGAGGCCGCCGCCTGGCACACCCTGGCCTCGGCCCGGCTGCGCGGCATCGACATCGACGCCGCGGAGCGGCGCCGCTCGCTGATCCTGGTGTCCATCCTCGGCTCCTCCGGCACCGCCCTGGTCGCCGCCACCATCGGCGAGGACGGGCTGCGCAACCGGGTCGCCCGGGACTCCACCGCCACCCTGCTCACCCGGATGGGCCTGCCGCAGCTGGGCGGGCTGAACAAGCAGATGCTGAAGATGGCCCGCAAGCGGCTGTCCAAGTCCGCGAAGTTCGCGGTCATCGGCAAGCTGATGCCGATGGGCATCGGCGCCGTGGTCGGCGCCACCGCCAACCGGAGGATGGGCCGCACCCTCATCGACCGGGCCCGGGCCTCGCTGGGCCCGCTGCCCGCGGACTTCGACTCCGACCTGGGCGTCGGCCCCGACGACGGGTCCGATCCGGAGGTCCCGGTGGACGCCCGCGCGGTGGCCGCCGACGCCGCCGAGGTGCTCGGCGAGGACCGCGCCTGACGCGGCCGGGGCCGCCGGCGCGCCCGGGCCCGGCGCCCGGCCGGCGGGAAACGCCGGTGCACCCCGCCCGCCCGGGCGATTAGGATTACCTGCGTGAAGCCCCCGACCCCGCTGCTGGTGCTGCGCCGGCGCTGCCTGGACCACCGCGGCGCCCTCTACCTCGTGGTGCTCGCCACGGTCGCCGCGATCAGCCTGGAGACGGTGCTGCCGCTGCTCACCCGCGACGCCATCGACGCGGCCACCGGCGCCGGGGACGGCGGCGCCGCCGCCGGCTGGCTGCCGGGGCTGCCCCCGGTGGGCGCGGTGATCGCGGTCTTCGCCGCCACCGCCACCGCCCGGGCCCTGGTGCAGGGGGTGCGCCGCTACAACTCCGGCCGGCTCTCCCTGGCCGTGCAGCATGATCTGCGGGTGGCCCTGCTGCGCAGCCTGCAGCGCCTGGACGGGCCCGCCCTGGACCGGATGCGCACCGGCCAGGTGGTCTCCCGCTCCATCTCGGATCTGCAGGCCATCCAGGGGATCCTCGCGGTCCTGCCGCTGACCCTGGGCTCCATGCTGAAGATCCTGCTCACCCTCGGGGTGATGCTCATGCTCTCGGTGCCGCTGACCCTGGTCGGGATCGCGGTGCTGCCGGTGCTGGTGACCATCATCATCCGCTCCCGGGGGCCGCTGCACGCGGCGACCTGGACCGCCCAGCAGCAGGCCGCCGACGTGGCCACCCACGTGGAGGAGTGCGTCACCGGGGTGCGCGTGGTCAAGGCCTTCGCCCAGGAGGACCGGGAGGTCGCCGCCCTGGACGCGGCCAGCCGCCGGCTCTACGCGCTGCGGCTGCGCGCCGCCCGGATGGCCGCCCGCTTCCAGCCGGCCCTGCAGTCCCTGCCGCAGCTGTCCCTGGTCGCCAACCTCGCCGCCGGCGGGGCGCTGGCGCTGCGCGGGGACATCACGGTGGGCACCTTCGTGGCCTTCGCCACCTACCTCACCACCCTCACCGCGCTGTCCCGGCTGGTGTCCAACATGGTGATCTCGCTGCAGCTGGTCACCGCCTCGGTGGAGCGGGTGCAGGAGATCATCGACACCGGCCCGGACCACCCCGACCCGGAGCACCCGGCGCCGATCCCGGAGGGGCCGCTGGGCCTGCGGCTGACCGGGGTGACGCACCGCCGCGGCGGGCGCGTGCTGCTCGACGAGGTGACCGTGACGGTGCCCGCCGGCTCCACCCTGGCGGTGGTGGGGGCGCCGGGCTCGGGCAAGACGGTGCTCACCGAGCTGCTCGCCCGCTTCCACGTCGCCGACTCCGGCGCCGTGGAGCTGGTCGGCGCCGGCGGCGCGGCCGTGGACCTCGCCGCCGCCTCCGGGGACGCGGTGCGCCGGGCGGTGACCGTGGTGCCCGATGAGCCGCTGCTGGTCTCCGGCACCGTCCGGGAGAACATCGCCATGGGCGCCCCCGGCGGGACCGCCGCCGACGCGGAGGTCGCCGCCGCCGCGGCGGACGCCCGGGTGGATTTCCTGGACAAGCTGCCCCGGGGCTGGGACACCCCGATCGGGGAGCGCGGGCAGACCCTCTCCGGGGGCCAGCGGCAGCGGATCGCCCTGGCCCGGGCGCTGCTCGCCCGGCCCCGGGTGCTGGTCCTGGACGACGCCACCTCGGCCATCGACTCCGGCACCGAGCGCGCCATCTTCGACGCCCTGGCCGCCCGGCACGCGGACACCACGGTGGTGCTCATCGCGCACCGCTCCTCCACCCTGGACCGCGCCGATCACGTGCTGGTCCTCGACGGGGGCCGGCCCGCCGCCCACGGCACCCGCGCCGAGCTCGCCGGGAAGCCGGCCTTCGCCTCCCTGATGGACCTCTCCCCCGCCGAGCGGGACCGGGCCCGCGCCGCCGCGGCGGCGCGGGCCGAGGCCGGCGGCGCCCCGCTGACCATCGACCCGGCCGACGCCGAGGAGCCGGACCCGGCGCTGCTGTGGCCCCCGGCGGAGGACCCCGCCCTCGACGAGGCCGACCGGGTGACCCGGGCCGCCGCCCGCCGCGGGCCGCGCGGGCCCCGCGGCTCCGGGGAGATCCGGCCCACCGGGGGCGGGCCCACCGGCAACCGGGGCGGCGGCCCCGGCGGCATGGGCGGGGTCGGCGCGGCGATGCTGGCCACCCCCGCCACCCCCGAGCTGGCCGCCCGGATCCGGGCGCTGCCGGAGGCCGCCGAGGATCCCGGGATCGTCCCCGCCACGCTGCCGGTGGACCGGCCCTTCACCCTGGCGCTGCTGCTGCGCCGGGTGCCCGGGCTGATCGCCGGGGTGGTCGCCCTGCTGCTCGTCGCCGCCGGGGTGGACCTGGCCTTCCCGCTGCTCGTCGGGGCGGTGGTGGACCGGGGCGTGGTCGCCGGCCGGCCCGAGGTAATCGCCTGGGCCTCGGTTGCCGGGCTGGCCATCGTCGCGGTGGGCTGGGCCGCCGGCCGGGCCACCGGGATCCTCACCGCCCGCACCGGGGAACGGCTGCTCTACCTGCTGCGGGTGCGCTCCTTCCGGCATCTGCAGTCCCTGGCACTGGACTACTACGAGACCCAGCGCTCCGGGCGGATCATGACCCGGATGACCACGGACATCGACGCGCTGTCCACCTTCCTGCAGACCGGGGTGGCCCAGGGCATCACCGCGGTGTTCACCCTCTTCGGGGTCGCCGCGATGCTGGTCGCCGTGGACCCGGGCCTGTCCGTGGTGGCGCTGCTCGCGCTGCCCGCGGTCACCGCCGCCACGATCGGCTTCCGCCGGATCTCCAGCCGGCTCTACACCCGGGCCCGGGAGCAGATCTCCACCGTCAACGCCGACTTCCAGGAGGCCGTCGGCGGGCTGCGCAACTCCCAGATGCACCACCGCACCGCCGCGGTGGAGGCCGCCTTCGCCGCCGGCTCCGACGCCTACCGCCGGCTGCGGCTGCGCGCCCAGGGCGCGGTGGCCACCTTCTTCCCCGGGATCAACCTGATCGCCGATCTCACCACCGCCGCGGTGCTGGGGGTGGGCGCGGCCCATATCGCCGAGGGCACCGCCACCGCCGGGGTGCTGGTGAGCTTCACCCTCTACCTGGGCATGCTCTTCGGCCCGGTGCAGACCCTCTCCCAGGTCTTCGACGGCTACCAGCAGGCCACCGTGGGCCTGGCCCGGATCTCCGATCTGCTGGCCACCGGCTCCACGGTGCCCGACCACGGCACCCGCACCGGGGCCGCGGCCGCCGCGGCCGGGGAGATCCGGCTCGACGCGGTGGGCTTCCGCTACGGGGAGGCCGCCGCGGTGCTCGCGGAACTGGACCTGGCCATCGCCCCCGGGGAGACCGTCGCCCTGGTCGGGCCCACCGGGGCCGGCAAATCCACGGTGGTGAAACTGCTCGCCCGCTTCCACGACCCCACCGCCGGGGCGGTGCGCGCCGACGGCGCGGACATCCGCGGCTTCCCGCTGCGCGACTGGCGGCGCACCCTGGGCTACGTGCCGCAGGAGGCGCACCTCTTCCACGGCACCATCGCCTCCAACATCGCCTACGGGGTGCCCGACGCCGATGAGGCGGCGGTGACCGAGGCGGCCCGCCGGGTCGGCGCGCTCGGCGCCATCGCCGCCATCCCCGGCGGCTTCCGCGCCCCGGTGGGCGAACGGGGCCGCAACCTCTCCTCCGGGCAGCGCCAGCTCATCGCCCTGGCCCGGGCGGAGATGCCGGATCCGCAGCTGCTGCTGCTCGACGAGGCCACCGCCACCCTGGACCCGGCCACCGAGCACGCCATCCTCGACGCCGCCGGCCGCGCCGCCGGCCGCCGGACCAGCGTGATCGTGGCGCACCGGCTGGCCACCGCCGCCGCGGCGGACCGGATCCTGGTCATCGACGGCGGCCGAATCCGCGAACAGGGTTCACACCGGGAGCTGCTCGCCGCGGGCGGTCGCTACGCCGCGCTGTGGAAGACGTACCATGGCGGAGGAACGGGCGTGGAGGAACGGTGTTCCAGCGACTAGTCTTGTGTGGAATAGCAAACCCCCCGGCCGCGGGGACGCCGCGCGCCGCCCACGCGCACGCCCCTCACCGACGAAACCTAGAGATGAAATGAGGCGAGACCCTGCCGTGAGCAGCGACATGAGCTTCGGACAGAACGAGTGGCTGGTCGACGAGATCTTCCAGCGGTTCAAGAAGGATCCCCAATCCGTCGACGAGGAGTGGCGGGATTACTTCACCCGGAACACCTCGGCCGCCGATGTCGCAGCACGCTCCGCCACCGGCGCGAAGGCCCCGACCTCCGCCGCCGACCCGGCGCCGCTGGCCAAGCGGGCCGCCGCCACCGCCGCCGAGGCCGAGCGGACCGGCCGCCGCCCGGCGAAGGGCCCGGAGCCCAAGACCAGCCCGCAGGCCCCGGCGAAGCCGAAGGCCAAGGCCTCCCCGATGGCCAAGGCCGCCAAGGCCGAGGCCCCCGAGGCCGGCCAGGCCCAGCTGAAGGGCGTGGCCAAGGCGATCGCGAAGAACATGGACATCTCCCTGGAGATCCCCACCGCGACCAGCGTGCGGGACATGCCCGCCCGGCTGATGTTCGAGAACCGGGCCCTGGTCAACGACCAGCTGGCCCGCGCCCGCGGCGGCAAGATCTCCTTCACGCACATCATCGGCTACGCGATGGTCAAGGCGGTGATGCTGCACCCGGACATGAACAACTCCTACGCGGTGGTCGACGGCAAGCCGACCATCGTCACCCCGGAGCACATCAACCTGGGCCTGGCCATCGACATGCCCGGCAAGGACGGCTCCCGCGCCCTGGTGGTCGCCGCGATCCGGGAATGCGAGACCCTGTCCTTCCGCGAGTTCGTGGACGCCTACGAGGACATCGTCACCCGCGCCCGGCAGGGCAAGCTCACCGGCAAGGACTTCTCCGGGGTGACCATCTCGCTGACCAACCCCGGCGGCATCGGCACCCGGCACTCGGTGCCGCGGCTGACCAAGGGCCAGGGCGCGATCATCGGCGTCGGCTCCATGGACTACCCCGCCGAGTTCGCCGGCGCCTCCGCGGACCGGCTCGCCGAACTGGGCGTGGGCAAGCTGGTGACCATCACCTCCACCTACGACCACCGGATCATCCAGGGCGCCGAATCCGGCGAGTTCCTGCGCACCATGAGCACCCTGCTGGTGGACGACAAGTTCTGGGATCACATCTTCACCTCGATGAACGTGCCCTACACCCCGGTGCGCTGGGCGCAGGACTACCCCAACACCGGGATCGACAAGAACACCCGGGTGATGCGCCTCATCGAGGCCTACCGGATGCGCGGGCACCTGCTCGCCGACATCGACCCGCTGCGCTTCCACGCCCCCGGCTCCCAGATCCCGGACCACCGGGACCTGGACATCGCCACCCACGGGCTGAGCCTGTGGGACTACGACCGCACCTTCAACGTGGGCGGCTTCGGCGGCAAGGAGTCGATGACCCTGCGCGAGGTGCTCTCCCGGCTGCGCAACGCCTACTGCCTCAAGGTCGGCACCGAGTACATGCACATCCTCGACGCCGATGAGCGGGAGTGGCTGCAGGACCGCCTGGAGGGCGGCCAGCCCAAGCCCACCAACGCCGAGCAGAAGTACATCCTGCAGAAGCTCAACGCCGCGGAGGCCTTCGAGAACTTCCTGCAGACCAAGTACGTCGGCCAGAAGCGCTTCTCCCTGGAGGGCGCCGAGGGCCTGATCCCGATGATGGACGCCGCGATCGACACCGCCGCCGGCGCCGGCCTCGACGAGGTGGTCATCGGCATGCCGCACCGCGGCCGGCTCAACGTGCTCGCCAATATCGTGGGCAAGCCGCTGTCCCAGATCTTCACCGAGTTCGAGGGCAACATGGACCCGGCCCAGCCGGGCGGCTCCGGGGACGTGAAGTACCACCTGGGCACCACCGGCCGGCATATCCAGATGTTCGGCGAGGGCGAGATCGACGTCACCCTCACCGCCAACCCCTCCCACCTGGAGGCGGTCAACCCGGTGGTGGAGGGCCTGGCCCGCGCCAAGCAGGATCTGCTGGACAAGGGCGAGGAGGGCTACTCGGTGATGCCGGTGCTGCTGCACGGCGACGCCGCCTTCGCCGGCCTCGGCATCGTGCAGGAGACCCTCAACCTGATGGACCTGCGCGGCTACAAGGTCGGCGGCACCATCAACATCGTGGTGAACAACCAGATCGGCTTCACCACCGCCCCCGACTCCGGGCGCTCCTCCTACTACTGCACGGACCTCGCCAAGGCCTACGGCTGCCCGGTGTTCCACGTCAACGGCGATGACCCGGAGGCGCTGGTGTGGGTGGCCCAGCTGGCCGTGGAGTACCGCAACCGCTTCGGCAAGGACGTGTTCATCGACCTGGTCTGCTACCGCCGCCGCGGGCACAACGAGGCCGACGACCCCTCGATCACCCAGCCGCTGATGTACGACGTCATCGACGGCAAGGAGGGCGTGCGCGCCCAGTACACCGAGGACCTGATCGGCCGCGGGGATCTCTCAGAGGAGGAGGCCGAGGCCGCCCGCCGCGACTTCCACGACCAGATGGAGTCGGTGTTCAACGAGGTGCGCGCCGCCGAGGGGGCGCACCCCGGCGACCAGACCGGCATCGCCTCCTCGCAGCCGCTGCCGCATGGCCTGGAGACCAACGTGGACCGGGCCACCCTCGTGGAGATGGGCGAGTACTACGGCAACCCGCCGGAGGGCTTCACCATCCACAAGCGGATCCGCAAGGTCGCCGCGCAGCGCGCGGAGATGGTCAAGTCCGGCAACGTGGACTGGGCCACCGCGGAGCTGCTCGCCCTGGGCTCCATCGCCGCCGACGGCCGAATCGTGCGCCTGGCCGGCGAGGACGTCCGCCGCGGCACCTTCACCCAGCGGCACGCCGTGCTGGTGGACCCGGAGACCGCGGAGGAGTACAACCCGCTGGACGCCTACGCCCGCGACGCCGGCCGCGGCGGCCGGTTCATGACCTACAACTCGGCGCTCACCGAGTACGCGGGCATGGGCTTCGAGTACGGCTACACCCTGGGCAACCCGGAGGCGATGGTGCTCTGGGAGGCGCAGTTCGGCGACTTCGCCAACGGCGCGCAGACCATCATCGACCAGTACGTCTCCTCCGGCGAGGCGAAGTGGGGGCAGACCTCCAAGCTGGTGCTGCTGCTGCCGCACGGCTACGAGGGCCAGGGCCCGGACCACTCCTCGGCGCGCATCGAGCGTTTCCTGCAGCTGTGCGCGGAGGGCTCCTTCACCGTGGCCCAGCCCTCGGAGCCGGCGAACTACTTCCACCTGCTGCGCCGGCACGCCCTGTCGGATCTGCACCGCCCGCTGGTGGTGTTCACCCCGAAGTCGATGCTGCGCAACAAGGCGGCGGTGTCCGCGGTGGCGGACTTCACCGAGACCGCCAAGTTCGAGTCGGTCATCGACGACCCGGCCTTCGCCGAGGGCGCGGACCGGTCGAAGGTGACCACGGTGCTGCTGTGCTCCGGCAAGATCTACTGGGAGCTGGCGAAGAAGAAGGAGGCCGACGGCCGCGAGGACGTGGCCATCGTCCGCCTGGAGCAGCTGCACCCGGTGCCGCACAACCGGCTGCGGACGGTGCTCGAGCAGTACCCGGACGCCGAGCTGCGCTGGGTGCAGGATGAGCCGGCCAACCAGGGCCCCTGGCCCTTCCTGGCCCTGCAGCTGCCCGAGCTGCTGCCGGACCTGCCCCCGCTGACCCGGGTGTCCCGCCGCGCCCAGTCCTCCACCGCCACCGGCGTGGCCAAGGTGCACGCCATGGAGGAGAAGGCGCTGCTCGAGCAGGCCTTCGAGTAGCCCCTCCCCCGGCCCCGCGCTCCCCGGCCCCGACGCCATCCGGCGTCGGGGCCGGCGGCCGTCCACCGGGGCCCCGCCGCACCCGGGGACGCCCCCGGGTTCGGCAGGCGCGGGCCGCCGGGGGAGCGCGTCCCTCGGCGCGCCCCCGGGGGCGGTGCGAGCGGGCGGCCGAACGCGGGGGACGCCGTTCGCCGCAATATCGCGGATCACGGTGCGCGCCGGGGACGCGGGGCAGGGTATCGCGGACGGGCTGACCCCGTGGACATGCAGGAACCCCGCCGGTGGGGCGCCGGGGCGCCCTCCGACGGGGATCCAGCAGGAGGATTTCTAGCGTGCCGCGCTATGACTGACGCGACGACGGTTAGACTAGCGAATCAATCCGCTAATGAGGTTCGCCTCCCCCTATTCGGGGTCAACTCCGGGGGTCTCGGCGACGTCGTCGAGGACCCCGTGGGCGCCGTGGCCGCCGACCGCGGACGCCCGGCTCCCGTCATCCCCCTCGTGAACGGTGCCGGGGGGCGTGGCCCGCGGCGGGTGGGCGCCCGGCATCCCCGCACCCGCTCGCCGATGCGCGTGGCCCGCCCCTCGAGGCCGGCGTCCCGCCCCTCGACCGCCTCCGGCCGGCCGGCGACCTCGCCGACCGGGCGCGGGTTCCCCTTCCGGGTCGCCCCGGCGGCCCCGGCGAGGATGGTCGGCGCGATCCCCGCCGGCCGCGGGCGGGGCTCCTCCCGGCGCAGCGTCGCCGAGAGGATCACGTCCGGGTCCGGCTCGGCGATCCCCCGCGCCGGGCGCGCCGGCGGCCCCGGCGGGGCCGCCGACGGGGAGGCGCGGATCCCGCGCGATCCGGTCGGCGGCGCCCCCGGGATCGGCTGCGCCCCCGCCGGCGGGGGCCGGTCGGGGGCGCGGATCGCCGCCGGCGCGACGGGGGTTCAGCGCCGGGGGCGCTGATGCGGCGGGTGGTCCCCGTCGATGGCGTGCTCGGCCTGGTAGATGGCCTGGATCACCAGGTTCGCGGCATGCTCGTCCTGCAGCGAGTAGAACACCCGGGTGCCCTCCTGGCGGGCGGTGACCATCCGGGCCATGCGCAGCTTCGCCAGGTGCTGGGACACCGAGGTGGGCGTCTTGCCCACCCGGCAGGCGAGTTCGCCGACCGGCAGCTCCCCGTCGCGCAGGGCCAGCACGATGCGCACCCGGGTCATGTCCGCGAGCATCGAGAACACCTCCACGGCGATCTCGATGTACGGGGAGTCGGGGTTCAGGGAATCCTCATGGAGTTCCCAGAGCTCATCATCGGAGACTGGCGCGAAATCCTGCATGAGCCAAGCCTAGCATGACAAAAGCGCACCTCCCGGCCCGGGTCCGGGCACCCGAGCGGGAAAGCACGTCCGGACGTAATCATTAATTCGCCCGCACGTACTCCGGTCCCCGGGGCCGGTTCAGCCGGTGGCGAAGCGGCTGGCGCCCAGCCAGCGCCCGGCCACCGCCGCCGGCTCCGCCCCCGCGTCGACCTCGGCGACCAGCTCCGCGACCTCCCCCGTGGAGATGGACCCGGCGACCCGGTTGAGCACCTCCACCCGCTGGCGCCGATCCAGGGCCGGTTTGCGGTAGAAGGGCACCAGATGCTGCGGCAGGTAGCCGGCCTCGGCCTCGCCCAGCCAGGTGCAGGCGATCGCGTTGGAGGGATCGGTGGCCATCACCTCCCCGGGCAGCGCCGCGGACATCGCCGCGTACGTCCGGTCCCGCCACCCGGGATCGCGCTCCTTGGCCGGGTCGTCGACGGCGGCGTACTCGGCGTGCAGCTCCGCGGCGGTGGCCGGGTCCAGCAGCCGGAGCAGCTCCCCGGTGCAGCCGAAGCCCACCGTCGCCGCCCCGGCGCGCACCGCGGCGACCCGGTCGGGCAGGGCCACCGGGGTGGTGCGCGCCGCCCGGCCCACCCGGCCGAAGGCCCCGGCGTAGACCTCGCCGAGCACCCGCTGCTCCACCACCGCGGGATCCTGGGCCACCAGGGCCGCGCCCGCCTGCGCGGCCGGCCGCTCCGGGCCCGGCTCCGCGGCGCAGCCGGCCAGGGCCAGCGCCGCCGCGGCGAGCGCCGCCGGCACCCGCGCCGCCCCCGGCCGGGTGCGCCGGCGCCGGAACCGCCCGGGCCCGCCCCGCCGGTCGCGTAGCATCCCCCACGTCGCCGGCATCCGCCGCCACCGCATCAGCGCACCACCCTTCCCCGCCCCGCACGGGCGCGGCTGCCGGCTTCCGGGCGGCGTCCGCGCCGCCCCGTTCCCCGCCCAGGCTACCCGCAGGAGGACCCGGTGGACCGGACCGGACGCCCCATCCCGGCCGATGAGGCCACCCGCGATTGCGCGGTCTACCGCGACGGGCTGCGCCTGCCCGGGCGCTGGGATCACCGCCGCGCCCTGGCGCACGTCCGGGAGACCGGGGAGGGCTTCGCCTGGCTGTCGCTGTCCCGGCCCACCGCCGCGGCGATGGACGCCGTCGCCGAGGTCTACGGCCTCGACGAGCTCACCGTGGAGGACGCGCTCACCGCCCGGCAGCGGCCCCGGGTGGAGGTCCACGAGGATCACCTGGTGTACGTGCTGCGCACCGTGCAGTACTCCCCCGAGGGCCTCGACGGCGACGAGAACGAGAAGATCCGCACCGGCCAGCTGCTGGTGGTGCTCGGCGCGGACTACGTGATCACCATCCGCGGCGGGGCCTCCCGGGAGGACCTGCGCCGGCTGCAGCACCGGGTGGACGCGGACCCGGAGCTGCTCCGGCCCGGCCCCGCCGGGGTGCTCTGGGCGCTCACCGACATGGTCGTCGACGACTACCTGCGGATCGCGCAGCGCCTGGAGGACGTGGTGGAGCGGATGGAGGACCGGGTCTTCGAGCCCGACGACATCGGCGACATCGAGGACATCTACATCCTCAAGCGGGAGACCCTGGAGATGCTGCACGCGATCGCCCCGCTCACCGCGGCGCTGCGGCTGATCCGCACCCTCAAGGCCCCGCTCATCCCGAAGGTGGTGCGCCGCTACCTCGGCGACGTGCTCGACCACCAGCTCGTCGCCGCGGACATCATCCGCGGCATCGACTCCCGGCTCAGCTCCCTCATCGACGCCGCCGCGGTGAAGGTGCAGCTGCAGCAGAACACGGACATGCGCACCATCTCCGCCTACGCGGCGATCCTCGCGGTGCCCACCGCGATCGCCGGGATCTACGGGATGAACTTCGCGAACATGCCGGAGCTGCACTGGCGCTGGGGCTACTACCTGGTGCTCGCGGTGATGGCCACGGTGGTGTGGCTGCTGGTGCGGCTGCTGCGCCGCAACCGCTGGCTGTAGCCGGCGGCTAGCGGATCGCCTTGCGGGCCAGGATGTCCCGGGCGCGTTCGGCGGTGCGCGGGGCGCAGAGCACGTCGTAGCGGCCGGCGACGATGGAGGTGGTGGAGGCGAAGTCCCGGCGCCCGTTCTGCATCGCGTAGGGCACCGCCGCGGCGACCACGCCGAAGATCACGCCCACGGCGACGCCGGTGATGAGGGGGCTCACCCAGTCCTCCTGGAACAGGCCCAGCAGCAGCCCGAAGAACAGGCCCATCCACGCCCCGTAGAGCGCGCCCCCGCCGAGCACCTTGCCCCAGGTGAGCCGGCCGACGACCTTCTCCACCTGCATCAGGTCCACGCCGACGATGGTGAGATCGCTGACCGGGAACTCGTCGAGGTCGCTGAGCATGTCCACCGCCTCCTGCGCCTTGGCGTAGCTGCGGAAGCTGCCCACCGGCCACCCCTCCGGCGGGGTGGGGGTGCGCGGGGCGGGGCGGGGCGGGGCCATGGGCGGGTCTCCTCCTTGGGGGTCTGGGGCGGGCGGGCGCCGCGCGGGCCATCGCCGGCGGCGCCCTTCGTCCTGGTCAACGCCCCGGCGGCGGGCTTTGTTCCATCCCCGCGGGCGGCCGGTTCTACACTGCCCCCATGGCATCGATTTCGCGCGTGTACGTCGGGCGCCTGGCCGGGATGCCGGTGCGCAACCCCGACGGCGACCCCATCGGCCGGATCCGGGACGTGGTGGTGCGGCTGCGCGCCGGCGGCGCGGCCTCCCCGGCGCTGGGCCTGGTCATCCAGATGACCGACAAGCGCCGGGTGTTCATGCCGATGCTGCGGGTGGCCTCCTTCGGCCCGCAGGAGGCGCTGCTGGGCTCCGGGCAGGTCTCGGTGCGCCAGTTCCGCGCCCGGCCCGGGGAGCAGACCGTGCTCGGCGACGTGGTCGGCGCGAAGGTGCGGGTCGATGACCCGGAGCTGCCCGGGCTGCACGGGGTGCCGCAGGAGGTCACCGACCTGGAGCTGGAGCGCACCCGCACCCGGGACTGGGTGATCACCCGGGTGGCGGTGCTGGGCCCCAAGCGGGGCCTGCGCGGCCGCCGGGAGCTGGCCGTGGTGCCGTGGAGCCACGTGCACGGCCTGGCCCCGGCCGGGGAGGCCCCCGCGGCCGCCGATGCGGAGCTCATCGCCGCCTTCCACGAGATGCACCCGGCGGACGTGGCCACCCGGATGGCGGATCTGGCCCCGGCCCGGCGCCGCCGGGTCGCCGCCGGCATCGACGACGAGTTGCTCGCGGACATCATCCAGGAGCTGCCCGACGACGACCAGGCGGAGGTGATCGAGGAGCTGGCGATTGAGCGGGCGGCGGACATCCTGGAGGAGATGGACCCCGACGACGCCGCGGATCTGCTGCACGAGCTCGACGGGGATCGCGCCGACGTGCTGCTGGAGCTGATGGCCCCGGAGGAGTCGAAGGCGGTGCGCCGGCTGATGACCTTCGACGCCGATTCGGTGGGCGGGCTGATGACCTCCGATCCGCTGATCCTGCAGCCGACTACCACCGTCGCCGAGGCCCTGGCCCGGGCCCGGGACCCGGAGCTGCCCACCTCCCTGGCCTCCCTGGTGTTCGTGGTGCGCCCGCCCACGGCCACCCCCACCGGGCGCTACCTGGGCTGCGTGCACCTGCAGAAGCTGCTCCGGGAACCGCCCTCGACGCAGATCGGCGGGATGCTGGACCCGGATCTGCCGCCGCTGTACGCCGAGGACCACTACGACACCGCGGCGCGCTACTTCGCCACCTACAACCTGGTCGCCGGCCCGGTGATCGACGACCAGGGCCATCTGCTCGGCGCGCTGAGCGTCGACGATCTGCTCGACCACATGCTGCCCGAGGACTGGCGGGAGCAGGGCCTGCGCCCGGGCGCCGCCGACCCGGCGGAGGTGGCCCGATGAGCGCCCGGGAGGACCGCGCCGCCGAGCGCGAGGCGGCCCGGGACCGGGCCCGGGAGCGCGCCGAGGAGCGCCGGGAGCGCACCGGCCGGCTGGACCTGGCCACCCCGGTGGAACGGCGGCCGCGCCGGCTCATCGCCTTCGACGGGGACCGCTTCGCCGAGGGCGCCGAGGCGGTGGCCCGGTTCCTGGGCACCGGGAAGTACCTCGCCTACCAGTCCGCGGTGGTGGTCGCCTGGATCGCGCTGAACATCGGGGGCATGGCCTGGAACTGGGACCCCTACCCCTTCATCCTGCTCAACCTGGCCTTCTCCACCCAGGCCGCCTACGCCGCGCCGCTGATCCTGCTGGCGCAGAACCGGCAGGAGGACCGGGACCGCGCCGCGATCGCCGAGGACCGGCGGCGGGCGGAGGAGACCAAGGCGGACACCGAGTTCCTGGCCCGGGAGATCGCCGGGGTGCGCGCCGCGGTGGGCGATGCGGTCACCCGCGACTACCTGCGCCGGGAGCTGGAGGACCTCTCCGGGGCGCTGGCCCGGATCGAGGCCCGGCTCTACGAGACCCGGGATCCCGCCGGGGAGCGCGGGGGCGCGCACCCCGACCGGCCCGGCCGCGGCTGAGCCCGCCGGCCGGCGCCGGGGGCGGACCGGGTCCGGGCCGGATCCGGGCCGGGCGCTACTATTGGACGCGATGTCCACAATCACCGAAGCACAGGTCCGCACCGCCCTCGCCAGCGTCGAGGATCCCGAGGTCCGGCGCCCGATCACCGAGATCGGCATGGTCAAGTCCATCGACATCGCCGACAACGGCGATGTCGCGGTGGGGATCTACCTCACCATCGCCGGCTGCCCGATGAAGAGCACCCTCATCGAGCGCACCGGCGCCGCCGTGCGCGGCATCGACGGCGTCGGCGAGGTCACCGTCACCACCGACGTGATGGACGATGAGCAGCGCAAGGCCTTCCGGGAGGCGGTGCGCGGCTCCGCCTCCGAACCGGTCATCCCCTTCGCCCAGCCCGATTCGCTCACCCGCGTCTTCGCGGTGGCCTCCGGCAAGGGCGGGGTCGGCAAATCCTCGGTGACCGTCAACCTCGCCGCCGCGCTGTCCGCCCGGGGCCTGGCCGTGGGCATCCTCGACGCCGACGTCTACGGCCACTCCATCCCCACCATGATGGGCTCCACGGACCGGCCGCACCAGGTCGACGACATGATCATGCCGCCGCAGGCCCATGGCGTGTCGCTGATCTCCATCGGCCACTTCGTCGACGACAACGCCCCGGTGGTGTGGCGCGGGCCGATGCTGCACCGCGCCATCCAGCAGTTCCTCGCCGACGTGTTCTGGGGGGACCTGGACGTGCTGCTGCTCGACCTGCCGCCGGGCACCGGCGACATCGCCATCTCGGTGGCGCAGCTGGTGCCCACCGCGGAGCTGCTCATCGTGACCACCCCCCAGGCCGCGGCCGCGGAGGTCGCCGAGCGCGCCGGCACGATCAGCCTGCAGACCCGGCAGCGGATCGGCGGGGTGATCGAGAACATGAGCTGGATGGAGATGCCGGACGGCTCCCGGATGGAGGTCTTCGGCGCCGGCGGCGGGCAGACCGTCGCCGACCGGCTGACCCGGCTCACCGGCGCCCCGGTGCCGCTGCTCGGCCAGGTGCCGCTGGACGTGAAGGTCCGGGAGGCCGGCGACGAGGGCGTGCCGGTGGCCATCGGGGAACCGGACTCCCCGGCCGGGGCGGCCTTCAACGCGATCGCGGACACGCTGCACGTGCGCCGGGAGTCCCTCGCCGGCAAGCCCCTGGGCCTGGGTGTCACCAGCAAGCGCAACCTCATGTGAGCTCCCGCGGATCCCGCGGCGCCCGCGGGCGGCGGGCCAGGTGACCGGCCGCCGCCCGCGGGCGTTTCCGCCCCCGGGGCGCGGCCGCGCGGCTTCAGAGCACGTCGTCGTCGACCCAGGAGGAGCCGTCCGCGGCGCCGTGCCGGCCGGGCGCCTCCCCGCCCGCCCGGCCGGGCTCGCCGCCGGCGCCGGCCGCCGGGCCGGCCTCCGCGGCCCCCGGGCCGCCCGCGGCGTCCCCACCGTCCGCCGGGGTCCGGCCGGTGCGACGCGCGGCCCCGGCGGACCCGGCCGCGCCCCCGCCGCCGGCGGCCGGTTTGCCGGTGAGCAGGTCCAGGTAGGTGTCGTCGCCGTCGAAGAGGGTGCGCGTGATCGCGGTGCGCGGGTTGAGCCGGCGCAGGTCCCCGAACTCCTGCAGGGGTTTGCGGATCTCGTCGAATTCGCCGCCGAACTCCCCGTCCAGGGTCTCCCGGGCGTCCTCGATGGCGCGGCGGGCGGCGAAGGCCAGGGCGCGGACGTCCTTGACCAGCTCCGGCAGCCGCTCCGGGCCGATCAGGATGAGCCCGAGGAGGAGGAGGACGAGGATCTCGCCCCAGCCGACATTGGAGAACACGTCCACACACTGTAGTCGGCGCCGCCCGCGCGCGCCCGGGCGCCTCCCCGCCGGCGCTACTCCGGTTCCGGGGTGACGGCCACGGTGAGCTCCACCCCGTCGCGCAGCAGGGTCACCGTGGTGGGCTCGCCCGCCCCGGCCGACCACAGCGCCACCATCAGCTCATCGGAGTCGGCGACCTCCCGATCGCCGACGGCGGTGATCACGTCGCCCTCCCGCAGCCCGGCCCGGTCGGCGGGTCCGCCGGGGACCACCGTGGCCAGCCGGGCGCCGACCACGATCCCGTTGCCGACGCCGACCGCGGTCACCGCGATGCCGGGGTGGCGCGGCTGCTCCCCGGCGATCAGCTGCTCGGCGATGCCGGCGGCGTGGTTGATCGGGATCGCGAAGCCGATGCCCTGGGAGCCGCCGGAGGTGGAGAAGATCAGGGTGTTGATCCCGATCACCGCCCCGCGGGCGTCGACCAGGGGGCCGCCGGAGTTGCCGGGGTTGATCGAGGCGTCGGTCTGGATGGCGTCGGCGACGCCGTCGGTGTCGTTGCGCTCCCCGGACAGCCGCACCGGCCGGTGCACGGCGGAGACGATGCCCGAGGTCACGGTGCGGTTGAGCCCCTGCGGGGAGCCCATCGCCAGCACCGTGTCGCCCACCTGCACCGCATCGGAGTCGCCGAGGGCGGCGACGGTGAGCCCGGCGACGTCGTCGACCTTGAGCACCGCGAGATCCGACCGGGGATCGCGGCCGAGGATCCGGGCGTCCACCAGGCGGGCGTCCCCGGCGGCCTGGAACTGCACCTGCACCCGCAGCGCCGGATCCGCCGCGGCCGCGGCGATGACGTGGTTGTTGGTGAGGATGTGCCCGGAGTCGTCGATGACCACCCCGGAGCCGGTCTCCCCCACCCCGGGCCGCCCCGGGTCGCCGACCCGGATCGCGGCCACCGCCGGCTGCACCCGGGCGGCGACCTCGCCGATCGGGGTGCGCGGGCCGCGGCCGGTCTCCCGGACCAGCTGCACCCGATCGCCCTCGGAGCGATCCCAGCCGCCGGCCCGGCCGCCGACGTAGCCGCCGACGGCCGCCACCGCGAGCACCGCCGCGGCGGCCGCGGCGAGCACCCGCCAGGGCACCGCCGCGCCCAGCAGCGCCTCCCGGGCGCCCACCCGGGGCGGCGCCGGCTCCGGCGCGGGCGCCGGCGGCGGGGCCACCGCGGGCCCGGCGGCGACCATGGGCGTCCCCGCCCGGGCGAAGGGCGCGTAACCGGGTTCCGGCGCCGGGGGCCGGGCGGCGGCGCGCAGCCGCTCCGCGGCCCCCGGGTCCCCGGCCAGGGCGGCGCGGGTGGCGGCGTTGGGTTCGCCGAAGAACGCGCCCTCCGCCGGGGGCGGCTGCAGCCCGCCGGGGCCGCCGAAGGCCGCGGCGGTGGCCGCGTCCGGCCCGGCCGGTACCAACCCGGCCAGCGGGTCCGCCCCCCGTTCCCCCGCATCGGCGGCCGGCCGGGTGGCGGGGTCGACGCCCCCGGCCACCCCGGCGGGGCGGCGGAAGGCGGACCGCCCGGTGGCGGGGTCCGGGCCGGCCGCCTCGGCCGGTCCCGGCTCCGTCGGGGTCACCGCCGCGGTCCCGGGGTGCGGGGATGGCGCAGCCCGCGCAGCGCCAGCCCGAGGGCGGCGACCAGGCCCGCCCGGCGGCGGGCGGCGCGGGCGGCGGCGGTGGATCCGGCCGGGCGTGGCGGGGGCGTCCCCGCATCGGCGGCGGCCCCCGGATCGCCGGCGGTCGCCTCCGCGGGTGCCGGGGCGTCGGGGCCGGGGGCGCCGACGGTCTCCTGGGCCAGGGCGGCGAGCCGGCCGCGCAGCGCGGCGGGCACCCGGATCTCGCCGGAGTCGCGCAGCCGGCGGGCGGCCTCGCGCTGCCGGGCGACCTCGTCGCGGCATTCCGGGCAGGCCATCAGATGGCTGGTGGCGCGGCGGCGGGCCACCGGCACCAGCTCACCGTCGACGAAGGCGGCGACCGCCTCGACGCCGAGATGATCGGTGGAGGCGAAGCGCCTGGCCCCGCCGCGTCCGCTCCGCCCCGCCACCGATCGCCTCCTCCTGCGCCGGCGCCGCCCGGCGGCGGCGCATGCCTGCTGGTCCCGGGCGTCCCCCGCGGGGGACGCCTCCTGTCCGGTCAACGCCGCCGGCGCCCCGGTTGTTCCCGGGCGGCCCGGCGCGGCCGGCTCAGCTGCTGCGCGCGGGCACCGCGTCGGCGGCGGCGCGCCCGGCCTCGGCGCGGCGCAGATGCTCGCGCAGTTCGCTGCGGGCCCGGTGGATCCGGGAGCGCACGGTGCCCATCTTCACGTCCA
This sequence comes from Corynebacterium sphenisci DSM 44792, assembly GCF_001941505.1. Taxonomy (NCBI): domain Bacteria; kingdom Bacillati; phylum Actinomycetota; class Actinomycetes; order Mycobacteriales; family Corynebacteriaceae; genus Corynebacterium; species Corynebacterium sphenisci. The sequence continues at coordinate 860,808 of NZ_CP009248.1, read as the reverse complement.
GGACCTCGGAGATCTCCTCGTAGGTGAGGCCCACCACATCGCAGAGCACCACCGCGGCCCGGTACTCGGGGCGCAGCGCGGCCAGCGCGGCCTCCAGGTCCGGGTCCAGGTTGGCGTCCTCCCAGGCCTGCTCCGGGGTGGGCGCGGTGCCCGGCACCCGGTCGTAGTCCTCGGGCAGCGCCTCCATCCGGATGGTGCCGCGGTGGCGCACCAGGTCCAGGAAGAGGTTGGTGGTGATCCGGTGCAGCCAGCCCTCGAAGGTGCCGGGGCGGTAGCTGCGCAGGGAGCGGAAGACGCGCATGAAGGTCTCCTGGGTGAGATCCTCGGCGTCGTGCTGGTTGCCGGTGAGCCGGTAGGCCAGCCGGTACACCCCGTCGGCGTGCTGCTCGACGAGTTCCGCCCAGGAGGGCATGGCGCCCTCGCCGGCGTCGAAGGCCGCGGTGCCGCGCAGCGGCGCACGGGGGGAGGCATCCTCGCTCATGTCGTTCACCTTGCCTCATCCGCCTGATCGGCGATTGATTACGAGCTGAAAATTACCCGTGAGATCCGGCCCTGGCAAGCGGCGGGCCGGCACCAGCCCCGACCAGGCGGAAAAGCGCCCTGAAACCTCGTCGGCGATCGGATCCGCGCCCCCGCCCCGGCGCGCCCGCGACCGCGGCGCCGCGCGGCGCCCTAGGCTGGGGGCCGTGACGAACACCGAGCCCTCCACCGAAGCCATCCTCGCCCATGTCGCGGCCACCGCCGCCGATGACGAGGCGCTCGCCGCGGCCCGCGCGGACGCCGCCGAACTGGGCCTGGCCGTGCCGGACCCGGCCACCGGGGAGCTGCTCGCGCTGCTGGCCTCCCTCGCCGCCGGCGCCGGCGACGGCGCCGACGGGCGCGGCCCGCAGGCCGTGGTGGTCTCCCCCGCCGCCGGGGTGGTCGGGCTGCAGCTGCTCGCCGGGCTGCCCGAGCAGGCCCACCTGAGCTGCATCGACCCGGACACCGAGCATCAGCGGCTGGCCCGGGCGGCGCTCGCCGGCACCCCCGGCCGGCACCGGTTCCTGCCCGCCCGGCCGCTGGACGTGATGGGCCGGCTGGCCGCCGGCGCCTACGACCTCGTCTACGTCGACGCCGATCCGGCGGAGCTGCTCGCGGTGCGCGAGGCGGCCTGGCCGCTGCTGCGGCCCGGCGGGGTGCTCTTCCTCGCGGGCAGCCTGCTCGACGGCACCGTCGGCGACGCCACCCGGCATGACCGGGCCACCGTCGCCGCCCGGGAGGCCGATGCGGAGCTGCGCGGCGCCGCCGACGCGGTGGTCGCCCGGATCCCGGCCGGGCCCGGGGCCACGGTGCTGCGCAAGCTGGGCTGACCCGCCCCCGGACGCGCCGGCGCCGCCGCACCCCCGGGATGCCCCGGGGTGCGGCGGCGCCGGCCCTCCGCTCGCGGGCGCGGGCTCAGACCACCTCGCCCTTGCCCACGCTGATCACCCCGCCGGGGGAGATCTTAAAGCGCTCGGCATCGCGCTCGTGGTCCACGCCGACGGTGGCGCCGTCGGGGACCACCACGTTCTTGTCCAGGATGGCGTGGCGCACCACCGCGCCGCGGCCGATGCGCACCCCGGGGAAGATCACCGAGCCCTCCACGGTGGCGCCGTCCTCGACGATGATGTTGGAGGAGAGCACCGAGTTGCGCACGGTGCCGCCGGAGATGATGGTGCCCGCCCCCACCATGGAGGCCTGGGCGATGCCGCCCTGCACGAACTTCGCCGGGGGCAGGTTGTCCTCCCCGTAGGTGTGGATCGGCCATTTCCGGTTGTACAGGTTGAACACCGGGTGCACCGAGATGAGGTCCATATGCGCCTCGTAGAAGGCGTCGATGGTGCCCACGTCGCGCCAGTAGGCCTTGTCCCGCTCGGTGGCGCCGGGCACCTGGTTGTCGTTGAAGTCGTAGACGTAGGCCTCGCCGCGCTCGACGAGCATGGGGATGATGTCGCCGCCCATGTCGTGCTCGGAGTCCTCGTTCTCCGCGTCCTCCCGGATCGCGTCGATGAGGGTCTGCGCGGTGAAGACGTAGTTGCCCATGGAGGCGAAGGTGGCCTCCGGGTCATCCGGGCAGCCGGGCGGGTCCGCGGGCTTCTCCAGGAACTCGGTGATCCTGTTGTCGTCGTCGGCGTCGATGCAGCCGAAGGCGGTGGCCTCCGACCGGGGCACCCGGATCCCGGCGACGGTGACCCCGGCCCCGGAGGCGATGTGCGCGTCCAGCATCTGCTCCGGATCCATCCGGTAGACGTGGTCGGCGCCGAAGACGATGACGTACTCGGGGTTCTCGTCGTGGATGAGGTTCATCGACTGCAGGATGGCGTCCGCCGACCCGGTGAACCAGCGCTTGCCCAGCCGCTGCTGGGCGGGCACCGGGGTGACGTACTGGCCGGTGATCCCGGACAGCTGCCAGGCCTGGGAGATGTGCCGGTCAAGCGAGTGCGACTTGTACTGGGTCAGTACGCAGATCTTGACGAAACCGGCGTTCACCAGGTTCGACAGGACGAAGTCGATGAGCCGGTACATGCCCCCGAAGGGCACGGCGGGCTTGGCGCGGTCCGCGGTGAACGGGAACAGGCGCTTGCCCTCGCCGCCGGCAAGGACGATGGACAGGACGTGTCGTTTGCTCCTCACGTCCCCCAGGCTACGTGCGTTTTCGATTCCCCGCCGGGTCGCGCGGCGCGGCCCCCCGGACCCGCCCCCGCGGGGGCAAACGGCGATAGTCTGGGGGCATGCGCGTTGCCATGATGACCAAGGAATACCCACCCGAGATCTACGGCGGGGCCGGTGTGCACGTCACCGAGCTCACCCGCTTCATGCGGGGCCTCGACGGCGTGGACGTCGACGTGCACTGCATGGGCGCCCCCCGGGACGAGGCCGGCTGCACGGTGCACGGGGTGGACCCGGCGCTGGCCGGGGCCAACCCCGCGATCCGCACCCTGTCCACCGGGCTGCGCATGGCCGACGGGGTCGGCGAGGTCGACGTGGTGCACTCGCACACCTGGTACTCCGGGCTCGGCGGGCACCTGGCCGGGCTGCTCCACGGGGTGCCGCACGTGGCCACCGCGCACTCCCTGGAACCGCACCGGCCGTGGAAGCGGGAGCAGCTCGGCGGGGGCTACGACGTCTCCTCCTGGTCCGAGCGCAACGCCATGGAGTACGCCGACGCGGTGATCGCGGTCTCCGAGGGCATGAAGGGCGCCATCCTGGAGGCCTACCCGCGGATCGACGAGGACCGGGTGCACGTTGTGCTCAACGGCATCGACACCGGGCTGTGGGCGCCCCGGCCGACCTGGGCGGAGTCGGTGGCGGCGAACGGCTTCTCGGTGCTCCAGGACCTCGGCGTGGACCCGGATCGGCCGATCGCCGCCTTCGTGGGCCGGATCACCCGGCAGAAGGGGGTGGGCCACCTGCTCAAGGCCACCGCCGGCTTCGACCCGGACGTGCAGCTGGTGCTGTGCGCCGGGGCCCCGGACACCCCGGAGATCGCCGCGGAGACCGAGGGCCTGGTCAAGGAGCTGCAGGAGACCCGGGACGGGGTGATCTGGGTCAAGGACATGCTGCCCAAGGAGAAGCTGCAGGAGATCCTCACCGCCGCGGACGTGTTCGTCTGCCCCTCCATCTACGAGCCGCTGGGCATCGTGAACCTGGAGGCGATGGCCTGCGGCACCGCGGTGGTCGCCTCCGACGTCGGCGGGATCCCGGAGGTGGTGGTCGACGGGGGCACCGGCACCCTGGTGCACTACGACGAGGCCGCCCCGGCCGAGTTCGAGGCCGGGATCGCCGAGGCGGTCAACGCCATGGTCGGCGACCGGGATCGGGCCGCCGGCTACGGCGCGGCCGGGCGCCGGCGCGCCGTGGAGGTGTTCAGCTGGGCCTCCATCGCCGAGCAGACCGTGGACATCTACCGCTCCCTGCAGTAGCCGGGGCGCTCAGGGCCGCAGCTCCACCCGGTCCCGCGCCGCGGCGGCCCGGTCCCGGCGCAGGCACCAGCCGGTGAGGATCACCAGGGCGATGAGCGCGGCGACCAGGCCGGCGTGGAAGGGCGCGGCCAGGCCCAGGTGCTCCAGGGGGCCGACCAGGGTGGGCGCCAGCGCGGAGCCGATGAAGCGCACCCCGGAGTAGGCGGAGGAGGCCACCGGCCGGGGCAGCGGGGTGGTGGACATCGAGGCGGTGGTGAGCAGGGTGTTCATCACGCCGAGGATCACCCCGGCGGCGATGATCGCGCCGATGAGCACCCCGAGATCGTCGACGAAGGCGCCGAGCACCACCAGATCCGCGGCCAGCGCGATCATCGCCGCGGGGATGATGTGGGTGAGCCGGAAGGCCTCCTCCAGCCGGGGCGCGAGGAACACCGAGCTCAGCGCCAGTGCCAGGCCCCAGCCGAAGAAGACGTAGCCCAGATCCAGCGGGGTGAACTCCGTGCCCGCCCGCGCGGCGGCCGTGGCCAGGGGGAAGGGGCTGTAGGCGAGGATGGTGAAGAAGGCGAAGTTGTAGAACAGCGCCCCGGCGGCCAGCGGGCGCATCGCCGGGTGCCCGGCGCCGCGCAGCCCGTCCAGGGGGCGCACCCGCGCCGGGGCGGCGCCGCCGCGGAAGAACACCGCCACGGAGATTATGCCCAGGCCCATGAGCACCGCGGTGCCGGCGAAGGGGCCCCGCCAGGAGACCTCGCCGAGCAGTCCGCCGAGCATCGGGCCGACCGCGAAGCCCAGGCCCACGGCGGCCTCGTAGAGCACCACCGCCATCGCCGATTCCGCGGTGGAGGCGACGATCGCGGCCAGCGCGGTGGAGACGAACAGGGCGTTGCCCAGGCCCCAGCCGGCGCGGAAGCCGATGATCTGCTCCACCCCGGAGGCCGCGGAGCAGGCCGCGGCGAAGATCACGATCAGCGCCAGCCCGGCGAGCAGGGTGCGCTTGACCCCGAAGCGGGAGGACACCCAGGCGGAGAAGAACATCACGATCGCGGTGATGAACAGGTAGGAGGTGAACAAAAGCTCGGTCTGCCCGGCGCTGGCCTCGAGGGCCTCGGCGATGGTGGGCAGGATCGGGTCGACCAGGCCGATGCCCATGTAGCTCACCACGCAGGCGAAGGTGATCGCCCACACCGCCGGGGGCTGGTGCAGGATGGACTGCCGGCCGACCTCGGCCGGGGCGGGCGCCCGGTCCGCGGCGGCCCCCGCCGCCGGGGCCGTGCCCGCCTCCGCGTCGCGCTTCCGGGTGTCGTGCTGCCTGGCCATGATCGTGGGGGATCTCCTCGTCCTCGTGGGCTGTCGTGGAATGGATCGGCCCCGGGCCGCGGCGGGGTGGCGTCCGCCGCGGCCCGGGTCCGGGGGCCGGCCTCAGCCGGCGGCGCCGGCCGGATCGCCGGCCGGGTCGGGGGCGTCCCCGGTCGGGGGCAGGCCCCGGGTGCGGCCGCCGCCGCGCGGGTGCGCGGGGGCCTCCCGCGGACCGGCGGCGACGATCCGGTCGAGCACCGGCAGCGCCGCGGCGATCGCCGCGATCTCCTCCGCGGTGACCTCGCCGCCGAGCCCGGCCATGGACTCGGCGATGGCGCGCTCCAGCTCGGCCAGGTGCGCCCGGCCGCGATCGCTGATCCCGATCAGCTGGGCGCGGCCGTCCTCGGGGTCCGGGGTGGACTCGACGAGGCCGGCCTTGCGCAGCCGGGCGACCAGCCCGGAGGCGGTGGGCTGGCTGGTGCGCTCGCGCTCGGCGAGCTCGGTGACCCGCAGCGGGCCGATCCGGCGCAGCAGGCCGAGGGCGCGCAGCGATGCCGATCCCGGGGACAGCCCGGCCAGGTGCAGGCCGTGCCGGGCGAAGCGGGAGCAGATGAGCGCGACCTCCGCCCACCACAGGGGCTCGCCGGGCTCGGCGCCGCCGGGGCGGGGCGCCCCGGTGCCGCCGGCCCCGGAACCGCCGTCGTCGGCGGGGTGGTCCTCGCGAATCTCGTCGCGCGCATCATCGGTGTTGATCACGAGGGGAAGACTACATCGTCTCACTATGCATGGCAAGGGGATTTGTGGGTTTCATGCCCGTTCTCCCCCATTTCGGACGTGTAGCACCCGTGACTCGGGCGCGAAAGCCCTGGATAGCGGGCATTCCCGGGCGTCGCGGCCGGCGGCGGCCCCGCGGCCGCCGCGGGCCCCGGGAGCATGCGAAACCCCGCCGCCCGGGGGTCCGGGCGACGGGGTCGCGGTGCGCGGGGGCTCAGCCGGCGCGGCCGAGCCGGGTGACGTAGGCCCGGGCGGTGACCTCCATCCGCGGCGGCAGCGCCGCGATCCGCTCGGCGAGCACCTCCGGGTGGATGTGCCGGGCCGAGGGGCTCATCCCGATCTGGGCGGCGATCGCGTCCTGGTCCAGGCTCATCCCGAACTCCACCAGCTCGGGATCGCCGACCGGGGTGAGATGGCCCTTCGCCTGGTCGATCATCCGCTCCACCTTGCCGCGCTCGACGTCGATGATGCCCAGCGGGGCGCGCAGCTCGGAGAGGTGCCCGGTGTCCGCGGTGAGCACCACCACCTGCCCGCCGGGTTTGAGCACCCGGGCGAACTCCTCGGCGTTGCGGGGGGCGAACACCACCGTGATCGCGTCGATGGAGCCGTCGCGCAGCGGCATCCGGGCCCAGGCGTCGGCGACCACCGCGCCCACCCGGGGATGGCATTTCGCCAGGTGCTTCGCCGCCGGCACGGAGACGTCGATGCCCACCCCGCGGGCCCCGGCCACCCCGTCCAGGGTGTGCGCCAGGTAGTAGCCGGTGCCCGCGCCGACCTCGCAGATGACCGGTTCGGCGTCATCGTGCACCCCGGCGTCGTCGAGCGCGTCCTGCACGTTGCCGGTGACCGCCTCCACGAAGGGGGCGTAGTGCCCGCCGGAGAGGAACTCCTCCCGGGCGGCGATCATCTTCGCGTCATCGCCGGTGTAGCGCAGGCCCGCGCCCCCGGCGAGGGTGACGTAGCCCTGCCGGGCCACGTCGTAGCAGTGCCCCGACTCCGAGCGCAGGCTCGCCCAGCCGGCGTCGCCCCGGGAGAGGGCGGTTCCGTCGATGGGGTCGGCGAGTACGTCGATGATGTCGGCGAGCACGGCAGTCTCCTCGTCGTTCGGCGGCGGCCGGCGGCGCGGGGGCGCCGGCGTCCGGAAAAACTCCCCCGTATGCTACGCCCCGGCCGGAACGGCCGGGGCGCGGGGCCCGATGCGATCCGGGCTCAGGCGCCGACCTCGGACAGGGCGGCGCCGAGTTCGGCCGCCTCCTCCGCGGTGAGCTCCACGACCAGGCGGCCGCCGCCGTCGGCGGGCACCCGCATCACGATCTTCTTGCCCTCGCGGACGGCCTCCAGCGGGCCGTCACCGGTACGCGGCTTCATCGCAGCCATGAAAACTCCTCACGTCGTCGGCCCGGCCGCCATGGCGCGGGCTCATATGCACCCCATCCTAGGCCGATCCGCGCGGCCGTGATCGGCCGCCGCGGCGGCGAGGCCCCCGACCGGGCCGGTTGCCGGCGCCGCCGCGGCCGGGATCCTCCCCCGCGGCGGCGGCGACCACGGTGAGCACCAGCCACAGGCAGGCCCAGGCCAGCGGGATGAGCGCGAGATGGGCCACCGCCACCCACGCCGGGGAGGAGATGATCATCGCCGCCGCTCCCCCGGCCGCCGCGCGGCCCCCGGACCGGCGAGGCCGCGCAGCAGCGCCGGCGGCGGCCGATCCGGGCCCAGCGCCCCGTCGAGCTCCACCGCCGCGGGCACCCCGACCCGGCGCAGCGCCGCCGCGGCGACCTGCCGGGCCATCGGGGCGAGCTCCGCCAGCGGCCGGTTGCGGTGCCGCCGGGCGCCGAGCTCCGCCTCCGCGATGGCCCCCGCCCCGTACCGGTCGGCGACGTCGATGAGCAGCCCGATCTCCACCCCGTAGCCGGCGGCGAAGGGCAGCTGCTCCAGGGTGTCCCGGCGCGCGGCGTACTCCCCGGACAGCGGCTGCGCGATCCCCGCCAGCTCCGGGCGGAAGGCCGCCAGCAGCGGTCGCGCGGTGAGCTCGGTGACCCGGCCGCCGCCGACGTCGCCGGGCAGATCCCGCCGGTAGCGGCCCTTGACCAGGCGCACCGGCTCCGGGTCCGCCCAGGTCTCCAGCAGCGGGGCGACCAGCGCCGGCACCCAGCCGGGGTCCGGATCCCGCACATCGGCGTCCAGGAAGACCACGATGTCGCCGGTGGTGGCGGCCACCCCGCGCCACAGCGCCTCGCCCTTGCCCGGCCGGGTGGGCCCGCAGCCGGGGGCGTCCCGCCAGTCCAGCACCCGGGCGCCGGCGGCGGCGGCGCGCTCGGCGGTGCGGTCGGCGGACTGCGGATCCACCACCACGATCTCGTGCACCAGCCCGGAGTCGCGGTGCCCGGCGACGGCGGCGACCACCCCGGCGACGGTGGCCTCCTCGTTCAGCGCCGGCAGCACCACCGACACGCTCGGCGCGCTCACTGCAGCCCCCGGGTGGCGGCCACCGGGCCGACCTCGCCGGCGATCGCGGCGGTCATCCGGCACACGTCGACGGTGTCGGCGACCTCGTGCACCCGGAACATCGCCACCCCCCGGGCCGCCGCCCAGGCGGTCGCCGCCAGGGTGCCCGGCACCCGGCCGGCCACCCCGCGGCCCACGGTCTCGCCGACGAAGTCCTTGTTGGACAGCGCCATCAGCACCGGGTGCCCGCAGGCGACCAGCTCGTCGACCCGGCGCAGCAGCTCCAGGCCGTGGTGGGTGTTCTTCCCGAAGTCGTGGGTGGGGTCCACCAGGATCGCCTCCGCCGGCACCCCCGCGGCCAGGGCCCGCTCGGCCAGGGCCGCGGTCTCCGCGAGCACGTCGGCGACCACGTCGTCGTAGTGCACCCGGAAGGGCCGGGTGCGCGGGGCGGCGCCGCCGGTGTGCGAGCACACGTAGCCCGCCCGGTGCGCCCCGGCGACCTGCACCAGCTCCGGGTCCGCCCCCGCCCAGGTGTCGTTGACCAGGTCCGCGCCGGCGGCGATCGCCGCCTCGGCGACCTCCGCGCGCCAGGTGTCCACGCTGATCCACACCCCCGGGTGCCGGCGCCGGGTCTCCGCGATGGTGGGCAGCACCCGGTCCAGCTCCTCGGCGACGTCGACCTCCGCCCCGGGGCCGGCCTTGACCCCGCCGATGTCCACCACGTCCGCCCCCGCGGCGACCACCGCGTCCACCCGGGCGATCGCGGCGTCGTCGGCGGCGGTGGCGCCCCGGTCGTAGAAGGAGTCCGGGGTGCGGTTGACGATCGCCATCACCGCCGGCAGCGGGCCGGGGCGGTAGCGGCAGGCGGGCCTCACCGGCTGCCCCGGCCGGGCCCCGCCGCGCGGGCGTCCGCGGCCCCCGGGGCGTTGCACTCCCGGCAGTGCGCGGCCTCGCGCACCGCGGCGACCCGATCCGAATGGGCCTCGACGATATGCGCCATCGCCTCCGGCACCGAGTCGGTGACGAAGATCAGGTCCATGTCCTCCGGGGAGATGGTGCCCTCGGCGACCAGCCGGTCGCGCATCCAGTCCACCAGCCCGCCCCAGAACTCCGAGCCGAGCAGCACGATCGGGAAGCGGGTGATCTTGCCGGTCTGCACCATGCACAGCGCCTCGAAGAGCTCGTCGAGGGTGCCCAGGCCGCCGGGCAGGCAGACGAAGGCCTGCGAGTACTTCAGGAACATGGTCTTGCGCACGAAGAAGTACCGGAAGTTCATGCCCAGGTCGCACCAGTCGTTGAGGTGCTGCTCATGGGGCAGCTCGATGCCCAGGCCGATGGACAGCCCCTCGGCGTCCCAGGCGCCCCGGTTCGGCGCCTCCATCAGGCCGGGCCCGCCGCCGGTCATGCAGGCGTAGCCGGCCCGGGCGATCGCCGCGCCCATCTCCGCGCCCAGCCGGTACCAGGGGTGGCCCTCGGCGATCCGGGCGGAGCCGAACACGGTCACCGCCTTGGGGATCTCCGCCAGCGCGCCGAAGCCGTCGACGAACTCGCTCTGGATGCGCAGCACCCGCCAGGTGTCGGTGTGCAGCCAGTCCGCGTCCGGCTGGGTGTCCAGCAGGCGCTGGTCGGTGGTGGACCGGCCGTGGTCCACGGCGCCGTCGTCGCGGACCATCAGCGGTCCGCGCAGGCGCCGCCTGCGCTCGGGGGTGGGGGTGCGGTCCGGGGCCATGATCGATGCTCCTTCGCTCGGGCCGTGGGGGTGTTCTCGTCGTCGGCGTCGGCCGGGTCAGCCGGTGAGGTAGCGGCGCAGCACCGCGGACACCTCACGGATCATCTCCTCCGGGCAGTGCTCGCCCGGGGTGTGGCACAGCGCGGGGTCCCCGGGGCCGAGGTTCACCGCGGGCATGCCGAGGGCGGCGAAGCGGGCCACGTCGGTCCAGCCGAACTTCGGCCGGGCCACCCCGCCGCAGGCGGCGACCAGCTCCGCGGCCGCCGGATGCGCCAGCCCCGGCGCCGCCGGCGGGCTGATGTCGTCGTACTCCAGGCCCAGCAGCGGATCGGCGCCGAGATCGAGCACCTCCTCCAGATGCGCCCGCGCGCCCGCGACGTCGCGGTCCGGGGCGAAGCGGAAGTTGACGAACATCCACGCCTCGTCCGGCACCGTGTTGTTCGCCACCCCCGCCGAGATCCGGGTCACCTGCAGGCCCTCCCGGTACTCCAGGCCGTCGACCACCGCGGTGCGCGGGGCGTAGGCCGCCACCCGGGCGATCACCGGGGACAGCCGGTGCACCGCGTTGTCGCCCAGCCAGGACCGGGCGGAATGCGCCCGGGCGCCGCCGGCGGTGACCCGCACCCGCAGGCTGCCCTGGCAGCCGGCCTCGATCACCGCCCCGGAGGGCTCCCCGAGCAGCGCGACGTCCCCGGCGAGCAGCCCGGGCTCCGCGGCGGCGACCTTGGCCAGCCCGTTGTACCGGGCGGCGACCTCCTCGGCCTCGTAGAGCACCAGGGTGAGGTCCCGGGTCAACGCCGGGTCGGCGGCCAGGGTGGCGAAGGCGTGCAGGTACACCGCGTCCCCGGCCTTCATGTCCACCGCGCCGAGGCCGTGCACCGCCGGCGCCCCGTCCGCCCCGGGCGCCCGGCGCGAGGGCAGGTTGCCGGCCGCCGGCACCGTGTCCAGGTGCCCGGCGAGCACCACCCGCATGGGCAGGCCGCGCTCGGTGCGGGCGATGAGGGTGTGCCCGATCCGGCGCACCCGCACGGTCACCCCGGCGGCGGCCGCGTCCGCGGCGACGTGGCGCAGCGCCGCCTCCACCGCATCGGCGATCGGGCCCTCGTGATGGGATTCGCTGGGGATGTCCACCAGGGCGGCGGTGAGCGCCACCGGGTCCCGCGTCGGGTCGAGGGCCGGGGTCGCGGTCTGCTCGTTGGTCACCCCCTGAGGGTAACCGGGCCGGCCCCGCCGCGCCGAGTGCGCGCCCGGCGCGGCCCGGCTCAGCCGGCGGCGAGCGCCGCCCGGATCCGGTCGTGCAGATCCGCGGCCCGGCCGTGCAGCGCATCGGAGTCGGCCGGCGCCCCGGCGAGCAGATGCGCCGCCAGCGGCTGCGCGGCGGCGGCGGTGACCGGCACCGGGGCCGCCGCGCGGGCGGCCGGGCCGGCGAGCTCCGCCGGCCGCGGGGCGGCGGCGCCGCCCTCGTCGAGCAGGAACAGGGCGACCCGGGCGCCGCGGGGCAGCCGGTCCAGCCAGTCCAGGCGCAGCGGCGGCCGCCCCGTCGGGGCCTGCCCGGCGGGGCCCTCCGCCGCGGCGGGCGGCGGCGCCGGCGGCTCCGGGCGCAGCAGCACCGCCACCCGGGAGCCGTGCACCGCCACCGCGGCCCGGCCCCGCGCACCGGGCGCCTCGGCCAGGACCTCGGCCCCGGGCAGCGGCCGGCAGACCGCGGCGAGCAGCGCCGCCGCCGGATCCGCGGCCGCCGCGGCGGCGGGGTCGGCGGCCGGCTCCCGCCGGTGGCCGGGGTCCAGATCGGCGGCCGCCGCGCCCAGCTCATCGCGGGTCCAGTCCGGCAGCGCGGCCAGCCGGGCCTCCCGGGCGGCGTCGCGGCGCCGCCACCGGTGGCGCACCGCGCCCCCGGCGATCATCCCGGCGCCCAGGCCGGCGAGCACCGCCGCGGCTAGCGGCAGCACGCTCGCCAGGGCGATCCCCGCGGCCACCGCGGCCACCCCGGCCAGCGCCCAGCCCGCCCCCGCGGCGAGCACCGTGACCAGGCCCAGACCGGCGGCGAAGCAGACCAGCGGCACCGCCGCGGCGAGGGTGGGCCAGCCGGCGCGCCACCACGCCGCGTCCAGGCCCGCCACCGCCGCGGCGAACGCGGCCGGGACCGCCAGCCGGGCGGTCGCCCGGGCGGCCAGACGGGCCCCGGCATGGGCGGCCCGGGGCGGCGCGGCGGGATCGCGGACCATGTTGGTTCTCCTTACATCCGGGCCGGTGCGCGCCCCCGATATTATGGATCCATGCTCACCCACGGTGCCTCGGCCATCGGAATCGCCAACATCGCCATGGACGGCACGGTGCTGGACACCTGGTACCCGGCGCCGCGCCTGGACGACTCGGTCACCGACTCCGGCACCGTGCGCCTCGGCGCCCAGGACGTCACCCCGCAGCTGCTGCGCCAGGTGCTCCTCGACGAGGACCGGCGGGTGGAGCAGGTCGCGGTGCGCACCCGGATCGCCGACCTCTCCGCGCCCCCGGTGGACGCGCACGACGCCTACCTGCGGCTGCACCTGCTCTCGCACCGGGTGGTGGCCCCCTTCGAACTGGCCATGGACGAGGTGTTCGACATGCTCAACACCGTCGCCTGGACCAACAAGGGCCCCTGCCTGCCCACCGGCTTCGAGAACGTGCGCACCAACCTGCGCACCCGCGGGCTGATCCACGTCTACGCCATCGACCGGATGCCCCGGATGGTGGACTACGTGCTGCCCGATCACGTGCGGATCGCGGAGGCGGAGCGGGTGCGCCTGGGCGCCTACCTGGCCCCGGGCACCTCGGTGCTGCGGGAGGGCTTCGTCTCCCTGAACTCCGGCTCCCTGGGCCCCTGCAAGATCGAGGGCCGGCTGTCGTCCTCGGTGACCCTCGGCGCGGGCACCAAAATCGGCCTCGCCGGGATCGTCACCGCCCGCCATGACGAGCGCGGCCGGCGGATCCCGCTGCGCATCGGCGAGCGCTGCCATATCGCGATCTGCGCCGGCACCATCGGGGTGGACCTCGGCGACGACTGCGTGGTGGAGCAGAACATCATCATCGACCCCACCACCCCGGTGGACATCGTCGAGGAGGGCCGCCGGGTCAGCGCCTGGGAGCTCGCCGGGCGGGACCGGATGCGCTTCTACCGGGATCCGGATCATCCCGCGGTGTGCATGCGCCCCGCCGAGGGCGCGGCGCCGCGGATCGACGCCGAGCCGATCGACTGACCCCGCCCGGCCCGGACCCGGCCGGGGAGGCGCAGGTGGCGCCCGCTAACCTGGGTCACCATGAGCGATCGAGCCAACCCCGCGCCCGCGGATGCCGCGGACGCCGCGGCGGACACCGCCGACCTCGGCCACGGGCTGAAGGTGCGGCACCTGACCATGATGGGCCTGGGCTCGGCGATCGGCGCCGGGCTGTTCCTGGGCACCGGGGTGGGCATCCAGGCCGCCGGGCCCGGGGTGCTGCTGTCCTACGTCTTCGCCGGGACGATCGTGGTGCTGGCGATGCGGATGCTCGGCGAGATGGCCTCCGCCCGGCCCGCCTCCGGGGCCTTCTCCACCTACGCGGAGATGGCCTTCGGCCCCTGGGCCGGGTTCGTGCTCGGCTGGCTGTACTGGTTCATGCTGGTGATGGTGCTCGGCGCGGAGATCACCGGCGCCGGGGCGATCATGGGCTCCTGGTTCGGGGTGCCCGGCTGGGTGCCCGGCCTGGTCTGCGTGGTGTTCTTCGCGATCGTGAACATGGCCCGGGTGCGCGGCTTCGGCGAGTTCGAGTTCTGGTTCGCCTTCATCAAGGTCGCCGTGATCATCGCCTTCCTCGTCATCGGGGTGGCCCTCATCCTGGGCCTGCTGCCGGGCACCGAGTTCGTCGGCACCCGGCACATCGCCGAATCCGGGTTCCTGCCCAACGGGGTCTCCGGGGTCTCCGCGGGGCTGCTCGCGGTGGCCTTCGCCTTCGGCGGGATCGAGATCATCACCATCGCCGCGGCCGAATCGGAGGACCCGCGGCGGTCCATCGCCGCGGCGGTGCGCTCGGTGATCTTCCGGATCCTGGTGTTCTACCTGGGCTGCGTGCTGGTCATCATCATGCTGCTGCCCTACGAGGAGATCCGCGGCGCGGATTCGGCGGCGGAGTCGCCCTTCACCCGGGTGCTGGAGCAGGCGCACCTGCCCGGGGTGGTCGGCTTCATGGAGGCGATCATCGTGCTGGCGCTGCTGTCGGCCTTCAACGCCCAGATCTTCGCCACCTCCCGGCTGGTGTACTCCATGTCCCGGCGCGGCCAGGCGCCGACCCTCTTCGCCCGGGTGAACCGGGAGGCGGTGCCCTACCGGGCGGTGGTGATGTCCATGATCTTCGCCTTCGCCTCGGTGGGCGTGCAGGTGGTGTTCTCCGGCTCCGCGGTGCTGGTGTTCCTGCTCAACGCGGTCGGCGGCTGCCTGCTCATCATCTGGCTGTTCATCGCGCTGTCCCAGATCAAGCTGCGCCCGGAGCTGGAGCGCGCCGGGGAGCTCAGCGTGCGGATGTGGGGCTACCCCTGGCTGAGCTGGGTGGCGGTGGGCCTCATCCTGGCGCTGACCGCGCTGATGGTCGCCGACGAGGTGGCCCGGGATCAGGTGTACGCGGTCGTGGTGGTCTTCGCGGTGCTGCTGCTCACCGCCTTCCTCACCCGCTCCTGGCGGCACGCCGGGCGCCGGGCCGCGGGCCTGGACCCGATGGACGGGCTGCGCGGCTAGGCGCCCCCTCCCCCACCGCCGGCGGGGCCGCGTGTTTCCGCCGTGTTACCGGCTATGCGGGCCGGCGCCGGTTTTGTAGTCTTTCCGCCATGACTTCCGGAGCACGCGCACTCGGCCTGGCCACCATCACCGACGACGGCGTCGTCCTCGACGCCTGGTTCCCCGAACCGGCGCTGGCCGAGGTCGCCGCCGACGACGCCGGGGTGGCCCGGCTGGACGCCGCGGATCTGCCCGCCGAGCTCGCCGGCCTCGCTGGCGCGGACCCCGCCCGCGGGGTCACCCGGGTCGGGGTGCATGTCGCGATCGCCGACCTGGCCGCCGCCCCGGACTGCGCCGAGGACGCCTACCTGCGCCTGCACCTGCTCTCGCACCGGCTGGTGCGACCGCACGGGCTGAACCTGGACGGGGTGTTCGGGCTGCTCGCCAACGTGGTGTGGACCAACCACGGCCCCTGCGCGGTGGAGGGCTTCGCCGGCACCCGGGCCCGGCTGGCCGCCCGCGGCCCGGTGACCGTGCTCAGCGTGGACAAGTTCCCCCGGATGGTGGACTACGTGGTGCCCGCCGGGGTGCGCATCGGCGACGCGGACCGGGTGCGCCTGGGCGCGCACCTGGCCCCCGGCACCACCGTGATGCACGAGGGCTTCGTCAACTTCAACGCCGGCACCCTGGGCTCCTCGATGGTGGAGGGCCGGATCTCCGCCGGGGTGGTCGTCGGCGACGGCTCCGACGTCGGCGGCGGCGCCTCCATCATGGGCACCCTCTCCGGCGGCGGCACCGAGGTGATCGCCATCGGGGAGCGCTGCCTGCTCGGCGCCAACGCCGGGGTGGGCATCTCCCTGGGCGACGACTGCGTGGTCGAGGCCGGGCTCTACGTCACCGCCGGCACCAAGTGCACCGTCTTCGCCGGCGGCACCTCCCGGCAGGTCAAGGCCGCGGAGCTGTCCGGGGCCTCGAACATGCTGATCCGGCGCAACTCCATCACCGGCTCCGTGGAGGTGGTGCCCTGGCACGCCGGCCGGGTGGAGCTGAACGCGGAGCTGCACCGGAACTGACCCCGCCGGGGCGCCCGGGACCGGCTCAGCGCAGCCGGGCGAGCAGGAAGGCCGCGGCCGCCGCCCGGGCCGAGCCCGCCCCGTCGAGATCCTCCTCGTAGCGGGTGTGCGCGGCCTGGCCGGTGGCCAGGAACGCCGCCACCCGGGCCGCCGACCCGGCCGCCGCGGGCAGCGCGGACGGGTCCGCGGCCGCCGCCCGCGCCGCCGCCCGGCCGGCCCCGCCCAACGCCGGGAGGCTCTCCCCGGCCCGCGCCGGGTTCAGCGAGGCCGCGGTGAGCTCCCCGGCCACCGCGCGCAGCGCCGGGGTGGATTCGCACCAGAGATCGCCGGCGTTGCAGGCGTCGAGCACCCGGCCGGCCAGCGGCCCCCACCCGGCCGGGGCGGGGCCGAGCACCCCGACCCCGCCCGGTTCGGCGGTGCCCGCCGCCTGCGCCCCGGCCATGCCGCGGCGCGGGTTGCCGAACACCGCCACCGCCGCGATCCGGTCCGCGGGCACCGCCGCGGCGCCGCGGCCGAGATCCGCGGCGAAGCCGGCGAGGATGTCCGCGCCCTGGGAGTAGCCGGCCAGCGCCAGCCGGGTGCCCGGGCAGGCCGCGGCGAGCTCGCCGAGCAGCCGGTGCAGCGCCGCCAGGCCCCGGGCCCGGGATTCGGCGTAGCCCATGGTGGCCACCGCATCGGAGGGGTAGGGCAGCCACACCGCGCGCACCGCGCGCTCGCCCAGGGCGGCGCGCAGATCCGCGGCCAGGCCTGGGGTGATCCGGCCATGGGCGACGTCCGGGTCCCGGACCTCGTTGGTCTCCCCGGTGCCGGGCACCGCGACCAGGGTCACCGGGGCGCAGCCGGGGTCGGCTCCCCCGCCGCGGCCGGCGATCCGCTCCGAATCCGACCAGAGCACCGGGGGCAGCAGCGGCGGATCCACCTGCGCCGGCTGCGCCGGGGCCTCCCCCGCCGCGCCGCCGGGCAGCGCGGCGGCGGGGGCGGGCGCGCCGGCGGCGAGCAGCGCCGCTGCGGCGCAGGCGAGCAGGCGGGGGCGGAGTCGGACCGGGCGCATGGGGATGAGGGTAGGTCACCAGTGCCGGATCGGCTCATGCCACCGCCGCGGCAGACCGTCGAGGGGGTCGACGTAGCGCAGTTCGGTGGCGCCCAGGCGCAGCCGGCGGGTGATATCTGCCAGGTCCAGGCCCCGGTCCACCGGGTAGGTGTCGTCGCCGAGGATCGGCAGGCCCAGGGCGGCCATGGTGGCGCGCAGCTGGTGGGTGCGCCCGGTCACCGGCTCCAGCCGCCACCGGGAGCAGGGCTGCGCCGCGGCGCCGCCGAGATCGCGCAGATCGGCGGGGGCGACCCCCAGATGGGTGATCCGGGTGCGCGCCCGCCGCCAGGCGGCGCCGACCGCGGCATCCGGGGCGCGCTCGGCGATGACGCAGCGCACCCCGCGCTCCCCGCGCACGTTGGCGATCCAGGACACCGTCTCCCGGGTCCGCCCCACCGGCCATGCGGCGGCGTCGGCCGGCGCGGTGAGCGCCCGGTAGGCCTTGGCCACCCGGTGCTCCTGGAACAGCCGCTGGTAGGCCCCGCGGGTGGCGGCGCACCGGGTGACCAGCAGCAGCCCGCAGGTGAGCCGGTCCAGGCGGTGGATGCAGGTCAGCTCCGGCTCGCCGCGGGCGGCGCGCAACCGGGCGAGCACGGTGTTGTCCACCAGCCGGCCGTTGGGGGTGGTCGGCAGGAAGGGCGGCTTGTCCACGATGAGCAGCTCGGGCTCCTCGACGAGCACCACGGGATCGAGGGGGATGGTCGGTTCCACGGCCCCGATCCTGCCCGGCCGCCGGCGGCGGGCCGCCGGCGGGGCGGTCCCGGGTAGTCTGGCGGGCATGAACGAGGACCAGGGCCCGGCCGTCGCCGGGGACGCCACCACCGCCAGCGCCAGCTACAGCGTCCGGGCCGTCGCCGGCCTGGTCATCATCGCCGTGTTCGGGGGCCTGCCCGCCGTGATCGACGGCCCGCCGCCGTGGGCCGCGGTGCTCGGGGTGCTCGGCGTGGTCGTCGGCGGGGTGATGCTCATCATCGCCCTCAACGGGGCGCTGAAGGAGCGCCAGCGCGCCCCCCGGCCGGATCCGGCGCCGCCGGCCGACCCGGCGTAGCCCGGGCCCCGGCCGGCCGCCGCGCGGGCCGGCTCAGCCGGCGATGCGCAGGCCCGCGGCCTCGATGCCGGCGTCGGTGGCGGTCAGCGCGATGCGCACATGCCGCCCGCCGCGGGGGCCGTAGAAGTCCCCGGGGGCGACCAGCACCCCCCGGTCGGCGAACCAGTCCACGCTCGCCCGGGCGTCCTCGCCGCGGGTGGCCCACAGGTACAGCCCGCCCTCGGAGTCGTCCACGGTGAACCCGGCGTCGACCACCGCGGCGCGCAGCAGCTCCCGGCGGGCGGCGTAGCGGCGCCGCTGGGCGCGCTCCTGTTCATCGTCGCCCAGGGCGGCGACCATCGCCGCCTGCACCGGGCCGGGCACCATCAGCCCGGCATGCCGGCGCACCGCGGTGAGCTCGGCGATGAGCGCCGGGTCCCCGGCCAGCCAGCCCGCCCGGTAGGAGGCCATGTTCGAGGTCTTCGACAGCGAGTGGATGGCCAGCAGGTTCGTCGGGTCCCCGTCGCAGACCCGCGGGTCCAGGATGGAGGGCGCCTCCGCCTCCCAGGCCAGGCCCAGGTAGCACTCGTCGGAGGCGAGGATCACGCCGCGCTCCCGGGCCCAGGCGACCATCTTGCGCAGATGCTCCACGCCGAGCACCTTCCCGGAGGGGTTCGCCGGGGAGTTCAGGTACAGCAGGGTCGGGGTGATCGGGCCCAGCTGGGTCAGCGAATCCGCGCGCAGCACCTGCGCCCCCGCCAGCAGCGCGCCCACCTCGTAGGTGGGGTAGGCCAGCCCCGGGATGGCCACGCTGTGCCCGGCGCCGACCCCGAGCAGGGTGGGCAGCCAGGCGATCGCCTCCTTGGTGCCCACCACCGGCAGCACCTGGGTGCCCGGGTCCAGGGCCATGGTGCGGTGCCGCCGGGACATCGCCGCCGCGATCGCCTCGCGCAGCGCCGCGGTGCCGGTGGTCTGCGGGTACCCCGGCGCCGCGGCGGCCGCGGCCAGCGCCTCCCGGATGGCCGGGGCGACCTCGTCGACCGGGGTGCCCACGGAGAGGTCCACCAGCCCCTCCGGGTGCGCCTCGGCGCGCCGGCGGGCGTCGGCCAGGGAATCCCAGGGGAAGTCGGGCAGCAGGCTGCCGGCGGGGACGCGGGGACGGGGCATGACGGGCTACTCCTCTGCTTGCGGCGGCAGGTTGGCGATCAGGGGCACGTCGAAGTCCTGGGGGCCGAGCCGGGCGGCGCCGCCGGGCGAGCCCAGATCATCGAAGAAGTCGGCGTTGGCGTCGATGTAGTCGATCCACTCGTCGGGCACGTCATCCTCGTAGAAGATCGCCTCCACCGGGCACACCGGCTCGCAGGCGCCGCAGTCGACGCACTCGTCCGGGTGGATGTACAGGCTGCGCTTGCCCTCGTAGATGCAGTCGACCGGGCATTCCTCGACGCACGCGCGATCCATGACGTCGACGCAGGGCTGGGCGATGACGTAGGTCATTTGCGGGTCACCTTCTCATGGGCTCTGGGTTCGGCAGGCGCCCCGGCGGACCGGGGCGGTGAACCGGGCGGGGCGGGTGCGGGCTGGGCGTGGGATTCCGTACCGACCGGTTCAGTACCCCGGCCATTGTTGCACTAACCGTGTCGCAGCGGCCACCCGCCCCCTGCGACGCCCGCCACGAGCAGGGCGATCGTGCGCAGCCACGGGCCGAGCACGACATCGGCGCCGAAGGGCGCCGCGGACCACAGCAGCAGCACCAGGAAACCGGCGATCCACGCCGCCAGGGGCACCGCGGCCACCGCCCGGCGCCCGGTCCACAGCAGGGCGGTGCGCGAGGCCACGAGGTTGACCAGGTAGGCCACCGGGATGGTCCACGGCACCGGCAGGCTCACCCCCGCCACGTCCACCCGGGCGGCGAGGTAGACCACCTCCAGCACCAGCCCGGCGAGGGTGGCCGCGGCCAGCCAGCCCATCGCCGCGGCGATCTCCCCGCGGCCGGCGCCGCGGCGCACCTGGGCGCGCTCCGGGTCGCCCCAGTGCGGCTCGAGCTCCGCGGCCCCGGCGCTCATCGCGCCCCCAGCACGGCGTCGAGCAGCGCCGGGTCGGCCGAGCCGGCCCGGTAGTGCTCCACCGGCAGCAGCGGCTGGCAGAGCAGGTTGGACAGCGCCCACACCCCGTCGGCGGCCCCGGAGGAGTCCACCGCCCCGCGGGCGGGCGCCGGGTTGACGTCGCTGACCCGGCCGTCGCCCAACCACACCTGGGTGGCGTGCGCGGCCATCGCGGCGCGTTTCGCGGCGAGGTCCTCCTCCGCCAGGTGCACCGCGATCCCGCCCTCGGCGGTGGCGATGTCGTCCACCCCGGCGGCCAGCCAGCCGGCGGGCACCTCGGTGATCGCGGCGAAGCCGGCGGCGGCGGCCGCCCGGTCGGTGACCGCCCAGGCGGTGCCCCACAGGTCGGCGTCGGCGCCGCCGGCGGCCTCCGCGCGCAGCCGGTCGGCGGCGGCGACGGTGATCTCGTGGGCCCGGATGTGGTCGGGGTGGCCGTAGCCGCCGTCGGCGTCGTAGGTGAGCACCAGGTGGGGGCGCAGCCGGCCCAGTTCCGCGGCCAGCGCGGCGACCGCCTCCTCCCCGGAGGAGACGAAGGCCCGGGGGTGTTCGGCGGTGGGGGTGCCGGCCATCCCGGAGTCGCGCCAGCGCCCGATCCCGCCGAGGAAGCGGGGCACGTGCGCCGCGCCGTTGACCCCGAGGGCGGCCAGGGCGTCGGCGAGCTCCCGGATCCGGAAGGGCCCGAGCATGTCCAGCTCCTCGGCGACCAGCGCCGCGTAGGGTTCGCCGATCACCTCCCCGCATTCGCCCATGGTGCAGGTGAGCACGGTGACCTCGGCGCCCAGCCGGGCCAGCCGGGCCAGGGTGCCCCCGGTCCACAGGGTCTCGTCATCGGGGTGGGCGTGCACCGCGGTGACGCGGTAGCCGTCGAGGCTCATCCTCGCTCCTCCTGCTCCTCGGTCTCGCGCCGGCCGGGATCCTCCGCCCGGTCCGGCCCCCGTCGATCCTGCCCCGCCGGCGCCGCGTCCGGATCACCGGGGTCGGCCCCCGGGTCCGGGTCCGCGGCGCGGCCGGCGGGCACCCGCCGCCAGTCCGGCAGGGTCAGCAGCGCCCCGATGTCCGCGGCCGCCGGCCAGCCGGCCGGGGCGCCGCGGCCGCGGGCGGCGACGTCCTCGCCGATCACGGTCAGGGTGCCGTCGGCGACGATGGGCAGCGCCACCGCGGCGGCGTCGATCGCCGCGCGCAGCTCCGCGGGCACCGCCACCTCCGCGGCATGCTCGGCGAGCAGCCGCTCCACCAGCGGATCGCACAGCCCGGAGAGGTTGCCCCCGCGCGCCGGCGGCCGGCCCACCGGCTCCCCGGGATCCTCCGGGGCCCAGTCCGGCGCCGCCTCCCCCGCGGACGGGTCCGCCCCGGTCCCCGCCGCCCCGTCCGCCCCGGGCGCGGGCTCCCCCTCGGCCCCGGCGCGGCCGGGCCCGCGCAGGCCGATGGCGGGGTCCCCGGCGCGGCCGGCGATCCGGGTCCGGGCCGGGCAGCCGAAGCGGTCCGCGGCGGCGAGCACCGTGTCCGCGTCATCGGCCCAGCCCACCACCAGGTCCACCATGCCGTGCGGCAGCGCGGTGCGGGCCAGCTCATCGGGCTCCGCCCGGGAGACGGTGGTCTCCACCCCCGCGGCGGTGAGCTCGGCGGCGATCACCCGGGCCGCGGCGGTGGCGACCTCGCCGTCCATCGCCCCGATCACCAGCGGCCCCGGCGGCAGCGGCGCCCGGTCCGCCTCGGCGATGCTCGCCGGCGGGGCCGGGATCACCAGATCCGAGCGCCGCCCGGTGGCCACCGCGGCGATATCGCCCTGGGAGACCGCGGCGAGCACCGCCCGCCGGGTGTCCCGGTCGGCCAGCCACGGGGAGGCCAGGTTGGCCTGCAGGGTGAGGGTGCGCGGCCGGGGGGTGGGCAGCAGGGTGGCCCCCGGCACCATGGAGTAGGCCAGGGCGGTGGTCTCCTCGGGGCGGACCTGCACCGCCTGCAGCCGGCCGGTGCGCAGCTGCTCGGCGCCGGGCACCGGGCCCCGTTCGGCGCGCAGCACCACGGTCTCGGTCAGCGGCGGCCGGCGGCCCCAGAACCGGTCGTTGCGCACCAGGCGCACCTCGTTGCGGCCGATGTCGATGTTCTCCACGGCGAAGGCCGCCCCCGAGGCGACCACCCCGTCGCGCATGATGGTGGCGAAGGAGCCGCCCCCGGCGCGCAGCAGGTGGCTGGGCAGCAGATGCCGGAACAGCTCCCGCCACTGCGGCAGCGGGCCCTCGACGGCGACGTCGACGACCCGGCCCGCCCCGGTGACCGTGATCGAGGTGATCCGCTCGTAGCCGGCGCCGCCGCGCACCCCGGGGGTGCGCACCATGCCCTCGCGCAGGTAGGTGAAGTCCGCCCCCGAGATCGGGGTGCCGTCGGACCACTGCGCCCCCGGGGCGATCCGGTAGCGCAGGGTCTTCTCCCCGGGGGCGGCCGCGGCGGCGTCGAAGTCGCGCGCCGGGGTGCCCTCGGGGCCGAGCACCGCCGCCGAGGAGAGCAGGTCCCCGTTGCGCACCAGCCGGGCCGGGTCATCGGCGTCCGGGATGAAGGCGCTGGGCAGCACCATGTCCGCGACCAGGTCGGTGACCGGGTCGGCGGTGGCCGCCAGGTGCGGGTTGAATCCCTCTCCGAACACGCCCACCCCGATTTCGATGACCGCCTCGTCGCGGCCGGCGGGCGCCGGCTCCGGCGGGGCGCCGCCGCCGGGGTCGGCGACCACCGGGGGATCGCCGGGGTTGGCCATGCAGGACGCGGCGAGGGCGGCGGCGGCCAGCGCCGCCGCCGCACGGGCGCGGCGGGGCGCGACGGGGCCGTGGGACATGCGCCCCAGCCTAGTGGGCGGGGGCGCCCCGCGGCGTCAGCTGCTGCGGTTGCGGGCCTTCTCCCGGGAGCGGGCGCGGCCGCGCTCGGTGGAGTCCAGGATCACCTTGCGCACCCGGATCGCGTCCGGGGTGACCTCCACGCACTCGTCGCCGCCGCAGAACTCCATGGCCTCCTCCAGGGTGAGGCTGCGCGCCTTCTCCAGGGTGACCGTGGCGTCGGCCGTGGCCGAGCGCATGTTGGTGAGCTTCTTCTCCTTGGTGATGTTGATGTCCATGTCCTCGTCGCGGGGGTTCTGGCCCACGACCATGCCCTCGTAGGCCTGGTCGCCGGGTTCGACGAAGAAGCTGCCCCGGTCGGAGAGCTGCATCAGCGCGTAGGCGGTGATCTGCCCGGAGCGGTCGGCGACCAGGGAGCCGGTGGCTCGGCTCTTGATCTCCCCGGCCCAGGGCTCGTAGCCGGCGGAGTAGTGGTTGGCGATGCCGGTGCCCTTGGTCTCGGTCATGAAGGTGGTGCGGAAGCCGATCAGTCCGCGGGAGGGCACCGTGTACTCCATGCGCACCCAGCCGGAGCCGTGGTTGCCCATCTGGCCGAGCCGGCCCTTGCGGGCGGCCATCAGCTGGGTGACCGCGCCGAGGTGCTCCTCGGGCACGTCGATGACCAGGTGCTCGGTGGGCTCGTGGAGCACCCCGTCGATGGTGCGGGTGACCACCTGGGGTTTGCCGACGGTGAGCTCGAAGCCCTCCCGGCGCATGGTCTCCACCAGCACCGCCAGCGCCATCTCGCCGCGGCCCTGCACCTCCCAGGCGTCGGGGCGCTCGGTGGGCAGCACCCGCAGGCTGACGTTGCCGACCAGCTCCTGGTCCAGGCGGGCCTTGACCACCCGGGCGGTGAGCTTGTCGCCGCCGCCGCGGCCGGCCAGCGGGGAGGTGTTCACGCCCACGGTCATCGAGATCGCCGGCTCGTCGACGGTGATCCGGGGCATCGGGTCCGGGTGCTCCGGATCGCAGAGGGTGTCGCCGATCATGATCTCGTCGATGCCGCTGACCGCGGCGATGTCCCCGGCGACGGCCTCCTCGGCGGCGACCCGGGTCATGCCCACGGTGCGCAGCAGCTCCGCGATCTTGGCGGTCTTGACATGCTGCGCGCCATCCGGGTCGTAGTGGATCCAGGCGACCTGCTGGCCCTTGCGGATCCGCCCGGAGTGGATCCGGATGAGCCCGATCCGGCCGAGGAAGGAGGAGGAGTCCAGGTTGGTGACCTGGGCGCGCAGCGGGCCGTCGACATCGGCGGAGGGCTCCGGGAGCACCTCCCGGATCACGTCGAAGAGGGGCTGCAGATCCGGCGAATCGGGCAGGTTGCCGTCGCCGGGGTTGACCGTGGCGGCCCGGCCGGCGCGGCCGGAGGCGTAGATCACCGGCAGCGAGAGGTTGTCCTCGGCGACCTGGGCGGCGGCCGGGTCCTCGACGATGGCGGCCAGCTCCAGGAGCAGATCCTGGGCCTCCTCCACCACCGCGTCGATCCGGGCGTCGGGCCGGTCGGTCTTGTTCACGCAGATGATCACCGGCATGGAGGCGGCCAGGGCCTTGCCGAGCACGAAGCGGGTCTGCGGCAGCGGGCCCTCGGAGGCGTCGACCAGCAGCACCACCCCGTCCACCATGGACAGGGCGCGCTCCACCTCGCCGCCGAAGTCGGCGTGGCCGGGGGTGTCGATGACGTTGATCACCAGGTCCCCGCCGTCGGCGGCCTCCCCCTTCCGCCGGATGGCGGTGTTCTTGGCGAGGATGGTGATGCCCTTCTCCCGCTCCAGATCCCCGGAGTCCATCACCCGGTCGGTGATCTCCCCGTGGTCGCCGAAGACGCCCGACTGCTCGAGCATCGCGTTGACGAGGGTGGTCTTGCCGTGGTCGACGTGGGCGACGATGGCGACATTGCGGAATTCGGGGTTGCTCACTGGCGGGGGTTTCCTCGGTGGATCGGGGGTGCGGGGCGCGCGTGGCGCGGCCGCCGCGGCGGGTGCGCCGGCTGCGGCGGAACGTTCTACACGCTACTCCGCGGCCGGGTCGCCTGCGAGTTCGCCGCCGGGGCGCCCCCGCGGCGGCGCCCGGGGCGGCCCCCGCACCGAGGGGGGTTCTTTCCGGTTTTCTTCCCCAAACGGGTTGCGGCCGTTATGATGGACGCACCTGCGTGGCCCGTCGGCCGCGTGTGACCCGTGGTCCCCCGTGGACCGGAACCCAGACGCCGATACAACAAGGGGAATACTCCGTGGCCATCACCCGACGCACCATCCTCCGCCGCACCGCCGCCGCCCTCGGCGCCGCGGCCCTGCTCACCGGGGCCGCCCCCGTCGCCGGGGCCGCGCCCTCCGTGCCGGAGATGCCGGCGGCCCCCTTCGACCAGTTCGGCCGGCCCACCCCCGAATTCGAGGCCCGGGCCCGCGCGATCATCGAGAGCGAGGCCATGCCCGAGGAGATCGGCGAGCTGCTCGGCAAGGGCCTGGACTTCCTGGCCGGCACCGGCGAGCCCGGCATCGACATCCCGGAGAACGGCCCCGCGATCTCCCAGTTCTACCTGCCCACCGCGGCGGAGAAGTGCATCAACGGCGAGGGCCGCTCCATCGGCCTGGCCACCGCGGTGCCCGGCCCGGCGGCGCTGCCGCTGCCCGGCATCGGCGCCGAGCAGACCGGGTTCATCTTCACCGGCCTGGGCACCGGCGGCGTCGCCGAGGAGCAGAACACCGAGATGAAGGTGCACTGGCTCAACGTCGCCAACGCCAAGTACGGCTCCACCCCGCTGACCTACACCGGGATCAACGCCGATGGCCCGGGCACCGTCAACGGCACCGCGGACACCGGCAAGGGCCTGGTGCTCGCCGTGCTCGAGGGCGGCTTCACCGCCGACGAGGAGGTCGGCCCGGTGGACTGCAACTACACCCCGACCGTCGCGGTGATCAAGGTCGGCTGAGCGCCCGCCGCACCGCACGCGCCCGCCCCGGCCGGTTCCCCGGCCGCGGCGGGCGCCCGCGCGTCCGGGGGGGGCTCCCCCCGGCCCCCGACTGGGCCCGGTGATACCCCCTCGGGTATGCTGGGCGCGTTTTGGAAAACCCCGTCCCCCGAAGGAGCCCCACGCCATGTGCTACCCCGTCGAATGCCCGAAGTGCCACAAGACCACCTGGGGCGGCTGCGGCAGCCACGTCGACCAGGTGATGGCCGGGGTGCCGAAGTCGCGGCAGTGCACCTGCCCGCGGGAGACCACCCCGCGCAAGGGCTTCCTCGCCGGCCTCTTCGGCTGAGCCGCGCCCGGCAGGCGACGCCGCCCGGTAGCGTGAACGCCATGTCCGACGCCACCGCCGCCAAACCCCCGAAACGGGAGCTCTTCGACGTCGCCGCGGGGGTCAACATCGACCCCAAGGGCTACCGCCGCCCGGTGGACCGCTACCGGGAGACCCCGGCCGGGCTGTACCTGGCCCGCGGCTCCGACCACCGGGACTTCCACTACCTGGAGTCCTGGCTGCTGCCCGGCCCGGGTCTGCGGGTCTCCCGCTTCCACCGCCGCCCGGGCAGCTCCTACGACTTCGACCTCTACCTCGACGTCGCCGAAATAACCCCGCCCGCCGAACCGGGCGGGCCCTGGCGCAGCCGGGATCTCTACCTCGACGTGGTCGTCGCCGGCGGCCGGGTGCGCCTGGAGGACGCCGGGGAGCTCACCGCCGCCGTCGCCGCCGGGATCCTCGGGCCCGCGGAGGCCGCCGCCGCCATCGACCGCGGCTGGCGGGCCGTGGCCGGGATCGCCGCGCATGGCGGCGACGCCCTGGCCTGGTTGGCCGGGGCGGGCCTGGCGCTCGACTTCGCCGACCCGGGCCGGATCCGCCCGGTCGCGGAGGGCGCCTGGGCCGATGCCGAGCCGGTGCCCGGCTGGGCGGGGCCGGAGGGGCCCCGATGAGCCCGATCCTCGACGCGGTGCGCCGCCGGCTGTGCGGCTACTTCGAGGAATCCGATCCGGCCTCGGCGACGCTGACCTTCCTCGGCGCCGGCGCCCTGACCATCCTTCGCTTCGGCCCGGACACCGCCGGGGTGGTCACCTACGCCACCGTGGGCTGCTCCGCGGAGCCGATGTCCGATCCGGCGGACTTCGCCCCGGATCCGGTGGCCGGGCCCCGGGCGGAGCTGCTGCTGCCGGTGCACGGGGGCCTGGACGCGGTGACCCGGCCGCTGGCGATGCTGGCGGCCGCCCCCACCGTGGAGGGCCTGGTGCTGCGGCCGGGGGCGCTGCTGGACTTCACCGCCCCGCTGTGGCCGGAGGCCCGGTTCACCGGGTTCGTGCTGCTCGACGCGGAGGTGCCGGAGGTCGATCCGGCGCATCTGCCCGGCGCCCCGGCCGGGGCGGAGCCGGTGCGCTTCCTGCAGGCGGTGCCGGCCACCGCCAATGAGCTGGCCCTGGCCCGGGCGAAGGGGGCGGCGGCGCTGGTGGAGGCCTGGCGGGCCCAGGGCGCCGATCCGGGGGATCCGCACCGGGCCCCGGCGGTGTAGCGGCCCGGCCCGGGGGCGGCTAGCTGAGCTGCAGGAAGAGCTTCTCGATGTCCTCGGCGGTGATGTCGTCCCGGCTGCCGTCGATGCAGCCGCGCATCGCCGAGGAGATCACCTTGAACCCGGCCCGGTCGATGGCCTTGGACACCGCCGCGAGCTGCGTGATCACGTCCCGGCAGTCCCGGTCGTCCTCCAGCATCGCGATGATCCCGGCGAGCTGGCCGTTGGCGCGCTTGAGCCGGTTGATGATCGCCCGGCGCTGCTCGGCGGCCAGCTCGGCCTGGGCCAGGGCCGCCTCGGCGACCTCCGCGGCCGTGGCCCGCGGAATCGGATCCTCGGCCGGCGCGGGGCGGGTGGCCCCGGTCTCGGCGATGCCGGCGCCGGGGGCCGGGTGGGCCTGCGGTCGCGCCGTCCGGGTCGCGTCCGTCATGGACGTCCTCCCCTTCCTCGGGGCGCCCGGATCGGGCGCCGGTCTCTCATCGATACCCCCTACCGTAACCCATGGCCGGCGCCGGCACACAGATCGGTCTACCGGGTGCGGCCCGGCCGGGCCCCGCCGGGCCCGGCCCCGGCGCCGCCGGGGCCAGCGCCGATGGACGCCCGGGCACCCCGCCGCCGGCATGCCGCGGGCTCGGCGCGCGGGCGGGCCTGCCCCGATCCGTCCGCGCGACGGCCCCCGGCGCCCGGGCGCGCCCCTACCCTGGGGGCATGGCCGATACGACGATCCCCGCCCCCATCGCCGAGCTCGCCCGCGCCGCCCGCCGGGTGGTGTTCTTCACCGGCGCCGGCATGTCCGCCGAATCGGGGCTGGACACCTTCCGCGACGCCGGCACCGGGCTGTGGAGCCACGTCGACCCGGAGGCGATGGCCAGCTTCGACGCCTGGCGCGCCGATCCCGCCCCGATCTGGCCCTGGTACCTGGAGCGGCTGCGCCGGGCCCGGGCCGCCAAGCCCAACGCCGGGCACCGCGCCGTGGCCGAGTGGTCCCGCCGGCTGGCCGCCACCGGCGGCTCCGGGTCCGTGGTCACCCAGAACATCGACGATCTGCATGAGCGGGCCGGGTCCGCCGGGGTGGCGCACCTGCACGGCAGGCTCGACGAGTTCCGCTGCGATCACTGCGCCGCCCCCGCACCGGAACCCGTCCCGCCGGAGCAGCCCACCGCGCATCTCATGCCGCCGTTCTGCGCCGCCTGCGGGACGGGCTTCGTGCGCCCGGCGGTGACCTGGTTCGGGGAGGCGCTGCCGGCGGCGGCGTGGGCCGCCGCGGAACGGGCCATCGGGGAGGCCGACCTGGTCGTGGTGGTGGGCACCTCCGGGGTGGTCTTCCCCGCCGCGGGGCTGCCGCTGCAGGCGATGCGCGCCGGGGTCCCGGTGGTGGAGCTCTCCCCCGCGGACACCGATCTCACCCCGGCGCTCACCGCCTCCTGGCGGACCACCGCGGCCACCGGGCTGCCGGCGCTCGCCCGGCGGGCCATCGCCGCCCTCGACGCCGCCGGGGGCGCCCCGGCGGCGGACTAGAGCAGCAGCGCCCCGCCCAGGGCCACCGCGATCACCACCGCGGTCACCGCCAGGCCGTGCAGGAAGGGCGCCCAGCCGGCGGCGGCCAGGGTGTCCCGACGCACCCCGGTGCCCAGGGCCACCATGGCGACCAGGAAGGCCCAGGTGCGCAGCCCCTCCAGGCCGCCGAGCAGCCCGGCCGGCAGGTCCAGCGCGCTGCGCGCGGCCACCGCGGCGATGAAGCCGAGCACGAAGGCCGGCACCAGCGCCGGGCGCGCCCCGGCCGGGGCCGCCCCGGCCGCGGCGTCCGCGGCGGCGGCGCGGCGCTCGGCGAGGCCGAGCAGGGCCAGCACCGGGGCGAGCAGCAGCACCCGGGCCAGTTTCACGATCACCGCGGCGGTGAGCACCGCGGGCCCGGCGATCCCGCCGGCGGCGACGACCTGGGCGACCTCGTGGGTGGCCCCGCCGATGAACACCCCGGCACCGTGCTCGTCCAGACCCGCCAGATGCGCCGTCACCGGGCCGAGGGCGATCATCGCGGTGCCGAAGAGCACCACCACCGCCACCGCGGTGGCGGTCTCGTGGGCGCGGCGCCGGCGCAGCACCCCGTCCACCCCGGCGACCGCCGCCGCCCCGCAGATGGAGCAGCCCGCCGCGGTGAGCAGCGCCTGCTCCCGGGTCAGCCCGATCAGCCGGCCCGCGGCGATCCCGGCCAGCAGCCCGGCGGCGACCACGGCGAGGATCACCGCGAGCACCCCGGGGCCGAGGGCGACGACGTCGCCGACCGCGATGGAGAAGCCGAGCAGCACCACCCCGGCGCGCAGCACGGTACGCGAGGCGAAGGCCACCCCGGCCGCGGCCCGCGCCGGGATCGGGCGCAGGTTCGCGACGACCACCCCGACCACGATGGCCAGCAGCATCGGCGAGGCCGCGGGCACCACCGCGGCCAGCGCCCGGGAGGCCGCCCAGGCGAGCACCGCCCCGGCCAGGCAGAGGCCCAGCCCGGGGGCGATGGCGGCCGCCCGGGCGGCCGCGCCGGCGCCCCCGGCGGTCGCGGGGGGCTGGGCGGGGGCGGGGGATGCGGTGCGCTCGGTCATGGGGACAGCGAAGCAGCCGCGGCCATTCCCCACAATGGCCGCCGGGCCAGGTCCGCCATATCATGAGCGCATGGCCGACTCCCCCGCCGCCGGGCCCGCGCCCCGGATGCCCTCCCTCGACGCCCTGGATCTGCTCACCGCGGTCGCCGACTCCGGCAGCGTCTCCGCCGCGGCCCGGGCCACCGGCATGGCCCAGCCCAACGCCTCCCGGATGCTCGGCCGCCTGGAGCGCACCCTGGGCGCGACCCTGCTGCGCCGGGGCCACGGCGGGGCCACCCTCACCCCCGCCGGCGCCGAGGTCGTCGCCCGGGCCCGGGTGGTGCTCGACGCCGCCGACGAGCTGCTCGACGCGGTGGCCCGGCCCCGCCCGGAGCCGGTGCGGGTGGCCGCCTCGATGACCGTGGCCGAGCACCATCTGCCGCACTGGATCGCCCGGCTGCGCCACCGGCTGCCGGACGCCGCCGCCGGAATCGACGTGGTCAACTCCGCCGAGGTGCTCCGCCTGGTCGCCGAGGGCGCCGCGGAGGTGGGCTTCATCGAGTCGCCGGGGCCGGCCTCGGCGGCGCTGCGCTCCCGGGTGGTGGCCACCGACCGGCTCACCGTGGTCGTCGCCCCGGACCACCCCTGGGCCGGGCGGGGCCGGCCGCTGCGTCCGGCGGAGCTGGCGGCGACCCCGCTGGTGGTGCGCGAGGCCGGCTCCGGCACCCGGGAGGCCCTGGACCTGGCCCTGGCCACCGCCTGCCCGGCGGTGGCCCGGGCGGAGCCGGCCGCCCGCGCCGGCTCCGCCACCGCGGTGCTCATGTCCGCCGTCGCCGGGGTCGCCCCGGCGGTGGTGCCGGTGGTCGCCGCCGCCCCGCTGCTCGCCGCCGGGCTGCTCGCCGAGGTCGCCGTGGACGCCCTGGAGCTGCGCCGCCCGGTGACCGCGGTCTGGTCCGGCCCGCACCGGCCGCCGGGCACGGCCGGGATGCTGCTGGCCATCGCCGCCGCCGAGCGCTGAGCCGGGCCGTCTCCCGATGGTGATGCGGCGTTGCCGGGCACCGGGATCGGGGCCATCATGACCCCGGCGACCCGCCATCGGATCACCCGGATCGGCGGGGCCATCCCCCCCGCCTCACCGGCCGGGCCGCCCCATCCCGGGGGCGGTCCCGGGCACGGCCGGCCGGTGGAGAAGGGCATCGACGTGCTCTGCGCGCTGGAGGTGATCCGGCAATGCCGGCGGGACGGCGTCGACCTGGTGATCCTCGCCTCCCGGGACACCGACCTGATCCCGGTCCTCGACGAGGCCTTCGACAGGCACCAGGAAGACCCCGACCACTGCGCCAAAATCGAGACGGTCACCTGGTATGACCGGGGATCCCGACGCTGGTACCACGGGCACCTCCGGCCCTCCGGAAACCGGCGGATCTGGAACACCAACCTGGACCGCCGCGTTTACGAGGCCAGCCTGGATCGCCGGCCCCACTGAACGGCGGGGGGACGGGCCCGGCGCCGCTCCCGCGCGGGCGGAGGCGCCCGGCCGCCCCGGGGCCCGGCCCCACCGCCACCGCCCCGGCGGCCCATCCCGGCACCCGGCGTGGCGGATTCCGCGTCACCGGCCCCGGGAACGGCGGGGCCCCCGCAGCGACGGCGATCGCGGCGGGGGCCCGGGTACGGCCGATGCGGGTCTAGCGCTTGCGGCCCTCGGCGAGCAGCTGGCGGCCGGCGACGAGGCGGCACACCTGGTTGGTGCCCTCGTAGATCTGGGTGATCTTCGCGTCGCGCATCATCCGCTCCACCGGGAAGTCGGAGGTGTAGCCGTAGCCGCCGAGCAGCTGCACCGCGTCGGTGGTGACCTCCATGGCGACATCCGAGGCGAAGGTCTTCGCCGCGGCGGCCATCAGGCCCAGCTTGCCGCCGCCGTCGGCGTGGCCGCGCTCGGCGTTCGCCGCCGCGGTGTACACCATCAGCCGGGCGGCCTCGATCTTGGTGCGCATGTCGGCCAGCATGAACTGGGTGTTCTGGAAGGCGGCGACCGGCTTGCCGAACTGCTCGCGCTCCTGCACGTAGCCCACGGCGTAGTCGTAGGCGCCCTGCGCCAGGCCCAGGGCCTGCGCGCCGATGGTCGGGCGGGTGTGGTCCAGGGTCTCCAGGGCGGTCTTGAACCCGGTGCCCTCCTCGCCGATCATCCGGTCCCCGGGCACCCGGCAGTCCTCGAAGTACAGCTCCGCGGTGGGCGAGCCCTTGATGCCCATCTTGTGCTCCAGACCGCCGACCCGGAAGCCCTCGTCGTCCTTGTGCACCATGAACGCGGAGATGCCGTTGGCGCCCTTCTCCGGGTCGGTGACCGCCATCACGGTGTACCAGGTGGAGCGGCCGCCGTTGGTGATGAAGCACTTGGAGCCGTTGAGCACCCAGTCCTCGCCGTCGCGCACCGCGCGGGTCTTCATCGCCGCGGCATCGGAGCCGGCGCCGCGCTCGGTGAGCGCGTAGGAGGCCATCTCGCCGTTGACCAGGTCGCCGAGCACCTTCGCCTTGAGCTCATCGGAGCCCTTGAGGATGAGGCCCATGGTGCCCAGCTTGTTCACCGCGGGGATCAGCGAGGAGGAGCCGCACACCCGGGCGACCTCCTCGATGACGATGCAGGCGGCGACCGAGTCGGCGCCCTGGCCGCCGAACTCCTCCGGCACGTGGACCGCGTTGAAGCCGGCGGCGTTGAGCGCGGCGAGCGCCTCCTCGGGGAAGCGGGCGTTGCGGTCGACGTCCTCGGCGTGCGGGGCGATCTCCTTCTCGCAGAGATCGCGCAGGACGGAGCGCAGCTCCTGGTGCTCCTCGGGGAGCTGGAAAAGGTCGAAGCCGGGGGTCAGTGCCATGGGGGATCCTCCCTGGATCACGCATCGGGAAATGGCCCGGGCGAACACCCGCGCCGCAATCGTCGTTCCCCCCGACTATAGCCGCGCGGGGCGCCGAAAGTGCCCTGGATCACTCAATCGGGGCCCCCGGGACCGGCGCCACTGCCCCGCCGCCCCCGGCGGATGCCCGCGGGCGCAGCCACCACGCCCAGCCGGCGGCGACCGCCGCCGGCGCCCAGGGCCGCCCCGCGCCCAGGGCGGCGAATTCGCGCAGCAGGGAGGTCGCCCAGTACCGCGCCGGGGTCGGCGCCCCGGCCACCGCCCAGGGCAGGCCCCGCCGGCGCAGCCCGGCGCGCACCCGGGGCACGTGGAAGTCGCTGGTGACCACCACCACCGGGGCCCGGCGCAGCAGCGGCGCGGCGAGGTCCAGGTTCTCCGCGGTGCTGGTCGCCGCGTCCTCCACGGTGACCGGGCCGATGCCGCGGGCGGCCAGCCAGCGGGCCATCACGGTGGCCTCGGGCAGCGGTTCATCCGGGCCGCGGCCCCCGGTGACCACCACCTGCGGGGACCCGGGGGCGCCGGCGAGGATCCGCGCGGCCAGCTCCAGGCGCAGCCGCAGCAGTTCCGAGGGCGCCCCGCCGCGCAGCGCGCAGCCGAGCACCACCACCGCCCCCGGCGCCGGCGGGCGGCGCCGGGCCCGGGTGCGCCGATGCGCCTCCAGCACCGGGGCCAGGGTGCCCGGGGTCGCCGTGGCGGCCAGCGCCACCCGGGCCAGGGCGCGGGCGGGCGCGCCGGCCCGGCCGGCGGCGAGGGTGCGCCACCCGGCGAGGGTCGCGCCGCCGGCGGCCGCGCCGAGGGCGGGCAGCCCCCAGGCCGGGGGCCGCCGCCGCGGCAGCCGGGGCGGGCGCAGCACCGGGTCCCGGTGCACCAGCACCCCGCCGGCGATGAGCAGCGCGGCGAAGCCGAGCCCGGGCACGGCGGCGACGCTGGCGCGGAGGGGGATCATGGCGCCCACGCTAGTCGGCGCGGCCGCCGACGGCGGTTCAGCGCAGCGCCACCCAGGTGCCGGCGTCGGCCCAGCGGAGCAGCTCCACCACGGTCGCGGTGGGCACCGCCACGCAGCCGCCGGTGGCCGCGCCGTTGGTGGAGTGGATGAAGAAGGCCGAGCCGGCCCCGGGCACCCGGGCCCGGTTCACGCCCATCACCAGGGCGTGGTCGTAGACCGCGTAGTCGATGAGGTGCTCCGAGCGGGACTCGTCGAAGGGGCAGGTGCCCGGACGGCAGCGCTGGTGGGTGTTGTAGGCCGGGCTGGCCGGGTCGGAGACCCACCAGTCGTTCCCGTCGAGCCGCCGGTAGGGCAGTTTCGCCCCCGGGTCCGGGGCGCGGCCGAAGGCGGACTCCAGGGGGTAGGCGCCGGCCGGGGTGCGCGGCACGCCCTCCCGGTAGTCGGCGCCGATGCCGGCCGACCCGACCTTGGCGGCGACCGGGTCGCCGACCGGGGCCCAGCCGCCGGGCACCCGGCGGTAGCGCAGCAGCCGGGCGTCGGAGCCGCCGGTGGACTCCACGGCGATGACCCGGGTGGCCGTCGCCGGCACCCGGGCGCCGAACCAGGGGTGCTGCACCGCGGCGGCGCCCGGCGCCCCGGGGAGGGCGGGCGCCCCGGGCAGGGCGGGCAGCGCGCCAAGCGCCTCGGCGGCGGCGTCGACCAGCGCCCCGGAGTCGGCGGCGGCGAGCGCGCCGGCGATCCGGGCCGGGTCCGGCGCGGCCGGTGCGGCGGCGGCGCCGGGGGCGGCGGCCAGGGCGATCAGGCCCGCCCCGGCGAGGGCGGCGGTGGGTCGGCGGGGGATCCTGCGGTGGGGCATCGTCGGCGGTCCTCGGGGAATCGGCGGTGTCGCTGTCCCGCCGATGCTACCGCCCGGGCGCGTCCCGGCCGACCCCCGCGGCGGGGATCCTCCCCCGCCGCGGGGTCGGCCCGCTCAGCCGGGCCGCACGATCCACCCGGCCAGGCCCACCGGGTCATGGGCGGCGATATGCGCGTCCTCCTGGGCGGCCCACATCGCCCAGTGCCCGGCGAAGTGCTCGTCGCGGGCCATCGCCCGGGCGTGCCGGGTGGCCGCGTCCAGCTCCACCCAGATCGGCCAGACCTCCCCGAAGCGCCGTGCGGCGGCGATGTTCGCCGCGGTCACCGCCCCGCAGCCCTCGATGATGAGCGGCCGGGCCGGATCCAGGTCCACCCACCCCGCCCAGTCCCCGGCGAAATCGCGGGCGAACCAGTCCCAGCGCCGGAACCCGGGCCGCGCCGGGTCCAGCATGTCCGCGGCCACGGCGGCGCTGCCCGCGGCCAGTCCACCCCAGCCCGGGTAGGCGTCCTCCAGATGGGCCACCGGCCAGCCCAGCGCCGCGCCCATCCGGCGGGCCCAGGTGGTCTTGCCCGCCCCGGACCGGCCGTCGACCAGCCAGATCATGGACCGTCCGCGGTCCGGCCGGTGGCTCATGCGCCCAGCAGGCGGAAGGCCCCGAGGGCCACCGCCGCCCAGATCGAGGCCGCCGCGACACCGGCGCAGACCACCAGCAGCGCCGCATCCCGGGCGCCCACCGTGGAGGGCCGGAACCAGGTGCGCGGGCCGGGTGCGCCGAAACCGCGGGCCTCCATCGCGGTGGCCAGTTTGGTGCCCCGGCGCAGGGAGAGCACCAGCAGGGCGAAGACCTGGTTGAGCACCCGCCGCAGCCGCCCGGCGTCGCCGAGGCCCCGGGCCCGCCGGGCCCGGCCGAGGGCGTGCCAGTCGTCGAGGAAGAGGCCGATCAGGCGCACCCCGGCCACCGCGGCGAGCACGAACCGGGCGGGCAGCCGCAGCACCTGGGCCAGGCCCGCGCCCACCTCGGTGGGATCCACCCCCACGGTGAGCACCACCACCGGCAACCCGATGGCCAGCACCCGGAGGAAAATCGCGGCCGCCAGGTGCAGCGAGTTGTCGGTGACCCGGATGAGCAGCAGGCTGAAGTGCTCCGCCCCGCCGGGGCTGCCGTAGAGCGCCATCGAGATGGCGGTCACCGGGGCGGCGGCGAGCACCGGCCAGCCGCGGCGGAGCAGCCGCACCGGGCCCACCCCGCACAGCGGGGCGGCGACCAGGGTGCAGCCCAGGGCGACCAGGGCCGAGACGATGTCGATGGAGAGCAGCAGCGGGGTGGTCAGCAGGATCAGCCCGGCCACCCGGGTCACCGGGTTGATCCCGGCGAGGATCCCGCCGGCGGGGCGGGCGGGCGCGGCTGCGCCGGGGGCGCTCATGCCGCCGCCCCGATCGCCGGCCGGCCCACCCCGGCCAGATCCAGCACCCGGTCGCCCAGGGCGGTCACCAGCAGCGGATCGTGGGTGATGGAGACCACCGCCACGCCCTCCTCGGCGAGTTCGCGCAGCAGCGCGGCGAGTTCCGCGAAGGTGCGCCGGTCCTGGCCGAAGGTGGGTTCGTCGAGCAGCACCACCTTCGGGGCGCAGGCCAGCACCGTGGCCACGGACAGCCGGCGCTTCTCCCCGCCGGAGAGGGTGAACGGGTTCGCCGCGGCGAGGTGGTCCAGCCGCAGCCGGGCCAGCAGCTCCTCCGCCCGGTCCGCGGCGACCCGTTCCGGCAGGCCCAGCAGCCGCGGGGAGAGCCGCAGCTCCTCGGCCACCGTGCCGGTGACGAACTGGTGCTCGGGGGCCTGGAAGACGGTGCCGATCCGCCCGGCCAGGGCGCGGGAGGACCAGTGCCCGGGCCGCCGCTCGGGACCGGTTCCCCGGCCCCGGCGGGCCCATGGTCCGCGGCGGCGGCGGGGCGCGGCCCCGGCGGCGAGCCCGGGGGCGGCGAGCACCCGCCCGCCGAGCGGCTCCAGCAGGCCGCCGAGGGTGAGCGCCAGGGTGGATTTGCCCACCCCGTTGGGGCCGGTGACGCAGGTCGCGGCACCGGCCGGGATGGCCAGGTCGATGCCGGTGCGCACCGGCTGGGCGAGGCCCTCCACCCGGTGCCCGACGGTCAGGTCCTCGGCGACCAGGGCCGCCTCGGCGTCGGCGGGCGCGGGCCGGGCCGCGCCGATCGCCGGGGGCGGTCCGGGCACCCACACCCCGGC
Organism: Corynebacterium sphenisci DSM 44792; assembly: GCF_001941505.1. Classification (NCBI taxonomy): domain Bacteria; kingdom Bacillati; phylum Actinomycetota; class Actinomycetes; order Mycobacteriales; family Corynebacteriaceae; genus Corynebacterium; species Corynebacterium sphenisci. The sequence continues at coordinate 823,732 of NZ_CP009248.1, read as the reverse complement.
GGCGCGCAGCCGGTCGCCGTGCTCGGCGAGCACCCGCGCCGGCGGCCCGTCGGCGTCGATCCCGCCGGCGCCGACCACGATCACCCGGTCCACCACGTCCATCCACGCCGCCACCCGGTGCTCCACCACGATGAGGGTGGCCCCGGTGGCGTCCGCGGCGCGGATCACCGCGTCCCGCAGCGCGGGCACCGCGGCCGGGTCGATGTTCGCGGTCGGCTCGTCCAGGGCGATGATCCGCGCCCCCATGGCGAGCACCCCGGCCAGCGCCAGGCGCTGCTTCTGGCCCCCGGACAGCCGGGTGGTGGGGTGCTCCCCGGGCAGGCGCAGGCCCACCAGCTCGAGGCAGGCGCCGATCCGGCGGCCGATTTCGGCCCGGTCCACGCCGAGGTTCTCCGCCCCGAAGGCCACGTCATCGGCGACCCGGGCGGAGATGACCTGCGAGTCGGGGTCCTGCAGCACCAGGCCCACCTCCCCGCGGGCGGCGTCCGCCGGGGCCCCGAAAACCCGCAGCTCCCCGGTGGCCTCGCCCTCGTCGGCGCCGCCGAGCACCCCGGCGATCGCGGCGAGCAGGGTCGATTTGCCCGCGCCGGAGGCGCCGAGCACCAGCACCCGCTCCCCGGGTTCGATGGTGAGATCCACCTCCCGCAGCACCGGCGCGGCGCGGCCGGCGTGCCGCCAGCCGAACCCGCGGGCGGCCACCGCCGGGGGGCCGCTCACACCAGCTCCCGGGCTTCCCGGCCGGCGGCGAAGCGGTCCAGGGCCCCGGTGCGGGCCAGCGCCCGGGTCAGGCCCAGGCCGAGCAGCCCGGCGAGCACCGCCCCGGACAGCAGCACGCAGGCGCCGTAAATCAGGTTGAACTCCAGGGATTTGGCGAGGTTGCCGGAGGTGAACAGCTCCAGGATGATCGCGCCCACCCCGGCGCCGGCCCCGGTGGCCAGCGCCGCGGCGAGGCCGAAACGGCGGTAGAGCAGGATCGCGAGCACCAGTTCCGCGCCGAGGCCCTGGGCCAGCCCCGAATAGAGCACCGAGATGCCCCACTGGTTGCCGACCGCCGCGGAGACGCCCGCGGCGAGCACCTCCACGAACAGGGCGGCGCCGGGTTTGCGGATGATCAGCCCGCCGAGGGTGCCGCCGAGCAGCCAGACGCCGATGAACAGCCCGCCCAAACCGGGGGTGAAGGCGTCGAGGAAACCGTAGCCGGCGCCGCCGATGAGGTTCCAGGCGACGAAGACCACGCCCACGGCGACGCCGAGCACGGCGGCGGTGACGATGTCCACGATCCGCCAGCGCAGCCGCGGCGGCGCCCCCCGCCGGGCACCGGGGTCCGGGGGCGCGGCCGTGGTCCGCGGGTCGGGTCCGGCCAGGCCGGCCCCGTGGTGGTGTTCGATGTTCATCCGCTGTGTCCTCCAGGGTCGTCTTCTCGTGGAGGCACGGCCGCCGCGGCACCGCGCCCCGCGCCCGCCGCGCGACCCGGGGGTCCGCGGCCGGGCCCGCGGGGGCGGGCCGGTTGCTCCCTGCGCCGGCATTACCCGGATCAGGTTCGACGGTCGAGGGCGGTACGCGCCCTCCTCTCAGCCCCGGCTCCCCGGGGCTCCCGTGCACTGGGCCCGAACCTACCGCATCGGCGCCCGGGGCGCGCGGCGGCCGCCCCGGCGCGCGCGGCCGGCCGCGCCCGCTCCCCCGCCGGCCGCCCCCGCCCGGCGCGGGCCCGGCGGACTAATAGAGTCTGGAGGCCATGAGCGATGCACCGCAGCCCGGCGTCCCCGCCGCCGACGACCCGCAGCTGGCCGCCGCCGCCCGGATCGCCCAGCGCGAGGCCCGGCCCACCCGCGCCCAGTGGCTCGGCGGGATCGCCGTGATCATCGCCCTGCAGACCCTGGGCCGGATCTGGGTGCTCGCCGGGCGCACCTTCTACTGGGACGACTTCATCATCGTCGCCGGCGGGCACGACCACCCCTGGTGGTCGCCCTCCTTCTGGGCGCAGCCCCATGACGGGCATTTCGCGCCCCTGGCCTTCCTGCTGCAGGCCGCGGTGAACGCGCTGGCGCCCTGGCAGTGGTGGCTGCCGGCGACGCTGATGGTGCTCGGCCAGGTGGCGGTGTCGCTGATGGTGGCCCGGGCGGTGCACGCCATCGCCGGGCGCAGCTGGCAGGGCCTGGCCACCGCGGCGATCATCTGCTGGACCCCGCTGACCCTGCCCGGGGCGACCTGGTGGTCGGCGGCGGCGAACGCGCTGCCGATGCAGGCGGCCCTGGCCTGGTGGGTGGCCCTGGGGGTGCGCGCCACGGTGCGCCACGATCCGGCGGCGACCTCGCCGCGGATGGTCGCCCGGGCCACCGCGGTGCTGCTGGTGGCGCTGGCCTTCTTCGAGAAGTCCCTGGCGATCGTGCCGGTGGCCGGGGCGATCGCCGCCTCGGTGGCCTACCTGGAGCGGCGCCGGGTGCGCCCGGCCTGGCGGCGCGGCCGGCCGCTGTGGCTGCCCGGGCTGGCGGTCACCGTCGCCTGGGGGGTGCTCTACCTGGTGATCGCCGCCCGGGACGCCCGGGAGGCCTCCGGGGAGCCCCGGATCGAGCTGGTGCTCTCCGGGCTGGGCCAGGTGCTCGCCGCCCTGGCCGGCGGGCCCTGGCAGTGGCAGCGCTGGGCGCCCGGGCAGGCCTGGGCGGACGCCCCGGCGGCGCTGGTCACCACCGGGGCGGTGCTGGTGCTGCTCTCCGCTGCGGTGGCGATCCACCGGGACTGGCGGGCCTGGGCGCCGCTGGCGGCCGGGTTCGGCTACCTGATGGTCGTGCTCGCCGCGATGACCTGGGTGCGCTCCGGGGAGGGCACCGCCGCCGAGCTGGCGAAGACCCTGCACTACTACGGGGACGCGGCGATGGTGATCGGCTTCGCCCTGGCGGCGGCCTGGTCGGACCGGGTGCATCCGCTGCCGCGGCGCTCCCGCTACCTGGTGCTCGCCCTGGGCGCGCTGCTCGCGGCCTCCTCCCTGGCCTCGGTGGCCGGCTATCGGCAGGCCTGGTCCGATGACGTCACCGGGGACTGGCTGGCCACCACCCGGGCGGGCCTCGCCGCGGCGGACCCGGCCACCCCGGTGCTCAACCAGGCGGTGCCCCTGGAGGTGCTGCTGCCGGTGGTGCAGCCGCGCAACACCTACCACTGGGTGTTCTCCGATCTGCGGGACCGGCCGCCCTTCGGCCGGTGGACCGACCGGCCGCGGATGTTCGACGTCACCGGGCGGCTCATCGACGCCGAGGTCACCCCGGTGGCCCGGCTGCGCGCCGACGGGGGCTGCGCCACCGCGCTCACCGTCGGCCCGGACGGCACCGGCGCCCTGGACGTGGGCCTGGACGAGATCATCACCATCGACGACTGGGTGGTGGAGTTCAACGCGATGGCCTCCTCCCCGATGGAGGTGCGCCTGGCGCTGCCGAACCCCTTCCAGGACGTCGACCAGACCTACGCCGCCTCCACGGTGGTGCCGGTGGGCGCCGAACCGCGCCGGCTGTGGGCCACCGTCGGCGGCGGCGGCAACATCCTGCGGGTGGTGGTGCGCGACGCCGACCCGGGCGCGGAGCTGTGCATCGGCGCCGGCGGGGTGGGCCCGCTCACCCCGGCCGGCTGAGCCCGCGCCGCCGCGCCCCGCGGGCGCCGATCGGGGGGCGAATGCCCGCCGCTGCTGAAAATGTCCTAAGATTTCGGGAAACACGTCCTGTGTCGTCCGTGCCCTGAAGGAGTACTCATGCGCAACCGCCTCACCGGTGCCCTCGCCGCCGGCCTCATCGCCTCCGCCGCCCTCGTCGCCTGCTCGCCGCCCAATGAGCAGGACTCCGACGTGCAGGTCACCGACCAGGAGAACGCGGTGCGCACCTACGAGTCGGACGCCGGGGCCACCACCACCGAGACCGGCGCGGAGACCGACTCCGCCGGCTACGGCACCGCGCAGCAGTAGGGTCCCGCCCCACCCCCTCATCCCGCAGGCGCGACGGCGCCGGCCCGGGCCCGCCCCCATCGGGGCCGCCCCGGCCGGCGCCGTTCCCGTGTCCGCGGCCGGCTACAGCGGGTGCGCCCAGACCACCTCGGCGCCGTCCCGGATCTCGGCCCGGGGGGTGCCGGTGATGTCCAGGGTCACCTCCAGGGCCGCGGAGCCGTCCGCGGCGGCGGTGCGGTAGGTCATCGACTCATTGGCGATGCCGGTGACGGTGACCCGGGCGTCGGCCAGCCAGGGGTGCCGGCGGCGCAGCGCCACCAGCGACTGGTGCACCCGGTGCATGTCCGCGCCGAGCTCGGAGAGATCCTCCGGGGTGGGCGGGAACAGCGGCCGGATCTGGTCGTCGCCGCCGAAGCGCTCCTCCTTCACCCCGGTGTAGCCCTGCTCGTCGCCGTAGTAGATGAGCGGGATCCCGCCGACGGTGAACAGCACCACCGCGGCGAGCACCGCCTTGTCCGCGCCGACCTGGCTGGCGATCCGGGTGACGTCGTGGTTGCCGACGAAGGTCACCGGCCGGAAGGCGTCCTGGAAGCCGTCATGGCGGCCCAGGGTCCACTCCAGCTCGAAGAGGTTGGCCTCCTTCAGCGCCGACCAGGTGGCCTTCCACAGCTCGTACTCGGTGACCGAGTCCATGGTGGAGCGGGCCACGATGTCCACGTAGTCGCCGTGGATCACCTCCCCGTAGATGAAGGCGTGCGGGTGGGTCTCCCGCACCCGCGGCAGCACCCGGGCCCAGAAGGCCGGGTCCACCGCGTAGGCGGCGTCCAGCCGCCAGCCGTCGGCGCCGCGGTCCAGCCAGTGCCGCATCACCCCCACGACCAGCTCGGCGACCTCCTCGGCGCCGTGGTCGAGCTCCACCAGGGAGTCGTGGCCCTCGAACACCGCCGGGCGGGGCTCCCCGCCGGAGCGGTCCACCCGGATCAGCCGGGCGGCGGGGCAGTCCGGATCCGCCAGCGCCTCGGCGACCAGCGGATGCCGCGCGGAGACGTGGTTGAACACCCCGTCGAGCAGCACCTTGATGCCGCGCTCGTGGGCGGCGGCGATGAGCCGGTCGAAGGCGGCGTCATCGCCGAGGCGATCGTCGATCCGGCGGTAGTCCAGGGTGTCGTAGCCGTGCTCGACGGAGGCGAACACGGGGCCGAGCTGGAGCACGTTCAGGCCGAGCCGCTGCACGTAGTCCAGCCAGTCGGCGATGTGGTCCAGCCGGGTGCGCGCGGGCTCGGCGGCCGGGGCGTCGCCGGGGTGCACCGGGGCGCCGGTGAACCCCAGCGGGTACACGTGCCAGCCGATGGCGTGGGCGGTCCAGTCGGGGGCGGTCATCTGCTCTCCTCCTCTGCGGCCGGGGGCTGGGGGTCCGCGCCGCCGGGGCCGGCCGACGGGCGGGGCCGGGGGCGCTGCGCGCCGGCCCGGGACTCCGGGGTGCCGGGGCCGGGCCGCTGCGGCCCCGGGGGGATCGTTCCGGCCGCGGGCAGCCGGTCCGCGGCCTCGGGCATCGGCGGGGGCGGGGCCGCGCCCGGGGCCAGGGCGTCGAGGGCGATCTGCGCCTCCACCCGGACCCCGGAGATCATGGCCCGCTCCACCACGTCGAAGCGGCTGTTGTGCAGGAAGTGCGGATTGCCCACCTCGGGCCCGCCGCCGCCGAGGAACATGTAGCAGCCGGGCACCTCGCGGGAGAAGTAGGAGAAGTCGTCCGAGGGCGCCCAGGGCTCGGCCTCGAAGACCCGGTCCGCGCCGATGGCGCGCACCGCGGCATGCCAGGCCCGGTCCACGGCGAGATCGGCGTTGACCACCATGGGGTAGGGGATCTGCCAGTCGAACTGGGCCTGCGCCCCGTGGGCGTGGCAGACCCCGCCGACGATCCGCTCGATCCGGTGGCAGATCGCCTCCCAGTCCTTCTCGTCGACGCTGCGCATGGACACCTCCAGTTCGGCGGTGTCCGGGATCACGTTGCCGGCGGCGCCGGAGTGCAGGGAGCCGACGTTGACGATGTTCATGTTCTTCGGGTCGAGATCGCGGCTGACGATGGTGTTGAGCATGGTGGTGATCTCGGCGCCGATGAGCACCGGGTCCACGGTCAGCTGCGGGTTCGAGGAGTGCCCGCCGCGGCCGCGCACCGTGATGGACACGATCCCGGACATGGTGGACACCCGGCCCCGGCAGATCCCGACGTGGCCCACCGGGTGCGGGGCGACGTGGAAGGCGTAGACCTCGTCGAGGTCGTCGGCGACGCCGTGCGCGACGAGCTCCCGGGCGCCGCCGGGCAGCGCCTCCTCGGCGTGCTGGAAGATCAGGTGCACCCGCCCGTGCAGCCGGTCCCGGCGCTCCAGGAGCACCTTCGCGGCGCCGAGCAGGCAGGCCACGTGCACGTCATGGCCGCAGGCGTGCATCACCCCGTCCACCGCGGAGGCGAAGGGCAGCCCGGTCTCCTCCCGGATCGGCAACGCGTCGATGTCCGCCCGGTAGCCGATCTCCCGGCCGGTGGCCGGGTCCCCGGCGGTGCCCTCGATCACGCCGACCACGGAGGTGGGCGTGGGCCGGGTGTAGGGCACCGACCAGTCGGCGAGCAGCCCGGCGATGAAGTCGGCGGTGCCGTGCTCGGCGAAGGACAGCTCCGGGTGGGCGTGCAGATGCCGCCGCCAGGACACCACGTCCTCGAAGGGCACGTGCAGCCGGCCGGCGTCCTCGGCGGCCGCGGCGGGCTCGGCCGCCGGCGCGGGCGGGGGCGCGGCGGCCCGGGCGGTCTCGGCGGTCGGGGGCGCGGTATCGCTCATGGTCGCCAAGTCAACCCGGCCCGGGGCCGCTTCGCCAAGCCGGGCCCGCCCGCCGCGCCCGGCGGGGCGGGGCTCACCGGCCCGCCCACCAGGCCGCGAGCACCGCGGTGAGCAGCCAGGGATCCCGGGCGCCGGTGAGCTCCCGGGCGGAGTGCATGGACAGCATCGGGGCGCCGACGTCGACCACCCGGATGCCCAGCCGGGTGGCGGTGAGCGGGCCGATGGTGGAGCCGCAGGGCTTGTGGTTGGCGGAGACGAAGGCCTGTTCGGCGATCTCCGCGCCGGTGGCCTCCCGGGCGGCGTCGACCAGCCGGGCCCACAGCGCCTGGCCGACCGCGTCGGTGGCGTAGCGCCGGTTGGCGTTGACCTTCAGCACCGGGCCGGCGTTGAGCATCGGCCGGTGCCCGGGCTCGTGCTCCTCCGGGTAGTTGGGGTGCACCCCATGCGCCCCGTCGGCGGAGATGCAGGTGGACCGGGCCAGGGCCAGGTGCCGGTCCGGGCCGGCGACGCCGGCGGCGGCGAGGATCCGGTCGGCGAGCTCGGCGAGCATCGGCCCGGCCGCCCCGGTGGCCGTCGCCGAGCCGACCTCCTCGTGATCGTTGGCGATGAACAGCGGGATGAACGCCTCCCCCGCCCGGTCCGCCGGCTGCCCGCCCGCGGCGAGCAGGTCCTCCAGGGCGATCAGCGCCGCGTGCACGCTGAGCAGGTTGTCCAGCCGGCCGCTGGCGAGGAACTCCCCGGCCAGGCCGAAGGTGCGCGGCGGCTGGGTGTCGGCGGTGATGAGCTCCCAGCCGGCGAGGTCGCCCCGGTCGATGCCCGCGGCCGCGGCGAGGTGCCCGCGCAGGTCCCCGCCGATGCCCAGCAGCGGCGGGGTGTGCCGCTGCCGGTCCAGGCGCAGCCCCTCCTGGCCGATCTCCCGGTGCAGGTGGATGGCCAGCTGCGGGATCCGGGCCACCGGCCCGGTGCGCACCAGGTGCACCCCGCCGCGGCGGTCCGCGACCCGGCCGGCGAACTCCACCTCCCGGTCCAGCCAGGAGTTCAGCAGCGCCCCGCCGTAGACCTCCACCCGGGCCCGGGCGTAGCCGGCGGACTCGTCCTGCGGATCCGGTTTCAGGGTGAACCCGGGCGAGTCGGTGTGCGCCCCGATGATCCGCAGCGCCGGCGGGCGGCCGGCCCCGGCGGCGTCGGGCAGCACCCAGGCGGCGACCGCCCCGTCGCGCACCAGCACGTAGCCGCCCGGTTCGGCGGGCAGCGGCCGGGTGCCGTCGACCCGGCGGGCCCCGGCGGCGACCAGCCGGCGGGCGACCTCCTCGGCGGCGTGGAAGGGGGAGGGCGCGGCCTGCACGAACCCGATCAGGTCCTGCAGCTGCGCGGCGGCGTCGCGGCGGGGCTGGTTCATGGTCTCCATGGTGGCAAAAACCGCGGGACCGCGTCGCCCGGTAGCCTGCGGTGCATGAGCAACCGGCATTTCCTGCCCGATGTCGCCCTGGTCCTGGAGGGCGGCGGCATGCGCGCGGCCTACACCTCCGCCTGCGTGGACCGCCTGATCGCCGAGGGCCTGGACTTCGGCTGGGTGGGCGGGATCTCCGCCGGGGCCTCGTTGAGCGTCAACTACCTCTCCCGGGATCGGCCGCGCACCCGGGAGTCCTTCGTGGACATGTCCGCCGACGGCCGCTACGGCGGCTGGGGCACCTGGTTGCGCGGCCGCGGCTTCTTCGACTCGGAGTTCATCTACGAGACCGCGCCGCTGCCCGACGGGCCCGCCCCCTACGATTTCGAGGCCTTCCTGGCGCATCCGGCGCGGCTGCGCATCCCCGCGGTGCGCGAAGACACCGGGGAGCAGGTGGTCTGGGGCCGGGAGGACATCTCCGGGATGGGCGATCTGATGCGCCGGGTGCGGGCGACCTCCACCATGCCCTGGTTCATGGTGCCCCCGGAGATCGACGGGGTGCGCTACGTCGACGGGGCGCTGGGCCCCTCCGGCGGGATCCCCCTGGATCTGGCGGAGGCGGACGGGTTCCGCCGCTTCCTGGTGCTGTCCACCCGCACCCGGGACTACCGCAAGGAGGAGGTCACCCGGCCGAACCTGCTGCGCCGGGCCTTTCCGCGCACCCCGGCGGTGGCGGAGGCGCTGATCGCCCGCCCGGCGCGCTACAACGCGATGAAGGACCGGCTGCTGGAGCTGGAGCGGGAGGGCCGGGCGATGCTGTTCTTCCCCGAGGAGATGGACCTGTCCAACCGGGAGCGCCGGGTGCCGCGGCTGCGCGCCGCCTTCGCCGCGGGCGCGGCCCAGACCGAGCGGGAGCTGCCCGCCTGGCGGGAGTTCCTCGGCCTGGACGGCGCCTGAGCCGCCGCACCGCCCGCACCGCCGCCCGGTGGTGCGGGCGGCGCCGATCCCGGCCGCCGATGGACGGGGCGCATGTGGCGGATGGGGCGAGATGACACCCGCCGTGACCTTCCGGTGACCTCCCCCGGCCCCCGGCACCGGGGCCGAGGACAAACGGGCAGGACGGGCATCGCGGCCCGATGACCCTTGGACGACCCGCCTGAATGTCCGTTTCACCCCCGCAAATCACCCCCGTTTTTACCCCATCGAGCCGTAAATCACCCCCATCGGTGGTTTTTTTCGCGTTTCGGCTTTCCCGGCCCGATAACGGCCTTGTAACGTGCCGGTGGTCCACGGGCGGGTCAGCCGATCCCCCGCATCCGAAGCACCGATCACCCCTGGAGCAGATATGAGCGCACCCACGGCAGCCCCGCCGCAGGACAACCTCCTCGCCTCGCCCCGCGAGCGCAAGAAGGTCCTCACCGGCACCCTGGTGGGCACCACCATCGAGATGTACGACTTCCTCATCTACGCGCAGGCCGCCGGCCTGGTGCTGGCCCCGCTCTTCCTGGAGCCGGTCAGCGAGGAGTCCCCGGTGCTCGCCCGGATCATCGCCTGGGCCTCCATCGGCATCAGCTTCCTCTTCCGCCCCCTGGGCGCCATCGTCGGCGGCCACGTCGGCGACCGCTACGGCCGCAAGATGGTCCTGGTGTTCTCCCTGCTCGGCATGGGGCTGGCCACGATGCTGATCGGCGTGCTGCCCACCTACGCCACCGCCGGCGCCATCGCCCCGGTGCTGCTCATCACCCTGCGCATCTGCCAAGGCATCTTCGCCGGCTCCGAATGGGGCGGCGCGGCCCTGATGAGCGTCGAGCACGCGCCGAAGGAGAAGCGCGGCCTCTACGGCTCCTTCCCGCAGCTGGGCGTGCCGCTGGGCCTGTTCCTGGCCACCTCCGCCTCCCTGAGCGTGCTCTACTTCACCGGCAAGGATGCCTACCTGGAGTGGGGCTGGCGCCTGGTCTTCCTCTTCTCCATCGTGCTGGTCTTCGTCGGCTACCTGATCCGGCGCAGCGTCGACGAGTCCCCGGTCTTCCAGGCCATGAAGGAGGACTCCGCCGAGCGCACCGCGCCGCTGCCGGACCTGTTCCGCAACCACTGGAAGCCGGTGATCAAGGCCATCTTCATCTTCGCCGGCAACAACGCCTGCGGCTACATGGTGATCGCCTTCTTCCCCTCCTACGCCATCAAGACCCTCGACATGGACCAGGGCAACATCATGCGCGCCACCCTGGTCGCCGCCGTGGCCTGGACCATCTTCACCCTGTGGTCCGGCATCCTCTCCGACCGCTTCGGCCGGGTGCAGGTGTTCATCGTCGGCTTCATCCTGCAGGCCGCCTGGATCCTGGCCCTGTGGCCGCTGATCGAGGCCAAGGACATCTGGATGTACACCATCGCGGTGGTCGTGCTGACCTTCCCGCTGGCCCTGACCTACGGGCCGACCTCCTCCCTCTTCGCGGAGATGTTCCCCGCCGGGGTGCGCTTCTCCGGCGCCTCCATCGGCTACGCCATCGGCGCCATCGTCGGCGGCGCCTTCGCCCCGATGATCGCCGAGATCCTGGTCGACGGCACCGGCAAGGTGTGGACCATCGGCATCTACCTGGCGGCGATGACCGTGCCGGCCGTCATCTCCCTGGCCCTGCTGCCGCGGAACCTGCACGAGCGCAACCTGAACCACGCCTAGTCCCCCGCCCCGGCGCGCGCCCGCGCCCGCCGGGGCCCCGCGACGCCCCGTCCGCCGCCGCGCCCGCCCGGGCCGGCCGGCGGCCGGGGCGCCGTCCGTCGCCGGGGTGCGCGGGCGCCGCCCCGGCGTCCGATCCGGGTCCGCCGCGCGGCCGGTCCCGGCACCCCCGGGGGCCCACCGACCTGGGCAATCGCCGGTTTCCCGGTGGTGCAGGCTGTGAACGCCGCTAAAATCGTGGGCATGCAACAACTCACCCCGGGCACCATCACCGACGTCGTCTCGGCCTACCGCGGCTGCGCCCCCGAGGATCCGATCCCCCCGGACACCGACCCCGCCACCATCCGGGGCCTGTCCTGGGACATCTGCCGGCTGCACTTCGCCGGCTCCAAGCTCAAGCGCAAGCCCGCCAAACGCGAGCTCGACCGGCTGCACCTGGCCGCCTACCTCTCCGCGCAGGGCCTGGTGCAGGCCGCCTCCCCGCTGCTCACCTCCTTCAACGTGCAGCACTACGACGAGGCCCTGGAGGTGCTGCGCGCCTACGCCAAGGACCTCGTCGAGGTGGACATGGCGAAGTTCCACAAGAAGAAGACCCGCCGGCTGCTGCTCGCCGCCCATGAGGCGGTCTCCCTGGCCCTGCTGCCCAACTCCGGGGGCACCGCCACCGCCGCCTCGAAGACCCTGGTCGGCGTCTTCGGCTGCCTGCCCGGCTTCGACGGGGCCTTCTCCGCGGCGATGCGCGACCTCTCCGAGGACGCCTACTCCGCCTCCACCTTCGTCTGGCCCAACCGCGACGCCCTGGACTTCATCTCCGCCTTCCACGCCGCGCACGCCGAGGAGATCGACGAGCTCGCCGAGGCGATCCGGGTCGTCGACGTGGCCACCGGCGAGTACACCGACATCCCGGTCGGCCGCGCCCGGGTGCTGGAGATGTTCACCGCGGAATGGGCCGCCCGGCTCAACCGGGACTGAGCCCCCGGCCGGCGGCCGCCTAGGTGGCCCCGCCGGCCTCCCCCGCGCCGAGCAGCGGATGCTCGGCGACGAGCTCATGCAGCGGGCCCCCGGAGCGGCCCCGGCCCAGCTCCGAGCGGTACAGCCCGATCCGGTCCACGGTGAAGTCCGGCCCCCGGTAGACCGCCAGCGCGGCGACGATGTCGTCGAACACCGCCGGGGTGCTGCGCCGGCCCCGCCGGGGCCGCGCCGGCGCGGCGCGGCGCTCCGCCCGGGCGCCGAGCCGGGCCACGGTGAGATGCGCCCGGCGCCGGGCGGCCAGCGGATCCCCGGCCCCGCCCGGATCGGCCGGATCGGCGAGATCGGCCATCAGCGCGCGCAGCCGGTCGACCTCCCCGCCCACGCCCATCCACAGGGTGCGCCCGGCGAAGCTGCCCGCCCCGCGCAACCGCAGCCCCAGCGGCGGAACCGCCACCGCCGCGGTGCGCAGCAGCTCCCCCAGCTCCGTGGCCCGGCCATCGGGCTGCTCCCCGTAGAACGCCAGGGTGAGATGCCACTGCTCCGGGTCGGTCCAGCGCAGCATCGGTCCCCGGTCCTCCCGGATCGGGCGCAGCGCCCGCACCAGGTGCTCCCGGACCTCGTCGTCGATTCGGATCGCGGCGAAGAGCCTCATGCCCCCAGGGTAGCGGCGGCATCCGGATGCCGAAGGCCCCCGCGATCCCGGGGTTTTCCCTGTTCATCCGGCTCATCGGCCATCCGATGCTGCGATAATCGGCACCGCCCGCCGGCGGCCGACCCCTCCGGGTCCGGCCGCCGACGCATGCGGGCGCAGCCCGATCCCCGTTCCCGAACCCCGACGGAAGGCCCCCGATGACCCGGCAGGACCACGCAGGCGACGTCCCAACCGAAGAGCCCGGGTGCTTCGCCGCCGCACTGCTCATCCTGCTCGGGCTGGCCGGCCTGATCGCCATCGGCTGGGCCGTGATCGCCGCGCCCGGCTGGCAGGGGAAGACCTCGGGGATCCTGATCGGCCTCGGCCTGTGGGCGCCGGTGGCGGGGATGATCGCCCACGAGAACGCCCACCGCTTCCCCTGGGTCCTGACCATCCTCTACATGCTCGTCCTCATCGGCGGCGGGATCGCGATCCCCGTCTTCCTCGGCCCGCCGCCGGCCCCGGAACCGGTTCCCGTGGCGCCGGCCACGGTGACCACCACCGCGACCACCACCGTCACCCGCACCACGACGGTGACCACCACCCCGGAGGAGGAGGACGATGACGAGATGACCTCCTCCGGGGCGCGCCGGGGCGAGGCCGACCGCCGCCGCCGCTCCTTCGTCGACGTCGACGGGGGGTGGCGGGCATCGGCCGAACCCGCCGCCACCGAGACCCGGGAGCCGGCCGGCACGGGCACGGCCGGCGCCTCCGGCACGGCGGGCGGCTCCGGCGGCTCGGGGACGGCCGGCACCGCCGCCGCGGCCGGCTCCGGAGCCTCCGGCGGCACCGGGGCCCCCGGTACCGGGGCCGGCGCCGCCGCGCCGCCCACCACCGAATCCTCCGGCTACCGGTACTTCCCGAACTGCGCCGCCGCCTGGGACGCCGGCGCGGCGCCGATGGACGAGGGCGATCCCGGCTACCGCCCGGGCCTGGACCGGGACGGCGACGGACGCGCCTGCGAACCCAAGCCCTAACCCCGGGGCAACCCCGGGTGAGGCGGATCGCGCAGTTCACTCGCACTCAGCCCAGGGTGACCTTAGAATTGGCACGACGGACGGCCGGACGGCGGGGTCATCCGCCGGAACACCCCCACCCCCGCCCCGGACCGAAAGGCGCCGCGACCCCCGTGACCACGCCGCCCCTCCTCCCCGACGCCGCCGCCCTCGCCGACGGCCTGCTCGCCGACATCGACCCGAAGGTCGCCGGCATCTGGTCGGCCCCGCAGACCTGGCGCCAGCCCGTGCACACCGTCTACCTGCCCGCGCACCAGCTCGAGGCCGCCGACGCCCCCGCCGATCCCCGGGATCTGCCGCGCATCTGGGGCGAGCGCGCCCTGGCCGCCCTCGGCGATGACCCGGTGGCCGCCGCCCGGGGGCTCGCCGAGGCCGCCGGGGACGCCGAACCGGCCGCGGTGGCGGAGCTGGCGGTGGCGAAGCTGCGCCGCGAGCCGATCGAGGACCTGCGGATCGACTTCGAGGACGGGTTCCCGCAGCGCGGGCTGGCCCCCGCCGAACGGGAGGCCCAGGAGGACCGGCTCGCCGGACTCGCCGCCGGGCTCATCGCCGACTGGCTGGACCCGGCCGGCGCCCCGCCGGGCGCCCCGCCGTTCTGCGGGATCCGCTTCAAGTCCCCCGACCCGGCGGTGCGCCGCCGGGGCCTGCGCACCCTGCTCATCGTGCTCGGCGGACTGCACGAGCGCGGCCTGCTGCGCGCCCTGCTGGACCCCGCCTCCCCCGCCCACGACCCGCGGGCGCTGCGGCTGACCCTGCCGAAGGTGCAGCACCCCGACCAGGTCACCGCCCTGGTGCGGGTGCTCGAGCTCGTCGAGCGCGAATGGGGCCTGGCCGCCGCCGGGGCCCGGATCCCGCTGGAAATCCAGGTGGAGACCCCGCAGGCGATCCTCGGCGAGGACGGGGCGGTCGCCGCCGCCCGGATGATCGGCGCCGCGGGGGGCCGCTGCCTGTCCCTGCACTACGGCACCTACGACTACTCCGCCTTCCTCGGCGTGGACCCGGCCCGGCAGTCGATGGAGCACCCGGTGGCGGACACCGCCAAGGGGCTGCTGCAGGTGGTCGCCCGCGGCCGGGGCGTGGAGCTCTCCGACGGCTCCACCAACCGGATCCCGGTGGGCTCGCCGGAGCAGATGCGCGAGGGCTGGGCGCTGCACCACCGGCTGGTCACCCGGCACCTGGGCCGCGGCATCCGCCAGGGCTGGGACCTGCACCCGAATCAGCTGGTCACCCGGCACCTGGCCACGATCGGCTACTTCCGCGCGGACTGGGCCGGGGCCGCGGCGCGGCTCGCCGACTACGTCACCGGCGCCGGGGGCCGGTTCCTCGACGAGCCGGCCACCGCCAAGGTGCTCGCCGGATTCCTCCGCCGGGCGCACGCCTGCGGGGCGATCACCGACGCCGAACTCGCCCGCGCCGGGGTCGGCGCCGCCGGGCTCGCCGCCCTGGAGGCCACCGGGATCCCGCCGGCGACGGCCCCCGAGACCTCCCCCGCCGGGCGCGACGCGGCCCGGGACGCCCACGAAGACAAGGACCGGTGACCCCATGACCGTGCAGATCCTCCGCGCCCGCCGCGCCATCATCGGCTACCCGGAATTGCGCGAATCCCCGGCGACGGTGGTGGTGCGCGACGGCGTCATCGAGCGCGTCATCGCCGACCACGCCGCCCAGCCGGACCTGGGCCGGGCCGACCGGGAGCGCGCCGACGTCATCGAACTGCCCCCGGGCCAGATCCTGCTGCCCGGGCTGGTGGACACCCACGTGCACGTCAACGAGCCGGGCCGCGCCGAATGGGAGGGCTTCGACTCGGTGACCCGGGCCGCCGCCGCCGGCGGGGTGACCACCCTGCTGGACATGCCGCTGAACTCCATCCCCTCCACCGTGGACGGGGCGGCGCTGGCGCTGAAGCGCGAGATCGCCGCCCCGAAGGCCCGGGTCACCGTGGGCTTCTGGGGCGGGGTGGTGCCCTCCAACATCGGCACCGGGGAACTGCGCCGGCTGTGGGAGGACGGCCGGGTGTTCGGCTTCAAGTGCTTCCTGCTGCACTCCGGGGTCGACGAGTTCCCGCCGCTGACCGCCGAGCAGCTGCACCGGGCGATGACCGAGATCGCCGCCTTCGACGGGCTGATCATCGTGCACGCCGAGGACCCGGACCTCATCGCCGCCGGGGAGCGGCACGCCGCCGCCGAGGGCGGGATCACCAACGTCTACCGCAGCTTCGAGCGCTCCCGGCCGCCGGCCGCGGAGCACCGGGCGATCCGCACCGTGATCGAGGCCGCCGCGGCCACCGGCTGCCGGGCGCATATCCTGCACCTCTCCGACGCCGGCTCCCTGGAGCAGATCCGGCAGGCCCAGGAGCGCGGCATCCGGGTCACCGCGGAGACCTGCCCGCACTACCTCGCCCTGTTCGGCGAGGAGATCCCGGACGGGGCCACCCAGTACAAGTGCTGCCCGCCGATCCGGGACGCGGCGAACCGGGAGCGGCTGTGGGCCGGCCTGGTCGACGGGGTGATCGGCACCGTGGTCTCCGACCACTCCCCCTGCACCGCGGAGCTGAAGCGGTTCGCCGCGCACGGGGACCGGCTGCGCGGCGCCTTCGCGGCGATGGCCGCCGCGGGCAACGACTACGGCGGCGCCGGCGCCGACGGCCGGGGGCACGCGGGCAGCTTCGGCGAGGCCTGGGGCGGGGTGGCCTCGGTGCAGCTGGGGCTGCCGGTGGTGTGGTCCCAGGCCCGGCTGCGCGGGCTGGGGCTGACCGAGGTGGTGCGCTGGATGTGCGCCGAGCCGGCCCGCTGGTGCGGGCTGGGCGACCGGGGCGCGATCGTGCCCGGGGCCCGGGCGGATTTCACCGCGATCAGCGCCGACGAGGCCTTCGTGGTGCTCCCGGAGCGGCTGCACCAGCGCAACAAGGTCACCGCCTACGCGCAGCGCGCCCTGGCCGGGGTGGTGCAGGCGACCTGGATCGGCGGGGAGCTGGTCTACGCCCGCCCCGGCTCCCCGGACGCCGCCGACGCCGAGGTGTTCCCCTCCGGCCCGATGCCGCTGCTGGACCGCCCCGGGGCGGACTGAGCCCGCCCCCGACCCCCGCACCCACCGCATCCGGCGGGGCGACCGACCAGACCCCACCGACCAGGAAGGATCCGACGCATGAGCGCCAGGACAGCAGAGCACGAGTTCGAGAACTACCCCGATTTGGCGGCCCGCGGGCTCGCCGGCTCGGTGATCTGGGCCACCGACGAGTCCTTCGCCGAGCGGGAGAACCTCATCAACGACCATGAGCCGGCCTTCGACCCGGAGCTGTTCGGCAACAAGGGCAAGGTCTACGACGGCTGGGAGACCCGGCGCCGCCGCGGCGCCGAGATCGGCCGGGACGACGCCGCGATCGTGCGCCTGGGCGTGCCCGGGCACATCCGCGGCGTGATCGTGGACACCTCCTGGTTCACCGGCAACTTCCCGCCGGCCTTCGCGGTGCTGGGCACCGCGATCGACGAGTACCTGCCCGCGGAGGAGATCGCCGCCCTGCCCGAGGAGGCCTGGTTCGAGCTGGTCGGGCGCACCGAGGCGCGCGGCGACGCCCGGCATGCGGTGGCGGTGGACCCGGGCTCGGCGGCGGGGTCGCGCCGGGTCACCCACGTGAAGCTGGTGATGATCCCCGACGGCGGGATCGCCCGGCTGCGGGTGCACGGGGTGCCCGCCCCGGATCCGCGGTTCCTCGGCGGCACCGTGGATCTCGCCGCGATCGAGAACGGCGGCCGGGTGGTGGAGTGCTCGAACATGTTCTACTCCTCCCCCAACCAGATGCTCTCCCTGGGCCGCTCCCGCAACATGGGCGGCGGCTGGGAGAACGCCCGCCGCCGCGACGAGGGCAACGACCACGTCACCATCGCCCTGGCCGGGGCGGGGGTGCCGGAGTTCATCGAGGTGGACACCAGCTACTTCGTCTTCAACGCCCCCGGCGAGGTCGCGATCAGCGGCTGGGCGGAGTCCGGCGGCGAACGCGGCCCGGTCGTGGCGCTGGTCGGCCGGCGGCCGGTGCTGCCGGACACCCGGCACCGCTTCGCCGTCGCCGAGGCCGCCCGCGACGCCGAGATCACCCATCTGCGGATCGACGTCTTCCCGGACGGCGGGCTGGCCCGACTGCGGGTGCACGGCCGGCTCACCGGGGCCGCGCTGGCCGAGCTGCGGGCGCGCTGGGATTCCTGATCGGATTCGACTCCGAAATGGTTTTCCGAACGCCTTAACGCGGGTGAAATGATGAGGGTCGACGCAACTCCGAGCTAACCCTACGGTAACCCGGACGTAACATCTGCGAATCAGGATCGTTCTTGAGTGCCAGAGAACGGGGTGCCGCCCTCGTCACCGCCCGTCCGGGCGGCGGGCGCGCACGGCCCGTACGACGAGAGGACGACCGATATGCGCACCAGGGACCGATCCGCGACGCCGCCCGTCGCGGTGCACCCCGTCGACGTCAAGCCGCCGCCGGCGAGGATGTTCATCCTCGGCCTGCAGCATGTCGTCGCCATGTACGCCGGCGCCGTGGCGGTGCCGCTCATCGTCGGCGGCGCGATGGTCGCCGCCGGCAAGCTCGAGCAGACCGACATCCACCACCTCATCGTGGCGGACCTGTTCGTCGCCGGCATCGCCTCCATCATCCAGTCCGTGGGCTTCTGGAAGTTCGGCTCCCGGCTGCCGCTGATCCAGGGCGTGTCCTTCGTCTCCGTGGCCCCGATGATCGCGATCGGCAGCCAGCACGGGGTCACCGCCATCTACGGCGCGGTGATCACCACCGGCCTCATCATGATCGCGCTGTCGCCGGTGTTCTCCCGGATCGTGAAGTACTTCCCCGCCCTGGTCACCGGCACCATCATGACCGTCATCGGGCTGAGCCTGATGAAGGTGCCCGCCGGCTGGATCGTCTCCGCGAAACTGCCCGACTCGCTCACCGGCGGGCTGAACTACCTGCTCGCCCTGGCCACCCTCATCGCCGTGGTGTGCATCCACCGCTTCGCCCCCGCCGGCTGGCGGCCGATGGCCGTGCTCGGCGGGGTGATCATCGGCACCATCCTCGCCCAGCTCGCCGGGGTCACCGACTGGTCCGAGGTCGGCGAGGCGGACTGGATCGGGGTGCCCACCCCCTTCCAGTTCGGCATCCCCACCTTCGAGATCGGCGCCATCTTCACCATGACCATCGTCGGCCTGGTGATCATGACCGAGACCTCCGCGGACATCATCGCGGTCGGCCGGATCACCGGCCGGCCGGCCACCCGCGCCACCCTGGGCAACGGCCTGCGCGCCGACGGCCTGTCCACCATGCTCGGCGGCGTGTTCAACACCTTCCCCTACACCGCCTTCGCGCAGAACGTGGGCCTGGTCAGCCTCTCCGGGGTCTTCTCCCGGTTCGTGGTCACCGCCTCCGGCGTGATCCTGATCGTGCTCGGCCTGCTGCCCAAGCTCGGCGGGGCCGTGGCGGCCATCCCCACCCCGGTGCTCGGCGGCGCCGGCGTCGCCCTGTTCGGCATGATCACCTCCTCCGGGGTCCGCACCCTCAGCCAGGTGGAGTGGAACGAGGTGCGCGCCCTCATCGTCGGCGTGTCCGTGTCCATCGCCCTGCTGCCGGCGATCTCGGTGGGCTTCTACGATTCCCTGGAGGGCGACCTGAACATGGTCCTCGACTCCGGGATCACCATGGGCGCGGTCACCGTGATCGTGCTCAACCTGCTGCTCAACCGGCAGGACGGCGGCCACGTCGACGAGTCCCTGGAGCTCGCCGAGGCGGCCGAGGAGCAGGACCGGCAGGACGCCGCCGACGCCGCCGAGGCCGCCGAGGCGGAGGCCGCCGCGGCCGCCGCCCGGCCGGCACCGGCCGGCGCCGCGGACTGACCCGCTCCCCCGACCCACCCCGACCCCCACCCCACGAGGAGAACCCCGCCCATGAGCAATCCCCAGGACACCGGCCTCGGCGCCTTCAACGCCGCCGACGCCGGGGAGCTGACCGGCCGGCTGGCCGCGATCTTCGCCAGCGAACCGCTGGCCCGCGCCGTCGTCGCCGGCCGGCCCTACGCCGACGCCGACGCCGCCGCGGCGGCCGTGCACGACCGGCTGCGCGCCCTGGACCAGGACGCGGTGCTCGACTCGGTCAACGCCCATCCCCCGATCGGCGCCGCCACCCGGCGCGGATCCCTGTCCGAGGCCGAGCAGGCCGCGGCGAAGGCGGACCCGGCCGCGGAAACCGCGCTGGCCCGGATCGCCGAGCTCAACGAGGTCTACCACGCCCGCTTCGGGCACACCTTCCTCATCCGGGCCGCCGGCCTCGGCGCCGGCGAGATCCTGGCCCGCCTCGAGGAGCGGCTGGGCAACGAGCCCGGGGTGGAGTGGGCGGAGACCGTGGACAACCTCGCCGCCATCGACGAGCTGCGGCTGCGCGGGCTGCTCGACGAGCTCGCCGCCGGCGACCCCGCCCCGGGCGGGCCCTCGCTGTCCACCCACGTGCTGGACACCGCCACCGGCCGGCCTGCCGCGGGGGTGGCCGTGGAGCTGCGGCTGCTGCCCGATGACGCCGACGGGGAGGGCGGGGGGTCCGGGATGGGCGAGCTCATCGCCGCCGGGGTCACCGACGACGACGGCCGGCGCCGGCTCTCCGAGGGCCTGGCCGCCGGGGTGCACCGGCTGCGCTTCGACCTGGACGGCTACTTCGCCGCCGCCGGGGTCCGCGGGCTCTACCCCTGGGCGGACGTGGTCTTCCGGGTGGACGCGGACTCCCCCGGGCACCTGCACATCCCGCTGCTGCTCGCCCCCTACGGCTACTCCACCTACCGGGGCTCCTGAGCCGCGGCCGAGGCCGCCGCCCCCGCCGCGCATGCGGCGGGGGCGGCGTCGTCACGGGGCCCGGGGCGCGCCCGGGGCCCCATGACGGGGGCCGGCCCCGCCCGGGGAAACCCCCGGGCGGGGCCGGCCCGCGCCGCGCCGCCGGCGGCTCAGTACCGCGGGGCCTGCGGGAACCAGGGCTCCCCGGGCTGATGCGGGCCGACGTTGGTGACCTCGATGTTCTCGAAGGCCTGGAAGTCGGCGTAGAAGTCCGGCCAGTTCTCCACCATGATGTCGGCGGCCACCCGGTCCGCGATCCGGGTGATCCCGGCGTAGATGCCGGAGAGCTGGTTGCCGGCCACCCCGTGGGAGGCCCGGGCGCCGGTGGAGAAGTGGAACAGCCGCGGGATGTAGGCCCGCGCGGCCTCGCCGGCATCCTCCTTGGGCAGGAACTGGAAGCCGTCGCCGAGGTAGGGGCAGCGGCCCATCGGGTGGGTCCTCGCCTCCTCGCGGACATCGCTCCACAGCCGGATGTCGTCGACCACCCGCGCCAGCTCCGGGCGCATGCCCAGGTCCACCGCGTAGCCGGTGGCGGAGATGATGAAATCGCACTCGAGGGTGTGGCCGTGGTTGTCGCCGACCCGGAGGTGGCGCTCGGCGCCCTCGCCGACGACCTCCGCGGAGACCACCGTGGTGTTCTCCCGCAGCTCGAAGTTGTCGTGCGCGAAGGCGCGCCACACCGAGGGCTGGGTGGGCGGCTGCGGCAGCCCGCCGTTGAACACGCCGAAGGCCCACTTGTCGTCGTCGGAGAGGGAGAAGAACCGCTCCTGCATGCCGGGGAACTCCATCCAGCGCAGCGAGTTGCGGGTGGCCACCTCGGATTCGCGCTCCACGACGAGCACTTCGGCGGCGCCGTGCTCCAGGGCCATCCCGGCGTTGTCGAAGCCGGAGGCGCCGGCGCCGACGACGAGCACCCGCTTGCCGGCCAGGGCCGGGAAGTCGATGTACTCCTCGGTGTGCGCGCGCAGCTCCTCGGGCAGATCCGCGATGACCGGGGGCACGAAGGGCCCGCCGCCGCCGTCGAGGCCCAGGGAGAACACCACCCGGCGGGCCCGGTAGGTCACCTCGGCGCCGCCGCGGGTGGCCCGGACGGTGAAGTCGCCGCCGGGCTCGGCCGGGGGCTCCACCACGGTGACCGTCGTGTCGAAGTCCACGTCGGCGTCGGTGACCTTGCGGTACCAGACCAGGTACTCGTTCCAGTCCAGGCGGGGCACCAGGCTGATCGACTCCCAGGCGGCGTCGCCGTAGCGGGCCCGGAACCAGCGCTCGGTGTGCAGCGAGGGGATGTCCACCTCGATGCCCTTCATGTTCTTCGGGCTGCGCAGGGTCTGCATCCGCGCGTAGCGCGACCAGCAGCCGACCGCCTCGGGGTGCTCGGGCCCGGCCTCGAGGACCTTCACCCGGCCGATCCGGTGCCGGGATAGGGCGAAGGCGGCGCCCAGGCCGGCCTGCCCGCCGCCGATCACGACGACGTTGTATGCGCCGTCGGCGGGCTCGGGCACCCAGTCGTGGTTGTGCCCGAGGATGCGCATCTCCTCGCGGGCGGCGGCCTCGAGCCGCTCGAGCCGCTCGGCGGCCTCGGCGGGGTCGACGGCCGGCGGGCGGGTGTCCTCCGGGAGGGTGTCGCGAAGGTCCCTCGGGTGCTGGGCGGTGGCGCTCATCTGGTGCTCCTCTGTGCGCGCCCGGGAGCCGGAGCCGGTTCCCGGGGCGGATGGCGGACCGAGGTCATGGCCGAGGCGGTCGTGGCCCCCGACCGGGACGCCGGCTGGGTTGTCGGGATGGCCTGTTGCGCGACCCGGGGGCCGGCAACCATGGCTTACCTAACCCTAAGATCCCGTTATTTACGCCAGGTTACGGGCGCATTAACCCCGGATTTCGCGATTCGGCGATTCCCCCGCGGCATTCACCCCGCGCACCCCGCCGGGATTCACCGGCGGATGCGCCGCACCGCGAATGCGAATAGCGCCCCGGCGACGTTGTGCCACACCGCGGCCACCGCCCCCGGGATCGCCGCCTCCGGGGAGAAGAACTTCGCGCTCATCCCCGAGGACAGCCCCGCCGACTGGGTGGCCACCTCGATCGCGGTGGTGCGCGCCGCCGGCCCGGGCAGCCCGGTGGCCCGGGCGGCGAGGTAGCCCAGCAGGTAGCCGAAGAGGTTGTGCAGCACCACCGCGGCGAAGACGAGCAGCCCCACCGAGGCCAGGGTGGCGGCGTTCTTCGCCACCGCGGGGAAGACCACCCCGCCGATGGCGAGGATGGACAGCCAGGGCAGCGCCGGCAGGATCCGGTCCACCAGGCGATCGGCGAGGATGCGCAGCAGCAGCCCGCCGAAGACCGGGATGAGCACCGTCTGCGCCAGGGTCCAGGCCATGCCCGGCCCGTCCACCGGGGTGCGCTCCCCCGCCAGCAGCAGGGTGATGATCGGGGTGAGCAGCGGGGAGAGCACCGTGGACACGCTGGTCATCGCCACGGACAGGGCCACGTCGCCGCGGGCCAGGTAGGCGATCACGTTGGAGGCGGTGCCGCCGGGCACGCTGCCGAGCACGAGCAGGCCGATGGCCAGCTGCTCGGGCAGGCCGAGCAGCCGGGCCACCGCCACCGCGGCCAGCGGCATGATCACGAACTGGGCGGCCACCCCGATCCCGATCGGCCAGGGCCGCCGGGCCACCTCCCGCAGATCCGGGATGGTCAGGGTCAGGCCCATGCAGAACATGATGATCGCGAGCAGCGGCGTGATGTACGCGCCGAGCGGGGCGAAGGGCGCCGGCACCAGGTAGGCGAGGACGGCGCCGGCGAGGATGAAGGCCGGGAAGGCGAACACCGCCACGGCGGCGGAGCGATCCTCGGCGTCCAGGGTCTTCGGGGCCCGCTGTGCCGCGGGGGCGTCGGAAAGCATGGTCCCAAGATATGGGATGGCCGTCCCATTCCGCGAAACACGCTGGCGGGGCGGGGGATCCGGGGCCGGCAACGCCCGCGGCGGCCCCCGCGAATCTCGCGGGGGCCGCCGGCGGGCGCTGGGCGGGCGGGGGCTAGCGGACCCGCTCCACCTTGCCCAGGGTGGTCACCATCGTGCCCGGATCGCCCTCGCCGCCCTTGAGCACGTAGGCGATGACCCGGCGCTCCACCTCATCGGGGCCGACGTCGTAGCCCTTGGAGACCTCGGCGGTGATCACGGTGCCCTTCGGGCCGACCTCGATCCACGGGTCCTTGACCACCACGTCGACGATGGAGAACTTCGCCGCGATATCGGCCAGGCCCCGGTACTTGACGATCCCCTTGCCGGAGCCGTCCCGGCCATCGGAGACCAGGGTGTAGCCCACCTTGCCCTCCCCGGCGGGCACCGCGCCCTTCTTCGGGGTCACCCCGCCACCGGCGGTTTCCGCGATCTTGTGCAGGGTGGCCACGTCGAAGACCAGGTCCGGGCTCGCCGGCGGCGGGGTGTTCGGCCCCGGCGCCGGGGAGTACGGGATCGGCACGTGCAGCTCCTCGGCGGCGTTGACCGAGCCGGCCGCGGCGTAGACGTAGACGCCCCAGTTGTCGCCGGGGGTCTGCTCCGGCGGATCCACGGTGATGAGCGCGTGGAAGGTGCCGTCGGCGTTCATCGGCTGATGCACCCGGGCGAGCACCCGGCGCATGTTCAGGCCCTTGTCCGGGACCTTCTCCAGGGTGCCCTCGGGCATCACCCAGGCCATCCGGTCATGGGGGTGCGCGCGGTTCTCGGAGGGGGCGTCCTCGCTGGGCTTCCAGTGATCCGGGAAGGCGCTGTAGAGCACGTACACCCCGTTCGGGGTGCCCGGCGGGATGGGCAGCGGGAAACCGCCCTTGTTCGCCTCCGGATCGAAGCCGGCGCCGTGCACGAGCAGCTGGTCGCCGCGGTGCACGGTGCGCCCGGCCACCGGGGAGCCGTCCGGCATGGTCACCGTGATCGAGGGGTTCTCCACGGTGGTGGACGGGCCCGAGGACCCGGTGGCGATGGGCGAATCGTCGGGGATGGCCGGCGTGGCCGCCGAGGCGGGGGCGGCGCCCAGCGCCAGGGCCACCGCGGCGGCGAGCAGCACGCGGCCGGTGCGGTTGCGGGATCGGTGGGTTGTCATACCCGAATCCTAGATCGCAGGTTTGGCTTACCACCCCCGCATGCGGTGGACCGGGCCCGCCGCCGGCCGCACCCCCGGCCAAGCTGCGACGATGCGGACCTTCCCGGCGCATCGGCGGCGCCGCCGCGGCCGCCGCGGGATGCCGCCGGGGCGGCCGGGATCGCCGAAGCCGCCACCGCGGCCGCTTGGATCGGCTACGTTGCCACCATGACCCAGCAGCGCACGGCCGAATTCCCGGACATCGTCGTCGAGCGGCGGATCGACGCCTCCCCCGAGGCGGTGTGGCGGGTCATCTCCGATCTGCGCGCCATGGGCGAGCGCTCCCCGCAGTGCCGCCGGATGCTCATCCTCGGCGGGGCCCCGAAGGTGGGCACCCGCACCGTCAACATCAACCACCGGGGTCTGTTCCACTGGCCGACCACCGCCCGGATCACCGCCTGGGAGCCGAACCGCCGGCTGGCCTTCCGGGTGGCGGAGAACCACACCGTGTGGAGCTACGAGCTCGAGCCCGACGGGGACGGCACCCGCGTCACCGAGCGGCGCAGCCGGGACTCCACCACCTGGATCTCGGAGGCGATGGTGAAGCTCTTCCTCGGCGGACCGGAGACCTTCGAGCGGGAGCTGCGCGCCGGGATGACCGCCACCCTCGACCACGTCGCCCGGCGCGCCGAGGCCGGGGCCTGAGCGAGCCTCCCCCGCCGCGCCCCGGTGCGGCGGGGCGCGGGCGATCCCGTCCCCGGACGCGCCGCGGCCCGCGCCGGGGGCGCCCCGCGGGCGCCCCCGGCGCGGGCCGGGGCCGGGCGGGAGGGGCCTAGACGCGGTCGCCGGGGCGGCCGCGGAACTCCTCCATGGTCGCGTTGACGCCGAGCAGCCCGCAGAAGGCGTCGAACAGCGGCAGCGGCAGCAGCCGGCCGATGTAGACCAGGCGCACCGTCCACGGCAGCAGCACCTGGTGCCGGCCGGCCTCCACCGCGTCGACGAAGGTGCGGGCGACGTCCTCCTGGCGCAGGATCGGGAAGATCCACGGCACCTTAGTCTTCACCCCGTCGAACATGCCGGTGTCGACGTAGAAGGGGCACAGGGACAGGGTGTTGACGCGGTGCTTGCGCCGCTTCATCTCCACCCGCAGCGACTCGGTGAAGCCGATCGCCGCCCACTTGGAGGCGGAGTAGTCGGTCTGCTTGGCCACGCCGACCACGCCCGCGGCGCTGGCGGTGACCACCACGGTGCCCCGGTCGCGCTCCACCATGCCCTTGAGGAAGGGCCGGGTGACGATGTAGAGCGAGCGCACGTTGACGTCCAGGGTGCGGTCCACCGACTCCTGGGTGTTGTCCAGGAAGTCCCGGCCGGAGACCACCCCGGCGTTGTTGAACAGGATGTCGACGTCGCCGGCGATCTCCGCGGCGGCCTCCACGGCCTCCTGGTCGGTGACGTCGACGACCTGGTACTCGGCGGCGCCGCCGGCGGCGTTGATGGTCGCCGCGGTCTCCGCGGCGCGCTCCTCGGACAGGTCCCAGATGATCACCTTCGCCGCGCCGCGGTCGGCGCATTCGATGGCCATCAGCCGGCCGATGCCGGAGCCGGCGCCGGTGACCAGCACCCGGTGGCCCCGGATCGGCATCTTGTACTTGGTGGGGAGCAGC
This sequence comes from Corynebacterium sphenisci DSM 44792, assembly GCF_001941505.1. Taxonomy (NCBI): domain Bacteria; kingdom Bacillati; phylum Actinomycetota; class Actinomycetes; order Mycobacteriales; family Corynebacteriaceae; genus Corynebacterium; species Corynebacterium sphenisci. Next base: position 797,635 of record NZ_CP009248.1, on the reverse strand, counting down.
TTGCCGGTGCTGCGCCGGATGGTGTCGACGATGCTCATGTGCACGTCCCTCCCGCCGGCGTCGCCGGCGTGGTCGGTGGTGGATACGGTTGCCTCGTTGAGGCTAATCGTCCGGGCGCCCCCGCGTAACCCCTACCGCGGAAACCGTCCGCCCGGTAGCCTTCCGGAAATGAGGATCCCCCTGCCCCGCCGCTCCCCCCGTACCCGCCCCGCACCCCACCCCGACGCCGGCCGCCGGGTGCTCATCACCGGCGCCGCCTCCGGCCTCGGCCTGGAGTTCACCAGGATCTGGGCCGCCCGCGGCGCGGAGGTCATCGCCACCGACGTGCACGACGCCGCCCCGGCGGAGCTCGCCGCCGTCGCCGGGGACGTCCGCTACCGCCGCCTGGACGTCACCGACCCGGCGGACTGGGCCGCCGCCCGCGCCGACCTGGGCGGGCTGGACATCCTGGTCTCCAACGCCGGGATCGCCGCCGGCGGCCGGATCGACGTGACCAGCCTCGCCGAATGGCGCCGGATCCTGGACATCAACCTGATGGGCGCGGTGCACGGCTGCCGGGAGCTCACCCCGGTGCTCGCCGACGGCGGCCGGATCGTGCTCACCGCCTCGGCGGCCGGGCTGGTGCACGCGCCGCTGATGAGCGCCTACAACGTCACCAAGGCCGCGCTGGTCGCCCTCGGCGAGACCCTGGCCATCGAACTGGCCCCGCGGGACATCACGGTCACCGCGGTCTGCCCCTTCTTCTTCCGCTCCAACCTGTCGGACTCCCTGGCCGAGGAGGACCCGATCGCCACCGCGATGGCGCAGCGGATGCTGCACGGCACCCACCTGAGCAGCGCCACGGTGGCCCGCCGGGCGATGCGCGGCATCGACGCCGGCCGGGTGGTGGCGCTCACCGACGGCTACGGCGGCGCCGGCTGGTACCTGCGCCGGCTGGCCCGCTGGGCCTATCTGCCGCTGATGCGCACCGCCACCCGGCGGCGCCGGGCCCGGCTGCTCGCCCGCGGCGGGCAATAGCCCCGATCGACGGCGGCGCCCGCGGCGGCCCGGACGGGGCCGCCGCGGGCGCCGCGCGGGATCGGCCCGGCTAGGCCAGGATGTTCCGCCCGGTCTCCGCGTCGAAGACGCTGATCTTCGCCGGGTCGAACCACAGGGTCGCCGGGGTGCGCCGGCGCACCCCGGACTCCGCGGACAGCCGCGCCACCATGGAGGCGGTCTGCCCCTCCGGCAGATCCGCGTTGGCCAGCGCGCCCACCTGCTCGGCGGCGTCGCCCCCGGGCGGGGTGAAGTGCGCGAACTTGTCGGAGCCCATCGACTCCAGCACGTCGACGTCGACGTCGACCAGCACCCCCGAGGGCTTGACCTCCTCGTCGACCAGGGCGGCGTCCTCGAAGGCCTCCGGGCGCACGCCCACGATGACCTCCCGCTCGCCGGCGGCCGCGGCGGCCTCGCGCAGCCGGTCCGGCAGCGGGATCTCGCCCAGGCCGGTCTCGGCGACGCCGCCGCGCAGCCGCCCGGCGGTGAAGTTCATCGCCGGGGAGCCGATGAACCCGGCGACGAAGACGTTCACCGGCCGGTCGTAGAGCTCCTGGGGTTCGCCGACCTGCTGGATCACCCCGCCCTTCATCACCACCACCCGGTCGCCGAGGGTCATCGCCTCGGTCTGGTCGTGGGTGACGTAGACGGTGGTCACCCCCAGGTCGGCCTGCAGTCGGGCGATTTCGGCGCGCATCTGCACCCGTAGCTTCGCGTCCAGGTTGGACAGCGGCTCGTCCATGAGGAAGACCTTCGGCCGGCGCACGATCGCCCGGCCCATGGCCACCCGCTGGCGCTGCCCGCCGGAGAGGTTCGAGGGCTTGCGGTCCAGGTAGTCGTCCAGGTCCAGGATCCGGGAGGCCTCGGCGACCTTCTCCTCGATCTCCTTCTTCGGCACCTTGGCGAGCCGCAGCGGGAACTCGATGTTCTCCCGGACGCTCATATGCGGGTACAGCGCGTAGGACTGGAAGACCATCGCGATGTCCCGCTCCTTCGGGGCCACGTCATTGACCCGGCGGCCGTCGATGAGCAGATCGCCCTCGGTGATGTCCTCCAGGCCAGCGATCATGTTCAGGGTGGTGGATTTTCCGCAGCCGGAGGGCCCCACCAGGATGATGAACTCGCCGTCGGCGATGTCCAGGTCCGCCGAATCGACGCCCACGGCGCCGTCCGGGAACCTCTTGCACACGTTCTTGAGCTGGATCTCGGCCATGGTTTTACCCCTTCACTGCGCCGGAGGTCAGCCCGGCGACGATACGGCGTTGGAAGATGACGACGAAGACGATGATCGGGATGGTGATCACGATCGCGGCGGCGGCGATGGAGCCGGTGGGCTCCTCGAACTGGGAGGAGCCGGTGAAGTTCGCCATCGCCGCCGGGGCGGTGCGCGCGGCCTCGGTGGAGGTCAGCGACACCGCGAGCAGGAAATCGTTCCAGGCGAAGATGAACACCAGGATCGCGGCGGTGACGATGCCCGGGATCGCCAGCGGCGCGATGACCTTCCGGAAGGCCTGGAAGGGCGTGGCGCCGTCCATCTGCGCGGCCTTCTCCAGCTCCCAGGGGATCTCCTTGAAGAAGGAGGACAGGATGAAGATGGCCATCGGCAGGGCGAAGGTGATGTAGGGCAGGATGAGCCCCGGCCAGGTGTCGAACAGGCCCACCCTGCGTTCGATGTCGAACAGCGGGGAGACCAGGGACACCTGCGGGAACATCGCGATGAGCAGCGAGATCCCGACGATCAGGTTCTTGCCGGGGAAGTCCAGCCGGGCGATCGCGTAGGCGGCCATGGTGCCGATCAGCACGGCGATCACCGTGGTGATGAGCCCGATGCCGATGGAGTTCACCAGCGCCCGGGTGAATTCGGTGGTCGCGAAGATGCCCCGGTAGTTGTCCAGGGTCCATTCCCGGGGGATGAAGTTGCCGTCGTGCAGGGTGTTGGTGGTCTTGAACGACAGCGAGGCGATCCAGGCCACCGGGACCAGGGCGTAGAGCACCACCGCCACCAGGGCGACGGTCCACCAGGCGCGCTGTTTGGCGCTTGCGTTCGGCATGGCTGATCAGTCCTTCCCCGAGCCCGGCGAGGAGGCGCCGAGCCCCTTGACGAAGACGAATGCGATGACGGCCACGCACAGGAAGATCAGCACCGAAATCGCCGATCCGATGCCCAGGTTGAACGCCTTGAACAGGTTGTCGTAGCCGAGGATGGACACCGAGCCGGTGCCGTTGTTGCCCTTGGTGAGGATGTAGATGTTGTCGAACACCCGGAACGCGTCCAGGGTGCGGAACAGCAGGGCCACCACGATGGAGGACTTCATCAGCGGCAGCGTGATCTTGAACAGCCGCTGCCAGAAGCCGGCCCCGTCGAGCTCCGCGGCGCGCAGCACGTCATCGGGCACCAGGGCCAGGCCCGCGAGCAGCAGCAGCGCCATGAACGGGGTGGTCTTCCACACCTCCGCGCCGACGATGATGAGGATCGAGGGCCACTGCTCGGTCAGGGGCGCGGAGCCGTCCGGCAGCAGGTTCGCCAGGTAGCCGGTGCCCGGGGTCCAGGCGTAGTTCCAGGAGTAGGCCGCGGCCACGGTGACGATGCCGTAGGGCACCAGCACCACGGTGCGCACCACCCCGCGGCCGAAGATCGCCCGGTGCATCACCATGGCGATGGCCAGGCCGAGCACCAGCTCGAAGGCCACCGAGACCACGGTGATGAAGGCGGTGACGCCCAGGGCCTCCCACCAGTAGGGGGAGCTGAGCACCGCGGCGTAGTTGGACAGGCCCACGAACTCCCGGTCCGCGGGGAAGCGCAGGTCGTAGCGCTGCATGGACAGCCACACCGCGTAGAGGATGGGGTAGGCGGTCACCAGCAGCATGAGCACCACCGCGGGCGCGACCAGGGTGAGCCCGAGCCGGCGCTCGGAGCGGGCCCGGTCGGTCTCGTGGCGCCGCCCCCTCTCCGGGGCGGGCGCCGCCGCCTCGCGGCGGGCCACGGCGGTCGCCCCGGCGGGTTCCGGGGCGGGGCTCGGGGCGGTCGGGCCGGCCGCGCGCGTCCCCCGCGCGGCGGCGTCGTCACGTGCGGTCATCAGGGCACCAGTCCTTCCGAATCGACGGCGCGGGCGATTTCCTCGCGCAGGGTCCCCACCAGCTCGGCGGGGTCGATCTCCTCCGGGGGGCTGAGCCGGGAGGCCAGCAGGATGGACACCGACTGGTAGGCCGGCGACTGCGCGCGCACGGCCACGCCGACACGGCGCGGCTCGGGCAGCAGCGCCCGCTCCTCCTCGCCCAGCTCCGCCGGGTCGAGCTTGTTCAGGGATTCGAAGATCTCCCGGTAGAAGGGGTATTCGCGGGTGAACTCCTCGGTGGGCTCGGTGTAGAGGCGGGTCAGGGTGGGCGGCAGCCCGCCGGTGAGCGCGTTGTTGAGCTGGTTCTCCTCATCGCGCAGGCACCGCACCGCCTCGAAGGCGAGCTCGGGGTGCCGCGAGGTCGAGGGCACCGCGATGTTCAGCCCGCCGATGGTCACCTTCGCGGGCTCGCCCTCCCGCATCGCCGGGTACGGCGCCCAGCCCAGGTCCTCGTAGACCTCCTGCGCGCGGGCGTCGCCGTCCTCGGCCTTCTCCTTCACCCCCGCGTAGACGAAGGGGTAGTTGACCTGCATGAAGGCGTCCCCGCGGTCGAAGGCCAGCCGGGCCTGGTTCTCGTCGAGCTGGGAGAACGACGGGTCCTTGGCCGGCGTGGTGCCGAGATCGCGCATGACCTCGAGCGCATCGCGTGCGGCGTCGGTCTCGCCGAGGGTGACGGTGCGCCCGTCCTCGCCGATGATGGAGCCGCCGGCGGATTCCACCAGGGAGTTGAACCAGACCACCACGCCCTCGAACTGGGCGGCCTGCACCCCCGCGTAGGAGGGCCTGCCCTCCTCGTGCAGCCGGTCGCCGAGGGCGACCAGCTCCGGCCAGGTGCGCGGGGCCTCCCCGCCGGGCATGAGCGACTTGCGGTACCAGAGCAGCTGGGTGTTGGTGTTCAGCGGCGCCGCGTAGAGGGTGTCGTCCCAGGTGGCGGTCTCCAGCGGACCGCTCATGGTGCCCTCCCGGACGTCGGCGGCGAGGTCCTCGGGCAGCGGCAGCGCCCAGCCGGCCTCGGCGAACTCGGGGGTCCAGGTCACGTCCAGGCCCATGATGTCGAAGGAGTCGTCCCCGCCGACGATCCGGCGGGCCAGCTGCAGGCGCTGGTCGTCGGTCTGCTTGGCGGAGATGTCGTAGTCGATGCGGTAGCGGCCGCCGGAGGCCTCGGTGCAGCGCTGCGCGGCCTCGGTGTACTGGTCCACGCCGTCGGCGGGACCCATGAAGCGCAGGGTCACCGGCCCGGCGTCCTCGGCGCCGCAGCCGGCCAGCGGCGCGGCGGCCAGGGCCAGGGAGAGGATCAGGGCCGCGGTGCGGCGGGGGCGGCCCGCGCGGGATGCGCGGGGGGAGCGCGTCATGGGGCATCAGCTCCTTTTCGGCCCCTTGCCGGGCAACGGGCCACGACGATTCGGTGTATGTGATTCAGCCGACATCCGAGGGTATCACCGAATCACCGTCCGGATACCCGCGATCGGGGGGCCGGGATCACCCCCGTGGCACCAAGCGCACCCGTCCCACGCTGGGCGGACGTAGGATCGGCGCATGTTCCCCCGCATCGGAAAACGCATGCCGCGCGGCCAGAGGGTCCTCATCACCGGGGGCGCCTCCGGTCTCGGCCTGGCCCTGACCACCCGCTTCGTCGAACGCGGTGACCGGGTCATCGTCGCCGATCTGCACGACACCGCCCCGGCGGAGGTCGCCGCCCTCGGCTCGGCGGTGGAGTACCGCAGGCTGGACGTCACCTCCGACGCCGACTGGGCCGCCGCCGCCGAGGAGATCGACTCCCTCGACGTGCTGGTGCTCAACGCCGGGGTCGCCGTGGGCGGCCGGATCGAGACGGTGTCCATGGAGACCTGGCAACGGGTGGTGGACATCAACATGCTCGGCGTGGTCCGCGGCGCGCGCACCATGGCCCCGAAACTCGCCGACGGGGGCCGGATCGCGATCACCTCCTCGGTGATGGGGCTCATCCACCCCGGCTTCATGGCCACCTACAACGCCACCAAGGCGGCCACCGTGGCCATCGGCGAGACCCTGCACCATGAGCTCTCCCACCGGGGCATCTCCGCGACCACCATCTGCCCCCAGTTCTTCCGCACCCCGCTGGTGCACTCCCTGGCCACCGACGATGAGCCGGTGAACTACGTGGCCCGGATCCTGATGACCCGGACCTGGCTCACCGTCGACGCCGTCGCCGACCGGGCGATGGCCGCCATCGAGCGCCGGCGGGTGGTGGTCACCCCCGATGCCGCGGCGACCTTCACCTGGTACTCCAAGCGCTTCGCGCGCCCGGCGTACCTGCTGGTGCAGCGGCTGTCCATGGTCGGCGCCCGGGCGCTGATGCGCCGGAAGTTCCCCGCCGAGCGCTGAGCCCGCCCGCGGCGGGCGCGGTTCAGCGCCGCGCCGCCGGCGCGGCCGCGCCCGCGAGGAAGCAGGCCGCCAGCGCCACCACGCAGCCCACCGCGGGCGCCACGCCGCCGGCGAGCATCGGCAGGTTCGCCACCGAGATCGCCAGCACCGCGACCAGGCCCGCCGCCCCCGCCGCCGGGGCGGCCAGCCACGCCGCGGGGCCGCGCCGGCCGAAGAAGGCCAGCACCGCCACGCAGGTCAGGGTCATCATCACGATCACGCCCACCGCCCCCGCGCCGGAGTACCAGGTGTAGATCTGGGTGACCGGCTCCAGGCCCAGCGCCGCGGAGGCCGCCACGATCGCCGAGGTCGCCGCCGAGGCCCAGGCCGAGGCCCGCGAGGGCGCCCGGTGCGCCGGGTGCACCTCGCCGAGGGCCCGCGGCAGCACCCCGCGCTCCCCCAGGGTGAACAGGTAGCGGGAGACGATGTTGTGGAAGGACAGCATGCAGGCGAACATCGAGGTCACCACCAGTACCCGGAACACGTCCGCGGCCACCGGGGCGATAACCGATCCGGCCAGCTCCAGCACCACGTTCTCCGGATCCGCGGCACTGGCCGCGACCACCGAATCCACCCCGAGCCCGGAGGCGACCAACCAGGCGGAGACCGCGTAGAGCACCCCGATGAGGCCCACCGCGGCATAGGTCGCCCGCGGGATGGTGCGCTCCGGATCCCGGGCCTCGTGCCGGAACACCGCGGTGGCCTCGAAGCCGAAGAAGCCGAGGAAGGCGAAGAGCAGGCCCAGCCCCGGCGCCCCGTGCAGCGCCTCCGCCGGGGAGAAGGGGACGGCCGACAGCTCCCGCCCGGAGGCGAGCACCCCCAGGTCCAGGGCCACCACGGCGAGCAGCTCCGCGACCAGCACGGTGCCCAGCACCCTGGCGCTGAGCTCGATGTCCCGGTAGCCGAGGCCCCCGACGACGGCGAGCATCACCGCGGACACCGCCCACCACGGCGGATGCGGGCCGCCGAGGGCGGCCAGCAGATTGCCGGCCTGCACCCCCAGGTAGCAGGTCATGGACACGGTGAGCAGGACGTAGGACAGCAGCGCCACCCCGGCGGTGCCCAGGCCCATCCGCCGGCCCAGCGCCCGGTCCACGTAGGAGTAGAAGGCCCCGGCGTCGGGCACCTCGGGGGTCATCCGGGTGAAGCCGACGGAGAACAGCAGCAGGATCACCGCCGCGGCGAGCACCATCAGCGGCGCCCCGGCGGAGCCGGACTCCATGAAGACGATGGGGAAGTTCGCGGCGACGACGGTGATCGGGGCGGCGGCGGCGAGCACCATGAACACGATGCCGACCACGCCGAGGCCCCGGTGCAGGGAGGGTTCCACGCCGCCAGCTTAGGCCGCCCGCGCGCACGCCGGCGCCCCGCCACCGGGGTCGGTGGCGGGGCGCCGGGGCGGCGGGTGCGCGCGGTGGGCGATCCGGGTCAGCGGATCAGCTCACCGGCGGCGAACTCCAGGGTGGAGCCGAGGTTGCCGGCCACGGTCGCGGCGGTCTCGGTGGCCGAGACGGCCTCCGCGGGCAGCGGGATCGGCAGCGGGATGGGCAGCGGGGACTCCTCCTTGCCGGGCTCCTCCGGCTTCGGGTTGGCCTCGCGGTAGGCCTCGATGGTCTCCGTGTCCTCGTTGATGGTGCGGTACTGGTCGCGGCGGTTCGCCCCGTCCGGGTTGCCGGCGGGCTCGAAGTGGTCGTTGACCTCGCCATCGGGGATCCCGTAGGCCTCCTCCACCGCGATATCGGCGGGCTGGAAGCGGTTGAAGGGCCCGACGGCCATCGAGTTGATGCCGATGACCTGCTTCGACTCGGGGTCGTAGGCCATCCCGCCGGAGTCGCCGTGGTCGAGCTGCAGCAGCACCGCCCACACGCCGTTGCGCACCCGGAAGACCTGCACGCCGCACTGGCGGCCGGTGCGGTTGCCGTCGGTGCACACGGGCTTGCCGAAGTTGTCCACGCTGACCTCGCCGGGCTCGAGATCCTCGTAGTCGACGATCCCGGTCAGCTCCACGGGCTCGCCGTGGACCTCGCCGTCCTCGTCGAAGGACTCGGACACGGAGGTGGTCTCCACGTTGTCGTCGAGCTCGATGAAGGCCCAGTCGGAGCCGTTGAACATCTCGTCGAGCCACGTGTCCGGGGTGGAGTCCTCGGAGGGGCCGGCGTTGAAGCGGGCGGGGCCGGTCTTGCCGATCCGCACGTCGCCGTCCTTGGTGGGGGCGTAGATGGTGTCGCCGAAGGAGGGCATGCCGGGGGTCTCGGACTGGTCCACGCAGTGGCCGGCGGTGATCAGCACGCGGTGCTTGTTGCCGTCCTTGTCGGTGACCGTGCCGGGCATGTTCGCCGAGCACATGCCGGTGCCGGCGTGCACGCCGCCGCCGATGTCCTCGGCGTCCTTGACCGGGATGCGGATCGGGTCGCCGGGGCCGACCACCACCGGGGTGGTCGCCGGCTGGGTGGGCGAGCCGTTTTCGGCCGGGCCCGGGGCGGGCGCGGGCGCGGCGGCGGCGCCGGCGGCGGGGATCGCCGCGAAGGGCATCGTCGCGATGACGAGCGTGGACAAGGTGGCGCGGAATGGCGTCATGGAACCTGGGCTTTCTTGCTGGGACGGGTGCGTCGGATGCGCCGTGGGGCCCCTCGCCCGGGTGCGGGCGACGGGGCCTGGTGCGGGCCGGCATGGACTGTATCGCCGCGGGGGCCCGGCGGGATACATCCACGCCGGGCCCCCTGGGGCCGATGGTGCCCATGTGTCGCATGGGACCCATTGTTGCCGAACCGTTACCGCGCTGAGCCTTCCCTCAGTAGCGGGCGAAATTCTGGGTCGCGTACACGTACCCGTCCGCGGCCCGCGCGGAACCGGCGCCCATGTGGGTCAGCCGCGGATCCAGCATGTTGCGCCGGTGCCCCGGGGAGTTCGCCCACTGCCGCACCAGATCCTTCGCGGTCGCCGAGGGGCCGTTCATCGCCACGTTCTCCGCGGCGACGGTGGTGCCGGCCGGGTAGGCCTGCAGCATGTTCGGCCGGTGGCTGAGCCGGCCCCGGGCGGCCATCTGCCGGGACCAGTCCCCGGCCAGGGCGTTCAGCCGCGGATCCGCCTTCAGCGGGGCCAGGCCGTGCCGGGCCCGGAAGGCGTTGGTCTCGGCGATGATCGCCTGCGCGGACACCGGCTGGCCGATGCCCGGGGTCGGCGTCGGGGCGGGGGTCGCCGAGCCGGGCAGCAGCTCCGCGGAGCCGGGCGCCATCTGGATGGAACCGGGCAGCTGGGCCAGGTCGGGCAGCGCGGGCAGCGGGAGGGCCGGCAGCGCGCCGGCGGCCGGGACCGCGCCGAGGCCCAGGCCGCCGGCCAGGGCCAGGGCGACCAGGGCGCGCTTCGGGGTGTGTCGCATGGGGATGCTCCTGTCGTACGTCTTTTCGGGACGGGTCCACGATAACCGGCCCCCGACCGGGGCCCGAAGCCGCGCGGGGAATGCTCCCCGCCCCCTCCCCCGGGACCCCGCGCCGGCGCCGTCGTGCGCCGCTCCGGCCGTCGCGCCCCGCCCGGGGAACGCTCCCCGGAACCGGATGGGCCAGTGCCGCGCCGGTGCTAGCGTCCGGGGCGAATCGGCCGGCGCGGGGCCGGCCCCGAGCCGAGGAGGAGAGCGGCGTGATCGACGAGGGGATCCGGGACCGGGCGCTGGGCTGCCTGCTGGGGCAGTTCATCGGCGATTCCCTGGGCAGCCGGGTGGAGTTCCGGGATGCGGCGGACATCGCCGCGGAGTTCCCCGACGGGGTGCGCGATCTCGCCGACGGCGGCACCTGGGACCTCATCGCCGGCCAGCCGACCGACGACTCCCAGATGGCCATGGAGCTGGCCCTGGCGGTGGTGGACCGGGGCCGCTACGACCCGGACGCCGCCCTCGCCGGCTACCGGCGCTGGGCGGCCACCGGGCCCGTCGACATCGGGATCACCACCCGGGCCGCGCTGCTGGACGGGGTGACCGGCACCGGGTCCGAGGCCAACGGCTCGCTGATGCGGGTCAGCCCCCTGGGCGTCTTCGGCGCCCGCCCCGGCGCGGACCCGGCGCGCACCATGGCCGCCGCCCGCGCCGATGCGGCGCTGACCCACCCCGCCCCGGTGTGCCGGGACGCCGGGGCCGCCTTCGTCGCCGGGCTGGTCGCCGGCATCGGCGGGGCGGATGCGGAGGCGATGGTGACGGCGATGCGCGCCGCCGCGGCCACCGACCGGGTCGCCGAGGCGATCGAGGCCGGCGCCGCCGGGGACCGGGGGCGCTACGCGGAGCACTCCGGCTGGGTGCTGCTCGCCCTGGCCGGGGCGGTCGCCGCGCTGCTCGGCGCCGAGGACCCGGAGGAGGCGCTGGTGGCGGTGGTCGGCCTGGGCGGGGACACCGACACCAACGCCGCCATCGCCGGGGCGGCCCTCGGCGCCCGCTTCGGCGCCGCGGCCTGGCCGGTGCGCTGGGTGGACCCGGTGCTGGGCTGCCGGCCGGCGGCCGGCGCCCCGGGGGTGGCCCATCCGCTGCACCGCCGGTACTGGCCCGGCGCGGTGCCGGACCTGGTGGACCGGCTGCTCGCGCTGCCCGGCGACGCCGCCGGCTAGCCGTTCAGCCGGGGATCGTCGTAGGCGCGGTGCTCCACGATCCAGCCGGTGTAGCGCGGCACCACCCAGAACGCGTAGATGCCGAAGGTGATGAGGATCAGGAACCACCACTTCACCCACTGGCCGAACAGGCCCAGCCCGCTGCCGGTGAAGCGCAGCCGATGGCCGAAGAGGTAGGTGTTGCGGGCCTTCCAGCCCTCCAGCAGCACCGTCGCCCAGGGGGTGCCGAGCCCCAGGGTGACGGTGGTGATGAGGAAGGCGGCGATGGAGTTGACCAGCCAGCCGCCGGCGCCGCCGGTGAAGCGGTACATCGGCGCCCCGGGCACCGGGGGCGGCATCACCGGGCCGGCCGTCGTCGCCGGCGCCGGCGGCGGCGCGGCGAAGGGATCCACCGGCTGCCGGCCGCCGAAGCCGTCCTCGGGGTAGCCGCCGCGTGCGTGGTCGTGGGGGTTGACGCCCATCGGGACCTTCCTGCCGGGACCGGCCCTCGCCCCCGGCGGGGGTGAGCATAGGCGGTCCATGCCCGGTTGGCTAGACCCGCTCCCAGTCGGCGACCGGCCCGTCGACGAGCTCGAACAGGGGGTGGGCCTCCCCCTCCCCGGCCGCCCAGCGGGGCCCCTCCAGGGTGCCGGGGCTGCGCCCGGCGAGCTTGGCGCGCAGATGCGCGAACTCGTGGGCGAGCTGGCCGCGGGTGAGTTCGATGGGCGCCGGCCGCGGCGGCGGCGGGACCAGGATGAGCGACCCGTTGAAGGAGTAGCCGCGGGCGCCGGCCTCGGCGTGCAGCCCGGCGAGGTAGAAGCCCACCGCCGCCAGCGGATCGGCGTGGCCGCGGAACCGGGCCAGCTGCGGGTGGTTGCGGTAGCCGCGGGTTCCCCCGGCGAGGACCTTCTGCGCCAGCAGGGTCTCCCGCCAGCAGGCGACCAGCCCGATACGATCCAGGTAGCCGGGGTGCATGCTCCAGATCCGCATGCGCCCACGGTACCCGCCGCGGCCGCGGCGGCCCTTGTCCGCCCCGAAAGGAATGGCTAACCTCACCGCCATGGTCGATTCCAACGAGAAACCCGCACCCGCCGCCGGCCCGCACGGCGGCGCCGTGTTCGTCGTCACCGGGACCGAGCGGCTCTCCCCCACCCTGCAGCGGGTGGCCTTCGAGATCCGCGGCGTGCCCGCCGAGGAGGTCGAGGAGTTCACCGCCTCCCCGGACACGGACATGTACGTCAAGCTCATCTTCCCCGCCCCCGAGGGGCTCACCGCGGAGGAGCTGGAGGCCAACTCCCCCGGCGAGGACGAGGACGCGATCGTGATGCGCACCTACACCCTCCATTCGGTCGCGGTGGAGGGGGAGCGGATCACCGGGGTGGTCGACTTCGTCGCGCACGGCGAGGGCCTGGCCGGCCCCTGGGCGCTGGCCGCGGCCGAGGGCGACTGGCTGGAGGTCTTCGGCCCGGGCGGCAACTACGCCCCGGACGCCGGCGCCGCCCGGCACCTGCTCGCCGGGGACGCCGCGGCGCTGCCGGCCATCGCCGCGGCGATGCGCGCCATGCCGGCGGAGGCGGTCGGCGATGTGGTGGTGGAGACCCCGCACCCCTCGGACATGGGGCTGCTGCCGGAGCACCCGGGCCTGCGGGTGCGCCACGTCACCCCCTGGGAGACCCCGGGCGACGCCCTGGCCGCCGCGGTGCGCCAGGTGCACGTGGAGCCGGAGGGCCTGCAGGTGTTCGTCCACGGCGAGGCCCATGCGGTGATGAAGAAGATCCGGCCCTGGCTCAAGGACCTGGGCGTCACCGTGCGCGGGGCGTCGATCTCCGGCTACTGGCGGCAGGGCCGCTCCGAGGAGGGCTTCCGCCTCTGGAAGCGGGACAACCGCCCCGAGGACTAGGCCGCCGGGCCGCCGGCCCCGCCGGGGCCGGCGGCGGCGCGGACCGCACCGGGGGCGGCTACTCCAGGGAGCCGATGATCCCCCGCATCATCTCCTCGGCGCGGCCCATCAGATCCCCGAGCCCGGCCACCCCGGCCATCCGGCCCATCGCCGCCGGGCTCATCGCGACCACCCGCACCGCGTCGGCGCCGAGCGCCGGGTCCTCGCGGACCACCACGTTGCAGGGCATCACCAGGCTCACGTCCCGGGAGGCGTCCAGGGCCTCCGCGGCGAAGGCCGGGTTGCAGGCGCCGAGGATGAGCAGCCGCTCGATCTCCCGGCCGAGCTTGTCGCGCAGTGTCGCGGTGACGTCGATCTCGGTCAGCACCCCGAACCCACCCTCGGCGATCGCGGCCCGGGTGCGCTCGACGACCTCGTCGAAGTCGCCGTGCACCACGGTGCCGATGCCGAGCTCCCCGTCGGGATCGGCGTACGCGTCCATGCTGTCCATCGGGCATGCCTCCTCTTGTTGGCGGCGCCCGCCGGCGCGGGCGCGGTGTCCCCGCCCACGATACCCCCGGGGGCTTCCCCGGGGAAGGGGGCGCGGGCGGCGGCGGGCGACCGGATGCGGTGCCGTGGGGCGGGTCCGGGCACGTAGAATCGGCCCCGACCGCGGCCGGCCCGGCCGCCGGGGACGGGAGGATGATGGACGCGCGCGATGAGCAGGCGCTGCAGGCGGCGAAGCTGTACTACGGGGAGGACCTCACCCAGGCCGCGGTCGCCGAGGCCCTGGGCGTGTCCCGGCCCACCGTCGCCAAGCTCATCCAGCACGCCCACGATCGGGGCTGGGTGAGCATCACCGTGCACGATCCCCGGGAGCGCTCCTCGGCGCTGGCGGAGGAGCTCGCCGGGCGGTACAACCTGGCCGAGGTGCGCCTGGCGCAGCCGGTGCACGACCGGGCCGAGGCGCTGCTGGCGGATCTGGGCCGGATCGGCGCCGAGGTGCTCGACGAGCTGGTCGTGGACGGGATGCTGGTGGGGGTGTCCTGGGGGCGCACCATGCTCTCCACCGCGCTGCAGCTGCGCCGCAAGCACGTCCGGGGCGTGGAGATCATCCAGCTCAAGGGCGGGCAGTCGCATTCGGACCGGTCCACCGAGGATCTGCAGACCATCAACGGCTTCTGCGCCGCCTACGACGCCTGGGCGCGCACCCTGCCGCTGCCCGGCATCTTCGACTCGGTGGAGACCAAGCGGATCGTGGAGGAGGACCGGCACATCGCCCGGATCCTGGCCCTGGGCCGGGCGGTGGACCTGGCGGTGTTCACCGTCGGCGGGGTCAGCCCCGACTCCCTGGCGCTGAACCTGGGCCTGCTCACCGAGGACGAGCGGCGGCTGCTGCTGGAGCGCGCCGTGGGCGACGCCTGCTCCCGGTTCTTCCGCGCCGACGGCGGGGTCGCGGTGCCCGAGATCGACGCGCGCACGGTGGGCATCGAACTGCACCAGCTGCGCGCGCTGCCCGCCCGGCTGCTCATCGCCGGCGGGGCGGACAAGGCCGACGCGATCGAGGTGGCGCTGCGCACCGGGTTGGCCACCCACCTGGTCATCGACGCGCCGACGGCCCGGCGGGTGCTGGACCTCGCCGGGCCGGGGCAGGGATAGCGGCTCAGCCGAAGGCGACCACGCCGACCAGGGCGGCGTTGAGCATGTTCGTGGAGAACCCGGCGGCCAGGGCCAGGGGCCCGTTCTTGGCGACCTCGCCGCGGCGCTCCGGGGCGAGCCCGCCGATGGCGCCGATCTGGATGGCGATGGAGGAGATGTTCGCGAACCCGGCCAGGGCGAAGGTGGAGAGCATGATGGACTTCTCGCTGAGCAGGTGCCGGGCCTCGCCGAAGGCGGTGTAGCCGACGAACTCGTTGAGCACGGTCTTCTGCCCGATGAAGTTGCCGACCAGCCCGGCGTCCTCCCAGGGCACCCCGATGAGCCAGGCCACCGGGGCGAAGGCGAGCCCGAACAGGCCCTCCAGGGACCAGTTGTCCTGGCCGAACCAGGCGCCCACGCCGCCGATGATCGCCGAGGCCATGGCGATGACCGCGATGAAGGCGATGAGCAGGCAGGCCACGATGACCGCGACCTTGCCGCCGTTCATCGCCCCGGCGCCGAGGGCGTCGATGACGTTCTTCGACTCGGTGTCGCGCACATCGCGCACCGAGGCGTCCAGTTCGCTCTCCTCGGTCTCCGGCCAGAAGGCCTTGGCCATGATCAGCGAGCCGGGGGCGTTCATCACCGAGGCGGCCAGCAGGTACTCCAGGGGCGCGCCGAGCAGCGAGTAGCCGATCAGCGTCGATCCCGCCACGGAGGCGAAGCCGCCGGTCATACAGGCGAAGAGCTCGGATTTCGTCAGCCGCGGCAGATAGGGCTTGATCACCAGCGGCGCCTCGGACTGGCCGAGGAAGATCACCGTCGAGGCCCACACCGACTCCACCTTGGAGGTGCCCAGGATGCGGTTGAGCACGGTGCCCACGGCGTCGACGA
This sequence comes from Corynebacterium sphenisci DSM 44792, assembly GCF_001941505.1. Classification (NCBI taxonomy): domain Bacteria; kingdom Bacillati; phylum Actinomycetota; class Actinomycetes; order Mycobacteriales; family Corynebacteriaceae; genus Corynebacterium; species Corynebacterium sphenisci. Next base: position 782,101 of record NZ_CP009248.1, on the reverse strand, counting down.
GGTACTGCACCACCCGCAGGTAGTACAGGGCGCCGAGGATGGCGCCGAGGAAGATGATCACCGGCAGCACGTTGAGCGCGAAGATGAAGCCCTCGTCGGCCTCCGGCAGCAGGGCGCCGAAGACGAAGCCGGTGCCGGCGTCGGTGAAGTCGATGAGCTTCTGCACCCCGCGGGCGGTGGCCTTCAGCGCCGCGAAACCGGGCTCCCATTTGAGCACCAGCAGCGCGAAGCCCACCTGCAGGGCGAGGCCGACGCCGAGGGTGCGCCATTTGATGGCGGTGCGGTGCCGGGAGAACGTGATCGCGAGGCCCAGGATGGCGATGACGCCGAGCAGGCCCTGGAGGCGTTCCATGATCGGGGGGTCCTTTCGGGGGATGGGGATCGGGTGAGGTCGGGGGAATCGGGGCGCGGGGCCCGGCGCGGCCGGGGCTAGAGGTCCCCGGGGCCGAAGGCGTGCGGCAGCAGGTCGGCGAGGTCGAGCACCAGCGGATCGCCGGCGTCGTCCTCGAGCACCACCCGGGTGCAGCCGAACTCGTGCAGCACCTGGCGGCAGGCCCCGCAGGGCGGCAGCGGGGCGGCGCCGGGCCCGGCGATGGCGCAGGCCACCACCCGGGCGCCGGGGCCGGCCTCGGCCACCATCCGGAACACCGCGGAGCGCTCCGCGCAGTTGGTCAGCCCGTAGGAGGCGTTCTCCACGTTGGCGGCGGTGATCGTCTCCCCGGCCTCGGTGAGCAGCGCGGCTCCGACGGGGAAGCCGGAGTAGGGCGAGTAGGAGTTCCTCGCGGCCCGGTGGGCCAGGGCGAGCAGGTCGGCGTCGGTGACGGCCATGGGCGGTTCCTCCCGGATGGGGGCAGGTCGCCGGCGGGTTTTACACTTGGCAACTTGCCCGTTGACATTTGTTCCACCGCTCACCATAATGGAGGCCGACGCCGGCGGCAAGACCGCCACCCGCACCGGGGCCACCCGCCCCCACCAGCAGAAGGAGCATTCAAGAACATGGCCGAGAGGTTCGACATGGTCGACGTCATCCGCATCAAGCGCGACGGCGGGCGACTCGACGACGGGCGGATCGACTGGGTCATCGACGCCTACACCCGCGGGGTGGTCGGCGATGAGCAGATGGCCGCGCTGAACATGGCGATCTTCCTGCGCGGCATGGACCGCGCCGAGATCGCCCGGTGGACCCGGGCGATGATCGACTCCGGCGAGACGATGAGCTTCGAGTCGCTGTCCCGGCCCACCGCGGACAAGCACTCCACCGGCGGCGTGGGCGACAAGATCACCCTGCCGCTGGCCCCGCTGGTCGCCGCCTACGGGGTGGCGGTGCCGCAGCTCTCCGGCCGCGGCCTCGGCCACACCGGCGGCACCCTGGACAAGCTGGAGGCCATCCCCGGCTGGCGGGCGGAGGTCTCCAACACCCGGCTGATGGAGATCCTGGAGGACCCGGGCTGCGTGATCTGCGCCGCCGGGACGGGCCTGGCCCCGGCGGACAAGAAGATCTACGCGCTGCGCGACATCACCTCCACGGTGGACTGCATCCCGCTCATCGCCAGCTCCATCATGAGCAAGAAGATCGCCGAGGGCACCGGCTCCCTGGTGCTCGACGTCAAGGTCGGCTCCGGGGCCTTCATGAAGGACGAGGACCAGGCTCGGGAGCTCGCCCGCACCATGGTCGACCTCGGCCGCGACGCCGGGGTGGACACCGTCGCCCTGCTCACCGACATGAGCGTGCCGCTGGGCCGGAAGATCGGCAACGCCCTGGAGGTCGCCGAATCCGTGGAGGTGCTCGCCGGCGGCGGCCCCGCCGATGTCGTGGAGCTCACCTGCGCCCTCGCCCGGGAGATGCTCGCCGCCGCCGGGGTCGAGGACCCCGACGTGGAGGCGGCGCTGGCCGACGGCCGGGCCATGGACCGCTGGCGGGAGATGATCCGCGCCCAGGGCGGGGATCCGGACGCGCCGCTGCCCGTCGCGCGGCACACCCACGAGGTGCGCGCCGAGCGCGACGGGACGGTCACCCGCCTGGACGCCCTGGCCCTGGGCGTCGGCTCCTGGCGGCTCGGCGCCGGCCGGGCCCGCAAGGGCGATCCGGTCCAGGCCGGCGCCGGCATCGAGATCCACGCCGGGCTCGGCGAGCGGGTCACCGCCGGACAGCGGCTGCTCACCCTGCACACCGATGAGCCGGACCGCGTCGACCGCGCCCTGGAGTCGGTGACCCCGGGCATCGAGGTCGGCGACGGCCCCGCCCCCGAGCGGCGGGTGATCCTGGACCGGATCGCCTAGCCCCGCCCCCGCCCCGGGCCGCGCCGGCCCGGGGCACCGGGCCCGCCCCGCACCCGCACCCGCACCACCGCATACCCCGACCCCGAAAGGAACCCCATGACCGCCCCCGCCTCCCGCGCGGACGTCGCCGCCGTCATCGACCACACCCTGCTCACCCCCGAGGCCACCGCCGACCAGGTCGCCGACCTGGTCGCAGAGGCCGCCGAACTCGGCTGCTGGTCGGTGTGCGTCTCCCCCTCCCTGCTGCCCGCGGACCTGCCCGCCGGACTGCACCTGGCCACCGTGGTGGGCTTCCCCTCCGGGGCCCATGCGGCGGAGGTGAAGGCCGCCGAGGCCGCCCGCGCCGTCGCCGCCGGCGCCGAGGAGGTGGACATGGTGGTCAACCTCGGCCTGGTCAAGGCCGGCGATTTCGCCGCGGTCGCCGAGGAGATCGCCGAGGTCAAGCGCGCCTGCGGCACCGCCCTGCTGAAGGTGATCATCGAATCCGCCGCCCTCGACGACGCCGAGATCGTCGCCTGCTGCCGCGCCGCCGAGGACGCCGGCGCCGACTACGTGAAGACCTCCACCGGCTTCCACCCCGCCGGCGGGGCCAGCGCGCATGCGGTGCGGCTGATGGCGGACACCGTCGGCGGCCGGCTCGGGGTGAAGGCCTCCGGCGGGATCCGCGACGCCGCCGCCGCCCGGGAGATGCTCGCCGCCGGGGCCACCCGGCTGGGCCTGTCCTCCTCCCGGGCCGTCCTGGAGGGGCTGGACTGAGATGGCCCCGCAGGACGACGCCGCCGATCTCCTCGCCCGCGCCCGGCGCTGGCGGGACCACGACCCGGACCCGGTGACCCGGGCGGAGCTCACCGCGCTCCTCGACGCCGGGGACCGCGCCGGCCTCGCCGCGGCCTTCGCCGGGCCCCTGGAGTTCGGCACCGCCGGGCTGCGCGGCCGGCTCGGCCCCGGCGAATCCCGGATGAACCTGGCCACCGTGCTGCGCGCCACCGCCGGGGTGGCCGCCCATGTGCGCGCCCACGCCACCGGGACCTGGCGGGTGGTCCTCGGCTGCGACGCCCGGCACGGCTCCGCGGCCTTCCAGGCCGCCGCCGCGGAGGTCGTCTCCGCCGCCGGCGGCGAGGCGCTGCTGCTGCCGGCGGCGCTGCCCACCCCGGTGACCGCCTACCTCACCCGGGCGCTGCCCGCCGATGCCGGGGTGATGATCACCGCCAGCCACAACCCGCCCGCCGACAACGGCTACAAGGTCTACCTGGGGCGGGCCCTGGCCGAGCGCGACTCCCAGGTGGGGGCCCAGATCACCGCCCCGCATGACCGGCTCATCGCCGAGGCGATCGCCGCGGCCCCGCCCGCCGACGAGGTGCCCCGCGACCGCTCCCGGATCCGCCGGCTCGGCCCCGGGGTCCTCGAGGACTACCTGGACCGGGCCGCCTCGCTGGCCCGCGTCTCCGACCCGGCCGCACGCGGCCGGCTCCGCATCGCGCTGACCCCCATGCACGGGGTGGGCGGGGCGCCCATCGCCGCGGCCCTGGCCCGGGCCGGGTTCACCTCGGTGCACCCGGTGGCCGCCCAGTTCGAACCGGACCCGGACTTCCCCACCGTGGAGTTCCCCAACCCGGAGGAGCCCGGGGCCCTGGACCTGGCGCTGGCGGAGGCCCGCCGGATCGGCGCGGATCTCATCCTCGCCGCGGACCCGGACGCCGACCGCTGCGCCGCCGCGATCGCCGATGACGCGGCCGAGGGCGGCTACCGGCTGCTCTCCGGCGATGAGCTCGGCGCGGTGCTCGCCGAGTACCTCGCCCGCGAGCACGCCGGGGAGCATGGGGCGAGCCTGGCCAACTCCATGGTCTCCTCCCGGCTGCCCGCCCGGATCGCCGCCGCGCACGGCCTGGGCCACGTGGAGACCCTCACCGGGTTCAAGTGGATCTCCCAGGCCCCGGGCATCGTCTACGGCTACGAGGAGGCGATCGGCTACTGCGTGGACCCGGGGCGGGTGCGCGACAAGGACGGGGTCTCCGCCGCGGTGCGGGTCGCCGACATCGCCGCCGCGCTGGCCCCCGCCGGCCGGGACCTCGGCGACGTGCTCGACGATCTGGCCCGCGCCCACGGGCTGCACCTCACCCGGCCGCTCACCGTGCGGGTGGCCGACACCGCCCGGATCGCCGGGGCGATGGCCCGGCTGCGGCAGTCCCCGCCCGGGGAGCTCGCCGGCTCCGCGGTGACCGGCGTCCGGGACTACGCGGAGGGTGCGGCGGGGCTGCCGGCCACCAACGCGGTGGCGCTGACCACCGCGGACGCCGACCGGGTGATCGCCCGGCCCTCCGGCACCGAGCCGAAGCTGAAGTGCTACCTGGAGGTCATCGTCGACGTCGCCGGCGGCGACGTCGCCGCCGCCCGGGCGCGGGCGGAGGCCCGCTTGGACGCCATCGCGGCGAGGATGCGGGACGCCCTCGGCCTCTAGGCGGCGGCCCTGCCGCTACCGACCCGGCGGCGCCGGGATCATCGGCCGCACCCCGGCCGGAACTGCCCCGCCACGGGGATGATGACCACCGGGGACCGGCCGACCGGCACCGCCCAGCGGCGCGCGGGGACCGGCCGCGGGGCCGCACCGGGGCGCCCACCGGCGGGCCGACCCCGCTGAACGAGACCACCGCCCGCTGCGCGAAATCCCCTGAGGGCATCCACGAGCGCGGCACCACCTGGTTCACCGGCGGCACCAGCGGCCGGCCCCGACACCGCGCGGAGGACGTCCACGGCGGGCCGCCACCCTCCCCCGGGACGACGTGGGCGACGACCGTCGAGCAGCCGGAGCCGGAGCCCGCGGACCGCGCCACCCCGCCGATCCGCCGCCCCGGACCAGGACGGCCCCGGCGAACCGGGCCGGTGCCGTGGGGTGCCGCGGATGCGCGCTGAACCCGATTGAGGGGCGGGGAAACGGCCGTGGCGCGGGCCCCGGGGCGGGGCCGGGGGTGACGTGGGTCACCCCCGATTCAGAAAGCCGAACAAAACCATCGCGCCCGCATGAACGGCGTCTGCCACCGGGTATGCCCCCGCGGCGGATCCGGGGCGGATCGGCGCGGGCGGATCCGCGGCAAAGGGGTGCGCCACCGGCTTACAGCTTCTTAAATAAGCATGTTGCGCACGCCGGCACACCCGCCGCACCGAGGTCCGCACCCATGAGGCCCGCAGCCCGCCCCCTTTACCGCCCAGCAAGACCCTTCAGGAGACGAAGTGCGAATCGGAGTCCCCACAGAACCCGGTGAGCGGCAACCGCTCGTCGCCGCCACCCCGGACACCGTCGGCAAGCTGATCAAGCTCGGCTACGACGTGGACGTGCAGGCCGGCGCCGGCGCCGAGGCCGCCTTCCCCGACGAGCTCTACGCCGCCGCCGGCGCCCGCATCGTCGGTGAGGAGGTCTGGGAGGCCGACATCGTCACCCTCCTCGACGCCCCGGACGCCGCGCACCGCGCCCGGATGCGCCCCGGCGCCATGCTCATCGCCCGGATGGCCCCCGGCCGGCACCCCGAGCTCATCGAGGAGCTCGCCGAGCACCGGATCACCGCCCTGGCCATGGACGCGGTGCCCCGGCTGTCCCGCGCCCAGTCCATGGACGTGCTGTCCTCCATGGCGAACATCGCCGGCTACCGCGCCGTGGTCGAGGCCGCCGCCGCCTTCGGGCGCCTGTTCACCGGCCAGGTCACCGCCGCCGGCAAAGTGCCCCCGGCCACCGTGTACGTCATCGGCGCCGGGGTCGGCGGGCTCGCCGCGATCGGCGCGGCGAACTCCATGGGCGCGGTGGTGCGCGCCACCGACCTGCGCCCCGAGGCCGGCGAGCAGGTCGAGTCGATGGGCGCCGAGTTCATCCCGATCCCGGCGGCCGCGGAGCGCTCCGCCGACGGCTACGCCAAGGAGATGACCGCCGACCAGGCCACCGCCGCGGCGAAGCTGTACTCCGAGCAGTCCGCCGCCGCGGACATCGTGATCACCACCGCGAACATCCCGGGCCGGACCTCCCCCACCCTGCTCACCGCCGACGACGTGGCCAATATGCGCCCCGGTTCGGTGATCGTGGACATGGCCGCGGCCAACGGCGGCAACTGCGAGCTCACCGTCGCCGGGGAGACCATCGTCACCGAGGGCGGCGTGACCATCATCGGGCACCGGGATCTGGCCAGCCGGCTGCCCGGCCAGGCCTCCCAGCTCTACGGGCAGAACATCGTCAACCTGTTCAAGCTCATCACCCCGGAGAAGGACGGCACCCCCGTGCTGGACCTCGGGGACGAGATCATCCGCGGCATCACCGTCACCCGGGCCGGCGAGGGCGACGCCGCCGCCGAGATCCTCTGGCCCCCGCCGCCGGTGCAGGTGTCCATCACCCCGGCCGCGGACAAGCAGGAGGAGCTGGCGAAGAAGGCGCACCAGGCCGGCCCGGAGAAGGTCTCCGTGGTCGGCGGCGGCGGGTCCGGCGCGAAACTCGGCCTCGGCCTCGCCATCGCGGCCGCGATCGCGCTGATCCTGGTCTCCCCGCTGACGGTGAGCGCCAACTACATGGTGCTCACCCTGGCCATCGTGCTCGGCTTCTACGTGATCTCCGCGGTCACCCCCACCCTGCACACCCCGCTGATGTCGGAGACCAACGCCATCTCCGGCATCGTCCTGGTCGGCGCGATCCTCCAGGTCGGGTCGAAGGACCCGCTGGTCGCCGCGGTGGCCTTCGCCGCCATCGCGGTCAGCTCGGTCAACATCTTCGGCGGCTTCGCCATCACCCACCGCATGCTCGGCATGTTCCGGAAGGAGGCGTGAGACCATGATCGTCGACGCGCACACCCTGCACCTCGCCGGCGGCCTGCTGCTGGCCGACTCCCCCGCCGCGGGCGCCGACCTGCAGGCCTGGACCGCCCGGCTGTCCAACATGGCCTACATCCTCGCCGCGGTGCTGTTCATCATGGCCCTGTCCGGGCTGTCCAAGCCCACCACCGCCCGGCGCGGCAACGCCCTGGGCATGACCGGCATGGGGGTCGCCGTGGTTGCCGCGGTGATCCAGGCCGCGGTGGTCTCCGCCACCGAACCCGAGGCGCACCGCGGCCCGGTGGTCACCGTGATCCTGGTCGCCGCGGCGATGGGCCTCGGCGCCGTCTACGGCATCTGGCGCGCCACCAGCGTGGAGATGACCGGGCTGCCGCAGCTGATCGCCATGTTCAACGGCCTGGTCGGCCTCGGCGCGGTGTTCATCGGCTACAACTCCTACATCTCCCCCGAGCACCTGGACACCTCCGACGCCGCGATGATGGCCTTCCACCGCGGCGAGGTGTTCATCGGCGTGCTGATCGGCGCGGTGACCTTCTCCGGGTCCATCGTCGCCGGGCTGAAGCTGTCCACGCGGATCTCCGGGGCCCCGGTGCTGCTGCCGGCGCGCAACCTGCTCAACCTGGTGCTGCTGGGGATCGCCCTGGTGCTCCTGATCGCCTTCGTGGTGCTCGCCGAGGGCCCCTGGGCCTGGGCGGCGCTGGGCGTGATGACCGCGCTGGCGCTGTTCCTGGGCTGGCATCTGGTGATCGCCATCGGCGGCGGCGACATGCCCGTGGTGGTGTCCATCATGAACTCCTACTCCGGCTGGGCCGCGGCCTTCACCGGCCTGATGCTGGGCAACACGCTGCTCATCATCACCGGCGCCCTGGTCGGCTCCTCCGGCGCCTACCTGTCCTACATCATGTGCGAGGCGATGAACCGCTCCTTCTCCTCGGTGCTGCTCGGCGGCTTCGGCACCGACGGCGGCGCCGTCGCCGGCGGCGAGGACTACGGCACGCACACCGAGATCAGCGCCGCGGAGACCGTGGAGCTGCTCAAGGGCGCCCGCACCGTGATGATCACCCCCGGCTACGGGATGGCCGTCTCCCAGGCCCAGTACCCCGTCGCCGAGCTCACCCGGAAGCTGCGGGAGGCCGGCAAGACCGTCACCTTCGGCATCCACCCGGTCGCCGGCCGGCTGCCCGGGCACATGAACGTCCTCCTCGCCGAGGCGAAGGTGCCCTACGACATCGTGCTGGAGATGGACGAGGTCAACGACGACTTCGACGAGATCGACGTGGTGCTGGTGATCGGCGCCAATGACACGGTCAACCCGATCGCCGAGGAGCCCGGCTCGCCCATCGCCGGCATGCCGGTGCTCAAGGTGTGGGAGGCCGAGCGGGTCGTGGTGTTCAAGCGCTCCATGGGCTCCGGCTACGCGGGGGTGCAGAACCCGCTGTTCTTCAAGGAGAACTCGGACATGCTGCTCGGCGACGCCAAGGCCTCCGTGGAGGCCCTGGTGCAGGGCCTGCAGACCGCCGAGGTGCGCTGAGCCGCATACCGCGCCGGCGGGGCCGCGGACGCGCCCCGGGGACCCGTTCCCCGGGGCGCGTCCGCGTCCCCGGGCCCGGATCCCCCTCCCGGGGGTGCGGCGCCCGCCGGCCGCGAGGCCCGGACGGCACCCCCGGGGGAGGGGTGCACCCCCGTCCCCCCGTAGCGCTTTTGCGTTGGGAAGGGATACCGCACAATGGCAGACCTGCCCGCCCTACGGAAGGACACCCATGACGACCGGCTCCACAACGACCGCCGCAGGCCCCCGCCGCAGCCGAACCCGCAGGCTGCTGCGCGGGGTGCTGCTGCTCCTCGGCACGGCGATCGTCTTCGCCGGGGGCTTCGGCGCCGGCTTCCTCTACGCCACCATGCCGGGGGTGACCAACAACCCGCCGCCGGTGGCGGTGGCCTCCGCGGAGGCGCCCCCGGAGGACGCGCCCGCGGAGACCACCACCCCGGCCGCCGGGGCGGCCGGCGGAATCGGCGAGGAGATCGCCGCCGAGGGGGTCACCCTCACCGTGCTGGAGGTGGACCAGGCCACGGAGATCGACTTCCTGGAGGAGGGCGTCATCCCCGCCGCCGCGGCCGTGGAGACCCGGGAGGCGCCCACAGGCGGGGTGCTGGTGTCGGTGACCACCGAACTGGAGAACACCGGCAACCACTCCTGGGACCTCACCTGCGGTTTCGCGGTGCAGATGGAGCTGGTGGACAGCCTGGACCGGCATTTCGTGCCGATCGACGGCCTGGACCGGGTGCCCGGCAACCCGGAGTGCAACAGCAGGCTCAACCCCGGCCTGGGCACCACCATGACCTGGGTGTTCGAGGTGCCGGAAAACGCCGAGGGGCTGCTGCTGGGCTTCGCGGACCCGGAACTGGCCTACGACGAGCTCACCTACGTCGAACTCGACTGACCAGGGGGCACTGGACCGGGCATCCGGCGGGCCCATCCCCGCCCGGCCCGCGCAGGCCTCCCCCGGCGGCGGGGAGGGCCCGCCCGCCGTCTACTCAGAGCAGGCGGATCCGCTCCGCGACTTCCTCCTCCCCACGGTGCCGGAAGCGGGCGACGAGGCGCCGCCGCGGTGCGTCGCCGGGCAGGCCCACGGCCTCCGCGAGGACCCGCAGCACCACCTCCGGATCCGCGGGCCCGCCATCGGGCGGGAGAAGACCGCCGGATGCGCCGCCGGCGTCATCGAAACCGCAGTGGTTGAGCAGATCGCGGCCCGGATCCGGGTCGGGCACCCGATCAGTGGCCGGCAGCACCTCGAACAAGTCCGGTGCGAAACGCAGCCAGACCCGCCGGCCCTCCGCCGAACCGAGCTCCTCCAGGTGGCGGCGGATGGTGGACAGGGTCACCCCGGTGCGTCCCCAGCGGATGCGCTGCTCCCCGAACCGGCTGGGCACCAGGACCGCGCCGTTGTAGGGCACGTCGTAGAGGGCGCCTACCGCCGCCGGCACGCCGGTACCGGAGCCGCGGAGATGATCCGGGGTCACGGTGGCCAGGAGCATCCAGGCGCCATCACGCCGGTACAGGTTCCGCGCCTCCTCCGGGATCGCGTCATTGACCGCCTCCCCGCTGCCCAGGTGCACCCTCCCGTCGACGAGGTCGAACTCCGGGGAGGCCACGTAGGTGCGCAGGGTCGACTCGGAGATGCCCAGGGGCCGCACCTCCTCGATGAGCTCACCGAGATCCGCCCCGGCACCGTCGGAGTCCCGGATCCGACGCCGGATATGGTCGACCAGGTTCGTCCACTCCGGCATCCCCCACTCGGCCAGCGCCCAGATGCCGTGACCGCAGCGGTGCACGAGATCGGAGACGATGAGGGCGTTGCCCACCGAGCCCGGGCTGCGATCGTCGATCAGCGCGGTGATGTCATCGAGGGTCATCGGTTCACCGCGGATGGCCAGTTCCGCGGCGGCGCGGTCGGCGATGCTGCGCAGCGCGGTGCGCACCAGCCCCTCGCGGACCAGCCCGGCCCCGGTGGCCTCGAGGCGGTCGGCCAGCACCGCCGGATCGCAGTCCATCCGCCGGGCCAGCTCCGCCAGGTCGACCACCCCGTACCGGTCGGCGAGCTCGTCGATGGCGCCGGCCAGGCGCTCATCGACGTCCCCGACGAGCAGCCACTCCCCGTCGAGGCACCACCGATCCCCGGCGAGCACGTCGAGGACCTGCAGCAGCGTCGCCGCGGTGGTCACCTCGGTCACCGCCTCGAGCGACGGCAGCGCCCGGACCACGTCGGCGATCCGGGCGCAGGGCCGGAAGCGGCGGCCCAGGGCGTCCACCACGGCGATGAGCTCCGGGCCCGGGGCGGCGAGATCGGCGCGCAGCCGACTCTGCAGCTGGCGCATCCGCTCGCGGGACAGGCCGAAGGGTTCGGCTGCGGCCTCGAGCGTGGCCCCGCCGATGAGCCGGTCCTCCAGCAGCACCCGCCGGCGCGGGTCCGCGCCGACCAGACCGGGCAACTGCGCCTGCGCCCGCTCCAGCAGCTCCTCGCCCGGGTGCACCGCATCCGCCGCCTCGGTGACGGCCGCCGGGGCGTCCGGCCCGGGAAAGAGCCCGGCCAGATCGAGCCAGCCCGCGACGAGCTCCAGGCCCCCGGGTGGCTCCCCCGCATCCTCCCCCGAGTAGATGCTCCCGGCGAGGATGCCGAGGGAATCATCCTCCCCATCGAGTGCGCCGAACCCGCCGGGGCCGCCGATCCACTCCTCCAGCCCGCCATCGTCGGCGATCCCCAGCTGCCCGGGGGAACCGGCCACCGCACCAACCTCGGCGTTGTCCAGCGCCCGCAGCGCCACCGCGTAGACCAGCGACTGCAGACGCAGCCGACCCACCCCACGCAGATCCCGCAGATCCCGGGCGCTGGCCGCCAGTGGCTCGGGGTACCTGCGGTACCAGGCGGCCACCGCGGACTGACGCGCCGACAGGCCCTCCGGGCGGTCCCCGGGCTCCAGGTGCGGGGAGAGCTCATGCAGCGGCAGCACCGCGCTGACCTCGATCCAGCGGTCCACCACCGCGATGGTGTCCTCCGGGTCCACCCCCTCCGCGGCCGCCCAGGGGAAGACCTCCGCGGCCTGGACACCGACGGGCCCGTCCTCGCCGGCGGTGCCGCCGGAGGTCGCCTCGGGCAGGTCGAACAGGGGGTCCGTCACCGCGCCGGCCTCCTCCGACGCGACCGGGAAGAGACCCCCGTCGACGTCCATGGTGGCCTCATCGCCCGGATCGCCCGCCACCTCCGGGGCGGCCGGGATGCCCCGGGGGCCGCCGTCCTCGGTGAGCTCGCGCAGGAGGGTGGCGAAGGCCGCCTCATCCACCACCGGGATCCCGAGGCGGCGCGCGGCGGCGACCTTGCCGGAGCCGGATCCCGGGTCGGCGGCGACCACCAGGCGGCAGGACCCGACCACCCCGCCCACGGTCAGCCCGGCGGCCTCGACCCGGGCCCGCCAGTCACCGCGGGGCAGGGCCAGCATCCCGGCGAAGCCCACCCGGTCTCCCGGGCGCAGGCTGATCGGCTCCCCGGCCCCGGGCTCGGCCTGCGGAGGCGTGGCGAGCAGGGCGGACACCCGATCCCGGGGCACGTCCAGCTCATCCGCGATTTGGATGAGCCATTCCCGCTCATCCTCGGTCAGCACCCCGTCACTCCAGGCATCCACCGCGAGGATCCGCATGAACCTGTCATGCAGCTCGGCGACATCGGCGGCGTCGAAGCCGGCGGCCCCGGCGCAGGAGACGAGCTCGTCGATCTCGCCATCGGAGAGCCGGCCGTCCACCAGCACGTCGGCGAGCAGCGTGAGATAACGGTCGACGTCCGCGGCGCCGTCCGCCGGTGCGGCGGCGGCGACCCGGGTCAGCCAGTCCCGGGCGCCACGGGGCACCGCCGGCTCCTGGGGCTGCTCCCACAACGGGGCGGGATCGAGGTTCAGCGGATGCGCCGCGGCCAATTCGGCGGCGGCGTCGTCCGCGAGCCTGGTGAAGAGCTCGGCGGTGGCCTCGGCCCGGGCGAGGGCGGTATGCGCCACCGCGGCATCGGATCCCACGGCGGCCAGGCAGTCGGCCAGCCGGGAGGGCGCGCCCGGCAGCTGCGACTCGGCGAGCCTGCGGGTGCACACCACCCAGTCCACCGGGCTCGGCACCGCCACGCCGAGCTCGGCCAGCTCGCGGACGAGGAAACGGGTCGCGACCGCGGCGTTATGCGCGACCAGCACCCGGCCCTGCAGCAGGTCGGCGAGCTCCGCGGCGATGCCTCCGAAGCAGGGCGCGTCGGTGACCTGCTGCGGGGTCACCCCATGCACGTGGGTGTTGTCGATGTCGCGACCCGGGCACACCAGGGACTGCCATCGGTGCTCCACGGAGCCATCCGCCGCGAGGCCGACGACGCCGATCTCCAGCACACGGTCATCCGGACGGAACCCCGTGGTCTCGACGTCGATGACGGCGTAGGACGGACTCGGCATTGGGGATCACCCTCCTCTTCGACGCCGGCGACACTCGTCGGCGAGTGGTTTCCGCCCGAACGCTAACACCCACCCGGACGCGAACCCGCCGGTGTAACAGACCGTTCACGGGATACGGGAAATCATCTTCGAAGAGACGGGACAGCAGCAGGCGGATCCCACGGCACGGGATTACTGCTGTGAGAGGAGGCCGTCGTCCGGACCGTCCCCGGTAAGCCTCGTTTGCGCAGGCCAATCGGAGTTATGGCACAGCCGTTAACTACGTTCCGGGAATAGCCCCGCTCGTACGGGGATGACTACGGCTGGTCGTTATGGCCGGTGCGCCGTGACGGAACAGCCCCGCTCACGCGGGGACAACGAGCGGGAACGCGCCAAGGGATCCCTGGCCGACGGAACAACCCCGCTCGCGCGGGGACGACGTGGCGATTCGCTCCCCGGGGCGGGTGAAGTCGGGAACAGCCCCGCTCACGCGGGGACGACCCTTGATGTCCCACTTGATCCGTGGGGCCATGGGGAACAGCCCCGCTCACGCGGGGACGACGCGCCGGAGTTGATCGCCTCCAGCAGCGGACGGGGAACAGCCCCGCTCACGCGGGGACGACGTCACGCGCCGCCACACGGCGGACACGGCCTGAGGAACAGCCCCGCTCACGCGGGGACGACCGGGCCCCTGAGGTATACGCGGCCACCCGCTGGGGAACAGCCCCGCTCACGCGGGGACGACCCCCTGTAGGCCCGAACCCCCAGGCCCCCTGGGGAACAGCCCCGCTCACGCGGGGACGACGGTTGCGGTGTGTGTGCATCCGGGGTATTGGAGGGAACAGCCCCGCTCACGCGGGGACGACCTACCATTCCGCCGTTTGGAGCGGGCTATCTCAGGAACAGCCCCGCTCACGCGGGGACGACTGTACGGTTAGGTGTCTTGCGGCCGGGACATGCGGGAACAGCCCCGCTCACGCGGGGACGACTCAATGCCACGAAAACGGAAATTCTGGGACTTAGGAACAGCCCCGCTCACGCGGGGACGACGTGAAAGTCCGTCTACGGCGATTCTAGGCGGGGGGAACAGCCCCGCTCACGCGGGGACGACACTTCTTGACCTGGGCCGATGATCCGGTATCCCCTAATTTACATTCACTTACCCCTCGCGTCACCATCGCCCCGGATGGCCGCGGGAAGCGCCGCGGGGCCGCCCCCGCGGGCCCGTCGCCCCGGTGGCGGCCCCGTCGGCCGCATCCGCCCCGCCTAGCCCAGGAAGGCCTTGTCGGAGAGGGCGGCGCCCTTGATCTTGACGAACTCCTGCAGCAGATCGTGCACGGTGAGCCGGGCCTTAACCTCGGGCCCGGCCTCGTACACGATCTCGCCCTCGTGCATCATCACCAGCCGGTTGCCCAGCTGGATGGCCTGCGCCATGTTGTGCGTGACCATCAGGGTGGTCAGCCCGCCCTCCTCCACGATCCGGTGGGTGAGGTCGGTGACCAGCTGGGCGCGCTGCGGGTCCAGCGCCGCGGTGTGCTCGTCGAGCAGCATGATCTTCGGGTGCGTGAACCCGGCCATGAGCAGCGACAGCGCCTGCCGCTGACCGCCGGAGAGCAGCCCCACCTTGTGGGTGAGCCGGTCCTCCAGGCCCAGCTCCAGGCTGCGCAGCTCCTCGGCGAAGCGCTCCCGCCGGGCGCGGGTGAGCCCCAGGCCCAGGCCGCGGCGCCTGCCGCGCAGGTAGGCCAGGGAGAGGTTCTCCTCCACGGTCAGGCTCGGCGCGGTGCCGGCCATCGGGTCCTGGAAGACCCGGCCGACGAAGCGGGCCCGCCGGTGGTCCGGCATCCGGCCCACGTCCACGCCATCGATGGCGATGGTCCCGGCGTCCACCGGGATGCCCCCGGCGACGGCGTTGAGCAGGGTGGACTTGCCGGCGCCGTTGGAGCCGATGACCGTGACGAAATCGCCCTCGGCCAGCTCCAGGGAGACCCCGGCCAGGGCCCGGCGCTCATTGGCGGTATTCGGGAAGAAGGTCTTGCGGACCCCGTCGATGCGCAGCATCTACGCCACCGCCTTCCGTCGGGTGAGCACGGCCCGCCAGCGCGGCAGCAGCAGCGCCACCACCACCAGGGCCGCGGTGATGAACTTCATGTCATTCGGGTTCAGGCCCAGCTCCAGGGCGGCGAAGATGATCAGGCGGTAGAGCACCGCGCCGAAGACCACGGCGACCACGGACAGCCACAGCAGCCGCTGGCCGAACACCGCCTGGCCCATGATCACGCTGGCCAGGCCGACCAGGATGAGGCCGATGCCCATGGAGATGTCGGCGAAGCCCTGGAACTGGGCGACCACCGCACCGCAGGCGCCGACCAGGCCATTGGACATGGCCAGGGTGAACATCTTGGTGCGGTCCGTGGACACCCCCAGGGAGCGGATCATGGGGTCGTTGTCGCCGGTGGCGCGCACCGCCAGGCCGAAGTCGGTGGTGAGGAACCAGATGACCAGGCCGGTGACCGCGGCGACCACGGCGGCGAGGATCGCCACCGAGGCCCAGCTGCCCAGCAGCCCCGCCTCGCGCAGCGGGGTGAAGGCGGTGTCCGCGCGCAGCAGGGGCACGTTCGCCGAGCCCATGATGCGCAGGTTCACCGACCACAGCCCGATCTGGGTGAGGATCCCGGCGAGCAGGCCGTCGATATGGCCCTTGGTGTGCAGCAGGCCGGTGACCAGGCCCGCGGCGAAGCCGGCGGCGAAACCCGCGCCGATCGCCAGGAAGGGGTTCCAGCCCGCCAGGATCGCCACCGCGGCGGTGGCCGCGCCGGTGGTGAAGCTGCCGTCGACGGTCAGATCCGCGAAGTTGAGGACGCGGAACGTGAGGAACACGCCCAGCGCCATCACCCCGTAGATGATGCCGAGTTCAACGGCAGAGATCATACGGTCTCAGCCTCGTTCAGGATCTCCTGCGGGATCTCCACGCCCTGCCGCTTCGCGGCCTCCGGGTTGACCATGTAGGTGAAGGTCTCCGCGGTCTCCACGGCGATCTCCGCCGGGTCCGCGCCATCGCGCAGGATGCGCAGCGCCATCTCCCCGGTCTGCCGGCCCAGCTTCTCGTAGTCGATGCCCAGGGTGGCCACCGCGCCGCCCTCCACGGCGCCGGACTCCGCGGCGATCACCGGGATGGACGCGGCCTCCGCGGCCTGCACCAGGGAGGCGATCCCGGAGACCACCATGTTGTCGGTGGGCACGTAGAAGGCGTCCACGTCGCCGATCGCCTCCACCGCCTGCGGGATCTCGGTGACGTTGGTGACGGTCTGGGTGAGGATGTCCAGGTCGCGGGACTTCGCCGCCTCCTTGGCCTCGTCGACCTGCACCTGGGAGTTGACCTCCCCGGAGGCGTAGACGATGCCGACCTTCTCCGCGTCCGGGACCAGCTCCTTGAGCAGGTCCAGCTGCTTGCCGATGGGGGCGACGTCGGAGGTGCCGGTGACGTTGCCGCCGGGGGCCTCCATGGTGTCCACCAGGTCCGCGGACACCGGGTCGGTCACCGCGGTGAACAGCACCGGGGTGTCGGTGATGTTCTGCACCGTGGCCTGCGCGGCCGGGGTGGCCACCGCCAGCACGAGGTCCAGATCATCGGAGGCGAACTGCTGGGCGATGGTCAGCGCGGTGGACTGCTCGCCGTTGGCGTTCTGCTCGGTGAACTCCACCGCCACCCCGGCGTCCTCGAAGGCGGCCTTGAAGCCGGCGGTGGCGGAGTCCAGCGCGGGGTGCTGCACCAGCTGGTTGATGCCGATGGCGTAGGACTCCCCGCCGCCGTCCGACCCGGCGGCGTCGTCCGAGCATCCGGTCAGGGCGAGGGCCCCCGCGGCCAGGGCCGCGGCGATCGTGGTCAAGCGGGACGTGAACATGGGAATGGCTTCCTGTGGTTCCGATGGGGACACAGGAGAACCTATCCGGCGGATGCCCGGAAGCGGGAACGGATCCCCGTCGCTCATCCCCCATCGGCACCCCCGTGTACGGGATTCCGGCCCGGCCAGGAACGCGCCGATCCCCCAAGCGGAGGTGAGCCGCGGCCCCCTCAGCCCCCGGCCCGGTCCCGGGGCGGCGCCGGCTCCCCCGCGGCGCGGGGGTCCTCCGCGCACCGCCCGGCGGCGCAGGGGTTGCGCCGCCAGGCCCAGGCCACCGCGGCGGCCAGCAGCACCAGGGAGATCCCGGCGAGGTAGGGCTGCACCGGGGCGAACACGGCCAGCGCCCCGGAGGCGCCCAGGGTGAGCAGCACGATCTTGTTGCACACCGGGCAGGCCACCGCGAACATGGCCAGCCCCGCCGGGCCCATCGCCGGGGCCAGGCGCTCCCCGCCGCGGGGCTGCAGCGCGAAATAGGCGCCGGTGAGCACCGCGGTGGCCGCCAGCACCGGGGCCTCCCAGGGGCGCACCGGCACATCCCGGCCGAAGACCGGGTTGGCGATGATGTCGGTGGGGACGCCGATGAGCACGGCGGCGAGCGCCGCGGCGGCGAGGCCGGCCAGCGGCCGCAGCCGGCGGCCGGCGAACGTCGGGGTGCGGGCGGTCATGGCCGCCCAGGGTAGGCGAGGCGGCCCGGCCGGTGTTCCGGGTCGGGGCCGGGCGCGCCCGGATCGGGCGCGGGGTCGGCCGGTCGCACCCATGATGGCCATGGCGCGGTTCCGGCGGGCCCACCTGGGATCCCTGCGCGGGACGCGCATGGGCTCTACCCTCGCGATCGTCAGTGAACATCAAGCACCAGGAGGTTTCGCCATGGCCGAACTCACCGGACGCACCGTCGCCGTCATCGCCACCGACGGGTTCGAGGACTCCGAGCTGACCAGCCCGGTGGCGGCGGTCCGCGACGCCGGGGCCACCGTGCACGTGATCGCCCCCGAGGCCGGCGCGATCACCGGCAAGAAGGGCGCCGAGGTCGAGGTGGACCGCACCACCGCCGAGGCCGGCGCCGACGACTACGACGCCCTGATCCTGCCCGGCGGCACCGGCAACGCCGACCACATCCGCACCGACGCCGCCGCGGTGGCGCTGGTCAAGGCGATGGTCGAGGCCGGCAAGCCGCTCGGCGTGATCTGCCACGGCGGCTGGATCCTCGCCGACGCCGATGTGCTGCGCGGGCGCACCCTCACCTCCTACCCCTCCATCCGCACCGACCTGGTCAACGCCGGGGCGACCTGGGTGGACGAGGAGGTCGTGGTGGACGCCGGCATGGTGTCCTCGCGCACCCCGGCGGATCTGCCCGCCTTCAACGCCAAGCTGGTCGAGGAAATCGCCGAGGGCCGGCACTAGCCGCGCCGCCGGTGCGCCGGGGGCGGTCCCGGTGCGCCGGCCACCCCGGGAGGGCCCGGGCCGCGATGGGATTCCCGTGGCCCGGGCCCGTCCATCGGCCCGGTGGCCGGGGGCGGCCCCGGGGGACCCCGCCGCCGGGCGGGCCCGCCGGCGGCGGCATCCGGGTAGGGTGAGCATCCTGCGCAAGCGCCGGATCCCCGGCGCGGATCGCGACCCCGTCCCCGTCGCCCCCGTCCCCCGGAGCCGCCACGCACATGATCGAGTATCGCCTCGGCGAGCGCGTCCTCGCCTGGTACCTGTCCTCCATCACCGGGTTCATCGACGCGATCGGCTTCATGTACCTCGGCGGGTTCTTCCTGTCCTTCATGTCCGGCAACACCACCCGGCTCACCGCCTCCGCCGCGGAGGGCACCTGGGACGTCACCCTCAAGGCCGCCGGGCTGATGGGGCTGTTCCTCACCGGGGTGGCGGTGGGCTCGCTGATCTACCGGCTCGGCCTGAAGCACCTGCCCCATGGCCGGCCCCGGGAGGCGGTGCTGCTCTTCGTCGCCTCCTCGACGATCCTCTCCGGGATCCTGGTGGCCCTGGATCACGGGGATAAGGGGATGCTCTTCCTCTCCTTCGCGGTGGGCGCGATGAACAGCGTCTTCGAGCGCGATGGCCAGGTGGCGATCAGCCTGACCTACATGACCGGCACCCTGGTGAAGACGGCGCAGAACTTCGTGGGCGCCTTCTTCGGCGGGGACCACCGGCTGTGGATCCACCACTTCCTGCTCTGGGCCTCCCTGGCGGGCGGGTCCATCCTGGGCGGCCTGTGCTACGTGCACTGGGAGCTGCGCGCGGTGTGGGTGGTCGCCGCCCTGGTCACCGGCGGGGTGGTCGCCGCGATCGGGAACCGGGAGCGGCGCCGCCGGCTCGGCCTGAGCATTTGAGGCGCCGACGCTGACGCCCCCGTTCCGGGGAATGGGGTGACCACGATTCGAATCGCTCTACAAAACCATTATTCTGTATTTCGTGAATGCTTTTCGCCCCTCGTTGATGCTCGGTTCGGCCGCCGTGGGCGGGCTGCTCATCGCCGGCTCCCTCGCCACCGCCGCCACCCCCTGGACCCCCTGGGACGCCACCACCGCCTTCACCGCGGAAAGCGCCGCGGCCGACCCCGGGCGCGCCGCCCCGGCGGAGCCCGCGCAGGAGCCGGTGACGGTCACCGTCAGCGGGGACCTGCTCTGGCACCCCGCGGTCTACGAGTCCGCGATGACCGGCGGGGAGGACTGGGACGGCGGCTGGGACTTCCAGCGCGTCTTCGCCCCGATCCGGGACTTCGTGGAGGACGCGGACCTGTCCATCTGCCATGAGGAGGTGCCCTTCGCGCCCCCGGAGGGCCCCTTCTCCGGCTACCCCCAGTTCCAGGCCCCGCCGCAGATCGCCGCCGCGGTGCGCGACACCGGCTGGGATCTGTGCACCACCGCCTCCAACCACTCCGTGGACGCCGGGGCGGAGGGGGTGTTCCGCACCCTGGACGCCTTCGAGGACGCCGGGGTGCTCACCGCCGGCACCGCCCGCAGCCCCGAGGAGGACGCCGCCCCGACCATCTTCACCACCGACTCGGGGGTGCGGATCGCCGTGGTCGGCGGCACCTACGGCACCAACGGGCTGCCCGTGCCGGAGCCGTGGATGGTGCAGGACCTGGACCCCGACGAGCTGCTCGCCAAGGCCGCCGCGGCCCGGGCCGCCGGGGCGGACATCGTGCTGATGGGCCTGCACGCCGGCGATGAGGAGGTGCAGGAGCCCAATGCGCAGCAGGAGGCCCTCGCCGAGATCCTCACCCGCTCCCCGGACGTGGACGTGGTCTACCAGCACTCCTCCCATGCGGTGCAGCCGATCGAGAAGGTCAACGGCAAATGGGTGGTCTACGGGGTGGGCAACCTGATCGGCCAGCAGCTGGCGGAGAACCACCTCGCCTACGAGGGGATCATGGTGCGCTTCGGCTTCAGCCCGGACGGCGCCGGCGGCTGGGCGGTCTCCGAGCTCACCTACGTGCCCACCATGATCAGCGATCCGGGGGTCATGCCGGTGCGCGCCACCCCGGTGTCCGCGCTGGGCCCGGACTCCGGCGTGGACGAGGCCCGGGTGGCCGAGTCCCTGGCCCGCACCCGGGCGGCGGTGCTCTCCCGCGGCGCCGGGGAGCACCCCGAGGTCCGGGAGGGCTGAGCGCCGCCCCGCCGGTACCCTGTGCGCAGGCGCCCGCCGCCGCGTGGGCGGCGCGGCGCGGGAACCGCGAACGGACGATGACGGGAAAGGACGGAGCGGGCATGGACATGGGACTGGCCGGACGGCGGGTGCTGGTGACCGGGGGATCGAAGGGGCTGGGCTTCGCCGCGGCCCGGGAGTTCCTCGCCGAGGGCGCCCGGGTGGTGTTCTGCGCCCGGGACGCGCAAGAGGTCGCCGCCGCGGAGGCGGAGCTCGGCGACGGCGCCCGCGGGGTGGTCGCCGACGTCACCGACCCGGCGCAGGTGACGCGGCTCATCGAGGCCGCGGTGGCGGAGCTCGGCGGCATCGACGTGGTGGTGAACAACGCCGGCGGGGCGAACCCCGGCACCGGGGAGTCCATCTCCGAGGATGCGCTGCGCCACGACTACGACCTGAAGGTGCTCACCTGGCAGCGGGTGCTGCGCGCGGCGCTGCCGCAGCTGCGCGCCTCGGATCAGCCGCGGGTGGTCAACGTCGGCTCGGTCTACGCCGCGCACCCGGATCACCGCTTCTTCGCCACCGCGGTGAACCGCGCCGCCGGGGCGAACCTCACCCGGTGCTGGGCCGCGGAGCTCGGCCGGGAGGGGATCCTGGTCAACGGGGTGGACATCGGCTGCATCGAGACCCCGCAGTGGGCGAACATCCGGGACAAGCGCGCCCCGGGCACCCCGCTGGCGGAGTTCCTCGCCACCACCGCGGAGGAGGACGTGCCGCTGGGCCGGATCGGCCGGCCGGAGGAGGCCGCCGCGGCGATCGTCTTCCTCGCCTCCGCGCGGGCGAGCTACCTCACCGGCACCACCATCGACGTCGCCGGGGGCATGGGCCTGCGGGTGTAGCCGGCGCCCGCCGCGGGGAGCGCTCCCCGCGGCGGTACCGCGCCGGCGGCCGGCCCGCCTACCCTCGGCGGTGCCGCCCCGGGATGCGCCCGGGCCCGGGGCAGGCCGCCGACGCCCCCGGGCACCGGGGAGGTGGCCGCCATGGCCGAATCCGATTCCGACGGCGGCGCCGCGGGGGACGCCCGGGGCGCGGGCGCCGGCCCGATCCCGCCGGAGGTGCGCGCCCGGCTGCGCCCGATGGCCCTGCTCAACCCCCGCGGCGCCGACGGCAGCATCGACGCGATCGCGCTGACCCGGGCCTTCATCGAATGGCGGCAGCGCGCCGATCCGGACCCGGGGCGCCACGCCCGGGATCTCGCGGAACTGGCGGAGCTGGCGCGGCGGCGGGCGGCCGATGCCGGGGATTCCGGGGAGCCGGCCGCCGGGGACTAGAAGAGCCGCTCCTGGCCCGGATCGGCCGGCGTCCCGGCGGCGGGCAGATCCGCATCCCGGATCGGCCGGCCGGTGAGATGCCACTGCACCACCGGGCCGATGCAGTCCACCATGCCCGCGGCGTCGAGCATGCTCAGCGCCGGGCCGTCCAGCAGCATCCGGCCGATGAAGGCGCCGAAGACGGTGGCCTGGGCCAACTCCACGCGCAGCGCCGCGTCCGGGTAGCCGGTGGCCGCCAGCTCCGCGGCGATCCGGTCCCAGAACACGTCGTCGAGCACCCGGCGGAACCCGGCGAGGCCCTCCGGGGTCTCCAGCAGACCGCGCAGCCGGGCGGTCAGCGCCGGCCCCTCCGGACCGAGCCACACCTCCGCGAGGATCCCGATCACCGCCCGGCCGGCCTGCGCCGCGCCCACCCCGTCCAGGCGGGCGGCCAGGTCCGCCGGGTCCACCGGCAGGGTCGTGGCGATCTCCCACAGCGCCCGCTTGGCGCCGAAATGGTGCCCGATGAGGGCCACGTCCACCCCGGCGGCGGCGGCGATGGCGCGCATGGTGGTGCCCTCGTAGCCGCGCTCCGGGAACAGCCGGCGCGCCGCCGCCAGGATCCGGGTGCGCCCGTCCGCCCCGGTCATCGGCTCACCCGGCGCAGGGTCAGCGCGGCGGCGCCCGCGAGCGCCACCGCGAAGGCGGCGACCGCGGCCAGCGGCGTCCAGGCGTCGGCCCCGCCGCCGGCGGCGGCGAGGGCCCGGGAGGAGTCCACGGCGTAGGACAGCGGCAGGGCGGCGGAGACCGCCTCCAGCACCGCGGGCATGCTCTCCCGGGGCACGAACACCCCGCCGAGGAAGACCTGCGGGGTGATGAGCACCGGGAAGGCCTGCACCGCCTGGAACTCGGAGCGCGCCGCCGCGGAGGCGAGCAGCCCGATGGCCACCCCGCAGGCCCCGGAGACCGCCCCGAGCAGCACCTGCGGCGTCGGCCCGGCCGCGGGGGCCCGCTCCAGCAGCAGCCGCAGCACGCCGGTGAGCACCACCGCCTGCCCGGCGGCGAGCAGGGTGAAGGCGATCGCGTAGCCGGCGAGCAGGTCCAGCCGGTGCAGCCGGGTGGTCCACAGCCGCTCCAGGGTGCCGCCGGAGCGCTCCCGCTGCATCACCACGGAGGTGAGGATGGCCATGAGCATCATCGGCAGCAGCGCCAGCAGCAGCACCCCGATGTGGTCGAAGAGGCCCCGGCGGGCGTCCAGCACGTAGCGCAGCAGGGTGAGCAGCACCGCCGGCACCACCAGCACCAGGGCCACGGTGCGCCGGTCGGCGCGCACCTGGCGCAGCACCCGGGTGACGACGGCGAGGGTCAGCCTGGGGTTCATCGGGGATCCTCCTCGGTGATCACGCTCAGGAAGGCGGCGTCGAAGTCGGTCGCCCCGGTGGCGGCGAGCAGCCCGGCCGGGGTGCCCCCGGCGAGGATCCGGCCCTCCCGCATGAGCAGCACCCGGTCGCAGCGGGCGGCCTCGTCGAGCACATGGGAGGAGATGAGCATGCCCACCCCGGTGTCCGCGATCCGGCGGAACAGCGCCCAGAGCCGGCGCCGGGTCAGCGGGTCCAGGCCGACGGTGGGCTCGTCGAGCACCAGCAGGTCCGGCTCCGCCACCAGGGCGCAGCCGAGGGAGACCCGGCCGCGCTGGCCGCCGGAGAGATCCGCGGCGGGGCGGTCGGCGACATCCGCCAGATCCAGCTGCCCCAGGACCTCCCCCACCCGGCGCCGGGGGACCCCGGCGAGTCGGGCGAAGTGGGCGAGGTTGTCGGTCGCGCTCAGGTCCCCGTAGACGCTGGCGGCCTGGGTGACGTAGCCGATCCGGCCGCGCAGGCCCCGGTCCCCGGCGGGCCGACCGAGCACCTCGAGCGCCCCGCCGTGGGCCTGCACCCCGACGATGGCGCGCATGAGGGTGGTCTTGCCGCAGCCGGAGGGCCCGAGCAGCCCGGTGATCACCCCGGGGGCGAGGTCGAGGTCGATCCCGTCGACGACCCGGTGCCGGCCCCGGCGGGGGCCGAGATCCACGGTCAACCCCCGGGCGCGCACCACGGGCGCGGTGGTGACGGCGCCGCCACCTGCCTCAACATCCGTTGAATGGATCATGCACCCAGGGTATTCAACACCTGTTGAGCGGACAAGGCCCGTCCCCCGCGCCCCACCCCGCCGTGCGGCCGCGCGGCACCCGCGGCCAGGCGCCGTGGGAGCGCACCCTCGCCCCCGGCGCGACCTAGGCCACGCCCCCGCCGGCCGGTCCCGGACCCGCCCGGGCACCCCCGCGGTTATCACCGTTTGCGAACAAAGCCTTCCCCACCGGCGGCGCGGGCGGTACTCTGCCCGGCGAGGACCCGGGGCAGGCCGCCCCGGGCGGACCCGGACAGGGGGCGGCATGCACACCGCGACCGTGGTCGGCGCCGGCCCGAACGGGCTGGTCGCCGCGATTGATCTGGCCCGCCGCGGCCTGGGGGTCACCGTGCTGGAGGCCGCGGACGCCCCCGGCGGGGGCCTGCGCGCCGCCGAACCCCTCGTCGAGGGCGTCGCCCACGACGCCTTCGCCGCGGTGCTGCCCCTGGCGGTGGCCTCCCCGGGGCTGCGCCGGCTCCGCCTGGAGCGGCACGGGCTGCGCTTCGCCTGGCCGGAGGTGCAGCTGGCCCACCCCCTGGCCCACGGGGAGGCCGCGGTGCTGCACCGCGGGGTGGGCCGCACCGCCGCCGGGCTGGGCCGGGACGCGGGCGCCTGGGGGCGGTTGTTCACCCGGCATGTCCGGGCCGTGGACCGGCTGCTTCCGGATCTGCTGGGCCGGCCCGGGCACGCCCCCACCGACGCGCTCGAGATGGCCCGCTTCGGCCTGCACGCGCTCTCCCCGGCGGCGCTGATGTGGACCCGCTTCCGCGGGGACCGGGCCCGGGCGCTCTTCGCCGGGATCGCCGCCCACGCCGGGGGCCGGCTGGACCGGCCGGGCTCGGCGGTGGCGGCGATGATGCTGGGCATGGTGGGCCAGTCCACCGGCTGGCCGGTCGCTGTCGGCGGCACCCGGGCCCTCGCCGACGCCCTGGTGGCCGAACTCGCCGCGGTGGGCGGCCGGATCGAGCTGAACCGTCGGGTCACGACCCTGGACGATGTGGGCGAACCGGATCTGCTGCTGCTGGATCTCGCCCCCGGCCATGCCGCGGAGCTGCTCGGCGGCCGGCAGCCGCTGCGCCGGGCGGTGCCGCACCGCCGCTTCCGGCACGGCATCGGCGCCTTCAAGCTGGACCTGGTCATCGAGGGCGAGGTGCCCTGGACCGCGGCGGCGGCGCGGCGGGCCGGCACCGTGCACCTGGGCGGCACCGCCGAGGAGATCGCCGCCGCGGAGGCCGAGTGCGCCGCCGGGCGGATGCCCGCCCGGCCCTTCGTGCTCGTCGCCCAGCAGCACCTGGCCGATCCCTCCCGCTCGAGGGGGGACCTGCACCCGCTGTGGGCCTACGCCCATGTGCCCAACGGGTACGCGGGAGACGCCACGGAGGCGATCCTCGGCGAACTGGAGCGCGCCGCCCCCGGCATCCGCGGCCGCATCACGGCCGCCCGCGCCACCGGCCCGGCCGCGCTGGAGGCCGCGAACGCGAACCTGGTCGGCGGGGACATCGCCGGGGGCGCGGTGGATCTGCGCCAGCTGCTGGCCCGGCCGCACGCCGGCCCCAACCCCTATGACACCGGGGTGCCCGGGGTGTGGCTGTGCTCGGCCTCGACCTCCCCGGGCGGCGGGGTGCACGGCATGTGCGGGGTGAACGCCGCCGCGGTGGCGCTGCGCGGGCTGCGCGCCGGCAGGCGATTCCGCCCCTAGCGGCCCGGACATGGCGACGCCGCCGGCGGGGCCCGCCGGCGGCCTCCCCGGGTGCGGCGGGCGCTACCCGGCCGCCTCCGCGGAATCGGAGCCCTCATCCGCCCCCACCCCGGTCGCGTCCGCATCGGCCGCGGCCGCCTCCCCGCCACCGGCGCCGGAGTCGCGCAGCACGTTCTTGCGCACCTTGCCGCTGCCGGTGCGCGGCAGCGCCTCCACCAGCCGGATCTCCCGGGGCCGGTGCGAGGGGGCGAGGCGCTCCCGGGCGAAGGAGATGATGTCCGCGGCGAGCTCCCCGCGCTCCCCCTCGTCCGCGGGCACCCCGCCGGCGGGCACCACCACGGCGACCACCCGCTCGCCCCAGGACTCGTCGGCCACCCCGATCACCGCGGCCTCCGCCACCGCCGGGTGATCCAGCACGATCCGCTCGGTGACCACCGAGGAGACGTTCTCGCCCCCGGATTTCACCAGGTCCTTCATCCGGTCGATGAACCAGAAGGCCCCGTCGTCGTCGAAGTGGCCGATGTCCCCGGAGTGCAGCCAGCCCTCGGCGAAGACCGCGTCGGCGTCCCCGGCGCCGAGGTAGCCCTCCATCACCGAGGGGCCCCGGTAGACCAGCTCCCCCTGCTCGCCGGCGGGCAGCTCATCGGCGGTGCCCGGGTTCATCACCCGGCAGTCGGTGTGCGCGCCGACCACGCCCCAGCTGTCCTTCTTCGTCTCGCACATGCCCGGCCATTGGGCCAGGGTCGCCGGCAGCGCCTCGGTCATCCCGGAGGCCAGCAGCGGGGCGATGCCCGGGAAGCGCTCCCGCAGCGCCCGGTAGAGCTTCTCCGGCAGCGGGGCCATCCCGTAGGCCAGGGTGGCCAGGTGCTCGAAGCGCTCCCCGGTGCTCAGCGAATGGTTGAGGATCGCCTCCAGCATGATCGGCAGGCCCACGAAGTGGGTGGAGCGGGATTCGGCGAGCACCCGGCACAGCTGCGCCGGGTCGAAGCCGGCGAGCAGGTGGATCCGGGCCCCGTGCATGAGGAAGGGGATGGCCAGCACGTTCATCCCCACGGTGTGGAACAGCGGCAGCACGATGGTGGTGGCCGGCTGGTCCTCGGCGCGGTGCAGGGCGACGATGGAGGAGTTCGACAGCGCGGCCACGGTCACCGCGAGATGGCTGGTGAGCACCCCCTTGGGGGTGCCGGTGGAGCCGGAGGAGAACATGCACTGGGCGACCTGGCGGTCCGCGATCGCCACCCGCGGGGGCTCGTCGACGTCGACCGCCGGGTCGGCGACGAGGCCGGCCACCCCGTTGAGGAAGGCCCGCCAGGAGTGCATCCGCGCCCCCGAGACGCTGCCCAGGCCGGCGCCCGGGTCGGCGTGGATGACCAGGATGTGCTCCAGCGCGGGCAGGGTGTGCGCGACCAGCTGCAGCATGGGCAGCGCCGCGGAGTGGCAGACCACCACCCGGGCGCCGGTGGCGCGCAGCGCATGCCCGATATGCGCGTCCCCGCCGAGCATGTTCACCAGGGTCGCCGCTCCGCCCATCTTGGCGATGCCGAAGTAGGCGACCAGGTAGGCGTTGCAGTTCGGGGCCAGGATCGCCACCGGCTCCCGGGAGGCGATGCCCAGGGCCCGCAGACCGTGCGCGAAGCGGTTGGCCTCCCGCTCCAGGCGCTCGTAGGTCATCTCCCCGGAGTAGTCGACCAGGGCGGTGCGGGAGCCGTAGGCGCGGGCGGCCCGGGTGGGGATGTCGCCGATGGAGCAGCGCCGGGCGATCGCCCGGTCCAGCTCCGCGCCGGCCAGGGCGTCGGGGTCGTCGAAGGTGAGGATGGGCAGGCGCATCGGGGGCCTCCTGGGATCGGGGATGCGGCGCTGCCCCGCCCGGGGCCGCGGGATGCGCGGCGCGGGGCCAACCGCTTTCCCCGGTGAACCTAAACGGCGCCCGTTAATCAGTCAAGCATGATTGCTTTTTTCTCCCCCGGATGGTTCAGTGGGGGAACACGCATAATCCCCATCCCCGAAGGACGAGGCCACCGCCATGGGACCCGACGCCACCCTGCACCTCACCGACACCGATGAACGCCGCCAGCTGCGCGAGTCCGCCCGGGGCCTCGCCGCCGGCTACGGGCTGGACTACATGATCGAGAAGGCCGACGCCGGGGACTACCCCCGGGAGCTCTGGGACGAGGCCGGCCGGCTCGGCTTCATCGGGGTGAACATCCCCGAGGCCTACGGCGGCGGCGGGGCCGGGATCGCCGAACTGGCCATCGTCGAGGAGGAGTTCGCCGCCCAGGGCGCGGGCCTGCTCATGCTGGTGGTCTCCCCCGCCATCAACGGGACCATCATCAGCGCCTTCGGCACCGAGGAGCAGAAGAAGACCTACCTGCCCGGCATCGCCAGCGGCGAGTACATCGCCGCCTTCGCGATCACCGAACCCGACGCCGGCACCAACTCCCACGCCATCACCACCACCGCCCGCAAGGTCGGCGGGCAGTGGGTGCTCAGCGGCACCAAGACCTACATCTCCGGGGTGGACCAGGCCTCCGGGGTGCTGGTCGTGGCCACCATCGCCGACGAGGCCACCGGCAAACGCCGCCCGGCCCTGTTCATGGTGCCCACCGACGCCCCCGGGTTCACCGCCACCCGGATCCCGATGGAGGTCAAGCTCGCCGAATGGCAGTACCAGCTCTTCCTCGACGAGGTGAAACTGCCCGCCGACGCGCTCATCGGCTCCGCCGAGGCCGGGCTGCCGCAGCTGTTCATGGGGCTCAACCCGGAGCGGATCCTGGCCACCGCGATGGCCACCGGGATGGCCCGGCACGCCCTCGACGTGGCGGTGGCCTACGCCAGGGAGCGCGGCGTCTTCGGCCAGCCGATCGGCGCCCACCAGGGCCTGGCCCACCCCCTGGCGCAGTGCCGGATCGAGCTGGAGATGGCCCAGCTGATGGGCGCCAAGGCCGCCGCGCTCTTCGACGCCGGGCTGCCGATGGAGGCCGCGGACGCGGCGAACATGGCCAAGTACGCCGCCGGGGAGATCTGCGCCAAATCCCTCGACCAGGCGGTGCAGACCCTCGGGGGCAACGGCCTGGCCAGCGAATACAAGCTGGCCCGGATGCTGCCGGCCTCCCGGCTGCCCCGGATCGCCCCGGTGAGCCGGGAGATGCTGCTCAACTACGTCGCCCAGAACATGATGGGCCTGCCCAAGAGCTACTGAGCAGACCCCTCCCCCGCTCCGGTCATCGACCCACAGCCCACGAGTCGAACTCGACCAGTCGACCCTTCTCGACATCCCGGATGCTGTCCATGAGCACGGCCAGCGTATCCGGGTCCCCGACGATCCCCAGGGCCTCGGCGTCCATTCCGGAGCAGTCCAGGACATGCACCCGACCCCGGGAGTCGCGGCACTCGCGCAACGCCCCAGGCACGGCGCCGGCGGCGGAATGGCGGTTCGGCCCCATCATCGGCATCGTCCCGGCTCCTTCCTCCGTCGTTGCCCGGTTCGGGCCCCGGACCGGCGGCTCCGCGGCGGTGCGTCGCGGGCACCCGTCCTGCCGTGAGCATGGCACGCCCGGTGCCCCGCCACCAGGGATGGACGCGAGCAACACCCCCACGATCGCCCCCACCCCCGGGAACCGCGGGTTGCCGGGTGCGCGCCACCCCACCGGCGAACGCGCCCCGGGCCGCCCCGGGCAGAGCCACGGCCCCACCCGACCGGCCCCCTATTTCGCGCCCCGGCTCCCGCGGGCTATCCGCGGGGCACCGGCCCCGCCCCCGACCCGGGTCCTCGCCGAGGGCGCCGCGGCACCGGGAATACGGGATGCGGGCTGACGGGGACATGTCCGGCGCACCGGGCGGATGGGCGCTGAACCCCCTTCCCGGAGGGGGCGGGCTGCCGTAGCCTCACCTTCATGAGCGACGCCTTCGCCGACCACCAGCACGCCCTCGGCTTCGCCTTCGCGGACCCCTCCCCCGCGGGCGCCGCCGCGGAGCTGCCCGGCGCGGCGGTGCGCTCGGTGCCGCGGCTCATCGACTGGGGCGCGGCGGGTCCGCTGCTGCCCCGGGTGCACGTGGACCCCTCCGGGGCGGCGGTGCTCTTCGGCGCCGCGGAGCTCACCCTCGGCTTCGCCGGGGCGGGCACCACCGTGCCCTGCCTGTCCAGCGCCGAGGACCCGATCTACGGGTTCGCGATGGCGGCGCTGCCGGAGGCCGCCGATCCCCCGGCGATGCTGCCCTACCGCTTCGTCGACCCCCTGGCCCATGCGCCGCTGCCCGGGGCCGGGCGCTGCGACACCGACCGGCTCTTCCGGCCCGGGCTGCTGCACCTGACCCTGCTCGCCGGCCAGGACGCGGCCGTCGCCGCCGAGGGGCCCCTCACCGCGGGCCTGGCGGAGTTCGCCACCGCCCACGCGGCCTCGGCCACCCCGCGCGCCACCCTGCGGATCCGCTCCGCCGAGGAGCTGGCCAACACCCTCACCGGGTGCGCCTTCCACCACCTGGTCTGCGAGTTCGGCGACGGCACCGCGGTGGACGTGTGCGCCCCCGCCCGGGCGGGCGTGGCCGATCCCTATCCGGCGGGGGCGGCGCTCACCGCGGCGATGCTCACCACCGGGGCCTTCGAACCGGCGGAACCGCATCCGGGGCCCTTCCACTTCGCCGAGCCCACCGTGCTGGAGTACCCCCGGCACGCCCCGGCGGCCCCGCCCCGGCTGGAGGTGTACACCATCGCCGGCCGACCGCCGACCATGGAGCTGACCTCGACCATCCCCGCCGCCCTGGGCTTCGTGCCCGGGGACCAGTCCGCGGTGTGGACCACCCTCTTCGCCCGGGACACCGGGGTGGACTGGGCGGTGCGCGAATACCGGGACGGCACCGGCGCGGCCGGGGTGGAGCTCACCCATGGCGCGGACGGGTTCGCGATCACCCTGGACGCGGTCACCGGGCGGTGGCGGCCGGTGGCCTACTCCGGGGCGGAGGGCCTGTGGGAGTTCGCCGCCACCGAGGTCGCCGTCTTCGACCGCGGCGTGGACCTCGCCCGGTGGCTGCCCGGGGTGCCGGATCCGGATGCGGCGCACCCGGGCCTGCCCGAGGAGCGCCGGCCGCATTACGGGGATCCGTGGACGGTGGCGGTGCGGCTGCAGGATCCGCGCCGGGTGGACTGGGCCCTGGACGGCGGCATCGGCACCATCATGTGCACCGCGACCTGGCGGGGCCGGCCGCTGCATCTGCTGCTGCCGGCCACCGTGGCGGAGCAGGCGCCCTTCGCCATCGACGGAGCGGTGCTGGTCGGCACCATCCGCTACTGCGGCCCGGACCCGGCCGGCGCCGCCGACGAGGCCCCCGGGGCCGCGCAGGGGCCCAGCCTGCCGGAGTGGGCCCCGGAGCCCCCGGCGCCCCGGGAGGCGGTGCGGACCCTGGCGGGCATCCTCGCAGATCCGCCCGGGCACTGGCGGCTGATGGAGCTGATGGAGGCCGCCCCGCACACCGCCCGGGAGCGGCTGGCGCGGATCGCCGCCCCCTTCGGACTGCAGGTGGCCCTGGAGCATGGCGCGGACCAGACCGGGGACCGGCATCTGCTGCTGCCCGATGAGGGCGCGGGCGCCGCGGCCTTCCGGGAGCTGGAGGCCGCGCTGCGATCCCGGCGCGACCCCCGGGAGGACGGGTAGGCCCCGGGTCCGCCGGGGCCGGCGGGGCTACTTCCGCTCGGCGTCCTGGATGGCCCCGAGATCGGCGCTGCAGCCGGCGGCCCCGCCGCGGCCGCCGCCGCTGTCCTCGGCGATGGTCACCCCGTTGACGATGATCCGGCAGGTGACGGCGCCCTCCTCATCGGGGGCGTTGGCGGCGAGCAGTTCGGCGCCGGGCGGGCCGTCGAGGGCCACCTCGGTGGACCAGCCGGCGGCGACGCCATCCTCCTGGACGATCCCCTCCTCGCCGGCGTAGTAGGTGGCCAGCACGTCCCGGGCGTCACCGCCGATTTCGTAGGTGACCACATGCCCGTCCCCGAGCTCCTCCCGGACACCCTCGACGACCGTGTCCGCGGGCCCGTACCACCCCCGGAGCCCGAGCACCGACACGACGGTGATGAGGATGATGATGCCGAACACGGCGACGAAGACGATGCCGAAGAGGCAACCGGGCCGGCGGTACCACGGTTTCCCTCCGCCGCCGGCCGGGTCGGCCTGGTTCGGATCCTGCGGGATGGGGTGCGATGGCATGGCTCGCCCTTCCGTGTGGTGGCGGTGGATGGCCGCGACGGTAGCAGCGGGAACCGCAGCCCCTCGCCGAAATGGCGAGGGAAGCCTCCCCTGCCACCCCCGGAAGACGATGCCCGACCGGATCCCGGCACCGCGCCCACGACACCAGGCCATCCCTCTTCCGTCACAGTGACGAAGGCGGGGTCCTGCGCCCCGCGGGCATCGCCGCCCGGATCCGGCACCCCTGCAGCGGCCGGCACCCCAGGCGTCCCGGTCGTGGGGGCCGGGCCGGGCGGTCCCCTCCCCCACCCCGGCAACCCGAAGACGCCGGAATTCACTCCTGAACTTTATTTCCCGAACACATGTCCCGGGATCCGCCTGCCGGCGTCCGGGGCCGCCCTAGCCTCCGGGCCATGGACGCGAACCTCTCCCCTCTCATCGAGCCCACCACCGGGGGCGGGTTCATCACCGTGCTCGCCCTGCCCACGAACACCCTCAGCGGCCACGTCCGCTTCACCGCGGTCGTCGCCCCGGACGGGTCCCTGGAGGTGTTCAGCGATCTGGTGCACCACCGGGGCCTGGACCGCCGGGTCCGGGAGGCAGTGGCCGCGCTGCGCCGCCGACATCCGGAGGCCACGGTGGACTACGGGCAGTACCGCCATCTGGGACATAACCCGCTGCACAGCCCCGCCCTGGTCGGCTACCTGGAGCACCTGGCGCTGAGCACCCCGCGCACCCCCGCGGCGCCGGATGGTCCGGCGACGGGTTTCGCGGGCGACCTGGACTGCGGAGGCACCCTGGTGGTGGTCTCCGACGCGACCTGCCTGGACGGGGAACTCGCCACCCTCGGCGGAGTCGCCACCGACGGTTCCCTGTGGTCCCGGCTGGTGTCCCTGGGGCCGGGCGAGGGCAGCATCCAGGCGGAACTGCGCGCCGCCGAACTCGCCCTGACCCGGCCGGACCCGCGGGCGCGGCGGATCCAGCTGGTCTCCGACTGCGATGCGGTGGCGCGGATCATCGAGCAGGGGGATCCGGATGCCGAGGAGGCCCGGCTGCCGGAGGCGCGCCGGCTGCTCGATGCGGTGCAGGTGCTGCGCGGTATGGGCATCCGCGTCGAGGCGCACCACCGCCCCGGCCACCAGGGTCTGCCCGCCACGGAGATGGCCGATGCGGTGGCCCGGCACGGGATGACCCGGGCCATCGACGATCCCCTGGGGCAGTCCCGCCTGGCGCGGCTGCACGAGTTCTGGCGGGCCCACCTGACGGCAAACCACCCGGACCTGGGGGATCTCTCCGAGCCCGGGGCCTGGTTCGGGGTGGAGTGGCTGGCGCTGCTGGACCGGGAGGAGATCACGGAGCTGCACCCGCTGAGCCGGGTCCGGGCCCTCATGCACCCCCGGCCCGCCGCCGGCGGCGGCCGCCCGGCGAAGGTGCTCGACATGACGCCGCCATTGAGCGTGCGAACCCCCGCACCGGGCGCGACCCCGGCGCCCCCGACCGGCCTCGGCGATATGCCGGCGCCCATGTCGGCGTAGCGCCACCCGGTACCGTCGGCTGTCGAGGACCCCATATCCCGAAGCCCATCCGGAGGAACCCCCATGCGGACGGTCGACCCGCAGCTCATCCACGACACGATCCGGGACTACCGCCGCTGCGGGCATTCGGTGGCGGTGCCGCCGCGCCGGGTGTGGGAAAGCGCGGAACCTCCCCGGGAGCCGTCCGCGGAGGCCGGTGGCGTCGAGGATGCCGCGGTGAACCGGGAGCTGGCCTGGGATCTCTGCTACCTGCATTTCCTCACCTCTCCCCTGGATGCGTCGAGCCGGGAGCTGGATCGGATGCACCTGGGCATGTTCCTGGCCTCCTGGGGGATGTACCGGGGCTCGGGATTCCTCGGGCAGCGCACGAACCTGCTGCACTATGACGCCGCCATCGGCGTCATCGCCCAATACAGCGGGGAGCTCACCGAATCCGGGGAACGAGGAGTGCACCGGGTCGGCGGCCTGCACGCCTTCGATGTTCCGCAGTATCCCCGGACGGCACGGGAGACGGACGCCTGCGCTCTCTTCGACGAGGCCTGGGTGAAGCTGGAGCGGGCTCTGCTGCCCGAGGGCGGCACCTCGTTGACCCTGGTGACCAAGGTGATGCTCGGGGTGTGGGGCTGCATCCCCGCCTTCGACAGCTACTTCCAGGAGGCCCGGAAGGCCCTCCAGGAGCCAGGGGATCCGGGCTTCTCACGGGCGAATGCGACCGCGCTGGCAGCCCTCCGCGGCTTCTACGAGAGCCACCGGGGCCCCTTCGACGGCATTCGGCATGAGGTCGGGGTGATCGATCCCCGCACCGCACGGAGGACCGCGCACCCGCTGCCGCTGGGGAAGGTGCTGGACATGTTCCTCTGGCAGTACGGGGCCGCGCAGTGACATACGGCGAGCCACCCTCGGCGCTCGGTCTTCCTTTGAGCTTCCTCATGTGGGCAAGGTATCCCGGCTCCCCCGGAGCCTCCCCGTGGCCCCCTGGACGGTAATCCGCGGGCACCGACGGCCAAACGCATCATGAGCACAGGCCCGTGGGGCCCTCACCGGAACCGGAGCTCACCGCGGAGCCCGCAATCGCCCCACCTGCCGGGGCCGTCTGATCTCATAGGCCCGGTCGCCGTTCCCGCACGCATGAATGATCCCGGCGAGGCCGGCGGCATCGGCCTGACGACACCCGATACCGCCGGCTCGCTCCCTCCCGCCACGGGGTCTACACCCCGTACCGGTCGCGCAGCCCGATGAACTCCCGGTAGTAGAGGTCGATGGCCTCATCATCGCGGCCCGCATCGAGCAGCCGGCCGGTGGGTAGCACCATCCGGTCGAAAGTGCCGCGGTACACCTCCTCCCCGTTGCCCTCAGCGGCGATGGCGTCGACGATCCGGGGTGCCCGGTCGTAGTACTCGGTGACCAGAGGCCTCAACGCCGGACGCTCGGCGGCGCGCCGATCCCGGTGCCGGCGCAGGGTCTCCAGCTCCAGGGCGTCGTCACGGAAGGCCTGCCCCATCACCACCTCACAGGCTGTGGTGAGGAAGCAGCAATCGCTCGCCGGTTCCGGATCCTCCTCCCCGCTGGCGATGAAGGCGATGCGCTCCTCGCGGCGGTGACGCTGTCAAAGGTCTCCAGTTCGGGGGCGTCGCGCTTCATCAGCACCCACCGCCGCCCGGTCTGCTTCTGGATGATGACGTAGGGGGCGCGGTCATCGCGGTGCCGGGACTCGTAGGAGATCCCGTGTTACTTCTGGGTCGGTTTCGCCGGGTGTCCGCCATGGGCTTTGGCTCCTTGGACAAAAATCATGCGAAACCCTCGTGATTAGCCCTTGCTACCCCCGTCCGCTACCCCCGCCTGGATTGATGAAAAACACTGAGTAAAACTGAAAATCGTCCCGAATGCACAACCCACGAATTAGGAGGGTACCAGAATGGAAGAAGATAAGATGCAGCAGCTGCTTGCGGAACTGGTGAACAACCAGAACTATATTCGTATTGCCCTACTCGAGCTTGCCGACTCCCATAGGACCGTAGCCGCGCGCAACGCTGCCCTCGCCGACAACCTTAGCGAGCTGGCTCACAAGGTGCAGGTTTTGACGTAGGAGCTCTAGGTGTTGTGTCCCGGTAGGTTGCGAACGTTGCCTGCCGGGATCTCCGCGTATGCGGGGATAGGCCCATAGGGGGAAGGCCGCTTCTGTGTATGTCTTGGGTTACCACACTCAAAGACGACAGAAACGCCCCTTCCATGTCCCACGCTAACGCACCTTTGACCCCCACCGGGCGACTGCGCCTGGCCAAGCTCATCGTCGACGACGGGTGGAGCTGCGCCCGCGCAGCCGAGCGCTTCCAGGTCTCGGTGTCCACCGCGTAGAAGTGGTCGCGGCGCTACCGGGCCGGCCAGCCGATGGTCGACCGGCCCAGCACCCCGGCGACCTGCCCGAATCGGACCCCCAGGCGCACCGAGCGGCGCATCATCGGCTTGCGGCACACCCGCCGGTGGGGGCCGGCGCGCATCGCCTACCACCTGGGGTTGAACCCAACGGAGGGTGCACCGGGTGCTTCGGCGGTACCGGATGGCATTCTGGCGTGCCTGGATCGGGCCACCGGGTTGCCGGTGCGCCGCGAGCCGGCCCGCAGCTACGTCTACGACACCCCCGGTGAGCTGGTCCACATGGACGTGGGGAGGCTCGGGCGGATCCCCGACGGTGGCGGCTGGCGGGCCCTGGGCCGCGGAAACGACGCCACCAAGGGCCACTTGCGGAGTCGGCTACGCCTTCGGCCACCACGAAAGTCGACGACTGCTCCCGGCTGGCGTACTCGGAGTTCCTCGACGACGAGACCAAGGAGACCGTCACCGGGTTCTGGGCCCGGGCGCGCGAGTTCTACGCCGGCGTGCGTCTCACCATCGCCAGAGTGATGACCGACAACGGCTCGGCCTACCGGTCGCGGCTGCTGGCCAAGACCCTCGCCGCGCAGAACATCAAGCACATCTTCACCCGGCCGTACCGGCCCCAGGCAGGTGGGAAGGTCGAGCGGTTCAACCGGACCCTGGCCGCTTCAGTGGGCCTACGCCGACACCTACGACAGTGAGGCCGCCCGCGCGGCGACGTACCAGCGGTGGTTGCACACCTACAATCACCACCGACCCCACACTGCACTGGGCGGCCTAAGCCCCGCAAAGATCGTTCACAACCTCACGGGGCACAACACCTAATCCTCCTCCGGCAGGTAGGGTTCGGCGACCTCCGCCAGCGCCCCCACCGCGGGGCAGACGTTCCAGGATCCGGTGAGCGCGTCGGTGAAGCGGGTGAGGGTGTCCCAGGGCCCGCCGTCGGCGCCGGCCATGCGCACCAGCATCTGCTCCAGGCGCCACTGGTCGTGCCTGAAGCCGACGAAGACGGTGCCGTGCTCCCCGAAATCGCCGTAGGCGACGTTGCGCCGGTAGACGTCGAGCTCCTCCCCGTCGACCTCCACCACGGAGCGGGCGACATGGGAGTCCTCCGGCTTGACCTCGTCGTCGAATTCGACGCTGTCCACCTTGGTGCGGCCGATGATCTCCTCCTGCCGGTCCTCGCCGAGGCCCTCCCAGTCCCGGCTGCGGTGCTCCCACTTCTGGAAGAGCAGCACCGAGGAGCCGGCGCCGGGCCGACAGGGCTGAACGCCGCTGGCCGTTCCCGGGTGCAGTGCTGTCCCAAGACCGGTGCGGCGAAGGACCCAAACCCGTTGCGGGACGTGCATCATAAAGTCCCTTGCCCGCCGCGCTGTGGTGGTGGCCGCGATGGAGGGAATCGGGAAGACCATCCCGGAGATGGCCCCGACCTAAGGGGCCTGCCAACCCAACGGTGGACAAACGCCGCCGGGGGTGGCGCTCCTTGATGCCTGCCCAGTATCCCAGGTCTTGGAGAGCCATGCCGGGCGTGGTCAACAACTCCGCCTCGGAAATCATGATGTACATCGTCGAGTCCTCCGATCTCGACAGTGCCGAGCATCTGGGGGCTGCTCTTGCGGCATAGCACCAACGACCCGCAGGTGCGGAACGTGCATTCAGGGCGACTTCCCGGGCAAGCCCGGGAACCAGCGACGGAGAGACAAGGGAAATCCACAGCGCACGGGTTGCGTCAACCTACCCAGGGCAATCAACGATCTACAAACTAAGCCAATGGGGGAATAGGCAACCGAGACACAGCACCGCTCAGTATCCCCTAGAGCCCCATTTTTACCAAGGCTAACCACATCCGAATCGGCCCTATAACGGGAGCTTGTAGCCGTCACACAAACCGGCATTCCAAAAGGATTTTACCAAGGACCTTAACAGAGCCGAACGAAGCAAAAATAACGCTAAGGACCATGTGGCGTTAGGCGTGACTCCATCCTAGACTAGTCAAAAGACTCTTCCTGAAGAAGTTCCCGAATATCTTCCATGGCAATCCAGCGGGCCTCCACGGCGGATCGGACCTTCTCGGAGAGTTCTTTACGGATAACCTTATCTTTGGCGATGGGAAGCCTAATGGATTTATATCGGTCACCGATATTAGGCAAGGTCGTATCAAGGAACACTCGCGCCTGGGTTTGGAGTTTGACTTGAGGAGTCGTAAGCAAGTAGAGGAGGTAGTAGGGGGTCATGCCGAGCGCATTATCCTCGAGAACCCTTAAAACATGAAGCTCCCGGGTGAGTATAGTGTCAACATCATTTGGCCCAACCAATGCTACGTCACCGATACGGTAGGATCCCCGGGAAACGTAAACGACATCCAAAGGTTCCAATCGGAATTTATCAGTGAAGTCCCGAGCAACGTCTTCGGAAATCGCGGAGGTCGGATCTCTATAAATCTCCCAGTTGACGATATCTTTAACGCGCGCATAGGTAAACTTTCCGCGACCCTTAAAAGCAGATTTGGGACTGCCGTGCCCAGGCCTAGTTGAAATAATACCACGATCTTCGAGCTCCTGAATCGTGATCCATTCAGCGGGATAACTAGACGGCAGCGAAACATCCTCATTGAAACCATGCCAATAATACCTAGGAACCCAGATATCTTCTCGCGCCAACTCTGTAGCCGAAACCTCAAAGACAAGGTCGCTATGTACACCGGCTTCGAGGGCATCAGCAGCGTCAGTGATATCATCCCAGATAGGGGCACCTTGTCCCCCTGCAGGGCCACCCATCCTAAAGATAGGCCGGCCAAGGTGGTCGTGACCCATTTCCTGGGCAACTACCATCTTAATAAATTCCTGCTGCTTTACCCCCTTTTGAACAATAGCGGCGACACACTTGGCGTTATTAAACGGCCTAAACGTGTTATGGGGCAAATCGATGAGAGCGACAACATTATTCTCCCCGAGCAGAACTTCGCGCACATTCTGGACGGAGGGCCCATGGAAATATATCTCCGGGAGAATTATGCCTACGTATCCACCGGGTTTCGCTAACTGCAGGCACCTTTCGACGAATAGAACCTGTGGGTTACACTCCTGAAGGAGAGTAGAGGGTTCAACTTCTTGCCTGCCCCGCCATTTATGGGCGAGCCGGAACTGGCTGAGCTTATCCGCCCCACGCACCTTAATCTCTTTCCCAAAGGGGGGATTAGCCAAAACGATATCGTAGTTGTTAAGTTGAACAAAACGAGAGGCGTTTCGCCAATTGTCTGGTTTCTCAAGTGAATCCTCAGAGAAGATATTTCCCTTGCCGTCTCCCATGATCGCCATATAGGCCTTGGCGACTTTTACAAGGAAGTCATCTTTATCTAGGCCATGAATTGTCTTCATCGCACAGGCGGTCTTCTCTTTAGCGATAGACAACTCCTTCCACCCATTCTCGCGCCCGAGCCTATCAATAGCATTCCACTTCTGCCGAAGCGTCTCAATTAGGAATCCGCCGGCTCCACAGGCCGGATCGATAACGAGGTGGTCTTTTCCGGGGTTAGTAAGTTGGACCATAAGCCGGATTACATTCCGCGGTGTGAAAAACTGCCCTTGCTCACCTTTAAGAGTCCCACCAATAAACACCTCGAAAGCTTCGCCTACAGCGTCTCTACCTGCCTCAGTTAGACAGAACGTCTGCAATTCACCGACGACAAATTTCACTGAGGCCGGATCCAAAGCCAGTGTGTCATTCTCCGAAAAGACGTCATTGTACATGGTACGTACGTTATCGAAAAGAGAAGTGATCCGCTCATGTACTTCAGCCTCGCTCTCGCCTGTAGCAGCGCGAAACTCTACAAGTTCCTGAGGCTTGGTATACATCTCGTCGTAGATCTTACAGAAGATCAAGTTGATCATTTCTGTAGCGATGGCCTCGTCGCGGGTCGTGCCCCTAGCGTTACCGGCGAGGTGCGCCCGAATCGCCCGGAAGACCTGTTGCAGGTTGCGGGGCTTAGTTAGCTGGTCTCGCCGGTAGCGTCCCACCTCCTCTAGGCTCTCTCCGTACCTCGGAACCGTAGGCAGCTCCCGATAGTCTAGCTGCCCGTTAACCTGTTCTTTGACCCAATTTAGGCGCGTTTCTCCATTAGTCCAGGTGCCTATTACAGCCGAAGACCAATTGAGATAATTGAAAATTTGCCTATCATGGCTATCTTCAGGGTTTGCCCCTTTTCGTTTACACTCAACGATCATGATGAGGTCGTCGGGCAGCTTTCGCGCATCCCGAAATACCGCGATATCAACTGGCACTGACTT
This sequence comes from Corynebacterium sphenisci DSM 44792, assembly GCF_001941505.1. NCBI lineage: Bacteria > Bacillati > Actinomycetota > Actinomycetes > Mycobacteriales > Corynebacteriaceae > Corynebacterium > Corynebacterium sphenisci. The sequence goes on along the minus strand of NZ_CP009248.1, from coordinate 742,022 downwards.
TTGATTATCTGAAGGGCGGGTCTTTACCCTCCACTGGGGATGTGACTGAATACACTCAGGAGGGTAACCAAGGTCCTCAACAAGATACTTTAAATAGGGCTGCACCGACTCCACTTCTTCGGGTGTACTTCGGACCGGCGCACCAGTAATGAAGTCGATAATCTCGTTAGTTTCGGAACGGGGTAGAGCTGATGGCTTCATCTAAATCCTCCTTGGCGTCAATTATAAGATAGAGGCGCTATGTTGCTTTAGAACAGGTATAGTTATCCTATATTAGGCTAGGTCGAGCCAAACACCGCCCAGACTTGGCTTCACTCGACTCGTTTTGGACACGCTTGAACTGCCTTTACTAGACTCCGGATTAGTGCTTCTGCTTATGGGAGATGTTCTCTTATAACAGAGGTAACCCACAGGGTAACCCAACGCCTTCAACCACACCGGTTAACCGGCCGCAGCTGTGCCAATTTAGAGCTTCTGCTGATTACCTGCGAGTCCGCATAGTATAAACTAGGCCGGTAGTGAATTAGATCCCACTTTAGCAAGAACAATTCCAATTTAAGCCTACAGATATCGAAGTTAGGCAAAATCGGCCTTGTGTTTGCTGAGTCCTACAGAAGGATACTGGCGGTTCTGCCGCCAACTTTTGCACGCCCTGGTCAGCTGTTCCTATGATCACCAGATTCCCAGCCTAATCTTCGAGTTCAATGAAAGGCAACACGTTAGCCGCATCGCGCCACATTTCCTCTAGGCGATCAGGGTAGCTCGCACACCATTGGTCAAAGAATGCGTCCTCAACTTTATGTGCCGACAAGAAGCCCAGCTTCTCTCCAAGGCGCGCAAATAAGAGATGAGGATCATGATTTGAATGGTAGATTTCCTCGACATGCGAGCGGACGTGTTCTTGGCGCCCAGAATCCTCTCCAAGGCTAACCGTAAGTTTAGCCGTCGGATCGGTCCTGCCATCTTCGCCGGCCATTGCGCGGATGATATCCTCATAAATGACTTGTTCTGGATGTCCATCACCTGGGCAATATACAATTTGATTAAATGTTCGGACTTCTCCGTCATTAGTCCATTCTGCCGTTTCGGCTGTTTTGGAAGCGGCATCTCGCTGGTCGCCATCCAGGAGTCCTACGACCGGAAACTTGATCGTCGGATTACTATTATGGTGTTGGGTGTGCTCCCTAACTTGAGATTCACCTCCCAACGCGTGAATCTCAAGACCCTTCATGTCCACGATTCGTGGCGATTTACTACCCGGATGATGAAATTTCCGCAAGGTAACTTCTGCAAATCTCTTTGTAAATTCATCCTCCGTGAAAATTGCGCACTTGGTATCAATCTCCCCAACCAGCGCCCTCAGAGATTCGACATCAAGTTTTCCCTGATAGAGTTTTCCTCTTCCTACCGACCATACGGCGTCATCTGGAAGAGGCTCGATCGCATTGTTGCTATGGGTAGTAAATATAATCTGGGAGCTCTTCCGCTTCGCGACGTCCATGAGGTATTCAATGAGTCGGAAGGTGGCTACAGGATGTAGCCCGTTCTCGATTTCCTCGATCAGGATGAGCGAGAATTTTGGGGCTTGCTCAATTTCATCTACGATGGAAATAATTGAGGCCTCTCCGGCACCGAAGTGAAACTCAGAGTATGCTGGATTCTTCCTCAGATTCTCACCGCTTGACGTATCTCCTTCAGGCGTCGCATGTTCCCGTGGCGCGGCCGCGAAAATTGATTTCTCCGAGGGTGAGTTCTCGGCCTCGAATACTCGAATATAATTATCGGCTTCCTTGCCGAGAATCTTCGCGACATTTCTCCGAGTCTCGGGACTTAAAGCCTGTTCTTTGTCGGACTTAAATTTTCCCGAGGCGAATTTACTTAGGTTTCGCCTCTCTGCGGCCGGTATCGTTCGTTCGATTCCGATATAGCGGACCGGTCGGGCTATCGCATCCCGATTCCATTTAGCCTGTCTGAACGTAGCCGTTGTAGTCTTTGGCTTATTCAGGCTCTTATCATCCGGGACTAAACATGAGTACGATACGGTCCATCCCTTCATGGAGTCATCGTATTTTCCCGCGCGGGAGAAGAATGTCCTCGGTTTTAGTTGCTTACAAATTAATCCTGCCGCACCGACGATTGTTGATTTTCCAGATCCGTTTGGTCCTACAATGGCCGTAACCGGGAAATCAAAACGTATAGCACAATCCTCCAACCCACGTAATTTCTCGATGCGGATCTCACGCAGATAATGCTCGTATTGTTGTTTCTTGACCCTTTCCTTTAACGCCTCTATATGCGAATCTCGGATTTGGGTTTTATTCTTTGTTATCATTTCAATTCCCCTCTGTGCTCAACGCCGCCACGAAAGCTTCCTGCGGCACCGACACCGTTCCGATGTTCTTCATGCGCTTCTTGCCGGCCTTCTGCTTCTCCAGCAGCTTGCGCTTGCGGGAGATGTCGCCACCGTAGCACTTGGCGAGCACGTCCTTGCGCAAAGCGCGGATATTCTCTCTGCTGATAATTTTAGAACCAATAGCCGCCTGGACCGGTACCTCGAACTGCTGGCGGGGGATGATCTCCTTGAGCTTCTTGGTCATCTTGTTGCCGTACCACTGGGCGTTGTCCCGGTGCACGATGGCGCTGAAGGCGTCCACCGGCTCCCCCTGCAGCAGGATGTCCACCTTGACCAGGTCCGCCTGCTGCTCCCCGGCCTCCTCGTAGTTGAGGGAGGCGTAGCCCTTGGTCCGGGACTTCAGCATGTCGAAGAAGTCGAAGATGATCTCGCCCATCGGCATGGTGTAGCGCAGCTCCACCCGCTCCTCGGAGAGGTAGTCCATGCCGCCCATCTCGCCGCGCTTGGTCTGGCAGAGCTCCATGGTGGGGCCGACGAACTCGGCCGGCACGATGATGGTGCACTTCACCATCGGCTCCCACACCTCCCGGGGCTTGCCCTCCGGCCAGTCCGAGGGGTTGCGCACCATGATCTCGGCGCCGTCCTCCTGCACCACCCGGTAGACCACGTTCGGCGCGGTGGAGATGAGGTCCAGGTCGAACTCCCGCTCCAGGCGGGTGCGGGTGATCTCCATGTGCAGCAGGCCCAGGAAACCCCCGCGGAAGCCGAAGCCCAGCGCCACCGAGGTCTCCGGTTCGAAGGTCAGCGAGGCGTCGTTGAGCTGCAGCTTCTCCAGGGCGTCCCGCAGATCCGGGTAATCCTCCTGGGAGATCGGGAACAGGCCCGAGTACACCATGGGCTTCGGCTCCGCGTAGCCCGGCAGGGGCTCCTCGGCCCCATGTTTGGCGGAGGTGACGGTGTCGCCCACCTTGGACTGGCGGACGTCCTTCACGCCCGTGATGAGGTAGCCCACCTCCCCCACCGAAAGGCCCCGGCACTTCTGCGGCTGGGGGCTGACGATGCCAATCTCCAGCAGCTCCACCTTGGTGCCGGTGGACATCATCTGCAGCATGTCCCGGGGGGTGAGCTTGCCGTCCACCACCCGCACGTAGGTGACCACGCCCCGGTAGGTGTCGTAGACGGAGTCGAAGATCATCGCCCGCGCCGGCGCATCGGCGTCCCCCGCCGGCGGCGGCACCAGCTCGCAGACCCGGTCCAGCAGCTCCGGCACGCCCTCGCCGGTCTTGCCGGAGACCCGCAGCACCTCCTCCGGCTCGCAGCCGATGATGTTGCCGATCTCCTCGGCGAAGCGATCCGGGTCCGCCGCGGGCAGGTCGATCTTGTTGAGCACCGGGATGATCTCGAGATCGTTCTCCATGGCCAGGTAGAGGTTGGCCAGGGTCTGCGCCTCGATGCCCTGGGCGGCGTCCACCAGCAGGATGGCGCCCTCGCAGGCGTCCAGTGCCCGGGAGACCTCGTAGGTGAAGTCCACGTGGCCGGGGGTGTCGATGAGGTGCAGCACGATCTGCTCCCCGGCATGCGCCCCGGAGCGCGGCACCCAGGGTAGGCGCACGTTCTGCGCCTTGATGGTGATGCCCCGCTCCCGCTCGATGTCCATGTTGTCCAGGTACTGGTCGCGCATGTCGCGGTCCTCGACCACGCCGGAGAGCTGCAGGATGCGATCGGCCAGGGTCGACTTGCCGTGGTCGATGTGCGCGATGATGCAGAAGTTGCGGATCCGGGCGGGGTCGGTGAAGGTCTCGGCCGCGAAGTTCCTGGTCACGTAGTAGCCACTTTCAGTGCACGGTCCCCGCAGCGGGTGCCGCCGGGGCCCGCGCGGGCCCGGGGCCGCCGGCGGGGGCGCCGTGCGGTCGGTAACGGATGGTCGGCGACAACTCTACCCGGCTACACTCGGTTTCCATGAGCAACAGGCTGGTGGGGGCGCTGCGCGGGGCGGGACGCCGCCTGGAGGACTTCTTCCGCGGCCCCGACCCCCTCGACGAGGGCCTGGCCCGGCTCACCGAGCAGCTCGGCATGGTGCCGGAGACCGACGCCGCCGAGGAGGAGCAGCTCGCCTACCGGGAGCCGGCCACCGTGGCCCGCCCGGCGGCGGATCTGGCGCGCGCCGTGGTCTACGCCCCGGACATGGACGGCCAGACCGATCCCGGTGAGGTGGTCTGGGCCCCGGTGCTCCTCGACGGCGATGTGGGCACCCCCCATGAGCGCGCGGTGGTGGTCCTCGGCCGGCATAAGCACACCCTGCTGGGCGCGCTCATCTCCACCGACCCCCGCCATGCGGACGACAACCGGTGGCTCTACATCGGCGCCGGCGCCTGGGACAGCCGGGCCCGGCCCTCCTGGGTGCGCCTGGACCGGATCCTGGAGGTCCCCGAATCGGGGATCCGCCGCTCCGGGGCGGTCATGCCCCGGCGCCGCTTCGACCGGATCACCTCCCGGCTGCGCTCCGACTACCACTGGCGCTGAGCGCCCCTCCCCCACCGCGGCCGCGGCCGTGGGATCCCGGGGCGGGCCGCCGCGGCCCCTCCCCCACCAGGGGGTAATGGACGTGCGGGCCCGCGGCGCGGGCGGGGCCGCCGTCGGGTCAGCGCTCCACGGTGAAGGTCAGCGGGAAGACCACGGTGTCGCCGTCCATGGTGATGCGCACCCGCAGCAGATAATCGCCGGGCTGCAGACCATCCTCGAGTTTCACCATGACGTCCTCGGCGGCCACGAAATTGTCGTTCGTGCACGCCTTCCCGGTGGGCTGGGCGTCGATGTACTCCCGGCCCTCGGCATCGGTGATGGACACATGCGTTTCGCAGGCGTCGTCCGTGATCTCCCGGCCATTGACCTCCACCGCCCACAGCACGATGGCCGGCTTCCCGGCGCGAATGCGATCGCTGCCGTGCCGGCCCAATTCCATTTCCGCGATATCGGCCTTGACGTTGAAGGGGCCGTCGAAGGGCTTATGGCCCGGGGAATCGTCCTCCTTCGCCGAGGTCGGCTTCGTGTACGTGCCGGAGGCCGACCGGGTGGACCCGGAGCCGGAGGAATCGGAATCGGCTCCCCGGTCGCCACGCGAATCCCGGTCATCGTCCTCCCGGGTGGTGCTCGTGGTCGGGGATTCGGATTCCGTGGTCGCGGTGGTGGTCTCGGTGACCGTTTCGGTGATCGCGGGGGCCTGCGCCGGCGGGGCGGCGACCTCGCCGGAACCGCCGCCGCAGGCGGTGAGGGTCAGGGCCGCCGCGCAGGCGACGGCGGCCGCGGTAATGCGGGGGCGGTGCGGGATTCGGGTGCTCATCGGGATGTCCTTTTCGGTGCGGGGACGGGGCACCGTCAGTCTCGGATGCCCTCCCGGCATGCACCAGGGGAATTATCCCGTCCCCGGTCCCGCCGGGGTCCGGGGCCCGCGATCGACCGCACCGGGTGCGCCGCCGGAGCTCGCGGTTCCGCCGGCGACATGCCGCGCGCCGGGGGAATGCGCAGCCGCCCACCGGGGCGGCGGGGTCAGGTCGAGGACATGCTGTTGACGTGCACCTCGAAGGGGATCACCTCCACCAGCTTCGCCCCGCCTTCCGTCACCGTGACGGTGAGCACGTAATCGCCGCCCTCCCGGGGGATGAAGACCAGCGGGGAGTCCCCGAAGGCCTCCTGCTCCTCGTCGCCGAGGCAGGTCGGCCCCTCGGCCTCGCCCTCGTAGCGGATCGCGCCCCCGTCCTCCTCGCGCACGGTGACGGTGCAGCGCAGCCCCGCCGGGTCCGGGGCGCCCGCCAGCCGCCAGGCCACCAGCGCGGGCCGTCCGTTCATCGGCGGGTACGGATCCCCGAGGATCACGGTGTCCCCCGCGTAGTAGACCCTCGGGGCCGTCTCGAACGCGAGCTCCCCGGCGGCGGGGCTCTCCTCCGCGGACCCGGCGGCGGTGTCGCGGGCGGTCCCGGCGCCGTCCGCCGCGTCCTGCCGCGTGGTGGTGGTCACGGTCTCCCCGACCTCGCCGGGGTCCGCGGTGCCGGGCTCCCCGCCGGCGCAGCCGGCGAGGGCCAGCGCGAGCAGCGCCATCGCGGTGAGCAGCCCCCGGGCGGGGCGGAGGGGCGGTCGGGGGATTCGGCGGTCGTGGCGCATGGCGAGGTTCCTTCCTGATCGACACCCACAGCATCACCCGCCAGCCGGTCCCGCGCAGCCGGCGCGGGGAACGCTCCCCGCGCCCGGCACCGGACCCGGTTGTCCGGCGACCGCGGCCCCTGGTAGGGTTCCACGAGTTGTCTGCGCGTACGCGACGCGCCTGCACCGGGCGTTCAGGACCTTGGGTTCGCCGGTGCCGGCAGGGTCGGATGACCGTCACCCCATCCGGCGTCGGGCGCAGGTGCCACCCATCCGAGACGGAAACCAAGAGGTAATTCAGACATGGCGAACATCAAGTCGCAGATCAAGCGCAACAAGACCAACGAGAAGGCCCGCCTGCGCAACCAGGCGGTGCGCTCCGCGGTCCGCACCGAGATCCGCAAGGTGCGCGAGGCCATCGAGGCCGGGGACAAGGCCGCCGCCGAGGCGCAGCTGCGCGTCGCCTCCCGGAAGCTGGACAAGGCCGTGAGCAAGGGCGTGTTCCACCGCAACAACGCCGCGAACAAGAAGTCCGGCCTGGCCCGCGCCATCAACAAGATGGAGGGCTAAGACCCCTCCCCCGCCGCGGGTCCCGCCCGCGGCAGCGCCACCGCCCCGACCGGGTCCCCCGGCCGGGGCGTCGCCGTCTCCGGGGGCCGGGCGCCGGCGTACCGGGCACCGCCCCACCGCACGGGTGCGCCCACCCCCGGATCCCGGGGATCACCTGGTCGGCCCCGCCGCATAAAACAATCATGCGCGATTGGTTGATTTTCCCCGGCGGTCATGGGACCGTGGTCACCAGCACCAGATGATGTCCCCCAGGAAAGCAGATCCGATGCGCGCCGCCTCCCCCGGAACCCCCGATCGCCCCGCCGCCGCGGCCCGCCCGGCGCGGATCGGCAACATGTCCGGCTTCTACGGCGACCGCTCCTCCGCGATGCGGGAGATGCTCCTCGGCGGGGAGCTGGACTACCTCACCGGCGACTACCTGGCGGAGCTGACCATGCTCATCCTCGCCAAGGACCGGATGAAGGACCCCGCCGGCGGCTACGCCCGCAGCTTCCTCGCCCAGGTCGACGACTCCCTGGACCTCATCGCGGAGCGCGGCGTGAAGGTGGTCGCCAACGCCGGCGGGCTCAACCCCGCAGGGCTCGCCGAGGCGCTGCGCGAGCGGATCGCCGCCCGCGGCCTGGATCTCATGGTGGCCCACGTACACGGCGACGACCTCACCGGCCGGGCCGCCGAATTCGGCGTCGACGGGGCGATCGCCGCCAACGCCTACCTCGGCGCCTTCGGCATCGTCGCCTGCCTGGACGCCGGGGCGGACATCGTGGTCACCGGCCGGGTCACCGACGCCTCCCTCATCGTCGGCCCCGCCGCGCACCACCACGGCTGGGGCCGGGGGGATCTCGACCGCCTCGCCGGGGCGATGGCCGCCGGCCATGTCATCGAATGCGGCACCCAGGCCACCGGCGGCAACAACCCCTTCTTCGACCGCCCCGAATCCGGGGATCCGCTCCGGCCCGGGTTCCCCATCGCCGAAATCGACGCCGCCGGCGACGCGGTCATCACCAAGCACCCCGGCACCGGCGGCGCGGTCACCGCGAACACGGTCACCGCCCAGCTGCTCTACGAGGTCACCGGGGCCCGCTACCCCGGCCCGGACGCCACCCTGCGCCTGGACACCGTCGCCGTCACCGAGGAGGGCCCCGACCGGGTGCGCCTCACCGGCGCGGTGGGCGAGCCCCCGCCGCCGCGGCTGAAGGTCTCCGTCAACCGGCTCGGCGGCTACCGCAACGAGGTCACCCTGCACGTCACCGGCCTGGGCATCGAGGCCAAGACGGCCCTGCTGGAACGCCAGCTGCGCGCCCTCGCCCCGGCCCCGGCGGAGCTCGACATCCGGGTGGCGCGCACCGACCACCCGGACGCGGACACCCAGGCCGCGGCCAGCGCCCGGGTCACCGTGGTGGCCTGGGACGCCGACCGCCGGGTCGCCGACGCCTTCCCCCGGGCCATCGTGGAACTGGCCCTGGGCACCGCGCCCGGGGTCTTCCTCGACGCGCCCCCGAGGCGATCCTCGCCCTACGGGGTGCACACCGCCGGCTGGGTGGACCAGGCGGCGGTACCGCATCTCGCCGTCGCCCCGGACGGCGCCGAAACCGAGATCCCGGCGCCGGCGGCCACCGCCGAGGTCGGCCCCGCGGACACCGATCTGCCGCCGCCTCCCGACGGGCGCGTCCCGGGCGAGCCCACCGCGCGGGTGCCGCTCGGCCTGCTCTTCGGCGCCCGCTCCGGGGACAAGGGCGGGGACGCGAACATCGGGGTGTGGGCCGAGGACGACGCCGCCCACGCCTGGCTGGCGCACGCCCTCGACGAGGGGCTGCTCGCCGAGCTCCTCCCGGAGACCCGGGGGCTGGCGGTCGAGCGCCACCGGCTGCCCCGGCTGCGTGCGGTGAACTTCATCGTCCGCGGCCTGCTCGGCCACGGCGTCGCCCACGGCGCCCGCTTCGACCCGCAGGCCAAGGGGCTCGCCGAATGGCTGCGCAGCCGGCATGTGGACCTGCCGACCCGGCTGCTGCCCGACGAGGCCCGGTACCCGCACAGCCCCAGCACCACCGACCCCGAGGAGACGCGATGACCGCCGCCCGGACCGCGTACGCCGCCACCACCGCCCCACCCACCACCATCGACCCCGCCACCGCCGACTACCGGGCCGCCGAGGCCGCGATGCTGGGGAAGCTCCACCGCATCGAGGGGTACCTCGACGAGGCGCTCGCCGGCGGCGGGGAGAAGTCCGTGGCGCGGCTGCGCACACGCGGCAAGCTGACCCCCCGGGAGCGGATCGACACCATCCTCGACCCCGGCTCGCCCTTCCTGGAGCTGATGCCCCTGGCGGCCTGGGGCTCCGACTTCCACGTCGGCGCCTCCCTGGTCGGCGGCATCGGGGTGGTCGAGGGCGTGGAATGCCTCTTCATCGCCAACGACTCCACCGTCAAGGGCGGCACCTCCAACCCGTGGACCCTGCGCAAGATGCTCCGGCTGCAGGACATCGCCCGGGAGAACCGGCTGCCGCTGATCTCCCTGGTGGAGTCCGGGGGCGCGGACCTGCCCACCCAGAAGGAGGTGTTCATCCCCGGCGGGGCGATGTTCCGCAACCTCACCCAGCTCTCCGCCGCGGGCATCCCCACCATCGCGGTGGTCTACGGCAACTCCACCGCCGGCGGCGCCTACGTGCCCGGGATGAGCGACCACGTGATCATGATCGAGCAACGCTCCAAGGTCTTCCTCGCCGGCCCGCCGCTGGTGAAGGCCGCCACCGGGGAGGTCACCGACGACGAGTCCCTCGGCGGCGCGGAGATGCACGCCACCGTCTCCGGGCTCGCCGACCACCTCGCCGCCGACGAGCACGACGCCGCGCGGCTGGCGCGGTCCGTGGTGCGCCGGCTGAACTGGACCAAGGCCGGGCCCGGCCCCCGGGGGCCGGGCGCGCCGCCGCGGCTGGACCCGGAGGAGCTCATCGGGGTGGTGCCGGACGACCCGCGCACCCCCTTCGACCCCCGGGAGATCATCGCCCGGATCGCCGACGACTCCGCCTTCGACGAGGTCAAGCCCCGCTACGGCTCCTCCCTGGTCACCGGCTGGGCGGAGATCCACGGCTATCCGGTGGGCATCCTCGCCAACGCCCGGGGCGTGCTGTTCAGCGAGGAATCGCAGAAGGCCACCCAGTTCATCCAGCTCGCCAACTCGGCGCGCACCCCGCTGCTGTTCATGCACAACACCACCGGCTACATGGTGGGCAGGGAATACGAGCAGGGCGGCATCATCAAGCACGGCTCGATGATGATCAACGCGGTGGCCAATTCCACGGTGCCGCACATCTCCCTCATCACCGCCGCCAGCTACGGCGCCGGCCACTACGGCATGTGCGGCCGCGCCTTCGACCCCCGCTTCCTCTTCTCCTGGCCCTCGGCGAAATCCGCGGTGATGGGCGCCGAGCAGCTCGCCGAGGTGGTCTCCACCGTCGCCGCCGGGGCCGCGCGGGCCCGCGGCCAGGACTTCCCGGAGCCGATGCAGAAGGCCATGTACGAGAGCATCCGGGAGCAGGTGGAGAACGAGTCCCTGCCGGAGTTCCTCTCCGGGATGCTCTACGACGACGGCATCATCGACCCCCGCGACACCCGCACCGTGCTGGGCCTGGCCCTGTCCGCGATCCACAACGCCCCCATCGACGGCGCCGCCGGCTTCGGCGTCTTCCGGATGTGAGCGGGAGGGACCCCATGAGCGACCACGACCACTCCCCCGCCCCGACCGGCGCCCCCGGCATCGGCCCGGTGCTGGTGGCCAACCGCGGCGAAATCGCCCGGCGGGTCATCCACGCCGCCCGGCTGCGCGGCATCGGCACCGTCGCCGTGCACTCCGACGCCGACGCGGCGGCCCCCTTCGTCGCCGAGGCGGACTGCGCGGTGCGCCTGCCCGGCGTCAGTCCCGCGGACACCTACCTGGACGCGGGGCGGATCCTCGCCGCGGCGCGGGCCGCCGGGGCGCGCGCCATCCACCCCGGCTACGGCTTCCTCTCCGAGAACGCCGCCTTCGCCCGGGCGGTCATCGACGCGGGCCTGACCTGGATCGGCCCGCCCCCGGAGGCCATCGAGGCGATGGGCTCGAAGACCCGCGCCAAGGAGATGATGGCCGCCGCCGGGGTGCCGGTGCTCGACGACCTCGCCCTCGAGGAGGTCACCGGGGCCCACCTGCCGGTGCTGGTGAAGGCCTCCGCCGGCGGCGGCGGCCGCGGGATGCGGGTGGTGGCGAACCTCGACGAGCTGGTGCGCGAGCACGCCGCCGCCGCCGCGGAGGCCGGCGGCGCCTTCGGCGACGACACCGTCTTCATCGAGCGCTTCATCGCCTCCGGGCGGCATATCGAGGTCCAGCTCATCGCCGACGGCCACGGCGGGGTGTGGGCGGTCGGCGAGCGGGAGTGCTCCATCCAACGCCGCCACCAGAAGGTCATCGAGGAGGCGCCCAGCCCCCTGGTGGAGGCCGTCGACGGGATGCGCGACCGGCTCTTCGACGCCGCCCGGGCCGCCGCCCGGGCGGTGGGCTACGCTGGCGCCGGCACCGTGGAGTTCCTCGCCGACGCCGAGGGCGGGTTCTTCTTCCTGGAGATGAACACCCGGCTGCAGGTGGAGCACCCGGTCACCGAGGCCACCACCGGCCTGGACCTGGTCGGGCTGCAATTCGACATCGCCGCCGGGCTGCCGCTGCCCGCCGAGCGGCCCCCGGCCGCCCGCGGCTGGGCGGTGGAGGCCCGGCTCTACGCCGAGGACCCCGCCCACGACTACCGGCCCGCCTCCGGGGAGCTGCTGCGACTGGCCCTCGACGACGTGGTCTCGTCCTTCTCCGGGCCGGAGAAGCCCGGGATCCGCCTGGACTCCGGGGTGGCGCCCGCGCCGGGGGCGCCGGCGACGGTGGGCACCGACTACGACGCGATGCTCGCCAAGGTGATCTCCTACGCCCCCACCCGCGCCGAGGCGGTGGCGCGGCTCTCCGCGGCGCTGCGCCGCGGCCGGATCCACGGCCTTGGCGTCAACCGGGATCTGCTGGTCCGGGTCCTCGACGATCCCGGGTTCCGGGCCGGGGAGTTCGACACCTCCTTCCTCGACGCCGGCCGGCTGGCGGCCTACGCGGCGCCCCTGGTCGCCGGCCGGGATCTGCGGCTGGCGCTCTTCGCCGCCGCGGTCGCCCTGGAGGACGCCTCCGCCGAGGCGCTGCCCACCCCGGCCGCGCCCGTCGGCTTCCGCACCGTCGGCCGGGCCGGCTCGACCACCATCCTGCTGCTCGCCGGGGAGGAGCAGGAGGTGCGCCTCATCCGGGACCGCCGGGGGACGGCGCACGGCGCCGGCGATCTCGATGGCGCCGCCGTGGTGGAGTCCCGGCCCCTCGCCGAGGGCGAGTGGACCAGCCGCGGCGGGGTGCGCAGCCGCCTGGTGCGGATCGCCGACGGCGGGGTCACCCGGCCGTTCACCGTCACCGCCTACCCGGGCGGGGCGATCGCGGTGGACCAGCCGGCGGGGTCCGTGCAGCTGGTGCACCCGCCGCGGCACCCGGACCTGGCGCTCGCCGCCGCGGAGGGCTCCCTGCTGGCGCCCATGCCCGGATCGGTGCTCTCGGTGCGCCTCGCCGTCGGCGACCGGGTCGCCGCCGGGGATGTGCTGCTGTCCATGGAGGCGATGAAGATGGAGCACGGCATCCGCGCCGGCGTCGACGGGGTGGTCGCCGAACTGCCCGTCGCGGTCGGCGACCAGGTCGCCGCCGGGACCGTGCTCGCCGTGGTCCACGAGGACGAGGAGGAATGAGCCGATGCCCATCACCATGACCCGCAGCACCCGCCCCACCGCCGGCGGGGCGGAGGCCGCCATCGCCCGGATCACCCTCGATGAGCCGGAACGGCGCAATGCGCTGACCCCGGAGCTCATCGGGCAACTAGCCGAGCATCTCGCGGCCGCGGCCGCCGACGCCTCGGTGCGCGCGGTGATCCTCGACCACGCCGGGGGCACCTTCTGCTCCGGGGCGGATCTCGACGCCGCCCGGGAGGTCGGCATGACCGCCGCGGCCGGGGGCTTCCTGGACCTGCTGCGCGCCATCGTGGACTGCCCCAGGCCGGTGATCGCCGTGGTCGACGGCCATGTCCGGGCCGGCGGACTGGGCCTCATCGGCGCCTGCGACGCGGTCTTCGCCTCCCCGGGATCCGACTTCGCCGCCCCCGAATCCCGGATCGGGGTGGCCCCGGCGATGATCGCGCTCACCGTGCTGCCCCGGATGGTGCCCCGGGCGGCGGCGGCGAAGCTGCTCACCGGATGCGTCTTCGACACGGTCGCCGCCGCCCAATGCGGACTCGTCACCACCGTGGCCGATGACCCGGCCGCCGCCGCGGCGGCCTTCACCGCGAAACTGCTGCGCTGCTCCCCGCAGGGCCTGGCGGAGACCAAGGCGCTGCTCACCCACGAGATCCGCGCCGCCTTCGACGCCCGCGGGGCCGGGCTGGCGGAGACCTCCGCCCGGCTCTTCGCCACCGAGGAGGCCCGGGAGGGCATGGCCGCGGTGCTCGGCCGGCGGGCCCCCGCCTGGGCCCCGCCGCCCCGGGACGGGTGAGCCCCGCCGGGTCCGGCGCACCGTATACTGCGGGTTCGGCGAAGGCCGGGGAAGGACGGGACATGGCCAACGAACCCAAGCAGGACCGCAGCCGGGAAACCCGCCGCCGGCTGCTGGAGTGCACCATGCGGATGGTCGCCGAACGCGGGCTGCAGGGCACCACGGTGGGCCTGGTCGCCGAGGAGGCGGGGGTCTCCCGGGGCGCCGCCCAGCACCATTTCCCCACCCGGGAGGCGCTGATGAAGGAGGCCATCGACAAACTGGCCCATGAGCGCACCACGGCGCTCAGCGAGGCCATGGCCGCCCTGGACGCCGGCCCCGGCGGGGCCCCGGTGGAGGATGTGCTGCGGCTGCTCTTCCGGGAGTTCTCCAACGACCTCTTCCACGCCGCGGTGCACATCTGGGCCGGGGCGGCGGCCGAGGAGTCCCTGCGGGACGTGATCCTGCCCGCGGAGGCCACCTACAACCGGCGGGTCTACGAGCTCACCGCCGCCGCCCTGCACGCCGATCTCTCCGATCAGCACACCCGGCGGCTCATCACCATGCTCCTCGACATCGCCCGGGGCCTGGGCCTGTCCTCCATGCTGGTGGACACCGCCGCGCAGACCGAGCGCGCCGTGGCCGCCTACTCCCGGATGCTGGGGTCCATCGCCCGCCTGGACGACTGATCCGCGGGCCGGGGACCACCCGGCGGCGCCGGCTTGGCGCGGGGGCGGCCGCGCTAGCGGCGGTGCGAGGCGTGCGCGAGCCGGGCGACCTCGAGGATGGCGTGCTCCACGGCGTAGTCGGGGTCCGGCAGCTCGCCCTTGACCCCGGCGTCGAGCTCCAGGACGATTTCGGTGGCCCGGGCGATGGCGGGGGTGGACCAGCGCCGGGCCAGCCGGTGGGTCTTCTCCAGCTTCCACGGCGGCATCTTGTAGGTGCCGGCATCGCTTTTGCTCACCGAGCGGGCCCCGTGCAGCCGGGCGATGTCGCCGACCATGCCGGACAGCGCCGCGGCGAGCAGCACATGCGGCACCCCGATCTGCAGGGCCCGGCGGGCCCGGGCCAGCGCCTCCGGGCCGCGGCCGGCCAGGGCCAGTTCCGCGATCTCGAAGCCGGAGACCTCCGCGGAGGCCCCGTAGTAGGTGCGCACCGCCTCGACGGTGACCTCCCCGCCGGTGTCGGCGACGAGCTGGTCGACCGCGGTGGCCAGTTCCCGGGGGTCGGAGCCGACGGCGTCGAGGATGGCGCCGACCACGTCGGGGCTCACCCGCAGCCCATGGCCGCGGAATTCGCCGGTGACGAAGCCGGGCAGCTCCCGGCGGGGGATTTCGGCGGCCTCGAACACGGCGGCCCCGGCCTTGCGCAGCGCCGGCACCATCTTCTTCTGCCGGCCGCCCCCGGAGTGCTGCAGGATGAGCGTGATCCCGGGGGCGGGGTCCCGCGCCGCCTGCAGCACCAGGTCGGCGGGCTCCTTGCCGGCCTCGTCGCAGTCGGTGAGCACCACCACCCGGTCCTCGCCGAAGAGGGAGGGGCTGAGCAGGTTCACCAGCTCCACGGTGGTGATCTCCCCGGCGCGCAGCTGGTCCACGGGCACGTCCCGGCCCCCGGGGTCGGCGGGGGTGGCCGCGCCGCGGCGCACCGCGGCGATGATGGACAGCCGGGCCCGGTCGATGAGCAGGCCCTCCTTGCCCACGATCAGGTTCACGGGGGCCACTGCGCTGCGAGTCACGGCTCCATGGTGCCACGCCCGGACCAGATCCGGGGCCCCGCCGGGTAGAGCGCCACCGGGCCGTCGCGCAGCGGGCAGGCCACCGGGATCCCGGAGGGGGTGCGGATCCGGGCCCGGGCCCGCCGGCCGCAGTCGGCGACCAGGATCCAGGCCAGCCCGGCCCGGCCGTCGAGCTCCTGGGCGGCGGCCAGGTCGGCGACCACCATCGTCCCCCCGGGGTGCGGGGCGCCGCCGGCGCGCAGCGCCCGCCGGCAGCGCCGGTCCAGCCCGGCCATCTCCCCGGCGTCCGCCGCCGCGGCGGTGACCACCCGGATCTCCCCGCCCACCGGGCAGGCCGCCGCCGCCCAGCCGGGCGGGGCCACCGGATGGTGCAGTCCGGCGGCCAGGGCCACCGCCGCGGCGAGCCCGGCGGCCCCGGTGGCCCCGGCGACCGCCCGGGGCCGGGCCAGGAAGGCCGCGAAGGCGGCGCAGACGGCCAGGGCCCCGGTGAGGCCGCCGCCGGCGCCGCCGCCGGCCAGGTCGGCGGCGGCCCCGCCGATGGCGTGCACCCACCAGGCGAAGGGCGCGGCCAGCCACACCAGCACCGTCGCCGGCCAGGTGGCGTGCACCCCCACCAGGGCGGCGGCGGCCATGCCGAACACGGTCACCGGGGCCACCGCCGGGGCGGCGAGCAGGTTCGCCGCGACCGCGATCTGCGGCACCCGGCCCACGGTGGCGGCGAGCACCGGGGCGGTGGTGACGTGCGCGGTGAGCGCCACCGCCACCGCCCGCACCGCCGGGGCCGGCCAGCGGGCCACGGTGGGCAACGTGACCAGCCGGGCGGCCACCGGCTCGGCGAGCAGTACCAGCCCGGCGGTGGCCGCCACGGAGAGCATGAACCCCGGCGCGACCGCCAGATCCGGGGCCGCCACGAGCAGGACCACCACCCCGAAGGCGAGGGCGGGCACCGCCTGGCCGCGCCGCCCGAGCAGCACCGCGAGCAGGCCCACCACCCCGGTGACCATGGCGCGCAGCACACTGGGCTCGGTGCCGACCACGGCGGGGAACCCGGCCAGGGCCACCATCCCGGCGGCCACCCGGGCCCGGGGCCCGGCGCCGCCGGCGGCCCAGGCCGCGGCCCCGGCGACCAGGGCCACGTTCGCCCCGGAGACCGCGGTGAGGTGGGCCAGGCCCGAATCGGCCATCATCCGCCGGTAGCCGGGGCCGAAACCGCGCTCGTCGCCGAGCACCATCGCCGGCACCAGGGCATCGGGGCCGGCGGGCAGCCCCGCGGCGATGTCCGCCAGGCCCTCGCGCACCCGGGCGGCGAAACCCGCCGGCGGCGCCGTCCAGGCCGGCTCCCCGCGCAGGGTGAGCGCCAGCCCGTTCACCGAGTCCCGGGCGCCCTCCCGGACGGCGACGAGGGCGCCCATCCGGGTGCCCTGGTCGTGGGCGAGCAGCCCGGCGTCGCCGAAGAGCGGCACCCGCCCGGGCAGGCCGGGCACGGCCGCCTCGGCGGCGGCGCCGTGCTCGGTGGCCCGGGGCGCCCCGGTGAGCTCCAGGGTGAGCCGCGCCAGGCCCCCGGCCCGGCCGGTGAGCGGATGCCGGGCGGCGGCCCATTGGCGCAGCCCCGTCGAGGCCGCGCCCGCGGCGGCGGTGACCGCCGCCATCGCCGCGGACAGCCGCGCCGCCGCCCCGCGGCGCATCCGGATCACCCGGCCCACCCGGCCGGCGGCGCCCCGTCGCCGGGGCCGCAGGCGCAGCAGCGCCCACGCCACCCCGGCGAGCAGCGCCGCCGACGCCAGGGAGGGCACCGCGCCCCCATGCGGTGCGGCCGGTCCCCCGGCGCGCACCAGGGCGGCGACCAGCGCCCAGGTGGCGGCGGCGGCCGGCACCAGGCGCAGGTCCAGGCCCGGCACCGGGGCGCGTTCGGCCGGCGGGGCGCTCATGTGCGCACCCGCTCCCGCAGGCCCGCGTAGGTGGCCGGGCCGATCCCGGGGACCTCCTGCAGCTCCGCCGGGTCCCGGAAGGGGCCGTTGGCCTCCCGGTGCGCGATGATCTTCGCCGCGGTGGCCGGGCCCACCCCGGGCAGGGTCTCCAGGGCGGCCGCGTCGGCGGCGTTGATGTCCACCACCGCGCCGGCGCCCGCCCCGCCGTCCGCGCCGCCGGGGGCGGCCGCGGGGGCGGGGGCGTCGCCGACGAGGATCTGCTGGCCGTCGGCGACCTTCGCGGCGAGGTTCACGCTCGCCGGGTCCGCCTCGGGCAGCATCCCGCCGGCCGCGGAGATCGCGTCGGCCACCCGGGCCCCCGGCGGCAGCCGGACCAGCCCGGGGGCGTGCACCAGGCCCACCACGGCGACGACCAGCTCCGCGGGTGCGGCGGCCGGGGTTTCGGTGGGCTCCCCGGCCCCCGGGGTGGCCCCGGTGACCGCCACCGGCGGGGCGGGGGCGGGGTCGGGCAGCGCGGCGGTGGGGGTGCGCGCCCACCAGGCGGCCAGGGCGAGGAGGGTCAGCGCCGCGGCGGCGGCGACGGCCCCGATCGCCCGGCGCGAGGGCGCCCAGCGGCGGGCGCGGAAGTCCACCGGCATCGCCTGCTCGGCCGGGATCGGCGCGAGCAGGTCCCCGAGTCGCCCCCGCAGCCTGTCCACGCCCCGCAGGCTAGGGCCGGGCGCGGGCCCGCGATGGCGCCCGCCGCCCGGGGCGGGCCCCGGTGTGGAGCGTCCCCGGACGGTGGATTACCGGGCGTCGCCGCCGGTGGCCTCGCCGGCGTCCGCCCCGGGCGGCGTCCGGCCCGGGTCGGCGGGGCGCGTGTCGCCGGCGTCGCGGTCGGCCTCGGCGGCCTCCCACTTGGCCTGGGCGCCCCAGCGCGCGGCCTCCGGGTCGGAGCGGTCCCGGCGGGCCAGTTCCGCGATCGCCCGGGCCAGGGCGTCGGCGCGCTCCTTGGCGGCGCGGCGGTTGCGCGACCAGGTGGGCAGGGCGCCGTCCACGGTGGTCACCAGGGGGCCGTCCCCGGTCTGCGCGGCCGGGTCCGCGGCGGCGTCATCGCCGTCCCCGCCGGCCGCGGGGGCCTCCTCCCAGTCCGCGGCCGGCTCCCCCGCCGCGGCGGCCCCGCCGTCCTGCCCGGCGTCATCGACCGCGGCCCCGGCGTCGGCCCCGGCGTCGGCCCCGGCGTCGGCGGCGACCGGGTCGGCGACCCCGGAGCAGCACACCACGGTGACGAAGCAGGCCCGGGGCCCGGTGTGCGCGATGAGCGCCGGGGGCAGCTCCACGCGGCGCACCGTGGACCCGGCGGGCATCCGCTCCTCCAGCGCCCCGGCGAGCTCCCCGGCCATCGGGGAGTCCCCGGCGGTCTGGATGACGCAGTCGGCCGCTCCCCCGCCGGCGGTGTCCACGCAGCGGCCCACCAGGGTCTCCAGCAGCTTCGCCTCGGTGCGGCATTTCGCCGCCACCTTCAGCTGGCCCCCCTCCAGCCCGATCAGCGGCTTCATCGCCAGGGCGGTGGACAGCACCGCCTGCCCGGCGGAGATCCGCCCGCCCCGGCGCATCGCCTCCAGCCGGGGCACATGCCCCCACAGCCGGGTCCGGGCCAGGGTCTCCCGGGCGACGGCGGCCACCGCCGCGAGGTCCCCGCCCCCTGCGGCGGCGCGGGCGGCGGCCACCGCGGCCACCCCGATCCCGGCGCCGACCTGGGCGGTGTCGATGACCTCGACGCCCCCCACCGCCTCGGCGGCGGTGCGCGCATTGGCGAGGGTGGACGACAGCGCCGAGCCCAGGTGCAGCGCGACCACCCCGGCGTCGCCGCCGCGCTCCTGGGCGCGGGCGTAGGCGGCGCACAGCGGCAGCGGCTGGATGGCGCTGGTGCGCGGCTCCCCGTCGTCGAAGTCCACCGGCAGCGGCAGCACCGTGATCCCGTGCGCGGCGGCGAGCTCCCGGGGCAGGCAGGCGGAGTCGTCGACGACCACCTGCACCCGCGCCGCCATCAGGGCTCCTCCCCGCCGGTGACCTGGGCGTTGAAGGCGCCGAGGTACCAGCCGAGCTCCCCGTCCGGGCGGGGTTTGCCGGTGAACTCCACCCAGGCGGTGTTCCGCATCCCGTTGAACATGGTGTAGTGGCTGACCGGCACATCGGTGAGCGAGGCGGTCAGCGCCGCGATCGCCCCGCCGTGGGCGACCAGCAGCACCGCGTTGCCCGGCCAGTCCGGGTAGCCGGCGAGCAGCTCGTCGACCACCGCGCGCATCCGGGCGGCGACCTCCACCCGGGTCTCCCCGCCGGGCGGGGCCCAGGTGGGGTCATGGCGCCAGCGGGCGCGCAGGCCGGGGTAATCGGCGTCGATTTCGGCGTGGGTGCGGCCCTGCCACACCCCCAGCCGGGTCTCCCGGAGCCGCGCATCGGGTTCCACGGGCACGCCCACGGCGGCGCCCACCGCCTCGGCGGTGTCCCGGGCCCGGGAGAGATCCGAGGAGAGGATCCGGGTGATGTCCGGGTTGGCGCGGCCGAAATGCGCGCCGACCGCGGCGGCCTGCCGGCGGCCCGCCGCGGACAGGGTGGTGTCCAGCTGGCCCTGCATCCGGCGGGTGGCGTTGTAGGTGGTCTGGCCGTGCCGCAGCAGCAGCAGCCGGCGGGGGGCGACGGTGGTGGGCGAGCCCCCGGCGTCCCAGCCCGCGCCGGCGGCCGGCTCGGCTCCCCCGGCGGGGGCGGCTGCGGCGGCCATGGCCTAGAGCTCCCCGGCGTCGGGGGCGGGCGCGGCCAGCGGCAGGTCCTCGATGGAGGCGGCCTCGCGGGCCCCGTCCGCCCCGGCGGGGGTGGCGGCGCCGGCGGCCTCGGCGGGGCTGCGCTGGGCGACGCCCTCGACCTCGATCCGGGGGCAGTCCCCCCAGAGCCGGTCCAGGCCGTAGAACTCGCGCTCCTCATGGCGGAACACGTGCACCACCACCATGCCGTAGTCCAGCAGCGCCCAGCGGCCCTCCCGGACGCCCTCCCGGCGCACGGGGCGCGCGCCGGCGGCACGCAGGTCATCCTCGACCTCGTCCACGATCGCGGCGACCAGCCGCTCGTTGTCGGCGCTGACCAGCACGAAGGCGTCGGTGATGACCAGCGGTCCGGAGACGTCGAGGACCTGGATGTCCTCGCCCTTCATCCGGTCGGCGGCTTTCGCGGCGATGGCGGCCAATTCGGCCGGGGTGCGGGTGTCGGTCACGATGGTTGCTTCAGCTCCTGGGTCGGGGTGCCCCGGCGGATGCCGCGGGCGCGCGTCGGCGGCCGGCGACCGGGGCGCGCCCCGGCGACCGCCACCCCCGATCTTCGGATACCCGCCCCCGCCGGGTCAATCCCGGGGCGGATAGGGGGCGACGCCCTGGTACAGCCCGCGCTTGGCGATGTACTGCACCACCCCGTCGGGCACCAGGTACCACACCGGCCGGCCGGCGGCGGCGCGGCGCCGGCAGTCGGTGGAGGAGATGGCCATCGCCGGGATCTCCACCAGGTGCAGCCGGGAGCGGTCCACGTCCGGCAGATCGTCCTCGGCGAGGACGAACCCGGGCCGGTTCACGCCCACGAAGGTGGCCTGGTCGAACATCTCCTCCCAGTCCCGCCAGGTGACGATGCGGCGCAGCGCGTCCGCGCCGGTGATGAAGAAGAACTCCACCTCCGGGCCGTACTGCACCCGCAGATCGTGCAGGGTGTCCACGGTGTAGGTGGGCCCGGCCCGGTCGATGTCCACCCGGGAGACGGTGAACCGCGGGTTGGCGGCGGTGGCGATGACCGTCATCAGATAGCGGTCCTCGCTGTGCGTGACCCTGCGGCCGCGCTTCTGCCAGGGCTCCCCGGTGGGCACGAACACCACCTGGTCGAGGTCGAAGAGATCGGCGACCTCGCTGGCGGCCACCAGGTGGCCGTGGTGGATGGGGTCGAAGGTGCCGCCCATCACGCCGATGCGGCGGGGGCGTTCGGGGGCCGGGGTGCCGGACATGGGTGTTGAGCCTAGTCGGGGCGGGCGGCGCGGCGGAACACCGCCCGGCCGCCGGATGCGGCGCACCCCCGCCGGGGCCGCGGGCGCGGCCCCGGCGGGGGTGGGCCGGTCCGCGCCGAGGGGCGCGGCCTCGGCGGGGTCAGCCGACCCGGGCCTCCACGCGGGAGATGGCCTCCTTGGCGACCTGCTCCTGGATGCCCATGTCCAGCTCCGAGGTGAAGCCGACGCAGGAGCAGTTGATCTCGCCGAGGACGTAGGTGTCCTTGCCGTCCGGGCCGTCGTCGAGCATGAAGTCGGCGGTCCAGATGAGCGGGATGTCGTCCCCGCCGAGCTTCTCCGCGATCACCGGGCGGGCGTCGGCGAAGATGTCCACCAGCTCCTGCCAGTCCTCCGGCTTGTCGTAGGAGTACTTCGCCCCGGAGAACAGGGTGGCGGAGAAGTTGTCCCCGCCGGCGGCCGGCTTCTTGTGCACCACGAACACCGGGGTGGGCCCGACGAGCAGGATGCGGATCTCGCCCTCGACGATGCGCGGCATGAAGCGCATGTCCACCAGCATCCCGTTGTCGCCGATGATGTACTGGTCGCAGAAGTCCATGAACTCGCCGAGCTCGCGGATCTCGGTGTGGTTGTCCACCGCCTCGGTGCACTTGAGCTTGGTGTCCAGGGGCAGCGCGGTGCCGGGCTCGACGGAGGCGGCGAGCTCCTTGTCCGCCAGCTGCACCCGCCAGATGCCCTCGCCGGTGGAGCCGCGGTTCTGCTTGAGCACCCGCTCCCCGTAGGACACCGAGGTCGGGAAGGTGTCGTGGAAGGAGGCGACGTCGTAGTAGGCGGCGGTGTCGGTGGGCACCAGGTCGGTGTCCTTGAGCTTCACCAGCGCGTCCTTGGCCCCGTAGGCCATCATCTCCTCGGGGGTGGACATGCCGACCAGCCCGGCCTCGGAGAGCCGGGTGAGCAGGTCGAAGTAGCCCTTCTCGCCGCCGGGGATGCCGCCGGGGTTCACCCGGGAGATGTAGGCGTCGGCGTTGGCGGAGACGTACTCGAAGAGGTCCTCGGTCCACTCGGGGCGGTAGTAGAGCACCTCGGCGCCCCAGCCGGCGTCCTGGATGGCCCGGGCGATGGGCATGGTGTCGCGGCGGTGGCCGTCGATGTACTTGTCGGAGCCGCCCTCGATCTCGAAGATGACGATGTTCTTTTTCATGTGGCTGGCCTTTCCGCCGGCGGCCGGATGCCGCGCTGCGTTATGTCGGGTGGGGACCGCGCGCCGGCGCCGCCCCGGCATGGCCCGCGCCGGGCGCGGGCCGGGCCGGGGTCGCGTCGCCCCGTGGCTGATTTCCACGAAACAGCAGGTGGCCCGCCCCCGTGCGGGGAACGCGACGTGAGCTGGGTCACCGCCTGTGGAAGGGCCGCTGACCGGGGCCGATGGCGGCCCGTCCCGCCCCGCGAGATCTATCTCACGTGCGGGGGCGGGACCGGATCACCCCCGCCGGCGGACCCGCGCGCGAGCCCGCCCGGCCCCCCGGGGGCGGGTTCCGCGGGGCCGGCCGGCTACAGGGAGCCGCAGTCGTTCGCGGGCTCCTCGCCGGTGAAGGCGCCCACCAGGTAGTCCAGGGCCGCGGGCAGGCCCCGGACCATCGGGACCAGGTGGTTCAGGGAGGAACCGGGCAGCATCCGCGGGGTGTCGTCCTCCCCGTAGCCCACCGTGGCGCCCAGGTCGCAGTAGTCCCGGGCGAGCTGGCGCACCTGGCCGGTGGGGATGGCGTCGTCGTGCACCCCGGTGACGATCCGGATCGGGGCGTCGGGGGCGCGGTCGCCCAGCTTCTGGCGATCGATCACCTCGGCGATGGCGGGTTCGCGCTCCAGCACCGCGGCGAAGTCCGACCCGTCCCGGGTGAGCTCCGCGGTGCGGGTGCGGCCCCACATGAGCACCGAGTCGACCGCGCACTGTCCCCGGGTGGTCTCCAGGAAACGCACCCCGGCCTCGTTGAGGTTGCGGTCGATGAGCTCGTCGAGGTCGACGGCCTCATCCAGGTAGACCATCCAGGAGTTCAGGGCGTAGCCGATGGTGCCGACGATCATGTTGCCGTCGATGCCGGCGAGCACCTTGCGCAGATCCGCCGGCGGGGCGCCGGCGTAGGTGGCCGTGAGGTTCAGCTCCGGGGCGTAGGAGCCCGCCCGCTCCGCGGCCGCGGCCGCGGCGCCGCCGCCCTGGGAGTAGCCGAGCACCCCCACCGGGTCGGCCGGGTCGGCGCCGGCGGCGGCGAGGCCCGCCCGGGCCGCGTCGAGCACGGCATGGCCCTCGTCATCGGAGTTGACGTAGGTGTGCACCCCGGGCGTGCCCATCCCGATGTAGTCGGTGATCACCACCCGGATCCCGCGCCGCGCCGCGGCGTAGGCGTTGAGCAGCTCGTAGTTCACCGCGGTGGAGGGCCCGGCGGCGTCGATGTTCGCGAACAGCCCGTACCCGGTGGAGGGGGCGCACTGGTCACCCTGGCCCATGGTGCCCGGCGCGATCACCACCGTGGGCCGCGGCCCCTTCCCCTCCCACTCGACGGTGGGCTCGATGAGCACCCCGGTGACCGGGGTGCGCGCCCCGTTCTGCCGCGTGGAGGCGTACATGATCCTCGTCGCGGTCCCGGGCCAGTCCAGCCCGGCCAGCTGCAGCAGATGCGGTGCGGGCCGGGCCTTCAGCACCGTGCCGGGTGCGCCGAGCTCGGCGGGGATCTCGGCGTAGAAGGGGTCCGTGGCCGGATCCGCGGACCCGGTGGCGCCGGGGATGGCGGCCGAGCCGATGTCCCGGCCGGGCCCCTCCGGGGCTCCGGGGAGCGGATTGGACCCGGGGGCGGCGCCGGCGGGGCCGGAGGACGCGAGGGCGCAAACCAGGACGGCCGCCGCGAGCGCGGCGCGGCCCCGGTGGCGGGGGCGGGCGGGTGCTCTCATACCCGGATGATATCCACCGCAAACGGTTTTCGTCCCGGGAACGGCGGCGGCCGCGCGCCCCGGTGCCCCCGGGCCGCGCGGCCGTGGTCCCCGCCGCGGCGGCCGCGCTAGAAGGTGCCGCAGTCGTCGGCGAGCTCCTCGCCGTTGAAGGCGTCCATCAGGTACCGGATGGAGCCGGGCAGGCCCCGCAGCATCGGCGCCACGTGGTTGGCCCCGGTGCGCTCCAGGATGGTCGGGGTGTCGTCCTCGACGAAGGCGACGTTCGCGCCGCGGCCGCAGTAGGCCTGCGCGAGCTCCTTGACCTGGCCGGTGGGGATCGCGTCATCGTTGATTCCGGTGGCCAGGGTGATGTGCGCGTTCGGGGTGCGCCGGCCCAGCTGCTGGGCGTCGATGATCGCCGCGATCGTCGGCTCCTGCTCGAGCACCTCCTTGAAGTCGGCGCCGTCCTGGGTGAAGGTGCTGGTGTAGCGGGTGCCCCACATCGCGACCGAGTCCACGATGCACTGGGAGCGGGTGGTCTCCAGGAAGCGCCGGCCCTCCTCGTTGAGGATCCGATCCAGCACCTCCTCGGCGCGCTCCTCGTCCGGGAAGTACTCCAGGCCGGAGTTCAGGGCGTAGCCGATGGCGCCGACGATCATGTTGCCGTCGATCCGCTCGAGCACCTTGCGGAGGTTCGCCGGCGGGGCGCCGGCGTAGGTGCCCTTGAGGTTCAGCTCCGGGGCGTAGGAGCCCGCCCGCTCCGCGGCCGCGGCCGCGGCCCCGCCGCCCTGGGAGTAGCCGAGCAGCGCCACCGGGTCGGTCGGGTCCGCCCCGGCCAGGGCGAGGCCGGCCCGGGCGGCATCGAGTACGGCGTGGCCCTCGTCCTCGGAGTTGACGTAGGTGTGCACGCCCGGCGTGCCCAGCCCGATGTAGTCGGTGATCACCACGCGCATGCCCTGGGAGGAGGCCGCGTAGGCGTTGAGCAGTTCGTAGTTGACGCCCATCGAGGGGATCGCCGGGTCGATGTTGGCGAAGATGCCGTAGCCGGTGGAGGGGGCGCACTGGTCGCCCTGGCCCATGGTGCCCGGGGCGAGCACCACCGTGGGCCGCGACCCCTTCCCCCTCCACTCGACGGTGGGCTCGATGACCACGCCGGTGACCCCGGCGGGCTCCCCGGTCTGCCGGGTGGAGGTGTACATCATCTTCGTGGCGGTGCCCGGCCAGTCCAGCCCGGCCTTCTGCAGCAGATGCTGGGCGGGCCGGGTCTTCAGCACCGTGCCCGGTGCCCCGAGGGAGGCGGGGATGTCGGTGTAGAAGGGGTCGGCCGGATCCGAGGAGCCGGAGGCCCCGGGGATCGCCGCCGAACCGGTGTCCGAGCCGGGCGCCTGGTCGAAGGGGCCGGCCTGGCCCGGGTCGGCCTGCTTCGGCGCCGGGGCGGCCGCCCCCGCGTCGGGGTCGGCCTCGTCCGCCCCGGCCGGGGCGGCCGCCGGCGGGCGGAGCCGGTCCAGACCGGGCAGGTCGATGCCGTCGAGGCCGGGCAGGCCCGGGGCGGCGCCGGCGGTGGCGGTGAGGGTGGTGGTGGTCAGCAGCGCGGCGGCGCCCATGAGGAGCGCGCGGGGAAGATGCTTCATGTGAGGGGACTGTATCGGGGACGAACAGCCCCCGTGGGGAAAATCACATCTTTTCCGAGATAAATCCGTAACGAACCCGGTCCCGCCGCCGAACGGGCGTGCGTCGCGCATCCGCCGCCCTCGGGTGCCGCCCTAGAAGTCGCCGCAGTCCTCGGGCAGCTCCTCCCCGCGGAAGGCCGCCTCCAGATACTCCACGGCCTTCGGGATGTTCAGCTCCATCGGCACGATGTGGTTCAGGGAGGTGCCCGGGATGAGCGGCGGGGTGCGGTCCACGAAGAAGGCCAGGTGCGCCCCGCCGGCGCAGTAGCGCCGGGCCAGATCCCGGGCCTGGCCGAACTCCACCGCGTCGTCGTTCGGGGAGGCCTCGATCATGATCGGCCGCGGCGGGGCGGTGCCGCCCAGGGACTGCCGCTCGATGATCTCGGCCAGCTCCGGCTCGTCGCCGACCAGCTCCGCGAAGGAGCGGCCGTCCACGGTGAACTCGCTGGTCTTCCGCAGCCCCCAGTGCGCGAGGATGTCCAGGGTGCACTGCCCGGCGGTCTCCGCCACGAAGCGGCGGCCCTCCTCGTTGAGCCGGGCGTCCATGCGCTCGGCGAACCCGGGTGAGGCGTACACGGCGAAGGAGTTCAGCCCGAAGCCGATGGCGCCGACCAGGCCGGTGCCGTCGAGGTACTCCAGCAGTTCCCCGATCCGGGCCGGCACCGCCCCCGCGTAGGTGGCCCGGAGGTTGAGTTCCGGGGCGTAGCCGGCGGCGCGCTCGGCGGCCGCGGCGGCCGCTCCCCCGCCCTGCGAGTAGCCGGTGATGCCCACCGGGTCCCCCGGGTCGGCCCCGGCGACGGCGAGGCCGGCGCGCAACCCGTCGAGGACCGCGTGGGCCTGGTCATCGGCATTGCCGTAGGTGTGCATGCCGGGTGTGCCCAGGCCGATGTAGTCGGTGAGCACCACCCGGATGCCCTTCGCGGCGAAGGCGTACATCTTCGGCAGCTCGTAGTTCAGCGCCAGCGAGGGCCCCTCGGCGAGGTCCACCGCGAAACCGCGGCCCCGCGAGGGCGCGCACTGGTCGCCCACGCCCTGGGTTCCCGGGGCGATCACCACCGTCGGCCGCGGACCCGGGCCCTCCCATGCGGTCGTGGGCTCGATGACCACCCCGGTCACCCCGGTGCGCTCCCCGGTCTGCCGGGTGGAGGTGTACATGATCCTCGTCGCCGTGCCGGGCCAGTCGACCCCGGTCATCGCCAGCAGATGCTGGGCGGGCTGGGTCTTCAGCACCGTGCCGGGGGCCCCGAGTTCCGCGGGGATCTCGTCGTAGAAGGGATCCGGGGCGGCGGTGCCGGGACCGGAGGATCCCGGGGCCCCGGCGGAGCCGGCGGGCAGCGGCAGGCCGGCGGAGCCCGGCCGGCCGTCCCCCGCCCCGGACGGTGCGCCCGCGCCGGGCGGCGGGTTCGGGCCGGGTGGGGTCGGGGCCGCGGCGGCCGGGACGGCGGCGGCCAGCAGCGTCGTGGCGGCGAGGGCGGCGAGGATGCGGTGCGGTGCGCTCATGCCCGGGAGGTTACGTTCCCGATACGACATGGGTGGGCGAAACCGGCGAGCCCGCCGGATCCCACCCCGGGGCGGGGGCGCGCCGGGGCCGGCGCGGCCGCGCCCTCCTCAGGGCCGGGTCTGCCCCTCGCCGCGCACGATCCACTTCGCCGAGGTCAGCTCCGGCAGGCCCATCGGCCCGCGGGCGTGCAGCTTCTGGGTGGAGATGCCGATTTCGGCGCCCATCCCGTACTGCTCCCCGTCGGTGAAGGCGGTGGAGGCGTTGACGCTCACCGCCGCGGAGTCCACCGCCGCGGCGAAGCGCTCGCACACCCGCCAGTCCCGGGCGGCCACCGCGTCGGTGTGCCCGGAGCCGTACTCGTTGACGTGCGCGATGGCCGCCTCCACCCCGTCGACGACCCGGGCGAAGATGTCCATGGACAGGTACTCGTCGGTCCAGTCCTCCCCGGTGGCCTCCACCACCGCGTCGGCCAGCGCCGCGTCGATCTCCCCCAGGGGCAGGTTCGCCCGCTCCGCGTGCACGGTCACCCCGGCCTCGCGCAGCGCGGCGAGCACCCGCCCCACCCCCTCGGCGCCGAGGGCGGCGTCCAGCAGCACCGACTCGGTGGCGTTGCAGACCGAGCAGCGCCGGGTCTTGCCGTTGATGAGCAGCGCGATCGCCTCCTCCAGATCCGCCGAGGCGTCGATGTAGAGGTGGCAGTTGCCGGTGCCGGTCTCGATGGCGGGCACCGTCGCCCCCTCCACCACCGCGTTGATGAGCCCCGCCCCGCCGCGCGGGATCACCACGTCCACCAGCCCCCGGGCGGTGATCAGATCCTGCACCGAGCCGTGGGTCTCGCAGGGCAGCAGCTGCACCAGGTCCTCCGGGGCGCCCTGCTCCGCGAGCACCCGGCGCAGCACCGCCACCAGGGCGGCGTTGGTGCGCACCGCCGACTTCGAGCCGCGCAGCAGGGCCACGTTGCCGGATTTCAGGGCCAGGCCGAAGGCGTCCACGGTGACGTTGGGCCGGGCCTCGTAGACCATGCCCATCACCCCCAGCGGCACCCGCACCTGGGACAGCCGCAGCCCGTTGGGCAGGGTGGACCCGCGCAGCACCTCCCCCACCGGGTCCGGCAGCGCGGCGACCTGGCGCAGCCCGTCGGCGATCCCGGCGACCCGGTCGGCGCCCAGGCGCAGCCGGTCGATGAGCGCCTCGCTCATGCCGTGCTCCCGGCCGGCGGCGATGTCCTCCTCGTTGGCGGCGACCAGCTCCTCGGTCGCGGCGACCAGGGCGTCGGCGGCGGCGCGCAGGATCGCGTCCTTGCGGGCGGAGGGGTAGCCGGCGAGTTCGCCGGTGACCGCCTTCGCCCGGCGGGCGCGGTCCAGGATCTCCTCGCGCTCGGCGGCGCGCACTGCGGTGTCGTTCGTGGTATCGGCCATGGCCCAAGCATAGGGGCCCGGCCGCCGGCGGGGGCTCCCCCGGCGCGGCCGCGGGGAAACCGCGCCCGCGCCGGCTACACCGCCACGTCCATCCAGGGCAGGTGCACCGCCACCGCCGGGAACACGATGGTGAACAGCAGCCAGAGCACCGCCGCCAGCAGCGCCAGCGCCTCCAGCGCCTTCATCCAGGTCGGTCCGGGCAACGCCCGCCACAGGGCCGCGTACATGGGTCAGCTCCCTTCCTTGGTTTCGGTGCGTTCCAGGGCGGCGTGCACCACCATCCGGTTCGCGCTGGACCAGTGCGGGTGGCAGGTGGTCAGGGTGAGCAGGGCCACCGCCGGCTGCCCGCCCCGGCCGAGTGCGGCGTTGTCCGGGATGGGCGCGACCACCCCGTCCGCGCCCGGGTCGACGATCACCCGGCCGGCGATGCCGGCGTAGTCCGGGCCGGCCAGCGCCGCCCGGGTGGGCCCGGGCAGGCAGGGGGTCTCCCCGCCGGCGAGATCCAGCACCCGGTAGACGTGCCGGGCCGCGGCGGTCTCCACGATGATCTCGTCGCAGGCGGCCAGGGCGTCGAGCTCGGAGAAGTGCGCGGCGTTGCCGTCGCGGTGCGCGGCGAAGGCGACGTTGCCGATCTGCCCCGGGGCCGCGGAGGCCGGGTAATGGCCGGGGCCGTTGGCCAGCTCCGCCTGGCCCACGCCCTCGGAGAACACCGCGTCCAGGCCGATCCGGGGCACCGCCAGATAGCCCATCGCACCCCGGGCGGTCACCGGGGCCGGCCCGGCGCCGGGGTCGCCGGAGGCGGCCGCCGGCGGCGCCGCCCAGGCGCGCTCCAGCTCCTCGCGCAGCTCGGCCTGCGCCCGCTGGGTCTGCACCCCGGTCCACCACAGCTGGTGCACCACGAACAGGGCGAGCACCACCCCGGCGGTGAGCAGCAGCTCGCCCAGCACGCTCACCGGGGTGGCGCGCCGGCGTCTGCGGCGGCGGGCTCCCCCGGCGCCGGCATCTCGGGTACCGCGGGTGGCGTGCGCGCCCATCGGCGTGCCCCTTCCCCTCCCGTCAGGCCCGGGAGGCGTAGTTCGACAGGTAGTCGGCGTGGATCACCGGGCGCTTGTAGGCGTCCGGCAGCTCCGCCATGGTCCGGCCCAGCACCAGGGCCAGGTCCTCGGCGTCGAAGGACACCTCGCCGCGGCCGATGATCTCCCCGGCCGGGCCGACGATGTCCACGATATCCCCGGCGGCGAATTCGCCCTCGGCGTCGGTGATGCCCACCGGCAGCAGCGATTTGCGGCCCTCGGTGACCGCGCGCACCGCCCCGGCGTCGATGCGCAGCACCCCGGTGGCGTCGGCGGCGTAGAGCGCCCAGAACTTCCAGGAGGAGATCCGCTGCCCCCGCGGGGCGAAGGCGGTGCCCACGTCCGCGGCGCCGAGGGCGGCGGAGATCTCGTCGGCGGCGGCGAGCAGCACCGGCACCCCGCCCCGGGAGGCCAGCCGGGCGGCGGAGACCTTCGAGGCCATCCCCCCGGTGCCGAGGCCGCCGCCCTCCCCGGCGGCGACCCCCCGCAGGTCGTTGCCGCTCCACACCTCCGGGACGAAGGCCGCGCCCGGCTCCGCCGGGTTGCGGTCGTAGAGTCCGTCGACGTCGGAGAGCAGCACCAGCGCATCGCAGTAGGACAGGTGGCTGACGATCGCGGCGAGCCGGTCATTGTCCCCGAAGCGCATCTCCGAGGTGGCCACGGTGTCGTTCTCGTTGACGATCGGGATCGCGGAGAGCTGGCGCAGCCGGTCGATGGTGCGCTGGGCGTTGCGCGCCCGGGTCCGGTCGCCCGCGTCCGAGCTGGTCAACAGCAGCTGGGCGGTGGTGCGCCCGAAGCGGGCGAAGGAGCGGGCCCACTCCTGGGCCAGCCGCACCTGGCCGACCGCGGCCGCCGCCTGCTTGGTGGCGAGATCGGTGGGCCGGGCGTGCAGGCCCAGCGGGCCCATCCCGGAGGCCACCGCGCCGGAGGAGACCAGGATCAGGTCCGAGCCGCGGGCCATCCGGGCCTCCAGGGCCTCGGCGATGGCGTCGATCCGGGCCGGGTCGGTGCGCCCGTCCGGCCCGGTCAGCGAGGAGGAGCCGACCTTGACCACCAGGCGCTTGGCGCCGGCCACGGCGTCCCGGGTGGAGCTGCGCAGCCCCCGCGGCGCGCTCACTGGAACCGGTCCCGGTCGGCGACCTCGCCCTCGACCTCGAACTCGTCGATGAGCCCGCGGCGGGCCTGGGAGGCGCGCTTGCGCTCCTCGGCGGAGGCCCGGCGCACCTCGTCCAGGCGCCGGTCGGTGCCGCGCGCCGAGGGCGCCGGGGCGGCGGCGCCGGCGGCGGTGTGCGGCATCCACTCGAAGGTCACCCCGCCGATGGTGACCGGAGAGCCCTCCACCGCCCCGGCCTTGCCCAGGGCGTCCTCCACGCCGAGCTTGGCCAGCCGGTCGCCGAGGTAGCCGACGGCCTCGTCGTTCTCGAAGTCGGTCTGCAGGATCCAGCGCTCCGGGGTGCGGCCCAGCACGAGGAACCCGCCGGGGACCTCCGGGTCCGCCTCCACGGTGAAGTCCTGGCCGCGGCGGCGCCCGCCGACCCCCTTGGGCCGGATCACGGTCGCCCCGGCCCCGGCGGCGGTCGCCGGCGGATGCGCCGCCCGGTGCGCCTCGACGGCCTCCAGCAGGGCGTAGCGCAGCGCGTCCAGGCCCTCGTGGGTGGCCGCGGAGACCTCGAAGATCGGCCAGCCGAAGCCCTCCAGCTCGCCGCGCATCAGCTCCGCCATATCGCGGGCGTCCGGCACGTCCATCTTGTTGAGCACGATCACCCGCGGCCGGTCCCGCAGATCGCCCAGGCCCACGTCGGAGTCCAGGGCGGAGTCGTAGGCGGCGAGCTCCGCCTCCAGGGCGCGGATGTCGCTCACCGGGTCCCGGTCGGATTCGAAGGCGGCGCAGTCCACCACGTGGGCGAGCACCGCGCAGCGCTCGATATGCCGCAGGAAGTCCAGGCCCAGGCCGCGGCCCTCGGAGGCGCCGGGGATGAGCCCGGGCACGTCGGCGATGGTGAAGGCGTCGTGGCCGACCTGCACCACCCCCAGGTTCGGCTGCAGGGTGGTGAAGGGGTAGTCGCCGATCTTCGGCTTCGCCGCGCTCATCGCGGAGACCAGGGAGGACTTGCCCGCCGAGGGGAAGCCGAGCAGGCCCACGTCGGCCATCGACTTCAGCTCCAGGACCAGGTCCTTCTCCTCCCCGGGTTCGCCGAGCAGGGCGAAGCCGGGGGCGCGGCGGTGCCGGTTGGCCAGGGCGGCGTTGCCGAGCCCGCCGTAGCCGCCCTCGGCGGCGATGAAGCGGGTGCCCGCCCCGGTGAGATCGGCGAGGGTCTCCCCCTGCTCGGTCATCACCACGGTGCCCTCCGGGACCTTGAGCACCAGGTCCTCGCCGCGGGCGCCGTTGCGGTTGTCCCCGGCGCCGGGGCGGCCCTTGCCGGCCTTGAGATGCGGGCGGAAGTGGAAGTCCAGCAGGGTGTGCACCTGGGGGTCGACCTCCAGGATGATGTCCCCGCCGTGGCCGCCGTTGCCCCCGTCGGGGCCGCCCAGCGGCTTGAACTTCTCCCGGAGCACGGAGTTGCAGCCATGCCCGCCATCGCCGGCCTGCAGGTGCAGTACGACTCGATCGATGAAGCGTGACATGGGGGCCCTTTCCCGACGGCGGTGTTCAACCACGCATTGTCGCATGTCCCGGCCCGCGGCGGTAACGCGGTCGGGGCCCCGGCGGGCGGCGCCGGGCGCCCCCGCCCGGCCGGCGCCCGGCGCGTCCGGCGGTGTGCTCTGATGGGGGCATGGACGCCCGAGACGCCGACCCGACCCGCCCGGTGCCCCGCGAGGAGGCCGAGGGGCTGCTGCGCGGCCTCGCCGGGGACGCCGCCCGGCTGCGCGATGACCAGTGGCGGGCGATCGACGCCCTG
Source organism: Corynebacterium sphenisci DSM 44792 (assembly GCF_001941505.1). NCBI lineage: Bacteria > Bacillati > Actinomycetota > Actinomycetes > Mycobacteriales > Corynebacteriaceae > Corynebacterium > Corynebacterium sphenisci. The sequence goes on along the minus strand of NZ_CP009248.1, from coordinate 709,245 downwards.
GTCAACGACCGGGGCCGGCTGCTGGTGGTGCAGCGCACCGGCTGGGGCAAGTCCGCGGTGTACTTCATCGCCGCGAAGCTGCTGCGCCGGCGGGGCCGGGGCGCGGCGGTGATCATCTCCCCGCTGCTGGCCCTGATGCGCAACCAGGTCGACGCCGCCCGGGCGGCGGGCATCGCCGCGGAGACCGTGAACAGCGCCAACATGACCGAATGGGCCGAGATCCACTCCCGGATCGCGGCCGGGGCGGTGGATGTGCTGCTGGTCAGCCCGGAGCGGCTGAACAACCCGCGCTTCCGCGATGAGGTGCTCCCGGAGCTGGCCCGCGCCGCCGGGCTGGTGGTCGTCGACGAGGCGCACTGCATCTCCGACTGGGGCCACGACTTCCGGCCCGACTACCGGCGGATCCGGGATCTGCTCGCGGGCCTGGGGGCGGGCGTGCCGGTGCTGGCCACCACCGCCACCGCCAATGACCGGGTGGTGGAGGATGTGCGCGCCCAGCTCGGCGAGGGCACCGGGGTGCTGCGCGGCGGCCTGGACCGGGAGTCGCTGCACCTGTCCGTGGTGCGGCTGCCCGACACCACCGCCCGGCCGGCCTGGTTGGCCGAGCGGCTGGCCGAGCTGCCCGGCTCGGGGATCGTGTACTGCCTCACCGTCGCCGCCGCCGAGGATCTCGCCGGGGCCCTGGACGCCGCGGGGCATCCGGTGGCGGCCTACACCGGGCGCACCGACGCCGCGGAGCGGGAGCGCCTGGAGGCGGCGCTGCTGGCCAACGAGGTCAAGGCGCTGGTGGCGACCTCGGCGCTGGGCATGGGCTTCGACAAACCGGATCTGGGGTTCGTGGTGCACATGGGCGCGCCGGGGTCGCCGATCTCCTACTACCAGCAGATCGGCCGCGCCGGCCGGGCCACCGACCGGGCCGAGGTGATCCTGCTGCCCGGGGCGGAGGACCGGGACATCTGGGCCTACTTCGCCTCCCTGTCCTTCCCCCCGGAGGACACGGTGCGCGCCCTGCTCGCCGCCCTGGGCCCGGAGCCGCTGTCCACCCCGCGCCTGGAGGCGCTGGTGGATCTCTCCCGCAACCGCCTGGAGCAGGTGCTGAAGGTGCTCGACGTGGACGGGGCGGTGCGCCGGGTCGCCGGCGGCTGGGTGGCCACCGGCGCGGAGTGGTCCTATGACGCGGAGCGCTACGCGGGCCTGGCCCGGGCGCGCCGCGCCGAGCAGGAGGCGATGCTCGCCTACGAGGCCCTGGGCCCCGGCTCCGGGGATCCGGCCGCGCCGGACCCGGCGGCGTGCCGGATGCTCTTCCTGCGCCGCCAGCTCGACGACCCCACCGCGGCCGGCCCCTGCGGGCGCTGCGACAACTGCACCGGGGTGCACCGGGGCACCGGGGTGGATGCCGGCGCCGCCGCCGCGGTGTCCGCCCGGCTCACCGAACCCGGGGTGCGGTTGCCCGCCCGCCGGCAGTGGCCCACCGGCATGGACCGGGTGCGCGGGGCGGAGCGCGGCAGCCTCGGCGAGGCCGGGGTGCCGCTGCCGCCGAAGGGTCGGATCCACGGGGTCGGCCAGGGCCGGGCGCTGGGCCGGCTCAACGACATCGCCCGCGGCCCCGCGCTGGCGGAGCTGCTGGCGCAGGCCACCTGGCGGCCGGATCCGGCGGCCTGGCGCGAGGATCCCCGGCTGCGCGACGTGGTGCAGGTGCTCGCCGGCTGGGACTGGGCGCGGCGCCCGGTGGCGGTGGTGGCGCTGGCCGGCCACGGCCCCGACGCGGAGGCCCCCGGCCCGGCCCTGGACGAGATGGTCCTCGCGGTGGCGCGGGCGGTGGCCGCGATCGGCCGGATGCGCTTCGCCGGGACGCTGCCGCTGCGCCCCGGCGCCGGCGAGGTCACCGCGCAGAACTCCGCCTACCGGGTCGGCGGGCTCATCGACCGCTGGGATTTCGCCGCCCTGGCCGGCGCGGGCCTCGGCGAGGGGCCGATCCTGCTGGTCGCCGATGTGGTGGACACCGGCTGGTCGACGACCGTGGCCGCCGCCGGGCTGTCCGCCGCCACCGGGTGCGAGGTGCTGCCGCTGGCGCTGGCCGCCCGCGGCTGAGCCGGACCCGGCCCGCCCCCGCGGCCGGACCGGGCCGCTCCCCCGGATCGCGACGGCGCCCCGCACCACGACGGGTGCGGGGCGCCTGCTGCGCGGGGCGGTTAGGCCTCGGCGTTCTCCACGATGGAGACGGTGCGCTTGTTGCGCTTGGTGCCGAACTCGACGGCGCCGGACTTCAGCGCGAAGAGGGTGTCATCCCCGCCACGGCCGACGTTCTCGCCGGGGTGGAAGGAGGTGCCGCGCTGGCGGACGAGGATCTCGCCGGCCTTGACCTGCTGGCCGCCGAAGCGCTTGATGCCGAGGCGCTTGGCCTCGGAGTCGCGGCCGTTGTTGGTGCTGGACGCACCCTTCTTGGAAGCCATTGTTTAACTCCTGGTGACGTGGTGAGTGGGAGGGGTGCTAGGCCTTGATCCCGGTGACCTTGAGCACGGTCAGCGGCTGGCGGTGGCCCCAGCGGCGCTTGTACCGGGTCTTGTTCTTGTAGTGCATGCCGCGGATCTTCGGACCCTTGACCTGCTCCACGATCTCGGCGTTGACGGTGGCATCGGCCAGCTTGTCGCCGGAGGTGACGTCGGCGCCGTCGACGAGCAGAACCGGGGCGAGAGCCACGGCGGAACCGGTCTCTCCCTCGATCTTCTCGACCTTGACGAGGTCACCTTCGGCAACCTTGTACTGCTTGCCGCCGGTCTTGACGATCGCGTACATAGGAGGGCTACCCCTTTTTCTTGGTTTACTCGTTCAGGCCATGACGGCCCGACTGGACAATTGCGTTTGCGTCCGGCGGCGGCCCCGTGACCCGGTGGGGTCTCCGGCCGCCTGCGGGCGTGCGTGGGCACGCCGGTCCGCATCCGAACAGCGACTGGTCAAGACTAGCCAATCGGCGGCCCGAATGACAAACCGGCGCCGGCCCCCGCCGTGGCGGGCGGACCGGCGCCGGTGCCGTCCCGGCCCGGGTCAGCTGCTCAGCTTGCGGGTCACCCGGCGGCGGCCCCGCCGCCGCGGCCGGCCGGACTCGGCGGCGGCCCGGGCGGGCCGCTCCGCGGACTCGGCGGGCTCGGCCTGGGCGGGCTCCGCCTCGGGCTCGGCCTTCGGCGTCGTCTTCTTCGCGGACGGCGCCGGGGCGGCGTCGTCCCGGTCGATGCCGGAGGTGCGCACCGCGACCCGGCGGCGGCCGCGGCGGCGCCGCGGCTTCTCCGCAGGCTCCGCGGCCGGGGCCTCGGCGGCGGGCTCGGCCTGGGCGGGCTTCGCCTCGGGAGCCTCCGGTTCGGGGGCCGGCTGCGCGGCCTGCTCCCGGATCCGCTTCGGCGCGGCCGAGGCCGGCAGACCGTAGTCCTCCGGGTCCGGCGCGTGATCGGAGCGGGACCGGCCCCGGGTGGGGCGCTTGCGGCGCGGGGAGGCCTCGAAGGCGGCCAGGGCGGCCTCGTAGGCGGCGCGGCCCCGGGTGGGCTTCTCCGCCCCGTCCTTCGCGGGCGCGTCCCCGGGGGCCTCGTCCCGGGTGGGCTCGGCCTTCTTCGTGGGCTGCTCCCGCTTCGGCTGATCCTTCTTCGCGGGCCGCTCCCGGGTCGGCTGATCCTTCTTCGCGGGCCGCTCCCGGGTCGGCTCCCCCTTCGCGCGGTCCTCGCCCTTGGGCTTGTCCCGCTTCGGCTCGGCCTCGGCGGGCAGCTCCCCGCGCTGGGCGGCGCGGACCACGCGGCGCCGGCGGCGGCGCCGGGCGGAGGCGGAGACGTAGCGGTCGTCCGAGGGCTCCTCCGGGTCCTTGTCCCGGGCCTCCGCGGTGGCCGCGGCGGCCACCTCGGCGATCCGGTCCACCGAGGGGGCCTGCTCCGGCCGCTCGGCGTCCCCGCGGGCGTCGTCGCCCCGGGCGTCCCGCCCGGCGCGCTCCCGCCGGGCGCGGCGCTCCTCGCGGGCGTCCCGCTCGGCGCGATCATCGCGGCGGCCGCGATCCTCGCGGCGGGCGTAGTCGTCGCGGCGACCCTCCGCGGAGCCGTCCGCCTCGGCGTCGGCGTCCTCGGCGCGCGGCTCCCGCGGCTCCTGGCCGGCCTCGGCGGCCCCGCCGCGGCGGGAGCCCCGCCGGGAGCGGCGCCGGCGACGGGACCGGGTCGGCCGCTCGGCGCCCTCGTCCTCGCGGGCCGGGGCGTCGCCGGAGCGCTCCCCGGACTCGGCGGCGTCGGCCTTCGCCTCCTGCGCGCCCGCGTCCTCCTTGGCCTTGGCCCGGTCCGCGTCCGTGGCGGCGTCCTTGCCGGACGCCTTGGGCTCGTCCTTGTGCAGGGCCAGCGCCGCCGGGTGCTTCGCCGGGTCGGCGACCTTGCGGGAGCGCCGGGAGCGCGGCTTCTCCGGCTCCTGCTCGACCGGGTCGACGTGCAGGATGAGGCCCCGGCCGGCGCAGTTCGGGCATTCCGTGGAGAAGGTCTCCAGCAGCCCGGTGCCCAGCCGCTTGCGGGTCATCTGCACCAGGCCCAGCGAGGTGACCTCGCTGACCTCGTGCCGGGTGCGGTCCCGGCCGAGGGCCTCCTTGAGCCGGCGCAGCACCAGGTCCTGGTTCTCCGGCAGCACCATGTCGATGAAGTCGACGACGATCATGCCGCCGAGATCGCGCAGCCGCATCTGGCGCACGATCTCCTCGGCGGCCTCGAGGTTGTTGCGGGTGACCGTCTCCTCCAGGTTGCCGCCGGCGCCGGTGAACTTGCCGGTGTTGACGTCGACGACGGTCATCGCCTCGGTGCGCTCGATGATGAGCGTGCCCCCGGAGGGCAGCCACACCTTGCGGTCCAGGGCCTTGGTGAGCTGCTCGTCGATCCGGTGCGTGGCGAAGGCGTCCCTGCCGTCGTGCTCGGCGGCGTCGTAGCGGTGCACCCGGTCCATCAGGTCCGGGGCGACCTCGGAGATGTAGCCGCGCACGGTGCGCCAGGAGTCCTCGCCGTCCACCACCAGGGTGTCGAAGTCCTCGTTGAACAGGTCCCGAACCACCTTGACCAGCATGTTCGGTTCCTCGTACATGGTCTCCGGCTTGGAGCCCTTCTTGGCCTTGGCCTTCTCCGCGCGCTTGGCGATCCCCTGCCACTTGGCCTCCAGGCGGTCCACGTCCCCGCGGATCGCCTCCTTGCCGACGCCCTCGGCGGCGGTGCGGATGATGGTGCCGGAGCCCTCCGGGGTGACCTCCTTGAGGATCTCCTTCAGCCGCTTGCGCTCGGATTCCGGCAGCTTGCGGGAGATGCCCGCGGAATGCCCGCCGGGCACGTAGACCAGGTAGCGCCCGGCCAGGGAAATCTGCATGGACAGCCGCGGGCCCTTGTGGCCCACCGGGTCCTTGGTGACCTGCACCAGGATCTGGTCGCCGCTGCGCAGCGCCTGCTCGATCCGGCGGCCCCGGCCGCCCAGGCCCAGCTGGCGCCAGTTCAGGTCGGCGGAGTACACCACCCCGTTGCGGTCGGTGCCGATGTCGATGAAGGCCGCCTCCATGGAGGGCAGCACGTTCTGCACCCGGCCCAGGTAGATGTTGCCGATCATGGAGGTCTGGGTGTCGGAGGTGACGAAGTGCTCCACGAGCAGGTCGTCCTCCAGCACCCCGACCTGGGTGACGGTGCCGGGGTGATCGGTGCGGCGGCGCTCGCGCACCACCATCTCCCGCTTCACCGACTCCCGCCGGGCGAGGAACTCCGCCTCGGAGATCACGGGCCGGCGGCGGGACTGCTCGCGGCGGTCGGCGCGGCGGCGGCGCTGCGCCTCCAGCCGGGTGGAGCCCTTGATCGCGGCGGGCTCGTCGATGACCGGCACCTCCTCGGCCTCGGGCTTGTCCTGCCCACCGCGGCCGCCGCCCTGGCCGTTCTGCCCGCCGGCGCCGCGGCCGCGGCCCCGGCGGCGCCGCCGGGGCTGCCGGCCGCCGTCGGCGTCGGCGCCGGAGTCGGCGTCCGCGGCGTCATCCGCCCGGTCCTCGGCGGCGTCGTCCTCCCCGGCGGGCCGCTCCGCGGCGGGCACCGCCTTAGGGGCCATGAACACCGGCACCTCGAAGGAGGGCTCCTCCGGGGCGGGGGTCACCGGGGGCACCACCTCGGTGAGGCCCTCCTCGGCGGGTTCGGCGAACACGGAGGCGATGGTCGGCTCGACGACCTCGACGGGCGCGTCCTCGGCGGGCGCGGCGGCCTGGCGGCGCACCGCGCGGCGGGAGCGGGTGCGGGTGCTCTTCTTCGGCGCGGGGGCCCGCCCCGCCTCCGCCGCGTCCTCCGCGGCGGCGGGCGCGCCGGCCTCCTCCGCGGCGGGCTCGGCCTCGACCGTCTCGGTCGGGTTGGCGACGACGACCTTGCGGCGGCGCCGGGCGCGGCGCTGCGCGGAGGCCGAGGGGCCGGTCTGCACGCCCGCGTCCGCGGTCTCCGCGCCGGTCGCCTCGGCGGCCTGCTCCCCGGCGTCCTCCGGGGTCTTCGCCGTCGGCGCGGCCTTCTTCCGGGTCTTCTGCGCCGCCTTCTTCTTCGCCGGGGCCTTCGCGGGCTCCTCGGCGGCCTCGGCGTCCTTCCCGGTCTGCTCCGGGGCGGCCTTCTTCTTCGGGTCGGCCTTCTTCTTCGCGGCGGCCTTCTTCTTCGCCGCGGGCTTCTTCTTCGCCGGCGCCTCCTCCGCGTCCCCGTCGGGGGCGTCGGCCTTCTTCTTCGGCGCGGCCTTCGTGGCCGGCTTCTTCGCGGCCTTCTTCGGCTCCGCGTCCTTGGCCTTGGCCTTGGACTTGTCCTTGGCCTTGGCCTGCTCCTGCTTGGCGGAGCCGGCGGAGCCGATCAGGGTGTCCAGCACCCGGTTGCGGTCGGCGGCCTCGACCGTGGAGGCCGCGCGTTTGCCGGCCACCCCCAGCCCGTCGAGGATCCCGATGACCTCCTTGGAGGTCAACCCGATCGCCTTGGCGAGCGCGTGCACGCGCATCCGCTCCGGGGCGCCGGCGCGATCGAAGTCGCGGGCGAGGGCGATATTTTCCTGGCTGTACTCTGCCACGGTTATGCGGTTCTCCTTGGGGCCGCCCCGGCCTCACGCCCACCCGTCGAAGGTGGCGGGGCCCGTCGGTTCATGCCAGGCGGCCATCGATGTGTGCAAGTCTGTTGTGCGCGGTGTCCAGCGGTCGACGACGCAATCGCGGAGCGAACACCGCCGCCATTGTCGCATACATCGCGCCCGGGCTAGGGCGGGATGGCCCGCGGGGCGGGTCGGGCCGGTCCCCGGCCCCCGCCGGCCGGGGACGCGCGCGGCCCCGCCGCACCCGGGGTGGCCGGGGCGGCGGGGCCGTGCGGCGGGGCCTCGAGGGGCCCTACAGGTTCGGGAACCAGATGCCGATCTCGCGCTCGGCGGACTCCGGGGAATCCGAGCCGTGCACGACGTTCTCGGCGACCTCCAGGGCGAAGTCGCCGCGGATGGAGCCGGGGGTGGCGGCCTCGACGGGGTTGGTGCCGCCGGCGAGCTGCCGCCAGGCGGCGATCGCGTTGGGGCCCTCGATGACGCCGGCGACCAGCGGGGCGGAGGTGATGAAGTCCACCAGCTCCCCGTAGAAGGGGCGCTCGCGGTGCTCGGCGTAGTGCTCCTCGGCGGTGGCCTTGTCGGCGACGCGGAGGTCCAGGGCCACCAGCGTCAGGCCCTTGCGCTCGATACGGGAGAGGACCTCGCCGACGAGGCCGCGGGCCACGCCGTCGGGCTTGATCAGGATCAGGGTGCGTTCGGTCATGCCCGGAAGTCTACGTGCCGCCGGCGCCGGCCCGGGCGCGGGCCGGGGGCGGCGGGGGCGGCGCCGGGGCCTCAGGTGTGCTGGGTGGTCAGCAGCCCGCGGCGCATCCGCTCCAGCAGGTTCTTGCGCAGGTGCAGGATGTAGGCCCACACCAGGGCGAAGAGCACCCCGACCAGGCCCAGGGACCAGTGCGCGAAGAAGGTGAGGAGGGCGAGCACCTGCAGCGCCAGGTTGCCCCGGAGCGCCCAGGGGCGCTTCTGCAGGAAGGCCATCGCCACCATGGCCACGCCCAGGGCGGTGACGAAGCCCATCGCCCCCGGGGTGGCGTGCGCGCCCCCGTCCACCCGGGCGAGCACGGTGAGCCCGAGCAGCACCGAGATCGCCTGCATGATGAGGGTGCCGGCCATCACCCCGCGCAGCCCGGCCAGGGGGTCCTTCTCCGGGGTGCGGCCCGGCCCGAGCGGGCCGTACTCGGTCGCCTCGGCGCGCTCGGCGCGGGCCTCGCGCGGGTCGCGGGGGTCCTCGGGCGTGGTCATTGCGGTTCCTTTCCGAACAGGGTGCGGGCCTCGCCGGCGGTGACCACCGAACCGGTGATCACCACGCCGGCGCCGGAGACGATGCCGTCGCCGGAGTCGGTCTCCTCGGCCAGGGCGATGGCCAGCTCCACCGCCGAGGGCAGGTCCGCGATGGCGTGCACCCGCTCCTCCCCGACGATGGCGCGGGCGGTCTCGGCGAGCTCCCCGACGGGCAGCGCCCGCGGCGAGGAGTTCTCGGTGACCACGATCTCCTCGGCGAAGCCGGCGAGCTCGCGGAGGATCCCGGCGGCGTCCTTGTCGCCGAGCACCGCCACCACGGCGACCACCCGGCGGAAGTCGAAGGCGGCCTCGATGCCGGCGTGCAGCGCCGCGGCGCCATGCGGGTTGTGCGCGGCGTCGACGAGCACCGCGGGCGCGGAGCGCACCCGCTCCAGCCGGCCCGGGGAGCTCACCGCGGCGAAGCCCTCCCGGATCGCGTCGGCGTCCAGCATCCGGCCGGGCCCGGCGCCGAAGAAGGCCTCCACCGCGGCGAGCGCGGTGGCGGCGTTGCGGCCCTGGTGCGCCCCGTGCAGGGGCAGGAAGATGTCCCGGTACACCCCGGCCAGGCCGCGCAGGGTGAGGGTCTGCCCGCCGACGGCGATGGCCTGCTCGGCCACCGCGTACTCGGCGCCGGCCCGGGCCACCGCGGCGTCCACCGCCACGGCGCGCTCGAGCAGCACCCGCAGCGCCTCCGGGTCCTGCTCGCCGATCACGGCGACGTTGTCCGGGGGCGCCAGCAGGTCCCCGGCGTCCCAGCGGGACTTGATGATCCCGGCCTTCTCCGCGGCGATCTCGGCGAGGGTGTCGCCCAGGTAGTCGACGTGGTCGAGGCCGATGGGGGTCACCACGGCGACGTCGGCCTCGGCGACGTTGGTGGCGTCCCAGGTGCCGCCCATGCCGGTCTCCACCACGGCGACGTCGACGGGGGCGTCGGCGAAGGCGGCGTAGGCCATGGCGGTGAGCACCTCGAATTTGCTCATCGCGGGACCGCCGGCGGCCTGCGATTCGGCGTCCACCATCTCCACGAAGGGCCGGATCTCCGCCCAGATCCGCACGTAGTCGCGGGGGTGGAGGGGTTCGCCGTCGATGGCGATGCGCTCGGTGACCAGCTGCAGATGCGGGCTGGTGGTGCGCCCGGTGCGCCGGCCGAGCGCGCGCACCAGCGACTCGATCATGCGCACCGTGGAGGTTTTGCCGTTGGTGCCGGCGACGTGGATGACCGGGCAGGACCGCTCGGGGTGGCCGAGCAGGTCCATCAGCCGGGCGATCCGGTCCAGGCTGGGCTCGATTTTCGTCTCCGGCCAGCGCAGGTCCAGCTCCGCCTCGGTTTCCGCCAGGGCGGCGAGGTCGGCGGCGGTGATCTTCCGCGGGGCGGGGGCGGCGGTCTTCTCCGCCAGGGGCAGCGACAGCCCCCCGCCGTCGAGGGAGAGCCGGCCGAAGATACCGCCGGTGACCGGGGCGTCCGGGTCCGGGTCGAGCTCCGGGTCGGCGGCCAGGGCGGCGAGCTCGGCCTCCGGGGCGCCGGAGTAGTCCTCCTCCCCCTCGCCCTCGGCCAGGGCGGCGAGGTAGCCGTCGTCGGGCAGCTCCGCCGGCGCCGCGCCCGGGCCGGGCGCGGCGTCCCCCGCGGCCCCGGCGTCCTCCCCGGCCGCGTCGCCGGCCTCGGCGGCGGCGTCGTCGTCCAGGCCGAGGCGCTCGGCGACCTCGCCCATGGTCACCTCGAACAGGCCGTCATCGGCCCCGGCGGCCGGGTCCTCCCGGCGCGGCTGCTCCTGCCCGCTCATGCCTCCGGCAGCCCCTCCAGCCGGGCGGTGAGCCGGGCGATCTCCTCCTCGGCGACCGCGTGCCGGGCCCGGATCTTCGCCACCACCTGCTCCGGGGCCTTGGCCAGGAAGGCCTCGTTGCCGAGCTTCCCGCCGGTGCCGGCGAGCTCCTTCTCCGCGGCGCGCAGATCCTTCTCCAGGCGCTTGCGCTCCGCGGCGAGATCCACCGCGTCGGAGGTGTCCAGTTCCACGGTGATGGTGGCCCGGGACAGCCGCACCTCGATGCTGGCGGTGGCGGTGAAGTCCTCCCCCGGGGCCTCCAGGCGCACCAGGGAGCGCACCGCCGGCTCCTGGGCGGCGAGATCCGCCGCGGCCAGGCCCATCCGGGCGGGCACCCGCTGGCCGGGTTTCACGCCCTGGTCGGAGCGGAACCGGCGCACCTCGGTGACCAGCTTCATCACGTCGTCCATGCGGCGGGCGGCGTCGGCGTCGGCCTCCCCGGCGGCCGCGGCCGCCCCCGGGGCGGGCCAGGCCGCGGTGACCAGGGTGTCGCCCAGGCCGGCGCCGGCGGTGAGCGCGGTCCACAGCACCTCGGTGACGAAGGGCATGGTCGGGTGCAGCAGCCGCAGCAGCACGTCGAGCACCCGGCCGAGCACCGCCCGGGTGGCCGCCATCCGCGCCGCCTGCGCCGCGGTGGGCTCCTCGCCCTCCGCCAGCCGGGGGAAGTCCACCTTGGCCATCTCCAGGTACCAGTCGCAGAACTCGTCCCAGGCGAAGTGGTAGAGCGCCTCATTGGCCTTGGCGAACTCGTAGGCGTCGTAGGCGGCGTCGACGGTGCCGCGGACCTGCTCCAGCCGGTCCAGGATCCACCGGTCGGCGTCGGTGAGCGCCTCCCGATCCGGCAGCTCGGCGACCTCGGCGCCGTTGAGCAGCGCGAAGCGGGTGGCGTTGAACAGCTTGGTGGCGAAGTTGCGGCTGGCCTGGGCGGCGTCATCGCCCACCGGCAGGTCCGCGCCCGGGTTGGCGCCGCGGGCCAGGGTGAAGCGCAGCGCGTCCGCGCCGTAGTCGCGCACCCAGTCCAGCGGGTCGATCCCGTTGCCCAGGGACTTCGACATCTTCCGGCCGTGCTCGTCGCGGACCAGCCCGTGCAGGAACACGTCGGTGAAGGGCACCTGGGGCCGGCCCCCGGCGCCGGCGCCGAGGGGCGAGTCCGGCAGGGTGGCGGCGAAGGTGGCGAACATCATCATCCGGGCCACCCAGAAGAAGAGGATGTCGTAGCCGGTGACCAGCACCGAGGTGGGGTAGAACTTCGCCAGCTCCGGGGTGGCCTCCGGCCAGCCCATGGTGGAGAAGGGCCACAGCGCGGAGGAGAACCAGGTGTCCAGCACGTCCGGGTCCTGGGTCCAGCCCTCCCCGGCCGGCGGCTCCTCGTCGGGGCCGACGCAGACCACCTCGCCGGCGGGGCCGTACCAGATGGGGATCCGGTGGCCCCACCACAGCTGCCGGGAGATGCACCAGTCGTGCATGTCGTCGACCCAGTCGAACCAGCGCGGCTCCTGGCTGGCCGGGTGGATCACGGTGTCCCCGTGCCGCACCGCGTCCCCGGACATCCGGGCGAGGTCGGCGACCTTGACGAACCACTGCTCGCTCAGCCGCGGTTCGATGGCCTCCTTGGTGCGCTCGGAGTGGCCCACCGAGTGCACGTAGGGGCGCACCTCCTCGACGATCCGGCCCTGCTCGCGCAGCGCCTCCCGGATCGCCTCCCGGGCCGCGAAGCGGTCCATGCCGTCGAAGCGGGTGCCGGTGCCCTCGATCACGCCGACGGCGTTGATCACCTCCGGCATGTCCAGGCCGTGCCGGGTGCCCATGGCGAAGTCGTTGGGGTCGTGCGCCGGGGTGATCTTCACCGCGCCGGTGCCGAACTCCGGGTCCACGTAGTCGTCGGCGATGATGGTGAGGCTGAGGTCCTCGCGGAAGGGGTGCGCCAGGGTGCGCCCGACCAGGTGCCGGTAGCGGTCGTCGTCGGGGTGCACCGCGACGGCGACGTCGCCGAGCATGGTCTCCACCCGGGTGGTGGCCACCACGATGGCGTCCGCGCCCTCGCCGTAGCGGAAGCTGACCAGCTCGCCGGGGACGTCCTCGTACTTGACCTCGATATCGGAGATGGCGGTCTGCAGCACCGGCGACCAGTTCACCATCCGCTTCGCGCGGTAGATGAGGCCCCGGTCGTAGAGCTCCTTGAAGATGGTGGCCACGGCCCGGGAGAGGCCCTCGTCGAGGGTGAAGCGCTCCCGGGACCAGTCCAGGGAGTCGCCGATGGCGCGCATCTGGCCGCCGATCCGGCCGCCGTAGTCGCGCTTCCACTCCCACACCCGGGAGACGAACTCCTCCCGGCCGTAGTCGAAGCGGTCCCGGCCCTCGGTCTCCTTCAGCAGCGCCTCCACCTTGGTCTGGGTGGCGATGCCGGCGTGGTCCATGCCGGGCAGCCACAGCACCTCGTAGCCCTGCATCCGCTTGCGGCGGGCCAGGGCGTCCATCAGGGTGTGGTCCAGGGCGTGGCCCATGTGCAGCTGGCCGGTGACGTTCGGCGGGGGCAGCACGATGGAGTAGCCGGGCTTGTCGGAGGCGGGGTCGGCGGTGAAGTACCCGGCGTCGACCCAGCCCCGGTAGAGCCGGTCCTCCACCTCGGCGGGGTTCCAGCTCCGCGGCAGCCGCGCGGCGCGGTCGGCGGCCTCGGCGGGCTGGTCGGGTCGGCGGGGGGCTTCGCTGCTGGTGTTCGTCACGAGGCACAGTGTAGAGGGTGCCCGGGCGCCCCCGGGGCCGGGGCCGCGCGCCGGCGGCGGTGCCCCGCCCGGGCCGGGGCCGCGGGCGGATCGGGGCCCGGCTGCGGCGAGCCCGCCGCGCGCGGGGCGCGGCGGGCGGGGGTTCCGGGGCCCCGCGGCGGGGTCAGCCGATCAGGTCGGCGACGGCGTCGCGCTCCTCGCGCAGTTCGGCGACGTTGGCGTCGATCCGGGCGCGCTGCGCCGCGGTGAGCTCCAGGCCCTCGACGATCTCCCAGGCGCCGTCCCGGGCGATGCAGGGGAAGCCGCAGACCAGGCCCTCGTCGACCCCGTAGGAGCCGTCGGAGGGCAGCGCCACGGAGACCCAGTCGCCCTCGGCGGTGCCGTGCACCCAGTCGCGCATGTGGTCGATGCCGGCGGAGGCGGCGGAGGCGGCGGAGGACTTGCCGCGCACCTCGATGATCTCGGCGCCGCGCTTGGCGACCCGGGGGATGAACTCCTCCTCGACCCAGGCGTCGTCGACCAGGTCGGCGACCCGCTCCCCGCCGACGGTGGCGTAGCCGACGTCCGGGAACTGGGTGGCGGAGTGGTTGCCCCACACGGTCATCCGGCGGATGTCCGCGCTGCGCCGGCCGAGCTTGGCGGCCAGCTGGGACAGGGACCGGTTGTGGTCCAGGCGCATCATCGCGGTGAACCGGTCGGCGGGGATGTCCGGGGCGTGCCGGCGGGTGATCAGGGTGTTCGTGTTCGCCGGGTTGCCGATGATGAGCACCCGGACGTCCTCGGCGGCGTGCGCGTTGAGGGCCTCGCCCTGGGGGCCGAAGATCCTGCCGTTGGAGGCCAGCAGCGCGGAGCGCTCCTCGCCCTTGCCGCGCGGCTTCGCGCCGACCAGGAAGGCCGCGGAGACGCCGTCGAAGGCGACGTTGGCGTCGTCGGTGATGTTCACCCCGGCGAGCAGCGGGAAGGCGGAGTCGTCCAGCTCCATGGCGACGCCCTCCGCGGCGTGCACGGCGGCGGGGATCTCCAGCAGGTTCAGCTCGACGGGCACGTCGGGGCCGAAGACGTCCCCGTGCGCCAGTCGGAACAGCAGGGAGTAGGAGATCTGGCCGGCGGCGCCGGTGACGGCGACCTTCACGGGGGACTGCGTCATGGGGGTCCTTTCGGGGACTTGCGGGTAGTGCACCGACCACGATAGTGGGCCGGCGGCGCCCGCGCAGAACCGGCCCGTCCGGGGAAACCCCAGGTGATCCGGGGTGCGCCCGCCGACCACCCCCCTGGTGCGGGCAAAGCCACGCGCACCACCCCCGCCCCGCCCGAAACGGCGTTACCCTGTTGTCGACGGTGAATGTCGGAATACCGGTGGATTTCCCCGCTGACCTGCGCGGGCGCACGTGGGGCGGTCCCGGGCCCGGTGGGGGCCGGGGGTGAACTCCCGCGGTTCCGGCGGGCAACGGGGCTACCATTGCCCTGAACGACGCCGTCGTCCACCCAGCGCCCGCGCACCACCGCCGCGACGGGCGCTGATTCCGACCCAGCCAGTCACGAGGAGGGCGCATGAAACCCGCCGGACACGAGGAGATCCCGGACCGGGAGGTGCTCCAGGCCGCCCTGAAGCTCTTCGTCCGGAAGGGCTTCGCGGACACCCGCATGGACGAGATCGCGGCCGCGGCCGGGGTCACCAAACGGCAGCTGACCTACCACTACGGGGACAAGACCGGCGTCTACCGGGAGACCCTGCGCTACGGGCTGAGCCGGCTGCACCTGACCAACGAGGAGCTGCGGCCCACCTCGGATGTGCCGGTGGTGGCGATGCGGGAGGTGCTCGGCCGGGTCTTCGACGCCTACTTCTCCTCCCCGGACTCGATCCGCCTCATCACCGCGGAGAACCTGCACCCGGTGCTGCCCCCGGGCGAATCCGGCGGGCTGGTCGCCCAGCACCCGGCGGTGCAGGAGTACGACCGGATCCTGCTGCTGGGCCGGGATCTGGGGGCCTTCCGCACCGACGTCTCCGCCCTGGACATCCACTTCATCATGGCCTCCATGGGCTGCTTCCCCACCCTGGGCGACCCGGCCTTCCACGGCATCTACGCGATGCGGCTCACCGACGAGGCGCTCCGGGAGAACACCAAGGCCCTGGTCACGGACACCATCATCGGCTTCCTCACCTCCTCCACGGGCGGTTCGGGGGGCAACTCCTACACCGGGGTGGAGCCGGCGCCGACGGAGGCGAAGATGGACGTCAAGCTCGCCGACGAGGTCTACGGCGACGATGACACCGCCCTCGTCGACGAGGAGGTCACCCCCGACTACGCCGACATCTACGAGGAGTAGCCGGCCCGCCCGGCGCACTACGCCGACGCCGCCCGCCCCGGGAGGGGGCGGGCGGCGTCGGCGTCTACCCGGCGGCCGGGGCCTAGGCGGAGCGCTCCCCCGCCTCGGCGGTGATGAGCTCCGGTTCGGCCTCCCCGGCGACGCAGGCGGCGCCGATCCGCACCGCGGTGACGTCATCGCGCTCGGGCACCTCGAACATCACCGGCATGAGGATCTCCTCCATGATCCCGCGCAGCCCGCGGGCGCCGGTGTTGCGCGCGATCGCCTTCTCCGCGATGGCGTGCAGCGCCTCCTCGTCGATGGACAGCTCCACCCCGTCCATGGCGAACAGCCGCTGGTACTGCTTGACCAGGGAGTTCTTCGGCTCGGTGAGCACGCGCACCAGGTCAGCCTCGTCGAGGTTGGTCACCGAGGCGAGCACCGGCAGCCGGCCGATGAACTCGGGGATGATGCCGAAGCGGATCAGGTCCTCGGGCAGCACCTGGCCGAAGGGATCGGCCTCGGCGGCGTCGACGGGGCGCACCTCGGCGCCGAAGCCCAGGCCCTTGCGGCCCACCCGCTCCTGGATCACCTTCTCCAGGCCGGCGAAGGCCCCGGCGACGATGAAGAGCACGTTGGAGGTGTCGAACTGGATGAACTCCTGGTTGGGGTGCTTGCGCCCGCCCTGCGGCGGCACCGAGGCCACGGTGCCCTCCAGGATCTTCAGCAGCGCCTGCTGCACGCCCTCCCCGGAGACGTCCCGGGTGATGGAGGGGTTCTCCGATTTGCGGGAGATCTTGTCCACCTCGTCGACGTAGATGATCCCGCGCTGGGCCCGGGCGACGTCGAAGTCGGCGGCCTGCAGCAGCTTGAGCAGGATGTTCTCCACGTCCTCGCCGACGTAGCCGGCCTCGGTGAGGCTGGTCGCGTCCGCGATCGCGAAGGGCACGTCGAGTTTGCGGGCCAGGGTCTGCGCCAGGTAGGTCTTGCCGCAGCCGGTGGGGCCGAGCAGCAGGATGTTGGACTTGGCCAGCTCCACGTCGTCGCCGGCGGCCTCCCCGGCGTTGATCCGCTTGTAGTGGTTGTAGACCGCCACCGCGAGGGTGCGCTTGGCGGCGTCCTGCCCGATGACGTACTGGTCCAGGAAGTCCCGGATCTCGGAGGGGCGGGGCAGCCGGTCCTCGGCCTCGGCCTCGGCCCCGGCGGCGCTGAGCTCCTCCTCGATGATCTCGTTGCACAGCTCGATGCACTCATCGCAGATGTAGACCCCCGGTCCCGCGATGAGCTTCTTGACCTGCTTCTGGGTTTTGCCGCAGAAGGAGCATTTCAGGAGATCGGAGCTTTCCTGCATGCGCGCCATAGGGCGACCACTTCCTCGTGCCTCGGCGACGGTTGACCCCACAACCCTACCGCGAGCCCGGGCGCGCGGCGCCGACCGCGGGGGCCTCCGGCGTGGCCCGCGGGGGTGCCCGGCGGCGCCGGGGCCTCGCCCCGATGCCGCACCACCAGTAACATAGGCACCATCAGTCACATCCATCACAGCCGGGGGCGCCATCGGCCTCCCCGGCGGGCGAAAGGAACGACGACCATGATCCGCCATCGGGGCCGCCGCGCGGCCATCGCCGCCCTCGCCGCGACCGCCCTGCTCGCCCCGCCCGCCGCCGCCGCGCCCGCGGCGCCGGCCGCACCGGACGCCGCCGGCTCCGCGGCGATCATCGAGGAGCTGCTGCCGGAGGCCATGGCCGCCCCCGGCGGGATCCCGCTGGAGGACCTGGAGCGCCTCGTCGGGGCGCTCGGCGCCCGCGCCGAGGCCGCGCTGCGCGAGCTGCTGGAGCAGGCCCGGTCCCCGCGCACCGAGAAGCTCACCGCCGACTACGGCTCCGACGCCGCCGACCCGGCCGGCCCCTTCGCCGAGCAGCCCGAGCCCGAGCGCACCGCGGAATTCGGCGACCGCACCGAGAAATCCGACTTCTGGTTCCCCGCCGCCACCGCCGGCTGCGGGGTGGGCGATGCGCCGGGCACCGTGGCGAAGGCCACCGTGCAGCCCGGGCCGAACTTCGGGGCCGGGCCAATCCTCGGCAAGGGCAACCTGATCGCGCCCTACATCCCCGCCGGGCACGCCTTCTTCCACATCTTCGTCGGCTCCGACCAGCTGGTGCCCGTGGTGCAGGGCACCGACATGAAGGTGCTCTGGCTGAACCTCAGCACCGCCCGCGGCGGCATCGCCGATCTGGACGACACCGTGCTCGGCGCCGGGCTGCTCGCGCAGACCTCCCGGCTGGTGGACACCGGAGAGGGCGGGGTCATCGCCGCCATCTACGGCAGCACCGCCTACGCCAACGGCGACGTCTGCCGGGTCTCCCCCACCCTCGGCGGCACCAGGGTGGGCGGCCAGTCCGAGAAGATCGGCGCCGGCTCCAGCTGACCCGAATCCCCACCGGGGCCGCGTCGAGGCCTGGCGACCGGGTGCGGCTCAGCTGCGCGGGTTGAGCTTGCGGTACTCGAAGACCTGGTCCACGATGCCGTAGTCCTTGGCCTCCTCGGCGGTGAGGATCTTGTCCCGGTCGGTGTCCTGGCGGATCCGCTCCGCGCTCTGCCCGGTGTGCTCGGCGAGGGTGCGCTCCATCAGGGTGCGCATCCGCTCGATCTCCTTGGCCTGGATCTCCAGGTCGGAGACCTGGCCCTGGATGCCCTGGGTGGCGGGCTGGTGGATCAGCACCCGGGCGTTGGGCAGCGCGGCGCGCTTGCCCGGGGCGCCGGCGGCGAGCAGCACCGCCGCCGCGGAGGCGGCCTGGCCCAGGCACACCGTCTGCACGTCCGGGCGGACGTACTGCATGGTGTCGTAGATGGCCATCAGGGAGGTGAAGGAGCCGCCCGGGGAGTTGATGTACATGGTGATGTCCCGGTCCGGGTCCAGGCCCTCGAGGACCAGCAGCTGCGCCATGATGTCGTTGGCGGCGGTGTCGTCGACCTGGGAGCCCAGGAAGATGATCCGCTCCTCGAAGAGCTTGTTGTACGGGTTGGACTCCTTCGCGCCGAAGCTGGAGTGCTCGACGAAGGAGGGCAGGACGTAGCGCGACTGGGGCATCTGCATGGCCGGGTTCATCTCCATGGTGTGGTCGGTGGTTCGGTTCGCCTCGGGCATCGGCTACTTCCCCTCCCCCTCGGCGGTGTCGCCGGTGTCCTTCAGGGAGGTCACCACGTGGTCGACGAAGCCGTAGTCCTTGGCCTCGGCGGCGGTGAACCAGCGATCCCGGTCGGAGTCGGCCTCGATCCGCTCCAGCGGCTGGCCGGTGTGCTCGGCGATGAGCCGGGCCATCTCCTTCTTGGTCAGGGCGAACTGCTCGGCCTGGATGGTGATGTCGGAGGCGGTGCCGCCGATGCCCGCGGAGGGCTGGTGCATCATGATCCGGGCGTGCGGCAGCGCGTAGCGCTTGCCGCGGGCGCCGGCGGAGAGCAGGAACTGGCCCATCGAGGCGGCCAGGCCCATCCCGTAGGTGGCGACGTCGCAGGGCACGAACTGCATGGTGTCGTAGATGGCCATGCCCGCGGTGACGGAGCCGCCCGGGGAGTTGATGTACAGGGCGATGTCGCGCTCCGGGTCCTCGGCGGCCAGCAGCAGCATCTGGGCGCACAGCCGGTTGGCGATGTCGTCGTCGACCTGGTCGCCCAACCAGAGGATCCGCTCCTTGAGCAGTTTGTCGAACACCGAGTTCTCCGCGAGGGGGGTCTGGTCGCTCATGCTTCGGGGTCCACCTTCCTTGTCGCCTCGCCCGCGGTCGCCGGCGGGCACTTCCACTAGAGGGTAACGAACCGGCGCCGGCGGGGCTTCCCCGCCGGCGCCGTGTTCGCTGAGGGCGTTGCGGCGGGGGCGCCCCGCCGGCGGCCGGGCCTACTCGTCCCCGGTCTCGGCCTCGGCCTCGGTCTCGGACTCGGCCTCGGGGGCCTCCTCCGGCTCGGCCTCGCCGAAGTACTCGGCGACGTCGACGGCGTTGCCCTCGGTGTCGGTGACGGTGGCCTCCAGGATGGACACCGCCAGCGCCTTGCCGCGGCGCACGTCGGCGAAGAGGTTGCCGATCTGGCCGGAGGCCTGGATCTGCTGGATGAACTGGTTCGGGTCCATCCCGTAGGACTGCGCGGTGAACAGGATGTGGTCGGTGAGCTCCTGCTGGGAGACCTGCGGCTCCACCTTCTCGGCCAGGGCGTCGAGGAAGAGCTGGGTGCGCACCGCCTCCTCGGCGGACTTGCGGGAGTCGGCGTCGAACTCCTCGCGGGTGGTGCCCTGCGCCTGGAGCATCTTGTCCAGGGTGGCCTCGTCCCCGCCGAACTGGCCGAGCAGCTGCTGCAGCTGGCCCTCGACCTGCTCGGCGACCACGGACTCCGGCAGCGGCACCTCGGTGGCCTCCAGGGCCGCGGCGAGCACCTTGTCCCGGATCTGGGAGGCCTGCTCGCCCTTCTTGGTCTGCTCCACCTGCTTGGCGAGATCCTCGCGCAGCTCCGCCATGGTGTCGAACTCGGAGGCCATCTGCGCGAAGTCGTCGTCGGCCTCGGGCAGCTCGCGCACCTTCACCGAGCGCACGGTGACGGTGACCTGGGCGTCCTCGCCCTCGTGCTCCCCGGCGACCAGGGTGGTGGCGAACTCCTTGGACTCGTCCTTGGCCAGGCCCACGAGGGCCTCGTCCAGGCCGTCGATGAGCTCCCCGGAGCCGACCTCGTAGGACAGCCCCTCGGTGGCGGCCTCCTCCAGCTCCTCCCCGTCGACGGTGGCGGAGAGGTCGATGGAGACGAAGTCCCCGTCCTCGACGGCGCGGTCCACGCCGGTGAGCGAGCCGAAGCGGGCCAGCAGGTTGCCGAGCTCCTTCTCCACCGCGTCCTCGTCGGCGGCCACCGGCTCGACCTCCACGGAGATCCCGGAGAAGTCGGGCAGGTCGATCTCGGGCCGGACGTCGACGTCGGCGGTGAACTCCACCACCTCGCCGTCCTCCAGCTTGGCGATGTCCACCTCCGGCTGGCCGATCGGCTTGAGCTCATGCTCGCGCACGGCCTCCTCGTAGCGGGAGGGGATCATCTCGTTGAGGACCTGCTCCAGGATGGGGCCGCGGCCGATGCGCGCCTCGAGCAGCTTCGCGGGGGCCTTGCCCTTGCGGAAGCCCGGGATGGTGACCTGCTGGGCGAGGGCCTGGTAGGCCTGGTCGAACTCCGGGGTGAGCTCGTCGAAGGGAACCTCGACGGTCAACCGGACTCGGGTCTCGCTCTGCTTCTCGACGGAGCTCTTCACTGCCTTAACACTCCTGTTTGTTGATGGTGAGTGGGGGATGGGTCCACAGTCCACGGGAGTGCCCGTGCTGCTGGTCGGGGTAGCGGGATTTGAACCCACGGCCCCCTGCTCCCAAAGCAGGTGCGCTACCAAGCTGCGCCATACCCCGTGACTTGTGGCAGTGTACGTGCCCCCGCCGCCGCGGTTAAGCACCGCCCCGCCCTAAGCGCCCCCGCACCCGCCGCGGCGTGCGCCGACCGGCGGCGATCGGCGCGGCCCCGCCCGCCGCGCGCCCCGCCGGCCCGGCCGCGCCGGGGGCGGCCGGGCCGGCCGGGATTTCCGGGCCGGGCCCGCGGTGCGCTAGGCTTGCGGGCGCCGTTTTCCGCCGCGCCAGCCGCGCCGGGGACCGCGCGGGGACGTCGTATAGTGGCTAATACCTCAGCCTTCCAAGCTGAAGACGCGGGTTCGATTCCCGTCGTCCCCTCCACCGCCCCCGATACCCGGATCCCCGGGGATCGGGGGTTTTCCCGTGCCCGCGGCCGCGGCCGTAGCCTGGGCGCCATGGACCCGCGCATCATCGACCAGGACACCGGCGAGGAGCTGT
This sequence comes from Corynebacterium sphenisci DSM 44792, assembly GCF_001941505.1. Lineage (NCBI taxonomy): Bacteria > Bacillati > Actinomycetota > Actinomycetes > Mycobacteriales > Corynebacteriaceae > Corynebacterium > Corynebacterium sphenisci. The sequence goes on along the minus strand of NZ_CP009248.1, from coordinate 688,179 downwards.
GGACGGCCGCCCAGTGCGCCGAGCACTCCGGCACCGCCCGCGGCACCTTCACCAGCTACGCCGGCCGGGGCCGGGCCCCGGAGCCGGTGGCCCGGCTGCACGGGCTGACCCTGTGGCGCGCCGCCGAGGTGCGCGACTGGCACGCCGGCCGCGCCCGGCGCTGACCGGGCCGGGGCCGCCGCGCCGTCACGGCACCCCGCGCACCCGGGTCACCGCCGCCGCGCCGAGGGCGGTCACCGCCCCGGCGAAGAGGTAGAGCCCCGGGTAGCCGCCGAAGGCGCCCAGCGCCGCCGCGGCGAGCAGCGGGGCCAGGGTGTTCGGCCCGGCCACGGCCAGGTTCATCACCCCGACATCGCGGCCGCGGCGCGCCGCGGAGGGCAGCACCTCGTTGATCAGGGCCTGGTCCACCGCCATGAACACGCCCCAGGACAGCCCCAGCAGCACCGCCGCGGCCAGCACCACGGGGAAATCCCCCGCGGCGGCCATCACCGCGCAGGCCACCGCCACCCCGGCGGAGGAGGCGGCGACGTAGCCGCGGCGGCGCCCGGAACGGTCCGAGACCACCCCGGCGGCGACCGCGGTGGCCACCACGCAGGCGGCGTAGATCCCGGTGAGCACGAGCACCCCGCCATCCGGGTCGGCCAGCCCGATCCGGTCCCGGAGGAAGTAGAAGAGGTAGAACAGCGCCACGTAATTGCCGGTGGTGACCAGGAAGCGGGCCACGAAGACCCAGCCGAAGTCCCGGTAGCCGGCCGCGGGGCGGTCGGCCCGCCCCGGCGCCGGGTCGGGGTCCGGGTCCGGCGCCTCCCGCGGCGCGGCGGCCGGGGCGACCCCCGCGGTGGGATCCCGGAAGCCGAGCAGGAACTGGGCGGTGGCCGCCAGCAGCAGCGTCGCGGCGACCAGGTAGGCGGGGCCGGTGCCCAGCAGCGCGGCCACGGCGGTGCCGGCGACCAGGCCCAGGGTGTAGGTCAGCCCGAGCACCCCGGAGACGGTGCCGTACTGGTGCCGGGGCACCCCGTCCGGGGCGACCGCCTGGGCCGAGTTGATCGCCGCGGCGATGAACAGCTGGAACACCGTCCATGCCGCGGTGAGGGCCCAGAACCCGGGTGCGGCGGCCATCGCGGCCAGGCAGCCGGCGGAGACCGCGGCCCCGACCAGGATCCACGGGGCGCGCCGGCCCCGGCGGCCCCCGGTGGCGTCGGAGAGCCAGCCGGCCAGGGGATGGCCGACCAGGGAGGCCACCCCGCCGATGGCCATCAGCAGCGCCAGCCGGGCCTCCTTGTCCCCGGGATGCCAGACCAGGATCTGCCGGGCCAGGAGCAGCTGCGCGGGCGCCGCCCAGGCGAGGTTCTGGCCGAGGTAGAGCAGCCCGTAGCGGGTGATCCAGCCGCGGCTGACCTCCGGGCGAGCCCCCGGGTCCAACCGCGCGGCCCCGGCGGCGGGGGCGCTCATCGACGCCACCCGGGGACGCGGATCCGCCGCGGCGGCGCCGGCGGGGCCATCGGGTAGACCTGCCCGGCGGTGTGCCGCCGGTACAGATCCGGGGTGATCCGGCCGGTGGCGGCGAGTTCGCCGAGCAGCCGGGCCGAGGGCCGCGGGCGGCGCCGCTGGGTCTCGTAGTCCAGGGCGACGATGCCGAAGCGGGGGCCCTCGCCGAGCCGCCATTCCCAGTTGTCCACGAAGCACCAGTGGTAGTAGCGCTCGATGGGCAGCCCGGAGCCGGCGATGGCCAGCAGATGGTCCAGGATGAACCGGCGGCGGAAGCGCTCGGCCACCCCGGCGGCCGGGTCGCCGGCGTCGGCGGTGCCGTTCTCGGTCACCCACACCGGGGCGTCGTAGCGCGCCACCAGCTCCGCGGCGCAGTCCACCAGCCCGGCCGGGTGCACCTCCCAGCCCAGGTCGTTGACCGGCACCCCGGGGAGGGTGCCGTCGCGCAGGCCCGCCACCGCGGTCCGGGAGTAGTAGTTCAGGCCCAGGTAGTCGTAGTACCTCCCCGGGGCGACCCCGGTGCCGCGGTTGCCGCCGAGCAGCGGGTGGAAGCGACCGGCCAGCGCCGCCTCGGCGATGATCCCCTGGAACAGGTGCCGCGCCACCGGGACGGTGGCCCGGTGCACCGGGTTGGCGGAGTCGCGCGGGGTGAAGGCGCGGGCGTGGTGGGCGATGCCCACCCGGGCGGCATCACCCTGCAGTTCGTGGATGAGCCGGTGGCCGCGGACATGGGCGATGGCCATGTTGCGCAGCACCCGCAGGGTCGCCCGCCAGGAGCGCCGGGCCGGCGGGGCCTCGTCGAAGAGGTGCGCGGCGGTGGCGTAGACGTTGGGCTCGTTGACGGTGACCCAGTCGGTCACCAGATCGCCCAGCGCCCCCACCGCGACCCGGGCGTAGTCGGCGAAGGCCGCCGCGGAGCCGGCGGCGGTGAACCCGCCGCGGTCGGCGAACCAGATCGGGTTGACGAAATGGTGCAGGGTGACCAGGGGCGCGATGCCGCGGTCGACGAGATCGCCGATCTCCTCCCGGTACCGGTCCAGCACGGCGTGGTCGACGCGGCCCGGGGCGGGCTGGATCCGGGACCACTCCAGGCCGATCCGGGCGGCGCGCAGACCGAGATCCGCCATCAGCGCATTGTCCTGGCGCCAGCGCCGCCAGTGGTCGGTGGCGCGCAGCGGGGTGGAGCCGTCGGCGATGGTGCCCGGCCCGGCCGCCCAGCGCACCCAGTCGTTGCCCCGATCGCCGCCCTCGATCTGCAGGGCCGCCGAGGCGGTGCCGATGAGCAGGCCGCCGAGGTCGACCTCGTGCTCCGGCGGGGCGGGGAACCCCCGGATGGGCCGCTCCCCCGGTCCCGCACCTGCTTTTCCGTGGTGAACATCCATGTCGCGATGGTAGGCGCCCGTGCTCCGGCGCGGGGCCGCTTTCCGCGGGCGCGGCCGCGCCGGCCCGCCCGGGCCCGCACGAGACGCCCCCCCGGTTGAACGGCCCTCATCATCGTTCCCTACGGTGGGAGATATATCGTTCACCAATCGGAAGGATGACCACGTGCCGCCCGACTACACGCCCTTCAGCCTGTTGACCGACGTGGGGTGGATATCCCTGCTGCTGGTCATCGGCAACCTCGCCCGCCGGTTCATCCCGGTCTTCCAGACCCTCATGATCCCCGCCCCGATGACCGCCGGCCTGCTGGGCCTGGCGCTCGGCCCGCACGGGGCCGGGATCATCGGCTTCTCCGACCAGCTGTCCACCTACGCCGGGATCCTGATCGCCATCGTCTTCGGCGCCCTGCCCTACGGCATGGAGTTCGGCGGCCACCTGGCCAAGGGCGCGCGCACCATGTGGTCCTACTCGGTGGGCATGTACATGGGCCAGTGGGGCCTGCTCATCCTCTTCGGGGTGCTGCTGCTCACCCCGCTGTTCGGCACCCCGGACTGGTTCGGGATGATGCTGCCGGTCGGCTTCGTCGGCGGTTTCGGGGTGGCCGCCGCGGTCGGCGCCTCGCTCACCGACGCCGGGGCGGAGGCCGCGATGACCCTGGGCTTCACCTCCGCCGCGGTGGGCACCATCGTCGCCATCATCGGCGGCCTGGCGCTGTCCAAATGGGGCTCGGTGACCGGGCGCACCAGCCAGCTGCCGGAGTTCCGCAAGCTCCCCGAGGACCTGCGCACCGGGCTCATCTCGCTTCCCGGCCAGCGGCCCTCGGTGGGCCGGGCCACCACCAACCCCTCCTCCATCGAGCCGATTGCCCTGCACGGGGCGGTCATCATCCTCACCGTCTTCGCCGCGCACGTGATCACCGGCGCCGTCGCCGAGGCGGTGCCCTGGCTGGACATCCCCCTCTTCGCCGCCGCCTTCGTGCTGGGGCTGGCCGCCGTCGGCGTGCTGCACCTGGTGAAGGCCCCGCACTACGTGGACAAGGAGCTGTCCTCGTCCATCTCCGGGGCGGCCACCGACTTCCTGGTCGCCTTCGGCGTGGCCTCCATCGTGCCCAGCGTGGTCGCCGAGTACATCACCCCGCTGCTCATCCTCTTCGCCGCGGGCCTGGCCTACTGCCTCATCGTCTTCTTCCTGCTCTCCCCGGCGATGTTCCGGCGGGACTGGCTGGAGCGCGGCATCTTCGGCTGGGGCTGGGCCACCGCCTCGGTGGCGATGGGCATCGCGCTGCTGAAGATCGTGGACCCCAAGCTGAAGAGCGGCACCATGGAGGAGTTCGGCATCGCCTACGTCGGCTTCGCCCCCTTCGAGATCGCGATGGCGATCCTCGCCCCCATCGTGGTGCTCGCCGGGGTGACCGCCTGGTTCGGCGCCGGGGCGACCCTCGCCGCGGCGGTGATCATCGGCATGGCCTTCGTCTTCAAGTGGGTCGGCGACACCGCCACCGCGCAGGAGGCCGCCGCGGCGCGCGAATAGGCGCCGCGCCGAACGCGAGCGCGCCGCCGCCCCATCCGGGGCGGCGGCGCGCTCGTGCCCGTGGCCGGGGGCGGCTCAGGCCTCCGGCAGGGCCGGGGCGATCCCGGTCTTCTCGTAGTCGGCGAGGATGTCGATCCGGCGCTGGTGGCGCTCCTCGTTGCTCCACGGCTGGGCCACGAAGGCGTCCACGATGGCCAGCGCCTCCTCCTCGGAGTGCATCCGGCCGCCGATGCCGATCAGCTGGGCGTTGTTGTGCTCCCGGGCGAGCTTGGCGGTCTCCGTCGACCAGGCCAGGGCGCAGCGGGCGCCCTTGACCTTGTTCGCGGCGATCTGCTCGCCGTTGCCGGAGCCGCCGAGCACGATGCCCAGCGACCCCGGGTCGTTGACCGTCCGGGAGGCGGCCTCGATGCAGTAGGCCGGGTAGTCGTCCGCGGCGTCGTACTCCAGGGCGCCGCAGTCCACCACCTCATGGCCGGCGTCCTCCAGATGGGCCTTGATGATGTTCTTCATGTCGAAACCGGCATGGTCCGCGCCGAGGTAGATTCGCATGCGCACCAGCATAGCGGCCCCCGCCGCGGCCACCCGCCGCCGCGCCCGGCGCCCTCCCGCGCACGGGGCCCGAACCCGCGTTCGCCCCCGCCCCCGTTCCGCCTCCCCCGCGTCCGCCCGGCGGGCATCATGGGTGCCGTGGCGGGACCGCCCCGCCGCCGCAGACCGAGGAGCCGCGCAATGGGCAACCGCGAATACGACCTCACCGCCCCGGGCAACCGGGGCACCGTCGACGTGGTCTCCACCCGCCGGGAGCGCGCCGCGATGTCCTTCGGCATGGTGCAGGGCGAGCGCGACGACCGCGGCCGGCTGCGCGGCCGCGTCGCGCTGCGCCCGGTCCCCGGCGCCGCCGGGGACCCGGCGGTGGAGGTGCTCTGGGAGGGCCGCCGGATCGGGACGCTGCCCGGGGACCGGGCCCGGGCGCACTGGGCGGAGCTCACCCGGATCGTCGACTCCGGGTTCACCCCGGTGGCCCGGGCCGTGCTGGACACCGGGGACGTGCTCGCCGTGGCCCGGATCTCCCTCGCCGACCCGGGCACCGTGGTGCCCCGCAACACCCCGCCGGAGAGGCCCTGGGCGCTGCTGCCGAAGGGCCCGAAGATCCAGGTCACCGGGGAGGGGGAGCAGTTCGGGCGGCTGCGCCGCTACATCAGCCCCGATGGCCCCGCGCTGCTGCTGGTCAGCCTGCACCCGGTGGCCCGCGGCAGCCGCACCCCGTGGACCGGGGTGGAGGTGCGCCTGGACGGCCACCGGATCGGCGAGCTCGGCAAAACCTCGGCAGGCCGGATGCTCGCCGCGGTGCGCTACTACGAGGGCCGGGGGCTGATCCCGGTGTCCCGAGCGGTGCTCACCGGTTCCGCGCTGGCCGCCGAGGTGCACCTGGAATGCGCCCGCGCCCATGAGCTCTCCGCCGAGGATCTGGAACCGGACGTCTACCCGATTCCCCGGCTGCGCCCGCTGCCCGGGCTGGCCGCCGATGACGCGGAGCCGGCGGCCGCCGCCCCGGCACCCGAACCCGCCGATCCGCCGGCCGCCGCGGCCGAGCCGGACCCGGTGCCCGAGCCGGAGCCGGAGCCGGAGCCGCCGGCCGCGATGGCCCCGCAGGCCCCGGCCGCCCCCGCGGCGGCACCGGCGCCGGCGGTGGGCGAGGCCACCGCGGCCGAGGAGCTCTGGCCGGATCCGTGGCCGGATCCCTGGTTGGCCGCCGCCCCCGCGCCCGCCCCGGCGCCGCACGGCTCCACCCCGCTCTCCCCCACCGGCCCGGCCGGCGGGGTCGGCGCGGGCGTCCCGGAGGCGCCCGCCGAACCGGGCCTCGGCGTCGACGCGCTGCTCTGGATCGTCCTCGGCCACGCCCTGCTGGTCTTCCTCGCCGGCTGGTTCCCGGTGGAGAACGCCGGCACCCTGATCGGCTCCTCGCTCGCCGGGATCGGCATCGGCCTGCCGCCGGCGATCCTGCTGCGGCTGCGCACCGGCGACCGGCGCCGGATCCGCGCCTGGCGGGAGGCGGAGGCCTCCCGGGTGCGCTCCCTGGCCATGCTCGGCCCCGACGACGAGCTCGTCGCCCGGCCGCTGCGGGTGCCGTACCCGACGCCCGAGACCGCGCCGCGGCATCTCGGCCGGTGGTCGCTCATCGCCCTCGGCCTGTTCTTCGTGGGGCTGGTGCTGATCGGCAGCTTCGCCCCGTAGCCGGGGGTGGGCCGGTACGCGGGTACGGTCGGGGGTGACGCCATTCGCCGGCGCCGCACCCATGACCGACGCCCAACCAGCCAGGAGGGCCAGCGTGTCCCACGCGCCCGCGGTCCGCACGGTCCGCCACGACATCAACACCAAGCCGTTCATCGTGATCTGGGAGGTCACCCGCGCCTGCGCCCTGGTGTGCAAGCACTGCCGGGCCGACGCACAGCATGAGCCGCACCCGGATCAGCTGACCACCGCCGAGGGCAGGACGCTCATCGACCAGCTCGCCGCCTACGAGCGGCCGAAGCCGCTGGTGGTCTTCACCGGCGGGGACCCCTTCGAGCGCGAGGATCTGGAGGAGCTCGTAGCCTACGCCACCGACCGGGGCCTGAGCGTCTCCCTGTCGCCCTCGGTGACCCCGAAGCTCACCCGGGAGCGGATCTTCGCCCTGCACGAGGCCGGCGGCAAGGCGATGTCGATGTCCCTGGACGGGGCCACCGCCGCCACCCACGACGCCTTCCGCGGGTTCTCCGGCACCTTCGACAAGACCCTGCAGATGGCCCCGCACATCAACGAGGCCGGTTTCCGGCTGCAGATCAACTCCACGCTCACCCGGGGCAACATCCGGGAGGCCCCGGCGCTGCTGAAGACGGTGCTTGGGATGGGCGCGAAGATGTGGTACGTCTTCTTCCTCGTGCCCACCGGCCGCGGCGCCGACCTCAACGCCCTGGATCCGCAGCAGCGCGAGGACGTGCTGCACTGGCTGGCGGACGTGGGCACCCGGATCGCGGTGAAGACCACCGAGGCGCCCCAGTACCGGCGGGTGGTGCTGCAGCGCCGCGCCGCCCGGGAGGCCGGGAAGGAGCCCTACCGGGGCGGGGAGCTCTACGACTACCTCACCGCGGAGACCGCCCGGCTGCTCGGCGAGGAGCCGGCGAAGCCGCGCCGGCCGCGGCCGCCGATGGCGGTGAACTCCGGCTCCGGCTTCGCCTTCATCGACCATGTCGGCGACGTCTACCCCAACGGGTTCCTGCCGATGCACTGCGGAAACGTCAAGGAGAGCGACTTCAAAGACATCTACACCGACTCCCCGGTGTTCCGGCAGCTGCGCGACCCGGACAACTGGCACGGCAAATGCTCGGTGTGCGAGTTCCACACCGTCTGCGGCGGGTCGCGCTCCACCGCCTTCGCGGTCACCGGCGACTACCGGGCCTCGGATCCGACCTGCGCCTACGTGCCGGAGTCGATGCGGGAGGTCACCAAGCACCGGGCCGATGCCGTCGCCGCCGGGGATCCCGCCGTCGCGGCCCCGGCCGCGGAGTAGCCCGGCACCGCTTCCCGGCCTGTCCCGCCAATCCAGAATCCGCCGCTGCCGGTTGACGACCGCCAACCGCGTGATCCGGACCGTGCGATCCAGGAGAGGCAGGGGCGGAAAGACCAGATGCACGGCCCGCTCCCCTCGATCCGCCCCCTGCTGTTGCAACAGGGACCCGGAGCTGGCTCATCTTCTTAGGCCTGGTTCGGCAGCACATCCGGCTGCAGGCCCGGAAGCCGGTATGGTCAGACCTAGCAACAGGACCGCCGACTACCTCACCTTAGTTATGCCGGCAGGTCAGATGAGAGGTCTAAGGGTTATGAAAGTTACTGGGCCGGGAAAGTACCGACAGGATATCGAGGGAGAGTCCCGAGCTTTTGAAGAGCTCCGGGATATGGCGGTGGATGCCGGGGCGGACCCCGGTAAGAGCTTCTTCGACCGTGTCAGACTCGTGGAGGATTTGGGGACGGTTTCCGCCGAGCATGACATATATGGCAACCTTGGCGACCTTCCAATAGAGGACAACCTATCGTGGTCCCACCTAATCAGGTACATAGATTCCGTATTCCTGGAAGATCTGGAAGTCGCTGCCCGCATCTGGACCTGCCGGGACTGGGAGGAAGACTTCTACGCTTCCGTTCGGCTTGATCTTCCCACGCCCGAGGATGCTCTTGAACAGGTCCGAGATGCGTCTGGGATGACACCGGAGGAGGAGGCTGAGCACGCCGGGGACCAGACGCCCTTCCCCTCGGAAGATGACCTGGAGGAGTTCATTAACGGCCACCCCGAACCGGAGGCACCGATGACTCCGGAGCGGATCGCCGAAATCTACCGACATGCTGACGAACTCCTTGCAGAATCCAATGATCCCGAAATATCCACTGCCGCCAGACAACGTTTGGAAGAGGGCATCTATCCGCCCTATCCCCGCCAAAATACAGAACCTTCACCCGCGCCGGCCGTAGCCCGTGCCCATTCAGTTGCCGTAGACGACACACCGTGGGAGAGACTTCTGGCTCCGGATGGAACAGCGCGGGCTACTCCGTTCCAACGAGGCTACGTCCGCGGTAAGATTGCTCGCCATTTCCCGAAGAAGCGAGCACCGAGGTTGGATTTCATGACCATCGGTCAGGCACACAAGATATGCGTTCACTTCGACGTTGACCCGGAGCCGCTCACCAAGGGCGGCCGGGGATCGATGGGCCTATTCGTCACCTTGGTCATTGTCTTCAATCTCCTGGCGCTATTACTGAGCGTCGTCGGAGTGGGTGTCGTACTGCTGATTTGGGAAAGCTGGTTCGTGCCATGGTACTTCATAACGCGCCACCGGCTTAAGCCCCCTTTCTCTCGGCAGCCCGGTCAGTGACCCCCGCAAACACCAAGGGCGAGGTTAAGTGCCAACTCTGGCCGACCCCTACCAGAAACCCGGCCATCCTGTGTCCGGGCATCGGTTCAGCACCGGGGTCAGACAGCTGTCGGGCAACGAATGGCCAATTCGATCCCAATTCACCCAGAGCTAACCAGAGCCGGAATCCATGGCCCGCCTTGAGCTCGCCTGACAGCTAATGAGCTGCCGGGACTATGCTGGGCGCGAACCCGGATTTCAGTCGAACTCCGGCCGCTCGGTGCGGGAGCGCTTCAGCTCGAAGAAGTGCGGGTAGCCGGCGAGCAGCAGCGCCCCGTCGAAGACCCGCCCGGCCTCCTCCCCGCGCGGGATCCGGGTGAGCACCGGGCCGAAGAAGGCGGTATCGCCCATCTTCACCACGGGGGTGCCGACCTCGTCGCCGACCGCGGCCATCGCCTCGGCGTGGAACTCCCGCAGCCGGTCGTCGTAGGCGTCCGTGCCCGCGGCCGCGGCGCGCTCGGCGGGCAGCCCCGCCGCGGCCAGCGCCTCGGCGAAGAGCCCGGGGTAGTCGTCGATGTGCTCCAGGCCGCCGCGGCCCTGGTCGTGGATGCGGGTGCCCAGCTCGGTGTAGAGCGCGCCCAGCCGGTCCAGGCCGTCCTCCACGGCGACGGCGGCGAAGACCCGGGCCGGGCCCCAGTTGGCGCCCATCAGCCGGCGGTAGTCCTCGGGCAGCTCCCGGCCCTCGTTGAGCACCGACAGGCTCATCGGCCGCCATTCGACCTCGATGTCGCGGACCCGCTCGACCTCCCGGATCCAGCGGGAGGTGATCCAGGCGAAGGGGCAGGACACGTCGAACCAGAAGGTGACCTTGTCGGCCATGGGGGTCTCCAATGCGTGTGGGGGATGAATCACCCGGCACAACCACCGCCGCCGCCGGCGCATTCCCGCCCGTCGACTACCAGGGCACCGACCCCCCGGCGGCGCGCGCCCGGCCGGCCGCGCCGGCGCCGTGGCCGCCGGCGAGCCGGTCGGCGACGTCGGCGAGGTAGCCGGCCCAGTCCGGGTACGGCAGCAGCCGGGGGCCGACCTCGTGATCCATGTCCAGCAGCCGCCCGGTGGCCGCGTCCACGCAGAGGCTGTTGCCGCCGCCGTCGGCGGCCACCGGGATCCAGCGCGGATCCCACCAGGCGCGACCGGCACCGGCATCGGCCGCGGGGGCGCGGTCGGCGAAAACGCCCTCGGCGGCGAGATCGGTCCAGATCCCCCATTCGGCGCGGATCCCCGCGGGGTCCAGCAGCTCCCCGCCGGGCCAGTCCGGGCAGCCGGCGTGCCGGGCCAGGGAGGCGCGCAGCTGGGCCGGCAGCGGCCGGCCCAGCCGCGCGGCGAGCCGGTCCAGCTCCGCGGCCTCGGCGGGCCCGGCGGGGTCGAGATGGCCGACGATGACGGCCCAGGCGCGGTCGATGTCGCTGCTCATGGCCTCATCATCGCCCCGCGCGGCGCCCGGCGCGACGGGAATAGTCCCCGCGGGCCTACCCTGGTGGGACGACGAACCCCGACAGCGAAGGAGAACCACCGGTGAGCTCAGTGAACCTGACCCGCGAGGAGGCCCGCGCCCGCGCGGAGCTGCTGGACGTGACCCATTACGACGTGGCCCTGGACCTCACCGACGGCGGCGCGACCTTCCGCTCCACCACGGTGGTGGAGTTCACCGCCCGCGCCGCCGGGGAGACCTTCATCGACCTGCGCGACGCCGCCATCCGCGGGGTCACCCTCGACGGGGCGGATATCACCGACGCCGCCTGCGGCGGCGACCGCGCCGGCTACGACTCAGATGCGGGCCTGGCGCTCCGGCTCACCGCCGGCGGGCACACCCTGATCGTGGACGCGGACTGCCGCTACACCACCACCGGCCAGGGCCTGCACCGGTTCACCGACCCCGCCGACGGGGAGACCTACATGTACACCCAGTTCGAGACCGCGGACGCCAAGCGGGTGTTCGCCTGCTTCGACCAGCCGGATCTCAAGGCCACCTGGACGATGCGGGTCACCGCCCCGGAGAAGTGGACCGTGGTGTCGAACTCCGCGCCGGAGGTGCGCGCCGCCGGCGCCGGGGCCCGGCTGCACTCCTTCGAGGTGCCGGTGCCGTTGTCGACCTACCTCATCGCCTTCTGCGTCGGCGACTGGCACGAGGTGCACGACACCTGGCGGGGCACCGTCGCCGCGCATCCGGAGACCCCCGCCGAGCACCGCGGCAGCGGCGAGCTGGAGATCCCGCTGGGCCTGTTCTGCCGCCGCTCCCTGGCCGAGCACCTCGACGCCGAGCGGCTGCTGCGGGAGACGAAGGAGGGCTTCGACTTCTACGCGGCGAACTTCGGGGAGCCCTACCCCTTCGGCAAGTACGACCAGATCTTCTGCCCCGAGTACAACATGGGCGCGATGGAGAACGCCGGGGCGGTGACCATCCGCGACGAGTACGTGTTCCGCTCCCGCACCACCGGCTACCGCTACGAGCGGCGCAACGAGACCATCCTGCACGAGATGGCGCATATGTGGTTCGGGGATCTGGTGACCATGCGCTGGTGGGATGACCTGTGGCTCAACGAGTCCTTCGCCACCTGGTCGGCCTGCGCCGCCCAGGCGGCGGTCTCCGAGTACGACACGGCGTGGACCACCTTCGCGAACGTGGAGAAGTCCTGGGCCTACCAGCAGGACGCGCTGCCCACGACGCACCCGATCGCCGCGGACGCCCGAGACATCGAGACCGTGGAGCAGAACTTCGACGGGATCACCTACGCCAAGGGCGCCAGCGTGCTCAAGCAGCTGGCCGCCTACGTCGGCGAGGAGGCCTTCCTCGCCGGGGCCCGCCTGCACTTCGCCCGGCACCGCTTCGGCAACGCCACCTTCGACGATCTGCTGGCCGCGATGGGCGAGACCTCCGGCCGGGATCTCTCCGGCTGGGCGGGCCAGTGGCTGACCACCACCGGGATGACCACCCTGGCCCCGGACTACGAGCTGGCCGCCGACGGCACCTTCGCCGCCTTCCGGATCCGGCAGACCGGGGCCGAACCGGGCGCCGGGGAGCTGCGCGACCACCGGGTGGCGGTGGGCGTCTACGCCCTCGAGGGCGAGGGCGAGGCGGCGCGGCTGACCCGGATCCGCCGGGTGGAGCTCGACGTGCGCGGGGAATCCACCGAGGTCCCGGAGCTGGCCGGCGCCCCAGCCGGGGACCTGGTGCTGGTCAACGACGATGATCTGACCTACACCATGCTGGAGCTCGACGAGCGCTCCCTGGCCACCGCGGTGACCCGGATCGGCGCCTTCGCGGATCCGATGCCGCGCACCCTGTGCTGGTCGGCGACCTGGCAGATGGTGCGCTCCGGGCGGATGCGGGCCCGCGACTTCGTCTCCCTGGTGCTCGCCGGGGCCGCCGCGGAGGACCAGATCGCGGTACTGGAGCGGGTGCTCGCCCAGGCGGTGACCGCGGTGACCCGCTACGCCGATCCGCGGTGGGCCCGGGAGGAGGGCGTCCGGAGGCTCGCCGAGGGCCTGCTCGCCGGGGCCCGGGCCGCCGAACCCGGCTCGGATGCGCAGCTGGCGCAGGTCAACGCCGCGGCGCAGCTGCCCGCGGCGCAGGCCGGGCCGGCGCTCACCGAGGCCTTCGCCGCAATCCGCCGCGGGGAGCCGGCGGCGGCGGGCCTGGCCGGCCTGGTCGTCGACGAGGACATGCGCTGGCGGGCGCTGCAGGTGCTGGTCGCCGCCGGGGCGCTCGGCGACGCCGAGGCCGCGGAGGCGGAGATCGCCGCCCTGGCGGCGGAGGACCGCTCCGCACTCGGCGAGCAGCAGGCGATCGCCGCGCGCGCGGCGGTGCCCGTCACCGCGGCGAAGGCCCGCGCCTGGGAGGAGATGACCGCCCTCGGCGAGGAGGCGCCGTCGAACCTGGCGCTGCGGCACCTGATCCTGGGCTTCACCGCCCCGGGGGCGGGCGAGCTGCTCACCGCCGAGGGCTACCCGGACCGCTTCTTCGCCGCCGCGGCCGGCTGGTGGTCGGCGTACTCCTCGGACACCGCGCTGCGCATGCTGGAGGGCCTGTACCCGGCCTGGGAGATCTCGGAGTCCGCGGTGGCCGCCGCGGACGCGGTGCTGGCCGACCCGGCCACCCCGGAGCCGGTGCGCCGGGTGCTCGCCGAGGGCCGGGATCATGTGCGCCGGGCGCTGGCCGCCCGCGCCGTCGACGCCGGGGCGTAGCCGGCGGCGGCCGCGGCGGGGCCGGCCCCGCCGCGGCCGCTACCCTGGGGGCCATGGCGAACCCCAACCAGCCCACCGTCTACGAGCACCTCGGCCCGGAGGTCTTCGACCGGATCGTCGCCGGGTTCTACCGGCGGGTGGCCGATGACGACATCCTGGGCCCGATGTACCCCGCCGAGGACATGGCCGGCGCGGAGGCGCGGCTGCGCATGTTCCTGGAGCAGTACTGGGGCGGGCCCGACGCCTACTCCCGGGAGCGGGGCCACCCGCGGCTGCGGATGCGGCACCACCCCTTCGCCATCGACGGCGCCGCCGCGGATCGCTGGCTGGAGCTGATGGCCGCCTCCCTGTCGGAGATCCCGGCCGCCGAGCTCGACGACGCCGCCCGCGTCGCGATCTGGGATCACATGGTGCGGGTGGCGGACATGCTGATCAACACCCCCGGCTGAGCCGCCGGCCGCGGGGCTACAGGGCGATCACGTCGAAGCCGGCGCGGCTGAACACGGTGCCGAAGCGCCCGTCCAGCCGGGTCCACCGGCCCCGGGCGGAGACCCGCACCGGCTCCCCGGCCGGCGGTTCGGCGGGGATGAAGCCCAGCCGGGTGAGCGCCAGGATCTCGCGCACCCGCACCCCGGCGCGCAGCCCCCGGTCCCCGTCGGCGACCTCGAGCACCTCCTGGTCCAGCAGGGAGGCCGGCGGGCCCAGCGGGGTGGGGGTGTCCCGGGTGACCGCCCGGGCCTTCTCGTCGAGGTCGAGCAGCACCGGGGCGGGCACCACGTCGATGAGCTCGAACCCGGTCTCCGGGGGCAGCGCCCCCGGCCAGGAGGCGTCCGCCGCGGCCCCGCAGTCCAGGGTCACCGGCCCGCCGCCCGGGTCCGGGCCCGCCGCGGCGGCTGCCTCCGCGGCCGCGGCGACCGCGTCGGCGCGCACCACCATCGACTCCCGACCCGGCGCCGCGGCGATGGAGCGGCAGCCCAGCGGGCCGAAGGGGGTGGTCACGAACACCCGGGCCAGGCCCGCCGGCTCCCCGGCGCGGGGCCGCACCCGCAGGAGCGCGGTGCCGTCCAGGCCGGCGGCCCGGCGGGCCAGGATGCCCAGGTCGCGCAGCGCCGGCGGGTGCACGGCGAGGGTCTCGGCCATCAGGCCCGCTCCCCCGGCGCGTCCTCCCCGCCGCCGCGGGTGAGCTCCGGGGCGGCGTAGGCCATGAGCATCCGCCGGGCGGAGTCGGTGACCTGGGTGGGTCGGTGCGTGGCGGTGTCCATGAGCACCAGCACCGTGGCCACCTCGGCGACGATGTCCGTCGCCGAGGTGCGGATGGTCTGCTGCATCGAGTACGAGGTGGTGCCCAGGCCGGTGATCGCGGTGTCCACGATCACCTCCGCGGTACCGGGCAGGATCGGGCGCAGGAAGTCCACGGCCACCGAGCGGACCCGGGGCAGCGGCAGCCCGGCGGCGGCCATCGCGTCGCGGAACCAACGGTGCCGGGCCTCCTGGGCGTAGTCCAGGTAGGTCGAGTCGTTGACGTGGCCGCGCCGGTCCACGTCGGACCAGCGCACCGGGATCCGGGTGGAATGCGGGCGGGCGACGCGATCATCGGGCATCGGGTGGACCTCCTGGGCGAAACGGGCTGCGCGGCGGCGGCCGCGGGGACGACTGGGCCCCCGGCCCCGCCGGCGCGTGGTGTGCGCGTCGGGGACCGGGGGCCGCCTGGGGCCAGCCTAGCGCGTGAGCTTGCGGTGGGTCACCCGCGAGGGCCGGGCCGCATCGGGGCCGAGCCGCTCCACCTTGTTCTTCTCGTAGCCCTCGAAGTTGCCCTCGAACCAGAACCACTGGCCCTCGGCGACATTGCCCTCCCAGGCGAGGATGTGGGTGCAGGTGCGGTCCAGGAACCAGCGGTCGTGGGAGATCACCACGGCGCAGCCGGGGAAGTTCTGCAGCGCGTTCTCCAGGGAGGACAGGGTCTCCACGTCCAGGTCATTGGTCGGCTCGTCGAGCAGGATCAGGTTGCCGCCCTGCTTGAGGGTCAGCGCCAGGTTCAGCCGGTTGCGCTCGCCGCCGGAGAGCACCTTGGCCGGCTTCTGCTGATCGGCGCCCTTGAAGCCGAAGGCGGAGAGGTAGGCCCGGGAGGGCATCTCGTTCTGGCCGACCTGGATGAAGTCCAGCCCGTCGGAGACCACCTCCCACACGGTCTTCTCCCCGTCGATGTTCTCCCGGCCCTGGTCGACGTAGGACAGCTGCACGGTCTGGCCCACGGTGACGGTGCCCGAATCCGGCTCCTCCAGGCCCACGATGGTCTTGAACAGGGTGGACTTGCCCACCCCGTTGGGGCCGATCACGCCGACGATGCCGTTGCGGGGCAGGGTGAAGGAGAGGTCCTTGATGAGCGTCCGGCCGTCGAAGCCCTTGGTGAGGTCCTTGACGTCGACGACCTGGTTGCCCAGCCGCGGCGGGGTGGGGATCTGGATCTCCTCGAAGTCGAGCTTCTTGTACTGCTCGGCCTCCTCCACCATCTGCTCGTAGCGCTCCAGGCGGGCCTTGTTCTTCGCCTGCCGGGCCTTCTGCCCGGAGCGCACCCAGGCCAGCTCGTCCTTGAGCCGCTTCTGCAGCTTGGCGTCCTTCTTGCCGGCGACCTCGAGGCGCTCGGCCTTCTTCTCCAGGTAGGTGGAGTAGTTGCCCTCGTAGGGGTAGAGCTTGCCGCGGTCGACCTCGCAGATCCAGCCGGCGACGTGGTCCAGGAAGTACCGGTCGTGGGTCACCGCGAGCACGGCGCCGGGGTAGTCCTGCAGATGCCGCTCCAGCCACAGCACGCTCTCGGCGTCGAGGTGGTTGGTGGGCTCGTCGAGCAGCAGCAGATCCGGCTCCGAGAGCAGCAGCTTGGCCAGCGCCACCCGGCGGCGCTCGCCGCCGGAGAGGTGGGTGACCGGCTCATCGCCGGGCGGGCAGCGCAGCGCGTCCATGGCCTGCTCGATCTTGGAGTCGATCTCCCAGGCGTCGGCGGCGTCGAGCTCCTCCTGGAGCTTGCCCATCTCCTCCATCAGCTCATCGGTGTAGTTGGTGGCCATCTCCTCGGCGATGGCCTCGAAGCGCTGCTTCTTCTCGAAGATCTCGCCGAGGCCCTCCTCCACGTTGCCGCGGACGGTCTTGTCCTCGTTGAGCGGGGGCTCCTGCAGCAGGATGCCGACGGTGGCGCCGGGCTCCAGGTAGGCCTCCCCGTTGGAGGGCTGGTCCAGCCCCGCCATGATCTTCAGGATCGAGGACTTGCCGGCGCCGTTGGGCCCGACCACGCCGATCTTGGCGCCCGGGTAGAACGCCATGGTCACGTTGTCGAGGATGACCTTGTCCCCGTGGGCCTTGCGCACGCCCTTCATCTGGTAGATGAATTCCGCCATGCTGATGAATACCCCTCTTTCACGGTGAGTCAATCCCCCCAGACACTACGCACCGGCCCCGGTTCCGACAACGCGGCCCACCCGCCGCCCGGCCCGGGGCCGGGGCCCAGGTGGGGCCGGGGCGCGGCCGGCGCCGGCGGGCCGGTTCAGAACGGCGCCGCGGCGGGTTCGCCGGCCCCGGCCGGGTCCGCCGCGGCCTCCTCCCCCGCGGCGGCGGGCGGTTCCGCGCCCCCGGGGCGGGCCGCCGCCGCGGCCCCGGCGCCGGGGGCCTCGTACTCGGTGCGCACGGTGCGCGCCATCCGCCCGGAGACCCGGCGCAGATCCGGGCCCACCGCCAGGGCGTGCACCCGGGTCTTCGCCCGGTCCTCGCCCTCCGGGGTCTTCCAGCGGCTGGTCTCCAGCCGGCCGTGCACCACCACGGCCATGCCGAGGGCCAGGGTGGCCATGACGTTCTGCGCCATCGGCTCCCAGCAGTCCACGTCGAGGTAGGTGGTCTCCCCGCTCACCCAGGCGCCCTCGACGAGCCGGCTGCGCGAGGAGGCCACCGGGAAGGTCGCCACCTGGCGGCCGGTGCCGGTGGTGCGCAGGATCGGGCCGGCGGCGAGGTTGCCCAGGATGGTGATGGTCGAATCGGACATGGGCGCAGCGCCCCCCTTCTTCCGCGGCGCCGGGATCAGCGGCCGGGCCGCGGGGGCCGCGGGCCCCGCCCGGCGCGCCCAGCATCACCCCCGCCGGGCCGCGGCGCGGGCGCCGGCGCGGCCGGCGCCGGGCCGGGTGTGGACAACGCGGGAAACCGCCGCGGGATTGTCCACCGCCGCCCCGGCCGGCTAGCGGTTGAGCCGGCGCACCGTCTCGGAGCTCACCGGGTTGTCGAAGTGCATCTCGTGCTCCCCGCCGACCTCCCCGGTGAAGTAGGGGTCGTCGGCGCGCGGGCCGCCGGTCTCGCCCATCTCCGCGAGCATCGCGTTGTAGGCGTTCAGCTCCGCGTCATGATCCCGCTCCGCCTTGCGGTCGTAGCGCTTGGCCTCGCGGGCGTCGGAGTTGCGCCACTGCACGAACAGGGCGCCCATCACGATGAACAGGGGCACCTCGCCCAGGGCCCAGGCGATTGCGCCGCCGATGCCCTGGTCCTCGAGCAAGTCCACCTGCCAGGGCAGATCCAGGGCGGAGTAGTAGTCCACCGCCAGCACCGAGTTCAGCATGATCAGGGAGATGCCGAAGAAGGCGTGGAAGATCAGGGTGCCCATCAGGGTGACCAGCTTGATCGACTCCGGGATCCGCTGCGGGGCGGCGTCCACGCCGATGATCACCCAGTAGAAGATGTACCCGGAGATCAGGAAGTGGATGTTCATGAACAGGTGCCCGGCGTGCTCATCGGCCAGGTACGGGTACAGCGGGGTGAAGTAGAGCAGGTAGAACCCGGCGACGAACTGCACCGCGGCGACCAGGGGGTTGGTCAGGAAGCGGGACACCGGGTTGTTGATGAACACCACCAGCCACTCGCGCAGCCCGGGTACGCCCGTGCGGCCGGCCGGACGCAGCGCCCGCAGGCCCAGGGTCATCGGCCCGCCCAGGCAGAGCATCACCGGGATGCCCATGGAGTAGAGCATGTGCGCCAGCATGTGCGTGCTGAACAGCGCCGGCATGTACACGCCGAGGGCGGAGCAGGAGGTGAACAGCAGCAGGGCGCAGCCGGAGAGCCACCACACGGTGTTGACCACCGGCCATTCGCCGCCGCGCTTCTTCAGCAGCCGCACCCAGTAGAGGTAGATCCAGGCGGCGATGATCGCCGCGGAGCCGAAGAAGAGATCGAAGCGGAAGGTGGTGAACATCGCCTCCCAGCCGAAGGGGATGTCCAGCTGGTAGCCGAGCTTGACCTCCATCTGGGTGATCTCCGGCAGGTCCAGGGTGCCGCCGGCCTGCTCGGCGTACTGCGGCGGCGGCGGGGTGCGGCCCAGCGCCACGGCCACGCCGATGGTCAGCGCCATCACCACCACCTCGACGATGGCGACCCGGCGGAAGGCCCCGCCGTAGGGGTCCTTGGCGATGGCCGGGATGGTCAGCCGGCGGTGCAGGTAGCCGAAGAGGCCGAGCAGCACCACGGCGACCGCCTTGAGCATCACCAGGATCCCGTAGGTGGAGGTGAACAGATCATCCCAGCCGAGGTTGATCCAGGCGTTGACCACCCCGGAGACGCTCATCGCGACGAAGGCGACCAGGGCCACGAAGCTGTATCGGGCGACCACCACGTCGAGGTGCCGGCCGCGGCGCCGGGCGTGCCCGATGAGCGCCATCAGCCCGCCGATCCAGAACACGGTGAAGGTGAGGTGCCAGATGTAGGAGTTGGTGCCGTAGTCGTGGTTGCCGCCGGTGGCGTTGTGGCTGACCACGGCCAGCGGCATCATCGACACCAGGGACAGCGCGAAGAACACCGGCTGCCAGATCCACTTGCGGGTCAGGGAGGCGCCGAGCGCCCCGACCAGGGCGAAGATGCCCACCCAGAGCCAGGCCAGCGCCTCGGAGACCTGGTCCAGGGCCACCGACCAGTTCTCCGGGCGGATGGTCACCGACAGCGGCTGCCCGGAGACGTCGGAGAGCACCAGGGGGATCTGCAGCAGGCCGATCAGGCCCCAGCCGAGCAGCGCCCACATGCCGGTGCGGCTGGCGGCGTAGCCGTCCACGTCGAGGGTGCGGTCCTTGCGCCATTTGGTGCCGAAGGCGGCGAGCATGAAGGAGCCGACGGCCAGCGCGGCGAGCATCTCCCCGCCAGCCTTGGCCAGGGGGAACCCGACGGTGGTGATGATCCCGGGGTCGGGGATGCCCAGGGTGGTGCGCGATTCCATGTTGAAGGCCAGGGAGAGCGCGCCGGCGAGCGCGCCGGCGCAGAGCACGAACAGCAGGTACCACCCGGTGGTGCCCCGCACCCGGGGCCGGTTCCTCGGTGCGGCGGTCCCTCCGGTGGGCTGGTCCAGGGTCCTCGCAGTCATGCCCCCCAGGGTAGTCCGGCGGGGCGGGCGCGGCCGAGGCGGGCGCGGGGCGCTAGAATCGCCCCGTCCCGGCGGCGCGCCGCGCGCGGCGGGGACGGGCCTCCGTAGCTCAGCGGACAGAGCAGCCGGCTTCTACCCGGACGGTCGAGGGTTCGAA
The DNA here is from genome assembly GCF_001941505.1 of Corynebacterium sphenisci DSM 44792. Taxonomy (NCBI): domain Bacteria; kingdom Bacillati; phylum Actinomycetota; class Actinomycetes; order Mycobacteriales; family Corynebacteriaceae; genus Corynebacterium; species Corynebacterium sphenisci. Next base: position 668,117 of record NZ_CP009248.1, on the reverse strand, counting down.
TCCTTCCGGAGGCGCGCACCGGCCCCGCCGGGGGTCGCGGGGGCGCCCTCAGCCGACGGCCTTCAGCCCCACCACCCCGCCGATGATCATGGCGATGAAGGCCATCTTCAGCCAGGTGAAGGGCTCCTCCCCGGCGAGCAGGGAGTACACCAGGGCGACGATCACGCCCACGGCCACCCAGGCGGCGTAGGCGGTGCCCACCGGCAGCCCGCGCAGCGCCCAGGCCAGCCCGCCCATGCTCACCGCCAGGGCGGCGAAGAAGGCCACCGAGGGCCACAGCCGGGTGAAGCCCTCGGAACGGTCCAGCGCGATCGCCCACACCCCCTCGAAGAGTCCGGACAGGATCAGCACGGTCCAGTGCACTCGGGTTCCTCCACGCTCGGTCGGCGGACGCCGCCGCGGCCGGTGCCGCGGCGCGGGGCGCCCGGCGGGCGCCCCGGCATCCAGGCTACCGGAGTGAATTCCTTTCCCATCGCAGTGGAAATCATCACCCCGGTTCTGAACCGCATTCCCGCGATGCCGCCGGTCGCGCGGGGAATCCGGAACACCCCCCGGGTATCACCCCTGATCCCGTTGCGTATTTCATGAACCATTTACACGGTGCCATAATCCGCGTCGGATACCGGATACCCGTTCCGGTATCAGCGCCCGCGCCGCCGCGTCGGGCGGAGAACCGAAGAACCGAAGAGGACGATCCGACGATGTTCCGCACGACCTCCCGGCGCACCGGCGCCGTCGCCGCGCTGGCGGCCACCTCCCTGCTGCTCGCCCCCGTCGCCGCCGCGGCGCCCGCCCTGCCCGGGCTGCCCGTGGACACCGGCTCCGCCGGCTCCCTCACCGAGCGCCCGGGCAAGGTCGACCGCGGGGTGGCCCCGGCGAACTCCATCCGCGGCAACTTCTCCGCCCCCGGCCCCCGCCCGGTGGCCGCCACCGCCGAGGCCACCGACTGCGACACCCTGGTGATGCGGGTGTACACCAGGATCGCCCAGGAGTCCCAGGGCCTGAACAAGGTGCCCGGCTGCTACGGCTACGCCCCGGCCGGGCTCAACCCCGCCGGCGTGGAGTACCTCTACCCCGCCGATCTCGCCGCCGGCGAGACCGCGCCGCTGGTCATCCTCTCCCCCGGCATCGGCGCCGAGCCGGGCATCCTGGACCCGCTGAGCCGGCACCTGGCCTCGCACGGCTACATCGTGGCGGTGGGCTTCAACATGGTGAACTGGATGGGCACCCAGCTCAACGCCGCCGCGATCGCGGCCACCCTCGCCAACGGCGACGAGTCCAGCCCGCTGCACGGGCACGTCGACTTCTCCCGCACCGCGATGGTCGGCCACTCCGCCGGCGGCGGCGCGGTGATGTTCCAGGCCGGGATCATCGAGGAGCTGCTCGCCCCGGTGCAGCCGGACCTGGACATCCGCTCCGTGGTGGCGCTGAACCCCGGGCCCGCGGAGTTCGGGGTGGCCACCCGGCCCTCCGATGCGCCGACCCTGGTGGTGGTCGCGGACAACGAGACCATGGCCCCGGTGCCGCTGGCCCGGGCCCGCTACGACAAGCTCACCGCGCCCGCCTGGTGGGCGGGCACCACCCGCACCTGGCACGCCACCGCCCTGGACTGGCCGGAGAACAACCCCTACGCCGGGCTGACCCTGTCCTTCATCGACTTCTCGGTGCGCGATGACGCCGCCGCCCGGGCCTGGTACGCCGGCCCCGGCTACGGCCTGGCCGGCGACCCCGAGCTGTTCGACGTGGAGCGCAACGCCGCCGCGGACGCCCTGTAGCCCCGCCGGCCGCCCCCGCGGCCCCCTCCCGGCCCGGCCGGGCCCGCGTGACCGCGGGCCCGGCCGGGCCGCGGGCATTAGGCTGGGACGGGTAGCCGACCCCCACCCCGAAAGGACGGCCCCCGCATGGCCCTCCCCACCCCGCACCTCGAGTCCCGGGCGGTGGTCACCGGCGCATCCTCCGGGATCGGCCGGGCCATCGCCCGGGAGCTGGCCCGCCGCGGGCACAGCCTCACCCTGGTCGCCCGCTCCGAGGCCAAGCTCGCCGAGCTCGCCGCGGAGCTGGCCGGGCCGAGCCTGGCCGTGGACGTGCGCCCCTGCGATCTCGCCGACCCGGAGGCCCGGGCCGAGTTCATCGGGGAGATCGCCTGGGATCGGGTGACCATCCTGGTCAACTGCGCCGGGATCGCCACCTTCGGCCGCTTCCAGGATCTGGACCGGGCCCATGAGCGCGCCCAGTTCGAGCTCAACGCCACCGCCGTGTTCGAGCTCACCGACGCCGCCGTGCACCCGATGGTGGCCCGCGGCTCCGGGGCGATCCTCAACGTCGGCTCCGCCGCCGGCACCACGGTGATCCCGAACAACGCCACCTACGTGGGCACCAAGGCCTTCGTGAACACCTTCACCGAGGCGCTGCACTACGACCTGAAGGGCACCGGGGTGTCCTGCACCCTGCTCGCCCCCGGGCCGGTGCGCCCGGACGCCCGGGAGGACGGGGCCAACGAGGTCGACGAGGCGGTGCCGGACTTCCTGTGGACCTCCACCGAGGACTGCGCCCGGGACACCGTGGACGCCCTCGCCGCGAACCGGCTGCGGGTGGTGCCCGGGATCCTGTCCAAGGGCATGAACACCGCCGGCACCTACCTGCCCCGATGGCTGGTCGCCCCGGTCATCGGCCGCTTCTACGAGGGGATGGCGCAATGAGCGCGAACACCGCCAAGCACGACCGGATCGTGTGGATCGACTGCGAGATGACCGGCCTGGACCCGGACCGCCACGTCCTGGTGGAGATCGCCGCCCTGGTCACCGACGCCGAGCTGAACATCCTCGGCGAGGGCGTGGACGTGGTGATCCACGCCGGGGAGGCGGAATTGGCGGAGATGGACGAGGTGGTCACCGAGATGCACCGCTCCTCCGGGCTCACCGAGGAGATCCGGGCCTCCGGCACCGACGTCGCCGCGGCGGAGCGGCGGGTGCTGGAGTACCTGCGCGCCCATGTCGACGAGGCCGGGGCCGCGCCGCTGGCGGGCAACTCCATCGCCTCCGACCGGGGCTTCATCCGCCGGTACATGCCGGAGCTGGAGGAGTTCCTGCACTACCGGATGATCGACGTGTCCTCGATCAAGGAGCTCACCCGGCGGTGGATGCCGGAGGTGTACTCCCATCAGCCGGCGAAGGGCATGGCGCACCGGGCGCTGGCCGATATCCGGGAGTCGATCCGGGAGCTGGACTACTACCGGCGGGCGGCCTTCCGGCCCGGCGCCGGCCCGGATGAGGCCACCATCGCGGAGGCCACCCGGGCCGCCGAGGAGCGCTTCCCCATCTGAGGCCCCGCCGCCGCGGGGGCGAAACCCCCGCCGAACGGGGATTTTGCCCCCGGCCCGCGGCTGGGTTAGCATGATGGCGCTGCACGGGCGCCGACGCCCGGAAGGCGATGGTGACTGTAGTTCAGCTGGTAGAGCACCAGGTTGTGATCCTGGGTGTCGCGGGTTCGAGTCCCGTCAGTCACCCCGAATATGGCCCCCGACCTCGATAGACGAGGTCGGGGGCCATCTCCTTTTTCGGCGCGCGGGGGCCGATCCCGGCCCGGATCCCCGCTCCACCATCCTCACCGCCGGACCGTCGGCTGAGCCGTCCAGGCCCCGGCACCGCACGAGCGCCCGGCCCGGCCTCGGGCGCTCCGGCGTCGGGTCCTCCGCAGCCATCCCCGTCCGCCGTCGGGGTTGCGACGATGGTGGCGTCCTCGGCGACGCGGCCCCGCCCGGGGGCCGACCCCCGGGCGCCGTCCTCGGCGCACCCGGGGGGGGCGGTGCCGTGCGGGCCAGCGGCGCCCCGACCCCTCAGCCGGCGGCCGCCGGCTGCGCCGCGGTGACCCGGCCGTCGACGAGCCCCACGACGCGATCCGCGATATGCAGCTGGTCCAGGTCGTGGGTGACGTAGAGGGCCGCCGCCCCGGCCTCCCGGACCACCGCGCCGAGCAGTTCGGTGACCCGGGCCGCGGAGTCCCGGTCCAGGGCGGCGGTGGGCTCGTCGGCGAGGATCAGCTCCGGGCGGTTCATCAGCGCCCGGGCCAGGTTCACCCGGGCCCGCTGGCCGCCGGAGAGGGCACCCGCCCGGCGCTCCGCGAGATCGGCCAGGCCGACGGCGTCGAGCAGCTCCCCGGCGCGCTCCCGGGCGGCCCGGCGCGCCGCCCGCGAGGGCGGCAGCACCCGGTCCAGCCGGGTCATCAGCTCCAGCTGCTCGCGCACCCGCAGCGAGGGGATCAGGTTGTCCTGCTGGAACACCAGCCCGATATGGTCCCGCCGGATCCGGGCGGCGGCGGCCCCGCCGGCGGCCAGGTCGATCTCCCGGCCCCCGGCGTGCAGCACGGCCCGCCCGGAATCGGGGGCGGCGAGCGCCCCGGCGACGGCGAGCAGGGTGGATTTGCCGGAGCCGGAGGGCCCGGTGACGCCGAGGATCTCCCCGGAGCGCACGTCGAGATCGACGTGGTCGAGCAGCCGGCGGCGGCCGGCGCCGTCGGCGATGTCCAGCACGATGCCGGAAAGCTCCAGCGCGGGGCGGCCCGCCGCGGCGTCGTGGTCGGTGTCGTGGTCGGTGCGGTGGTCGGTCATGGCCTCTCCTGGGGGTCGGGGGTCGGGTGGGGTGCGGGTGGGTTGGGCGGGCTCAGCCGGCGGCGAGGGCGGTGCGCGGTTCGGCGCGCAGCACCGGCCGCAGCGACACCGCCGCCCCGGCCAGGCCGCAGGCCAGCAGCAGGCCGGCGGGCACCAGGGTGGTGCCGGCGTCGATGCGCACCGGCATCACCCCGGAGGCGGCCGCGCCGGCGACGAGGGTCACCGCCAGACCGGCGCCGATCCCGGCGAGCAGCACCAGCCCGGCCTGGCCGAGGGCGTCGGCGACGAGCACCCGGCGGGAGGCGCCGAGCGCCCCGGCGATGGCCACCGCGCGCAGCCGCTGCACCGTCCACACCATGAAGAAGGCGCCGACGACGAGGGCGGAGATGAGGTACAGCAGGGCGGTCATGGTGCCGAGGGAGGTCTGCTCGCCGCGGTAGGAGGCCACCGCGGAGAGCCGATCGTCGCCGGTGAGGGCGGTGACCCCCTCGACCTCCGGGACCTCCCCGGCGAGGATGACCCCCGCGGCGGGGCCGGCGGTGGCCGCCGAATCGGCGGCGCTGATGTGCACCACCGGCTGGTGCTCCAGCCACTGGCCGGGCGCGTCCGCGGGGTCCACCGAGTCGACGACGACGGTGACGCCCTCGCCGAGGGGCAGCTCCGCCCCGACGTCGACCTGGTCGCCCAGATCGGCGGCGACCCGGGCGCGCCCGGACGCCAGGTCCGGGTCCGGCAGGGTCACGGCGGGGGTCTCCCCCACCCGCAGCCGGCCGATCCGCAGCTCCCGGCCGCCGAGGGCGTCGAGCTGATCCCCGTCGAGGCGGGAGGCGTTGAGGGTGCCGGCGCCGGTGTCCGCGAGGACGAGGGTGTCCTCGCCGAGCTGATCCTCCAGCCCGGAGACGGATCGTTCCGCGAGTCCGGCGGTGAGCGCGGAGAGGAAGGTCACGAGGACGGCGATGAGGCCGATGGTCACGGTGATGAGGGTGGTGCGCCCCGGTGCGGCGCGCAGTTCCCGGATTGCCTGGTACATGGTCCCCATGCTCGCCGCGGGGCGCCGCCGCCGAATCGCCCGCGGGATGGGACTTCGGCTCCCACTTTCGGTTGATGCCGCCCCCGGGGCGCGCGCCTACCCTGGGGGTCATGGACCGTCCCGCCCCGGCCCCGACCACCCCCGACCGGCCCGCCCACCCGGGCGGCGGGCCCGCGGCCGCGGCGGAGACCGCCCCGGCCGCGGACCCGGGCGCGCTGGCCCGGGCCTGGTGGGGCCTGCGCACCGCCCTGGACCTGCTGGTCGCCGCGCTGCTCGTGCTGGCGGTGGTCGCCGACCACCGGCCGGTCGCGCTGGCCTGGGCGGCCGCGTTCGCGGCGGTGTACCTGCCCGGCACCCTGCTGGGCCGCCGCGCGGAGCGCCGCGCGGCCGCCCGGGCGGGCGCGCCGGCGCAGCCCGCCGGCGGCCACCCGGCGGGGCCGGTGCTGATCTGGCTGCTGGCCCTGCTGGCCGCCTGGGCGGGCCTGGCCTTCACCGTCCCGGAGGCCGCCTACCTGGCCTTCCCGCTGTTCTTCGTGGCCATGCACGTGGCCACCCCGGCACCGGGGCTGGTGGCGGTGGCGGGGCTGACCGCCCTGGCGGTGGCCGCGATCGCGCACCATGGCGGGCCCAGCCCGGGCGGGGTGATCGGCCCGGTGGTCGGCGGCCTGGTCGCCGCGGCCACCGGGCTGGGCTTCCGGCTGCTGCAGCGGGAGGTCGCCGCCCGGCAGGCGGCGCTGGCCCAGCTGCTCGCGGCCCGCGCCGACGTCGCCGCGATCTCCCGGCGGGCCGGGGAACTCGACGAGCGGGCCCGGCTGGCCGCCGAGATCCACGACACCGTGGCCCAGGGGCTGGCCTCCATCGGGCTGCTGCTGCACGCCGCGGAGGCGGAGCTGGCGGAGCTACCCGGGGCGGACCGCCCCCTGGGCCGGATCCGGCTGGCCCGGGGCACCGCCGCGGACAATCTCGCGGAGACCCGGGCGATCATCGCCCGGCTGCAGCCGGCCCCCCTGGCCGGGGCGGAGCTGCCCGCGGCCCTGGCCCGGGCGTGCGCCGGCACCGCCCTCGGCGCGGCGGTGTCCTTCCGGGTGGACGGGGCCGCCCGGCCGCTGCCCCAGGTCACCGAGGCCACGGTGCTGCGGGTGGCGCAGACCCTGCTCGGCAACGTCGTCGCCCATTCCGGGGCGCGCTCCTGCCGGGTCACCCTGACCTACGAACCGGAGGGGGTGGCCCTCGACGTGGTCGACGACGGGGTCGGCTTCGACCCGGCGGCGCCCGCCCCGGGGGGCTCCTTCGGCCTGGCCGGGGCGCGGCGGCGGGCCCGGGACGCCGGGGGGGACCTCACCGTGGAATCCGCCCCCGGGGCCGGCTGCGGGGTGCGGCTCACCCTGCCCGCCCCGGCGCCGGCGCGGGAGGGGGCCCGATGACCGCGATCCGGGTGCTCATCGCCGACGACCATCCGGTGGTCCGGGCCGGGCTGCGCGCGGTGCTCGACGCCGCCGCGGACATCGAGGTGATCGGGGAGGTCGGCGCCGCGGAGCAGGCGGTGGCGCGCTGCACCGCGCACCCGCGGCCGCACGTGGTGCTGATGGATCTCCGCTTCGGGGAGGCCCCCGGGGCGGCGACCACCTCGGCGGGGGCGGCGGCCACCGCCGAGATCCGGGCGCTGGCCGACCCGCCGCAGGTGCTGGTGGTGACGAACTACTCCTCGGACGCCGATGTGCTCGGCGCGATCTCCGCCGGGGCGGTGGGCTACCTGCTCAAGGACGCCGACCCCGCCGAACTGGTCGCCGGGGTGCGCGACGCCGCCGCCGGGCGCACCGTGCTCTCCGCGGACGTCGCCGGCCGGCTGCTGGCGCGCACCCGCAACCCGGGCACCGCGCTGACCCCGAGGGAGGCGGAGGTGCTCGCCCTGGTCGCCGAGGGCCTGGGCAACCGGGCGATCGCGCGCCGGCTGCACCTCACCGAGGCGACCGTGAAATCCCACCTGGTGCACGTGTTCACCAAACTCGGGGTGGGCTCGCGCACCGCGGCGGTGGCCGCCGCCGTGGAACGCGGCATCCTCTAGCCGCCCGGCCGGGATCGCCCGCGCCCCGGCCGGAGGGCCGGGGCGCGGGCGGGTGCCGGGGGCGCGGGGCTACTGGTCGGAGCGGTCGGCGTTGCCGGCCTTCCAGCGCTCCCAGGGGATGTTCCAGTCGCCGAGCCCGTCATAGCCGGAGAGCACCTCGCCCTTGGTGTTCCGCACGATCACCACGTCCCCGCGCTTGGTGTGCTCCTGGAACCACTTGGCGTTCGGGATGGACACGTTGATGCAGCCGTGCGAGGTGTTCTGGCTGCCCTGCGCCCACACCGACCAGGGCGCGCCGTGCACGTAGATGCCCGAGTAGGACATCTGGGTGGCGTACTTCACCGGGGTCTTGTACCCGCCGTCCTCCAGGGAGAGGCCGTAGGTGGTGGAGTCCATCACCATGTCCTCGTGCTGCTCGCCGATGATGTACACCCCGTTGGGGGTCAGCCACCGGTCGTTGCCCATGGAGATCGGCATGGACATCTCGGCCTCGCCGTTGCGCTCGATGGTCATGGTCTTGGTGGCGTCGTCGGCGGTGGCCACCACCCGGTCGCCGATGGTGAAGCTGGTGGCGGCGTCCGCGGCCCCGTAGTCGTTGCCGCCGAGCCCCCTGCCGTAGGCGTTGACCTTGACCTGCACCGCGGTGCCCGGATCCCAGAACTCCGCCGGCCGCCAGCGCACCTCGTAGTCGCTGAGCCAGAAGAAGGCCCCCTCCACCGGCGGCTCCGCGGTGACCTCGATCATGTCCTGGGCGGCGACCCGGTCGACGACCGGCACCCCGAAGCGCACCGCGATGGTCTGGCCCACGCCGACCACCGAGCCCTCGGCGGGGGCCACCGAGACGTTGGCCTGGATGTCGGGGACCACGGTGGTGAAGCTGCGCTGCACGGTGTCGCCGTCCACGGTGGCGGCCACGGTGTAGGTGCGGCCGTAGCCCAGCGGCTCGGTGGAGGCCCAGGCGGCGCCGCCCTCGGCGAGCTCCCCCTCGACCTCGCGGCCCTCCTCGTTGGTCATCACGACCTCCTCGAGGACCTCCCCGGCGGAGGCGTCCACGGACACCCGCACCGGGTCGAGCACGTCGACGCCCTCCTCGCCGTCCTCGACGCTGAACACCGGCTCGATGCGCTCCTCCTGCTCCGCCTGGTTCCGCTGCGGATCCCCGCCCTCGTCGACCGTGCAGGCGACGAGTCCCAGGGCGGCGACGCCGGCGGCGGCGATCGCCGCGGTGAACCGGCCACGTCGGTGGGTGCGAAGGAAAAGGGCCATCGTGGGTGTGCTCCAGGTGAGGGGTCGTGCATGGGGCGGGGCGGTCGGCCGGGGCCGGCCGCGGGCGCCGCCGGGGGCGGCCGGCGGCGTCGCCGTCCATTGCCGAATCTACTTCCCGACCGGGACGGACGCAGCATGCGACCGCCGGAAAGCAGTCAAGATTCGGCAACAATGTCATCGGCGCAGTTCACGGGACGTTACAGGATGGCGAACGTCGTTTGCAATCCGAACGAATGGGTCACCCGGACCCGGTTCCGCGCCGGGCCGTCCGCCGCGGCCGCCCGGGTGCGCCCCGGGGCCCGCACGCCGCCCCGGGCATACTGCGCACCCGCCGCCGCGCACCGGAGAAACCGGGCGCCGACCAGGGGATTTTACAAGTCGCCGACCGCGGCGCTATATTTCATCTCGTTGCCGCGCGGGCCGCACCGCCTGCCCGACGACGTCGAGCGCCATTAGCTCAATTGGTAGAGCAGCTGACTCTTAATCAGCGGGTTCGGGGTTCGAGTCCCTGATGGCGCACCGCGAAAGGCCAGGCCGGAGGTTTCCCAACCTCCGGCCTGGCCCTCTTTTCGGGGGTGCCCGGCCGCGGCCGGGGACATGCCAGGATGGGGTCATCGGCCCGCCGCGGACCCCGCGGGCCGGCCACCGCGCCCCGCCGCCGAGGGAGGTTGCCCGCCATGGACCCGGACACGTTCGCCGTCACCGGGATCGCCGAGCCGCTGACCCGGGTCTCCCCCGCCCTGGGCCGGCTGCGGCTGGCCCTCGCGCTGCCCCCGGTGCTGCTGGGGGCCGGGGCCGCGGCGGTGGCCGCGATCGCCCTCGATCCGCGCTGGTGGGCGGCCGCGGGCGCCGCGACGCTGCTCGCCGCGTGGCTGGCCTGGCTGCTGCCCGCCCAGGTGCGCCGGATGGGCTGGGCGGAGGCCCCCGAGGAGCTGCTGCTGGCCCGCGGCCGGCTGTGGCGCACCGTCACCGTGGTGCCCTATGGCCGGATCCAGTTCGTCGACGTCACCGCCGGGCCGCTGCAGCGGGCCCTGGGCATCGCGGAGCTCACCGTGCACACCGCCTCGGCGACCTCCGATTCCCGGCTGCGCGGGATCCCCGCCGCGCAGGCCCACCCGCTGCGGGAGCGGCTCACCGGCCGGGCCCGGGAGAGGCTGAGCGGGCTGTGAGCGGGCGGTGGCGCCGGGTGCACCCGGCCACCCCGCTGCTGCGCGCCTGGGCGGGGCTGCTCACCGGGGCCGCCGCCGCGGTGGCGCAGGCCGATCCCGCCGGGGTGGCCGCGCTGCGCCGGTGGCTGGCCGCCGGCCCCGGCTGGGCGGCGCCCGCCGCCGCGGTCGCCGCCGTGCTCGCGCTGCTCCTGCTCGGGGCGCTGGCCTGGGCGGCGAGCCTGCCCTGGTGGCGGGCGATGGGCTTCCGGGTGGCGGACGGCGAACTGCGCGTGGTGTCCGGGGTGCTGCGCCGGCGCAGCCGCTCCGCCCGGCTGGATCGGGTGCAGGCGGTGGATCTGGTCGAGCCGCCGCTGCCCCGGCTGCTGGGCCTGGCGGCGGTGCGCGTGGAGACCGCCGGGGGCGCCGATTCGGTGCTGGTGGTGCGCTATCTGCGGCGGGCGGAGGCCGTCGCGCTGCGCGCGGGGCTGCTCGACGCGGCCGGCCCCGCCGAGGCCGCGGAGCGGCCCGGCGGCGAGATCCCGGCCGCACCCGCCCTGGTCGCCCCGGTGCCGGTGGCGCGGATCCTCGCCGCCGCGGCGCTGCGCGGGACCGGGGTGGCCGGGATCCTCGCCGGGATCGCCGCGCTGGCCACCCCGGCGGGCCTGGCCGCGGCCCCGGTGGCCCTCGCCGCGGCGCCGGCGCTGTGGGCGACGGTGGATCGGGGCTGGCGGTTCACCGCGCGCATCGCCGGGGAGGAGGTGGTGCTCGGCTACGGCCTGGCCGAGCGACGCCGGCGCACCATCCGGCGCGGCCGGGTGCACGCCGTGGAGCTGGACCAGCCGCCGCTGTGGCGGCCGGCGGGCTGGTGGCGGGTGCGCGCCGATGTCGCCGGCTACGGCGACCGGGACGATGCCGCGGCGACCACCCTGCTGCCGGCGGGGCCCCCGGAGGCGGCGCTGGCGGTGCTCACCGCCCTCGGCGGGGCCCCGGCGGCCGCGGTGGCGGCCGGGCTGGACCCGGGGCGGCCGGCGCCCGGGGCACTGCGCAACCCGGCCCGGGCGGGCTGGGTCGCGCCGCTGCTGCACCGGCGCCGGGCGGTGGCCCTGGTGCCCGGGGCCGGGGAGCAGCCAGCGGCGATCGCGCTGCACCGGGGGCTGCTGCACCGCCGGGTGGCGGTGGTCGCCCCGGCGCGGGTGCAGGAGCTCACCCTGCGCCGCGGGCCGGCGGGGGCGGCGCTGGGGCTGGCGGAGCTGCGCCTGGATCTGGTCACCGGGCCGGTACGGATGCGCGCCCGGGGCCTGGCCGCCGCCGATGCGGCCGCCCTGCTGGCGCTGCTGCGGCGGCGCCGGCTGCCCCCGCCGGAGCCCGCGGGCTGAGCGGGCCCGGAGACGGCGAGGCCCCGCCGGCGGTGCGGCGGGGCGGGGTGCGCCGGGCTACTTGGAGACGTTCTCGATGAGCTCGCGGATCCGCTCGATCTCGGCGCCGCGCTTGCGGTTGCTGACCACCTTGGCCACGATGAGGCCCACCACCGCGGCGGCGCACACGCCCAGGATGGCCTGCACCTGCGGGTCCTTCAGCCGGTCGGCGGCCTGGGACTTGGCGTCGTCCGCGAGGCTCTTCGGGTTCGCGCGCTCGGCGAGCTCGTCCAGCGTCCGGGCGAGCTGGGTGCGGTTGCGTTCGATGTCACGCTGGATGGCGTCAATGTTGCGGGCCACGGGGACTCCCCTGCTGTTCGGTGATCGGCTTGTCTGCGCACGAGACTAACACCTTCCGCCGCGGTGAAGGCTCCCCCGCGGCCGGATCGGCTCGCTACGATGCGGAACATGACCGACACGCCCGCCGCCCCCACGCCGCCCGCCCGGCTCGCCCCCGGCGACGCCGCGCCCCCGCTGGAGCTCACCGCCGACGACGGCTCCGCCATCACGCTGGCGGACTACGCCGGCCGCCGGGTGCTGGTGTACTTCTACCCGAAGGCCAACACCCCCGGCTGCACCGGCGAATCCTGCGATTTCCGGGACAACCTGGCCCGGCTGAACACCCTCGGCATCGACGTGCTCGGGGTCTCCCCGGATTCCCCGGACGCGCTCGCCGCCTTCCGCGCCGAGCACGGGCTGAACTTCGCCCTGGCCTCCGACCCGGAGCGCACCACGATGGCCGCCTGGGGCGCCTTCGGGGAGAAGAAGAACTACGGCCGGGTGGTGCGCGGGGTGATCCGCTCCACGGTGCTGGTCGGCGCCGACGGCACCGTGGAGGCCGCCTGGTACAACGTCCGCGCGAAGGGCCACGTGGACCGGATCCTGCGCGATGTCGCCGACGCCTGAGCCCGCCGCCGAACCGGATGCCGCGGACGCCCCGGAGGCCCCGGAGATCCTGCGGCCGCGCCGCCGGCCCGCGCAGCGGCGCTCCCGGGAGCGCTACGCGCGGATCCTGGCCTCGGCGCGGGAGGTGCTCGTCGACGTCGGCTTCGAGTCCTTCACCTTCGACGAGGTGGCCCGCCGGGCCGGGGTGCCGATCGGCACCCTCTACCAGTTCTTCGCGAACAAGTACGTGCTGATCTGCGAGCTGGACCGGGTGGACTCGGCCGCCGTGGTCGAGGAGCTGGATCGCTTCGCCACGCACATCCCCGCCCTGGAGTGGCCGGAGTTCCTCTCCGAGTTCATCGACCACATCGCCGACCTGTGGGCCGCCGACGTCTCCCGGCGGGCGGTGTGGCTGGCGGTGCAGTCCACCCCGGCGACCCGGGCCACCGCCGCGGACACCGAGCGGCCCCTGATCGAGGCGATCTGCGGGGTGCTCGCCCCGCTCATCCCCAGCGCCGACGACCGGGTGCGCCGGTTCGTCGCCGGGCTGCTGGTGCACACCACCTTCTCCCTGCTGAACTTCAGCGTGCAGCAGGGCGCCCCGGCGATGGGCGAGGAGCATTACGAGCTCACCGTGCAGGAGGTCAAGCGGATGCTGATCTCCTACCTGATGACCGTCGCCGAGGCCCGCTGACCCGGGGCCCGCCCCGGCATCCCGGATCGCCGCCGGCCCCCGGTCCCGCGCTCGCGGGACCGGGGGCCGGCGCCCCCGCCGGGGGCGCCCCCTCAGCGGGCGGGGCCGTCCGGATCGGCGGCGGTGAGCGCGGCCACCGCCACCGCGTAGTCGCCGTCGTGGCTGATGCTCACCGAGAACCCCGCCCCCGGGTGCCCGGCGGCCACCGCGGCGGCCACCGCCCCGTGCAGGCGCACCCCGGGCCGGCCCTGGGCGTCGGCCGGGATCTCGATCTCGCGCCAGTCCAGGTCCTCCTCGGCCAGCGCCGGCGGCAGCCCGAAGCGGGTGGAGGACCAGGCCTTGAACACCGCCTCCTTCGCCGCCCAGCGCCCGGCCAGGTGCCGGGTGAGCCGGTCCCCGCCCAGGCCCCGGGCCCGGGCGGCGGCGAGTTCGCCGGGGGTGAACACCCGCTCCGCGAAGACGGTGCCGGGCCGGTCCAGCTGCTCGGCGAAGGCGGCGACGTCGACCAGGTCGACGCCCACCCCCCGCGGGGCCCGGGCCAGGGCCATCGGGTCCGCGGCGCTCATCGGGCCGCCCCCGGGGTGAGCAGCCCCCCGACCAGCCTCGCGTCCGGGTCGAGCAGCACCGCCTGCTCCACCGCGGCGGTGTCCGGGTAGCCCCCGAGCACCGCCAGCCGGCGCTCCCGGGGCCGCTCGTAGAGCGCGGGCCCGCCGTGCATGGCCTCCTCGATCCGGCGCAGCCCGGCGGCCTCCCGGGCCCGGGCCCGGCGCGCCCAGTCCGCGGCGGCGGCCGGCCCGTCGGCGCGGGCCACCGCGGCGGCGAAGCAGCCCGGGTGCGCGATCGCGACCAACGCGGAGACGTGCCCGAAGCCCAGGGAGGTGACCAGCCCCGCCTTCGGCGCGACCGCGCCGGTGAGCGCCAGCGCCTCGGTGGGCCAGACCAGCCGCGGATGCCGGGCCAGCACCGGGTCCACGCAGTCCAGGCTCCGGTTGCCGGGCACCACCCCGGTGCGCAGCACCTGGGTGAGCCCGATCATCTGGAAGGCGGCTGCCCCGCCCTTGGCGTGCCCGGTGAGGGACTTCTGGCTCACCACGAACAGCGGGTTCGCCGGGTCCCGGCCCAGGGCGTCGGCGAGGCGCTCGTGCAGCTCCGACTCGTTGGGGTCGTTGGCGGCGGTGGAGGTGTCGTGCTTGGACACCACCGCCACCTCCTCGGGGTCGATCCCGTGCGCGGCGAGATCCCGGGCCAGCGGGGAGCCGGCCCCGCCGCGGCCGGCGCCGAGCGCGCCGAGACCGGGCGCGGGGATGGACACGTGCGCCCCGTCGGCGTAGCTGGCGGCGTGCGCCACCACGCCGAGCACCGGCAGGCCCAGGTCCCGGGCCACGGAACCGCGGGCGAGCAGCAGGGTGCCGCCGCCCTGGGATTCCACGAACCCGCCGCGGCGGCGGTCGTTGGGCCGGGAGAACCGGGCGGGGTCGATGCCCTTGGCGGCCATGGCCGCGGAGTCGGCGGTGGCGGCCATGTCCCCGAACCCGGTGATCCCCTCCACGGAGAGGTCGTCGAAGCCGCCGGCGACGACGAAGTCGGCCTTGCCCAGGCGCAGCTTGTCCACCGCCTCCTCCACGCTCACCGCGGCGGTGGCGCAGGCCGCCACCGGGTGCGTCATCTGCCCGTAGCCGCCGACGTAGGACTGCATCACATGCGCGGCGATGACGTTGGGCAGCGCCTCCTGCAGCACGTCATTGGCCCGGGGCGCGCCGAGGATGCCGTCGATGTAGAGGCTGCGCAGCGACTCCATGGCGCCGATCCCGGTGCCCTGGGTGGAGGACACCCGGCCGGGGTGCACGTGGGCGAGCAGTTCGGCGGGGGTGAACCCGGAGGCGAGGAAGGCCTCCACGGTGGTCACCAGGTTCCACAGGCTCACCCGGTCCAGGTTGTCCCGCAGGTCGGCGGGGATGCCGTACACCGCGGGGTCGAAGCCCTCCGGGATCTGGCCGCCGACGAAGCGGCTCATCGCCATCCGCCGCGGCACCTGCACCGCGGTGCCCGCGGCCCGGGTGACCAGCCATTCCCCGTCGGCGCCGGGCCGGGCGGTGGTGTGCTCCGGGTCGGAGTCGACGAAGGTGCGCGCGGTGGCCCGGTCGCGCACCGGGAAGGACAGCTCCCGGTCCAGGTAGACGGTGGTCAGCTCGGTCCTGGTGTTGTCCACCAGGTCCCCGTCGTCGCCGTAGTGGCGCACCCCGACCCGGGCGAGCACCTCCTCGCGCAGCGCCTCGGCGGCGCTCGCCTCGTCGAGCTCCGCCCCGTCGGCGCCCACCCAGCCGTCCTCCCAGGTGATCAGGCCCATGCTCCAGGCCAGCTCCAGGATCCCGGCGGCGGAGACGTCGCCGATCTCGGCCTCGAAGCGGGTCCGCGAGGACCCCCAGGGGCCGAGTTCCCCGGCGCCGACGATGACGGTCATCTCCTCCGGGTCCAGCCGGACGCCGCCGAAGTCCACCTCGGTCCAGTCCAGGGGCCGGCGGGGGGCGGGCAGCGCGGCCAGCCGGCGCGGCCGCTCCCCCTCGTCCCTGCCGGCCGCCCCGGCGCCGGGGGCGTCCTCGGCGGCGCGGGCCGCGGCCTCGGCGGCCAGCTCCCCCAGGACCAGGTCGGCGTCGCCGAGCCCGCCGGTGAGGTCCACGGTCACCGGGGCCCGCCGGGCGCGCTCCCGGGTGCCGGCGTCGGCGTGGTCGAGCAGGGCGGCGGCCATCTCCGCGGTGTCGAAGGTGCGCACCCCGCGTTCCTCGACGAGGCCGACCAGGGGGTCGTTGCCGGCCATCAGCCCGGTGCCGCGCACCCAGCCGATGAGGGCGTGCACCAGGGTGACCCGGCGGCCCCAGGCTTCGGCGGACCAGCGGGCGACCAGGGCGTCCAGGGCGGCCTTGGCCTCCCCGTAGGCGCCGTCGCCGCCGAAGCGGCCCCGGTTCGGCGAGCCCGGCAGCACCACGTGCATCCGGTGGTCCACGCCGGCGTCGGCGTCGATCGCGGCGAGCCCGGTGAGCAGCCGCTCCACGCCCCACAGCAGCAGCCGCGCCTGGGTTTCCGCGGCGGGGCCGGCCTCGGCGGCGGTGCCGGCCACCGGCGGGGCGGCGAAGGGGAAGAGCAGGGTGGGCCGCAGCGCGGGTTTGCGCAGTTCGGTGCCGCCGCCGGCGGCGACCTCCCAGGGGGCGCCGATCCAGTCGATCAGGGCGTCCAGGTCGGCGTAGGAGCCGAGGTTGGCGGGCACCACCCACAGCGCGGCGCCGCCGGCGGCGTGCTCCCGGTAGAGCCGCTTGTAGAAGCCCAGCCGGCCGGGGGTGAGCCGGGAGGTGGTGGCCACCACGGTGGCCCCGCCGGCGAGCAGCCCGGCGAGCACCTCGGCGGCGATGGAGTCCGGGGAGGCCCCGGTGACCACCGCGACGTCCCCGGCGAAGCGGCCGCCGCCCTGCTCCGCGGCCCCGGCGAGGTCCCGGTAGGCGGCGGCGAGCCCCGCCCGCCCGGCGGCCTCGGCGCGATCGGCCCACCAGGCCGCCTGGGCGGCGGCGGCGCCGGGGACCGCCCGCGGGGCGGGCCCGCCGGCCCACATCCGGGCCAGGTCCTCCCGGGCGCTGGCCCAGCGGTCGTCGATGAGCACCGCGCGCTCGGCCTCGAAGGCGGGGGCGACCAGGCGCGGCCAGTCCGGGCCGAGTTCGGCGGCGACGAGATCCACCAGGCGCTCGTCGGCGTCCTCGGCGGCGAAGTCCACCGCCCCGGTGGGCTGGTGGCCGAGTTCGGCGAGGATGGTGCGCGCCGCGACGGCGAGCACCCCGGCCTCCCCGGTGACCCGCTCGGCGAAGTCGCCGAGCGCGGCGGCGTCGACCACCCCGGCGGCGGCCTCCGCCGCCGGCGGGGCGACCGCGATGCCGCGGGCGGCGGCGACCGCGGCCACCGCGGCGTCGATGAGCCGGTCCAGGTCGGCGGCGTCGGCCGGGGCGCCGGGGCTCAGGTGCCCCAGGGCGCCGCCGCGCACCGAATCGCCCTCCCGGCAGCCCAGCACCAGTTCGGCGACCACGGCCGCCGCCCAGCCCTCGCCGAGCGCCCAGTGCCCGCGCACCCGCTCGGCGACGTGGCCGGGCCGGGCCCCGGCGGGCCCGGTGAGCCGGCGCAGCCCATCGGCCAGGGCCTCGTCGAGCACCGGGCCCCAGGGCGACCAGCCGCGGGCCAGGCCCTCGAGTTTGCCGGCCAGCTCCGGCAGCGCCGCGTCGGCGGCGCCGTCGATGGCGCCGAGCCCGAACTCGGTGCCGAGGTCCAGCAGCAGCTGGTTGCGCCGGGAGCTCACCCCGTCGACCAGGGTCTCGATGGAGTCGGCGGCGCCCATCTGCTCCGGGCGCACCTTGGTCCACAGGGCGATGAGCAC
Organism: Corynebacterium sphenisci DSM 44792; assembly: GCF_001941505.1. NCBI lineage: Bacteria > Bacillati > Actinomycetota > Actinomycetes > Mycobacteriales > Corynebacteriaceae > Corynebacterium > Corynebacterium sphenisci. Next base: position 650,597 of record NZ_CP009248.1, on the reverse strand, counting down.
GGTCGTGGCGTCCGCGGGGGTGAGCCGCAGATCCGCGGGCCGCTCCCCCGATCCCGGCTCCGCCGCGGCGGGGGCCGGGGCGGGGCGGGCCCGGTCGACCGCCTCGGCGGCGGTGCCCGGCTCGGCCCGGCCGGCCGGCTCCGGCCCGGCGGCGGGCCCCGGCTCCGGCTCGCCCGCGGCGGCCCCCGGGTCGGCGTCGGCCGGGTCCTCGTCGCGGGCGAGGACCGCGGCGGCGTCGCGCTCGACGTTGAGCACCTCCGGGGTGGCCGGGTAGGCGCTCCCGCGCAGCGCCGCGGTGCGCGCGGCGAGGTTCGCCAGGGTCGGCGCGGAGCCCACCCCGACCTCGATGAACCGGCGCACCCCGAGCTCGCCGAAGAGCAGGTCCTGGGTCTCGATCCAGCGCACCGGGGAGCAGAACTGCCAGGCCAGCAGCTCCACCAGCAGGGTGCGCGCCAGCGCCGCCGGACGCTTCGCGTGGGCCTCGAAATCGTCGAGGATGCCCCGGGCGACCGCGGAGTCGACGGTGTCCGCGATCGCGGCGACGAAGTCCCGGTCCAGGGCGAAGGGCCGGGCCACCAGGTTGGGGATGTACCGGCCGACCAGGGCGGCCGGGTCCACCTCCGCGGGCAGCAGCCGCTCCAGGTGCTCCCGGAAGCCGGCCACCCCGGGGCGCAGCACGGAGGAGTGGAAGGGCACGTCGATGCCGGGGATGCGCAGCAGCGCATCCTCGCCGACGGCCGCGGCCAGGGCGGCCAGGCCGGCCACGGTGCCGGCGACGGCGTACTGCCGCCCGGCCAGGTTGTGGTTGACCACCTCGAGGAACTCGCCGGATTCCGCGGCGACCCGGGCCACGGCGTCGATGACCCCGTCCTCGGCGATCCCGGCGCGGTCCGGGCGCAGCGCGGCGAGCCCGTAGTCGGAGCGGCCGGCGGCGTCCCGGGGCACCAGGGAGTGCATGGTCAGGCCCCGGTGGTAGACCACCTCGAGCACCTCCCCGGCGCCGAGCACCCCGGCGAGGGCGGCCAGCGCGTTGTATTCGCCGACGGAGTGCCCGGCGTAGACGGCGGTCTCGTCGAGCACCCCGGCCTCGCGCAGCTGCGCGGCCTGGGCCAGGCCCAGGGTGGCCATCGCCACCTGGGTGAACTGGGTGAGGTTGAGCACCCCCTCGGGGTGGTGGAAGCGGCGGCCGCGGACCAGCACCTCGGCGGGGTTGTCCCGGACGATGGCGAGCACGGAGAAGCCCAGCTTCTCCCGGGTGTGCCGGTCCGCGGCGGCCCACACCTCGCGGGCGGCGGCGGAGTCGGCGCGGGCGGCCAGGCCCATGCCGGTGGCCTGGATGCCCTGCCCGGGGAAGGCGTAGCAGGTTGGCGGGGCGGCCAGCAGCGCCTCCGCGGTGAGCACCGGCTCCCCGTCCACGGTGGCGGTGACCTGGCGGATCTCGCCCTCCCCGGCGCCGGCGCCGACGCCGCGGCGCACCGCGGTGAGCCGCACCTCGGCGCCGGGGGCGACCGGGGCGAGCATGGTGGCGGTGAAGTCCAGCAGGGCGCCGGTGCCGTCCGCGCCGGCGGCGACGCGCTGGGCGACGGCGGAGAGCCACATGCCGTGCGCGATGGGCCCGGCCAGCCCGGCCAGGCGGGCGGCGTGCGGGTCGACGTGGATGGGGTTGCGGTCCCCGGTGACCGCGGCGAAGGCGGCCATGGACGCCGGGGCGGCGACGGTGGCGGTACCGCGGCCGGCGCGGGGGGTGTCCACCCGCTCCGCGGGGACCCCGCCGCCGGTGCGGGCCACCCCGGCGCCGACCCGGCCGCGGATCGCGAAGCGCTCGGTGAGCGTGGCCAGCGGGGTCTCCGCGCCGGCGCCGTCGACGGCGGCGAGTTCGGCGACGACCTCCACGACCC